>JAZRPQ010000001.1:0-51546 GCA_045649325.1 Candidatus Nanosyncoccus sp.
TTTGAGAAGGAAAAGGTGGAAGCGCCAAAGCGAATAGCGATTCAATAGAGAGTGGGCGAATCAATAAGCTAGGTTATACGAGAAATCAGACTCCAATTGGAGTCTGATTTTTTAGTTTGTGTCATGCGACTTTGCAAAAAAACGGGCTTTTTAAAAAGCCCGATTTTTTGCAGCATAAACAATGATTATTTGATGATATTCGAAATGACAAAGTTGACGATAGCGAAGGCGAGTACGCAGACTACGAGGCCAATCACGCCGTAAAGGATAGTGTCTTTTGCCTTTTTAACCTTACCAGCATCACCAGCTGAAGTCATATAATTGATACCACCAATAATGATAACGATGACAGCTACAAGAGCGAGAACACCGACAACCGCGTTAATAATGTTTATAACTGTGGTTTGCAAGCTACTACCGGAACCGTAATTAGTGCCGACTTCGTTTATCTTTATCGTATTAGCTGCGATACGAGTAAGAATATCTTCCATTATAAATAATCCTTTGTTTTATTTAATACTATTTTATAACTTTTTTGAAAAGATTACAAGAGTTTTTTAGCTATTTATGATATTTGCAATGACGAAGTTGACAATGGCAAAGGCTAAAACGCAGATAATCAGGCCGATAGTAGCGTAGAGAATGGTCTTTTTGGCTTTTTCGACTTTGCTGGCATCACCAGCGGCGGTCATAAAATGGATACCGCCAACGACGATAAAGATGACGGCGACGAGACTAAGTACACCGACTATGCCATTGACTATGCCGATAACGGCGTTCTCTAGATCTACGGCAGTGCTGCTGCCACCACAGCCATTGGCTCTGTAGACTTCTGAGTCAGGAGAGAGATGATCGCAGACGCTTTCGGCATGAATGCTAGCGGATGGTAAAAAAACGGTAGCGATGGCGAGTAAAATACAACCGATGATAGCTATGGTTTTAGATTTTTTCATAAGTCTCCTTGTTGACATTAATAGCGATATTTTGGTTATCTAGAAGAGAAGTACCCTCGTTGGCATTTCGGACGGTGGTGGAGACGAAAGCGGTGATAATCTCGGCTAGTGCAACGATGGCGAGGCCGATAAGAGCGTAGAGGATGGTAGTCTTGGCTTTTTGAAGCTTGCCTGGATCGCCAGCGGAAGTGATATATCCCCAGCCGCCAACTACGACAAAGACGACGGCAACGACTCCGCCCATGCCAGCGACCCATTGGATGAGGTTGGTAATCATAGTTTCTGGGCTGACGCACTCGCTGGTGACGCTACAATCTCCGAGGCTACTGTTGCCAATTAAGGCGATACGGATGGCGCTAAAGATAGTGTAAGCGGAAATACAGATGGCAAGACCGATGAAAGCATGAGTCAAGGTTTTTTTGCCGGCGGCAGCTTTGCCAGGGTCACCGGAGGAGAACATATAGAGATAGCCACCATAGATAACATACCCGACGACAAGGTAAGCGGCGATGACAGAAATGTCGGTTAGGATGTTTGATGCGATTTTGACGATGTTGTTGGTGAGCTCGGTTTCGTTATTCATGCTGTCTAGATTGAGCCCGTCGTCCCATGATGGCATACCGAGGAATTCTCTAGCATGGGTGTCAGATGGGGTAACAATGGCAAAAGTGGCGGAAATAGCTAAAATAATTCCGCAAAACATCAAAATTTTTTTGAAAAAGCTTTTCATATATTTTTATTTTAACACATAAAAAAGAAAAATAAAATCCTGACCGGTCCTGTGGTGCTTTTCTCTCTATTTCGTTATTGACAAAAACGCTTATGTGTGCTATAATAACTCCTAAGGCTATTTAAGAGGCCATTTATTGTTATGATGAAAAGGATATGCCAAAAAAACTGGTTGAAAAAGAGGTTTTTGGGGTGTGTTTTTGCGTTTTTAATGTTAGTTATGAGTCTTTTCGGTGGTGTACCGGGTCTTATAGGGGCAAATAATGCCTACGCAGAGCCTAATTACGAAACATCTACTGCTACTTGTAAAGACAGCTTGGGTTCTCTAGGCTGGTTAGTCTGTCCGTCTACAGGGAAGATCTCTGAGGCGGTAGATTTTTTGTATGATAAGATAGAGGGGGTTTTAGTGGTGAATCCAGTGGAAAAAAGCGATGATTCACCGATTTATCAGATCTGGAAGTATTTCCAAGGGATTACGAATATCGTGTTTATCATATTCCTCCTTGTGGTGGTGTTCTCGCAAATTACAGGGGTAGGAATTACAAATTATGGAGTCAAAAAGACTTTACCAAAGCTGATTATAGCGGCGATTTTGGTGAACTTATCGTTTTATATTTGTTCTCTAGCGGTGGATGTGTCAAACATCTTTGGAAATGGGCTTCGAGGACTGTTTGAAACGATAGAAACATCGGTTACTACAGGGGCAGAAGGCGGTATGTCTGGAGTGCAACTTTCGGAGATGTATACGGCGATCGCTGGAGGTACGGCGGCGACGGTAGCAGGGACGGCGGTGGCTTTTGAGACTGGGGCGATTTGGATGTTGATACCACTAGCATTGGGGGCGCTAGTTTCGGTAGTGATTGGGTTGATTACTATTGCAATGCGACAGGCGGTGGTGACGCTTCTCATTATGGTAGCGCCGCTTGCGATGGTGGCATATATCTTGCCAAACACTGAACAGTGGTTTAAAAAATGGCGGCAGTTATTGTTCCAGATGTTGATATTTTATCCGGCCTTTTCGCTGCTCTTTGGGGCGTCGAGCGTGGCGGGATGGGCGATTATCGTGTCGTCGCAAAATGGATTTACAACGCTAATTGGGGTGGCAGTACAGATTTTCCCACTGTTTTTCTCTTGGAGCTTGATGAAGATGTCTGGTACGGTACTCGGCACAATCAATTCCAAACTTACGGCGCTTTCGTCTGGTATGGTGGGTGGAGTACGAGGTTGGGCAGGATCGCACAGGGATCTTTCTAGAGCGAAAAATTTGGCTGCGCCAAATGCCTATACGCCGTCGATGAAATTACAACAGTTTTTGTCAAATAGAAAAGTGGCTCGTGAAGAGGAGACAAGAGAACATCTAGAGACTATAAAGAACAGAGGTGTAGCGTACCTTGCGATGAAGGGTTATGACAAGAATGGAGTCCCGACTCGTGAGGCTGAGGAAGAGTATGAGGCACAGGCTAGAAATGCCGTGTATAAGCGACAAGCGCTTTGGCACAAAGACAATATGAATAAAGGTTTGGGCCAGCTGGAAGCTTTGAAAAACAATGGCACGGTTTCGCAAAAGGCGAGATTGGCTGAACTAGATGTGGCTAACGTAGAAGCATTTGATACTCTCAAGATGGAGCAATCGCGTGGTGAGATGATTGACTATGAGAATGCTAAGGGCTTCCATGAACGGATGGAAGCGGCTATCAACTATCATATGGATGATGAGCACGCGACGATTAGAGATAAGAAGACTGGTCGTGAATTTGAGAACAAGAACTACAAGCGGCACTTCAAGCCAGGAAGTATAGCTGAGGCACAGGCTAGAGCTAGGTATCAGAATCTTACGAAGATTATGGAAGGTAATGCTCGCCATGCACAATATGCAGCAGCGACCGCGGCGCATGGGTATGAGACGCAAAATAAGATTATGGCGACGAATATGCAGAGTTATCTCAGCTTGGCACCGCCGACTAAAGATGTAGTGTATAGGCTAGATGAGTTAACTAAGGGAATGAATGCGTCAGAGAAGATTGATGCGATTATTCCAGGGCTTAGAGTGCTCAACCAACGTGGCGATACAGATCTTGTGAAAGAACAGCTTGATAATATTTTGAATAAGAATGTGGGTGGTGGGTTGCAGCTGGGTACACACGCATCACAATCGTTGGCTTCCTTCCTGATGTTTGAAGTGAAAGATAACGACCCATTCCTGAGAAGATTTGGTAAATATATCAACCTGGAGACGGCGCGAGCTTATAATAAAAATGAACGTAAAAATTTGGATTTTGATTATGATGAATATATCAAGGGCTATCATATGGAATTGAATCCTGCGACTGGGCAGATGGAGAAGATGTATGCTAAAAAAGACATGATTAAACTCAACGAGGGTACTTCACTTGATAATGTAGAAAGAACAGCGTTTTCTAACCTTGATGATAGCCTGAAACAAGCCTATGGGTTTGACCCTAAAAATGTGGATAAGGCTTGGGATGTGGAAGGTTGGCTGAAGAAACGTGAAGAAATTCAGACGGCATTTGAACCTGCTTTCCTTTCAGCGAGCTTGAAGTGGCTATCTGGTAGCGAACAGATTAATAGTGGTGTTAAATTCTGGACAGGTTATGACCAGTCGCTTAAGGCGGCATGGGATAAGGTTAAAAAGAATGGCAGTGATGAACTAGTGAGTAAATATATTGGTTTTGAAAAAGATAAAGACGGTAATATTATTGGTGAAAGAGATTTCATGGATGATGTAGAAAGATACTATCGTAGGAAGACCAATGATTACTTCAAAGATCAGACAACTGGACAGATTCTTGGTATGAGAACGGATTATCGTGATGCAACGATGATGCACTTGATAGATACATTTTTGAATGGTTTAGATCCAGAGGACGAAATGACTGAGGAAGATCGTAAGATGTATGATGAGAGACGGTCTGAGTATGAGAGGGAGAAGGCAGAAATCCAAACTAGATATGGTGACGAAGACAAGGATGTGGCAGAAGCTAAGAGAAAGAAAGATCTGAAAGCGCTTGATATGGAAATTGCTGGTAAGCAGGTGAGAAAGATTTTGGGTGAGACTGGTAAGCTAGAACAGATTTATAGGACTAGACGTTCTGGTGCGGCAAACAATGCGAAAGACTGGCTCAGAAGGTGGGTTAATTTGGATGACGAGGAAGCGATGAGCAAAGAGGTTAAGCATTACATAAAACTTAAGAAGGAACAAAAGAAGGACGATGCGCAAAAAACAAATGCCGATGGAGGATCGAATGATAATTTTAGGTACTATGATGCGGCAGCAAGAAAAAGTTGTAGGGATGAGTTGGAAAATGTTTATAAAAAAGATGAAGATGTAAGCGCGGAAGAATTTTATAAGATTTGTAGGGATTTGATTGAAAAATGGTTTGGCGGTGATGCAAGCTTGGCGGAATGGAAATTTAGAAAGTTTTATGAACGAGAGAGCAAGAGAGAAGGTGGCTACTTGGATGCCTATAAGCTGAAGTCAGAATTAGACGATATATTGCAAGATCCGGACAACTACCCTGATGCACAATAACGACAAGATGGCGTCCTTGACAATATATAAAATATTTGTTATAATATAGCCGTAAGACTGGGTGGGCCAGAAGGGTTTTTGTAGATTAAAAAGGAGGTGAGTAAGATGTGGCAGAATCTAGATCTTTTTATTGCCTGTGTTAATTTGGCGATGCAGTGGGGGGATGTAGTAGCAAATTTACTCCCATCTGTATTTGCGAAATATGTGGATCCAACAGGTTGCGATTTGCAGATTTATTACGATAATAGTATGTACCTTGGCCTTGGACGAATATGCCAGACGCTGTATGTGTATCTTGGCGGTAGGATAGTGTTTGAATGCCGGGATTATAAGGAACCGCCTGAAGAGAAAATCGTAGACGGAGTATGGACTAAATTAATTCTAAGGTTGTCAGAAACTAAGAGCAAAAACATTAGACGATTTAAAGAACTCTATGAGACCGAGATTGATGAATGTAAAAGAATAGCAAAAGAAAACCGAACGTTTTCTCGTAAAATTTGTCTAGATTCTTCTATAGTGGCAATTAAAAAGGGTCATAAACGTGAGTACAAAAGTCGAAATTACTATCAGTATAAAATAGACATTGATGAAAATGAGTTTGAGATTGAATTAGAAGAGATTTTTGATGGTCGATTTGATAGTGGAATTAAAAATAATGTTTTTTATAATAACAAATGCGTATTTTCTTGGCATTCAAACAATTCGTCTTTTCTTTTTGACAACAAGGGAAAATTTGAACATGGACTATGGGAGAAGATTCTAGAAGATTTGGCAAGAGAAATTATATTTGAAGAAGAGAGATCAAAACATCAGACGGGAAAGAGGAAGTATTTCGCTAAAAGTGAATGCTATAAGATTTTGGGCGTGCCAATTGATGCTAGTAACATTCAAATAAAAAAGGCCTATAGGAAACTAGCTAAAAAATATCATCCTGATGAAAACGTAGGTAATCCTGAGGCGCTTGAAAAATTTAAACAAATCTCTGAAGCTTATAATGTTTTGACTCGATAAATACTCACCACTCAAAATCGCTGAGCTTTGGCTCGGCGGTTTTTTGTTTTTATGCTATAATATATATATGGCGCAATATAAGGTGCCTCAGGATGTTGAGGCGGACGATAAATTAATTGGACCGTTTAGTTTTCGGCAGTTTGTTTATTTGATGATCGCTGGCGGGCTGATTGCGGCGGCGGTGGGACTTTTTCAAATATTCCCGGCGCTGGCGATTATTCCGGTGCCATTTGCGTTTTTCTTTTTGGCTTTGGCGCTGCCACTTAAAAAAGATCAGCCAATGGAGACATATCTTGCGGCGTTAGTATCCTATTATTTGAAGCCACGGGCGAGGGTGTGGATGCCGGGGCAGAAAGAAAATCCGATTCTGATTACAGCGCCGAAAAAGGTAGATGATTATTTGACTAGAGATTTGACTTCGGAAGAGGCGACGCATAGGTTGTCGTTTCTTGCTGATATCGTAGATACTGAGGGGTATGCTATCAAAGGTGCTGGGGCGAGCCCGATGCGAGAAGATTTGATGGCGGAGGCGAACGCTACGCCGGATATGTTTGAAACTTATCAATCGCAAGTGATCAACCGGGTAATTGATCAGGATAAG
Organism: Candidatus Nanosyncoccus sp.; assembly: GCA_045649325.1. Lineage (GTDB taxonomy): Bacteria > Patescibacteriota > Saccharimonadia > Saccharimonadales > Saccharimonadaceae > Nanosyncoccus. The sequence continues at coordinate 6,845 of JAZRPQ010000001.1, forward strand.
ATGAGCCGACATCAATCTGCGGTGAATGAAATGCGTGCGGCTATCGCGAGGAGCGGTACAAACACGATGATGCCGGAAGCTCCAACTATGGTGACTGGCGGTAAAGTGATTAGTCGTAGTGAAAGTCAGGTTATAAATAAGCCAGTGCAACCTCCGGCACAACAAAAGAGCGAGCCAGCTGCGACAAAGGTCAAGACTCAACCTCAACCGCAGCCGATTGCAAGAGAGATTGCAAAGGCAGGAGGTTTGAGGAATTATGCGATTCTCAAACCAGATGTAGATATTGAAAATAGTGATACGGTGATTAAACCAGAGGTAAAGAAGGTAGTGGACCAAAAGGTGACGGTGCCAGGTATGGACTATCTAATGGAGCGTGAAGCGATGATAGATGAGGCGGTGGCCAAGCCGACGGAGAAACAGCCAGTAGTTAAGCCGGCGGCTAAAAAGCCCTCCCCAAAACCTGTAAATAATAGTATAATGGAATTAGCAAATAATCCTGATTTTACTGTTGCGACTATCGCGAAAGAGGCTAATAGAATAAATAGAAAGGAAAAAAACGGCGAAATATTCGTTTCGTTACATTAGATTATGAATCCGCAGCAACCACAACAAATTTTTCCTAATACAGGGCAACCTATGGGGCAGCCGATGCAACAACCTATGATGCAGCAGCCGATGCAACAGCCGATGATGCAGCAGCAAAATATGATGACCGTGATGCCAGGGCAAATGCCGGCGAATGCTCAAGGGATTGGCTCGGCAGCGATGATGGCAAACCAAATGGCGCCGATACCTCAGACTAAAGATAATCCGAGCTCTACGCAGGCGACTTTGCTCATTTCGGAGCTCAGAGATAATGTGGTGATTATGAAAGACGGGTCTTTCCGTGCGGTAGTGGCTTGTAAGTCGATTAACTTTGATCTTATGAGTGAAATGGAGCGAGAAGGCGTAGAATATTCGTACCAAAATTTCTTAAATTCTTTGAACTTTACGACGCAGATTTTGATCCGAAGTCAGAGAGTAGATATCGGCCCATATTTGAATAGGTTGACAGAGATTCGGAGAAATAATGATAATTTGCTCCTTGGTGTTTTGATGGATGACTATATTAACTTTATTGAAATTTTGTCGCAAGAAGCGAATATTATGGACAAATCTTTCTTTATCATTGTGCCATATTATACTTCTGAAGAAGCAGAGAAATCTTTGCAACAGACAAAAAACTTTTTTAAGACTTTTTCAAAAAACAAAGATCCGGGAATAACTAAAATTGATAGAATGACTTATGACAAGGCGATGACGGAGCTAAATAACCGAGTCGACACAGTGACTTCGGGGCTCTTCCAGATTGGGATACATTCGGTAAGATTGAACACTAAAGAGCTTGCTGAGCTTTATTATAACTTTAATAATCCGGATACGGCGGTAAGGGAGCCACTAGTGGATTTTTCTAAACTCGCCACGATGTATGTAAAGAAAGGGGAAAAGTAATGGGCAGAAAAAAGAACCAACTGACAGCGGCGGAAATTGCAAGCCAGGCCGAAGCGATGGAGATGGCAGAAATCCAGAGAGCTTTTGAGCAGGGTACAAATACACTGAGGGATTTGATTTCGCCTTCTGCGATTGAAATACATTCGGATTATTTTAGGTTGGGAACGAAATATGGGCGGACGATTTACGTGTATGGATATCCTAGGACTCTATTTACTGGCTGGATTTCGCCGATTATTAATATTGATGAAGTGATTGACGTGTCGATGTATATTTATCCGGTGGAGTCGGCGGTGGTGATGAAAAACCTCAAAACTAAGGCGACTCAGCTTGAAGCGTCGATGAATCTGAACGCAGAAAAAGGCAAGATTCGTGATCCGGAGTTACAGGCGGCACTAGAAGACACTGAGGAACTGCGTGACCAGTTGCAGGTGGGGGCGGAGAGATTTTTCCGCTTTGGGCTGTATGTAACGATTTGGGCGGATTCTCTAGAGGAATTGAAATTTGTACAACAAAAGATCGAGACGATTTTTGGGCAACAAATGATTTTTTCAAAGGTGGCAAATTCGCAACAGGAGCAGGGACTGAATTCAATTATGCCACAATGTACAGATCAGTTGCAGATTCGGCGAAATATGAATACGGGAGCGATTTCGACTTCTTTTCCATTTACTTCGGCGGATTTGACGCAAGACAAAGGAATACTCTATGGTATCAATATGCATAATAATGGCTTGGTGATTTTTGATAGATTTTCTCTTGAAAACGCTAATATGGTGGTGTTTGCAAAGTCTGGTGCTGGTAAATCGTTTACGGTGAAATTGGAGGCGCTTCGTTCGATGATGACGGGTGCAGAAATTATTATTATCGACCCAGAAAATGAGTATCAAAAGCTTTGTGATGCGGTAGGCGGTTCATATGTGAGGCTATCTCTAAACTCGGATGTGAGGATCAATCCGTTTGATCTTCCTAAGGTGGTGGATTCGGAAGATGCAAATGATGCGCTGCGTGCAAATTTGGTGACGCTTCACGGTTTGTTTAGATTGATGCTAGGTGGGGCAGCAAATGGCCAAGCGGCTTTGACGCCAAATGAAGAAGCTGATCTAGACCAAGCGCTCATTGACACTTATGCTAGAGCGGGGATTACTTCGGATCCTTTGACACATCAGTCTACGCCACCGACAATTATGAATTTGTATGATACCTTGCTGCACATGGAAGGCTCGGGGCCAGTTTTGGCGCAGAGGCTACGTAAGTATACGACAGGAACCTTCGCGGGTATTTTTTCGCAGCAAAGTAATATTGATATTAATAATCAAATGGTGGTGTTTAATATTCGGGATCTTGAAGATGAACTTCGGCCAGTGGCGATGTATATTGTGTTGTCTCATATTTGGAACGTGGTGCGAGCAAACCAAAAGAAGCGACTTCTAATCGTGGATGAGGCATGGCAATTGATGCAATATGAAGATTCGGCAAACTTTATGTTCTCGCTAGCTAAACGCGCACGTAAGTATTATCTGGGGTTGACGACGATTACGCAGGACGTAGAAGACTTTATGGGAATGAAGATGGGGCGAGCAATCGTAGCAAACTCGTCGATTCAGCTGCTACTCAAACAATCGGCATCGGCAGTGGATGTATTATCGGATGTATTTAAGTTGACCGAGGAAGAAAAACGGCGGCTTTCTAACTTCCCAGTGGGGCAAGGATTGTTCTTTGCCGGACAGAATCATGTGCATATACAAGTGATTGCATCGGAAACAGAAGAAGGGCTGATTACGACTAATCCGGCGCAACAGCAGTAGAAGAAGATACAAGTAAATCTAATCGCCGTTGTTCCAAGAGGCTCATAGATTTACTTGTGTCTTCTTTTATGTTATTATAGTGTTATGAAATGGAGATATCTTGGTTTTCTGTTTTTGCTATTAATCCCTTCCGCTAGTGCTTCGGCGAAGGTGATTGATGAGGACACATTGTATTATTATGGGCTGAATGGGATTTATCATTACAATAAGGGGAGGAACCATTCGGAGGAATGTGACTATACAGATGGGGGGAATCAAAATTATGCTGGTGAGTCGGTCTGGAGTGAGGCGGAGCTTGCTGCGATAGCAGAGAACCAGGCGATTTATGAGGAAGCGGCGGAAAAATATGGTTTTCCGTGGCAAGTTTTAGCGGTGTTCCATAGTATGGAGACGGCGCTTCGGCGTTATAATCCAGAGAATGGGCAAGGTGTGTATCAATTATATACTTATACTAAAGGGGGGACAAATGAAAATCGGTTTGAACCTGGAGCGGTTTCTGAAGAAGAGTTTAGAAGACAAACTATAATTGCGGCGGAGTTGATTAGCTCGTCGGTAGGGGATTTGAATGATGCGGATAATGTAAAGAAATTGTTTTTTAGATTTAATGGGGCATCGTCTAAATATGTTCAGAAAGCTTTGGATATGGGGTATACCTTGGAAGAAGCGCAGAACGGTGAGGGCTCGCCTTATGTGATGAATAGGTATGATGCAACGCGTGACCCATCTAGTACTGAGATGAGTTCATCGTGGGGTGGTAGATATACGAGCGATGGGGTTTATACTGAGGGTTCGACTTCGATGGTGTTTGGTTCGTTTGTAAAATATCAAGCATTGTACGGGTCGGCTTATTGTACGGATGAGGGTGGGTCGATCGTAGATACAGCTTTGAAACTTTCTTGGGATGGACATGGGCACGATGCAGATGATCCAAAACCGGAGTATGTTGAGGCGATGAAAGAAGTGGGGACTTACATTACGCCTTGTAGAAATAGCGAAGATTGCGCGCCGATAGGGGCGAGCTGTGATGTGTTTGTTTCTACGGTGATGAGATATTCGGGGTCTGATCCATCCTTCCCGGCGACTGGGCCGGCAGTACAAGAGGCGTATATGAGGGAACATTCGGATATGTATACGCAAGTAGAAGCTTCGGATGTGAGCGACCTCTCGCCTGGCGATATTTTGGTAACTACCGAAAATGGTCGACATATTTATTTGTATCTTGGGGATGGTAAACAAGCTTCGGCTTCTTATGGCGATAGAACAGGTGAGAACTTTTCGGGGGTGTATCTGAGTGATTCGGGGACGGGGGACGGGACGAGACACTATAATGTTTACAGGAGAATAAACTAGCACTCTTGCATTTTGAGTGCTAGAGCGGTATAATATATATTATATGGCGGAAAAACGTGATTATTATGAAATTTTAGGAGTGTCTAAAAACGCTTCTGATGATGAAATTAAAAAAGCCTACCGGAAGTTGGCGGTAAAATATCATCCGGATCGTAATCCTGGTGATAAAACTGCAGAAGCAAAATTTAAGGAAATCAATGAAGCGCATGAGGTACTGTCGGACAAACAAAAGCGGGCGAGGTATGATCAGTTTGGTCATGCCGGTGTAGGTGGCGCTGGCGGCTATGGTGGTTCGCCATTTGGTGCTGGCGGCAATCCATTTCAGGGCGGGGCGTTTAATTATAATGGTCAGACCTTTAACTTTGATTTTGGTAGTGGCTCGGTATTTGATGATATTATTGGAAATATTTTTGGTTTTCAGGGTGGTGCTAGACGAGCCCGTAAGGGGGCGGATTATCAAGTGGCGGTGGTTTTGACTTTTGAAGAAGCGATTTTCGGTTGTACTAAGGTAGTAGATAATAATGGGAAAGATCTCAAAGTAAAAATTCCGGCGGGAATTGACGATGGTATGTCTATACGGCTTAAAGGTAAAGGTGGGCCGGCGCCGGAAGGTGGCACGGAGCCAGGAGATCTTTATGTGCGAGTGCGGGTAAAACCACACAAGACTTTGGTGAGAGAAGGCATGATTATCCTGTCTGAGCAGAAGATTGATATGGTGGATGCGGCTCTAGGGTGCGAAGTGGAAGTTCTTACTGTAGATGGTCCAATTACAATGAAAGTGCCAGCGGGGACGCAATCGGGTACGCCGTTTAAGTTGTCTGGACATGGAGTACCTTTCCGTGCAGATGGCGATAGAGGGCCACACATTGTAACCGTTTTAGTTGAAACGCCAAAAAATCTGTCTAAGAAGCAAAAGGAGCTTCTAGAAGAATTCAAGTCGGCGAAAAAACGTGGTCTCTTCTCTAGATGAGCTGTTTAGATTTTTTGATGTTGTGATTTTTACATTTTCCATACCCTGTTTTTGGTGATTTTGTACTTGTTTTTTGAATCTTGGAGAGTAAAATAAGTAAAAATAAAGTGGAGGAAAAATGGGGTATTTAGAAGATATGTTAGTTCGCAACGGTGTAGTTTATCGTAATTCGGATGGAACATCGGCATATCTAGAGGGGAGTTTATTGTCTAATTCTTTGGTGGTGAGAAATTCGTCGGGATGGGTGACGCATAGGGTGGAAAGAGCTTGCAATGGAGTGGATTTGGTGGTAAGAAATGTATCTACGGGATGCGTAGAAATGCGGATTGCTGGTTAGGACTGTTTGTGGTATAATAGATAGTGGAAACTAATTAATTTGATGTTATTTGTTAACCCGTTGATATAGAGAAAAATATCGACAAAAACAATTAGAAAGGGAACTAAATGGAAATTGTAATCCCAATTGTTGCCGCCGTGATTGGTATTGCGGCAGGGGCGGGAGGAGTTTTTGTTTACAATAAACATAATGAAAATGGGGGAAAGGATAAAGCTGATGATCTAGTGCGGAAAGCCAAGAGAGAAGCGTCGGAGATCGTACTTGCGGCAAGAAAAGAAGCTTCTGAGATTTCTGAGAAAAATCAGGCTGAGGAAAACGAACGACGTAGAGAATGGAAAAAGACAGAAAATCGTCTTTCTGAACGCGAAGGGGTGCTAGATTCGAAATTGGATCAGTTAGAGAAAAAGACGGAGAAGTTGGCAGCACAAGAAAAAGAGCTTGAGGAACTTAAAAATGAAGTACGTGATATCCGTAACAAGCAGCATGAAAAACTAGAAAAAATTGCCGGTTTGTCTAAAAATGAAGCTAGAGAAAAATTGATGAAGATGACCGAGAATGATATCAAACAAGATCTCGTAAATTTGGTAGCAAAGGAACAGAAAGAGATAAAACACGATGTAGATGAAACTGCGCAGGCAATTCTACTTACTGCGATGGAGCGGATGTCGTCTGAGGTGACAGCCGATAGAACTGTGACGGCTTTGAAACTTCCGGATGACGATATGAAAGGGCGGATTATCGGTAAAGAAGGACGAAACATTCAGGCTTTGCAACGAGCAACCGGCGTGGATATTTTGGTGGATGATACGCCGGGGATGGTGGTGCTTTCTTCGTTTGATCCGATTCGTCGTCAAGTGGCACGATATGCACTCGAGCGTTTGATGAAGGATGGACGTGTAAATCCAGCTTCGATCGAAGAAGCGGTGGCGAAGGGTGAAAAAGAAATTGAGAAGGAAGTAGTTCGTGCTGGTGAAGATGCGGTACGCGAAGTGGGGCTGGTTGGAATTCCACGAGAATTGGTGCATTTGCTCGGTGAGTTGAAGTTCCGGACGTCTTATGGGCAGAACGTGTTGCTTCATTCTATTGAAATGGCGCATGTGGCTGGAATGATTGCTGAAGAAATTGGTGCAGATAAAAGAATTGCCAAGACAGCAGCTCTTATGCATGATATTGGCAAAGCGGTAACACACAAAATTGAGGGGAAGCATGCGGAGATTGGCGCGGAGCTAGCGAAGAAGTATGGTATGCCAGAGCCTGTTGTTCATGCAATTGCGGCGCATCATGATGATATTGAACCAACTACTCCAGAAGCAGTGATTATTAAGATTTGCGATGCGATGAGCGCGGCTCGTCCGGGGGCTCGTAATATTTCGGCAGAAAACTTTGCTGAAAGAATGCGTGATCTTGAGAATATCGCAACTTCGTTCCCTGGTATTGACAAGGCTTATGCGATTTCGGCAGGTAGAGAAATTCGCGTGATTGTGGAGCCAAAGCAAATTGATGATCTTTCGGCTTTGAAACTCGCGCGTGATATCGCGAATAAAATTGAAGCGACGATGAGCTATCCTGGGGTGATCAAGGTGAATGTGATCAGGGAAACGCGTGCGATTGAGTACGCGAAGTAAAGCCCTTATGCTCGCATAATTCTGTAATATAATGTATAATATATATAAAATAAATTGGGCGTGATTTTGTTGAGATGGTACGGAAACTAGAAAGTTTGTTATATAAAAAATTGCCGCAGATTATTCTGCTTGGATTAGCGGATGTGGCGATTTTTGTGCTAACGAGCTTTTTTGCGCTAGCTCTCAGATTTGATTTTGAAATACCTAGCAACTATTTGAATAATCTTTTGAATTCTTTGCCGTTAAATATTTTGATTATGGTGGCGTTTTTCTATTTGGCGGGATTATATACATCAGTGTGGCGATATGCTTCGGTGGTGGAGCTTCTCAATGTGGGGCTTGCGTGTGTGTTTGTGGAAGTAATTACACTCGCGACGAATTCGATTTTGCAGCTTAGACTTCCTGCGAGTTTTTATTTTGTGCATTGTCTTTCGATGATTATATTGATTGGCGGGACGAGATTTTCGTATCGGATTTTGAGAATTTTGGTGAATGTTGCACACGGATATAAAGATGACAAAACTAGGACTTTATTAATTGGTGCAGGTGAGGCTGGGCGAATGGTAGTAGATGAAACGATGCGGAGCCAGACGATGAATACAAGAATTGTTTGTATTATTGATGACGACAAAAAAAGATGGGGAACTCAGCTTAGAAGAGTGCCGATCGTAGGTGGGCGACACAAGCTTGAAGAGGCAGTGTCAAAATATAGGGTAAAGGAAATTATTATTGCATTGCCGTCGGCGTCGAAGGAAGAGATTTCAAAAATTGTAACAGAATGTCAAAGGACTGACTCAGAAATTAAAATTTTGCCGTCGATGTTTAGGGAAACGAATCAAGAATCGGCTACGGCAGTTCAAGATAATCTTAGACCAATTTCATATGAGGACTTTTTGGGACGAGATCAAATTGTAGTAAATAATGAAGAAATCAAAGATAGCCTGTGCGGACAGACGGTGTTAGTGACTGGTGGGGGTGGATCTATTGGCTCGGAACTTTGTCGGCAGATTGCTAAATGTAGGCCAAAGAGATTAATTATTTTTGATATTTACGAAAATAATGCTTATGATATACAGCAGGAACTTTTGCGTTCATATCCTGACTTGAAGCTGGAGACGATAGTGGGGTCGGTGAGGGATTACGATAGACTCGAGAAAGTGTTTGTTATGTATCGTCCGGATGTGGTGTTTCATGCAGCAGCGCATAAACATGTACCGTTAATGGAAGTAAGTCCAAATGAGGCTGTAAAAAATAACTGTCTTGGGACTCTTAATACAGTGAAGTTGTCGGATAAGTATAAAGCGCGAAAGTTTGTGTTGATCTCGACTGATAAAGCAGTGCGACCCACAAATGTAATGGGGGCGACAAAACGAATTTGCGAGATGGTAGTGCAGACTTATGATAAGATGAGTGAGACAGATTTTGTGGCTGTCCGTTTTGGTAATGTGCTGGGGTCGAATGGCTCGGTGATTCCACTATTTTTGAAACAAATTGAGGAAGGTGGACCGGTGACAGTGACAGACAAGGAAGTGACAAGATACTTTATGACGATACCAGAAGCGGTGAGTTTGGTGATACAAGCAAGTGTATATGCAAGAGGTGGTGAGATTTTCGTGTTAGACATGGGTAAACCGGTAAAAATTTATGATCTTGCAAAGCAAATTATTCGATATAAAGGTTATAAACCGGGAGTGGATATTAAGATTGAGATTACAGGGCTTCGTCCGGGCGAAAAAATGTATGAAGAAATGCTGATGAAGGAAGAAGGGATGAGATCTACGCCAAATAAGCTGATTCATATTGGAAGACCGATTGAGATTTCTGATTCGTTTTTGCCGGATCTTGATAAGTTGATTGAGGCTGCATGGGGAAATCCAGATGACATTAAACTTAAAGTAGCGGAGATTGTAGATACTTATACAATAGGATAAGAAGATGTATAAGAAATTTGTGAAAAGGCTTTTGGATTTTGTGATTTCGCTGGTTTTGATTGTGATTCTTTTGATTCCGATGATTTTGATTTCTTTGTTTGTATTGATTACGGATCCGGGACCAATTTTTTATCGACAAAAAAGATTTGCGAGAAATTATGCGGATGGGCAACATAGGTTTTTTATGATTATTAAGTTTCGAACGATGAAAGTAAATACGCCGGATGTACCGACGGATAAGTTGAAAGATCCGAGTAAGTATGTGACTTTTTGTGGGAAGATTCTTCGGCGAACGTCTCTCGATGAGTTGCCACAATTATTTAATATTTTGATGGGGCAAATGAGCTTTGTGGGGCCGAGACCGGCGCTTTGGAATCAAGAGGCTTTGATGCGGATGCGAGACGAGAATGGATCTTCCCTTCTTCGGCCTGGGCTAACTGGCTGGGCGCAGATAAATGGACGAGATGATATTTTGGAGACTCGTAAAGCTAAACTAGATGGAGAATATGCTAACAAAATCTCATTTGAGTTTGACTGTAAATGCTTTTTTGGGACATTTGTGAAAGTTTTTAAGAGCGATGGAGTAAAGGGGTAGAAGACACCTTTTTATTGCGCATATGGTCGACTGATGGGGGTATTTGTGGTATAATTGTAGGTGGGAGAGTCCTACATATTTTGTTGGACTAAAAGGACAAAAATTGATAACTAGAAGAGAAAAACCTGTAACTGTCGGTGCCGCTAAGAAGGCGGAGGTTTCTGATTTTGTGAGTGCCAATACTACTAAGAAGACTGCGAGTAAAGGGGCTATTAGTAGGGCTGTGCCTAGGGTAGCGGCGCCTGGGAAGAAAAAGATAATGGACTTTGGGGGAAAGCCTGTCAAGAAAAAAGTAGCGATGAAAGAAGTGTCTATGAAAAAAGTGGGCACGAAAGAAGTGGCTATGAAAGAAATGGCTATAAAAAAAGTGGCGCCTAAGAAGATAAAAAGAACGGATAGAGGGCGGGCGTCAATGGTGAGCGTGGTAATCGTAGCGCGGAATGCTGCGAAATGTATTGATAGTGCTATTCATTCTGTACTGGGACAGACCTATCAAGATTTTGAATTGATTATCGTGGACGATTGCTCGGAAGACCAGACTCTTAAAGTGATATCGGGTTTTTCGTCGGATAAAATTAAGGTGATTTCTTTGAATGAAAAAAGTGGAATGGCGAAGGCGCGAAACGCTGGTATAAAGAAAGCATCTGGGCGATTTGTCTGTTTTTTGAATGCGCGAGATATGTGGCAACCGGAGAAATTGAAGAGACAGATTGAATTTATGCGGGATAATGGTTCGGCGTTTTCGTTTGCGAGCTATGTTTTTGCGGATGAAAATGGTAGGCCGAGTGGTAGGCCGGTGCGGGTGCCGACGGAAATTTCGCGTTTGCAATCGTCGCGACTTTCGGCGGTTTGGGCGAGTACGGTAATGTTTGATCTTTCGAAATTAAATAAGGAAGATATTTTGATGACGGCTGCAAAGAATTCAAAGACGGCGACCTGGAAGAGAGTGTTAAAGAAAATCGGCTCTGCGCACGGGCTGAATGAAGTTCTGGCGATCCGTGGGTATGATGCGAATGTGCCGTTATGGAAGAAGGCGTGGAGGAAGAGGTGATGGGAAAAACAAAAGTTTCTGCATCTATTGTTACGTATAATAGCGCAGATGAAATTGAGAATGTTTTGGATAGCTTATATAAGAGCAATCTTGATGAGATTAATTTGGAGGTTTGTGTGGTGGATAATAATTCTGCTGACAATACGGTTGCTGTTATTAAGGAAAAATACCCTGATGTGATATTGATAGAGAATAAAGAAAATGCAGGTTTTGGGGCTGCACATAATGTGGCAATAAATAAAGCGGATTCTAAGTACCACATTATTGTAAATCCAGATATTGTTTTTCTAAAAAATACCGTGCGAGATTGCGTAAGGTATATGAATGGAAATCAGGATACAGTAATTACAACGCCGAAGATTTTAAATGATGATGAGGATAGAACGGAACAGTTTTTGCCAAAAAGATATCCAAAGATTAAATATTTGGTAGGAGGAATCTTTGAAAAAAAGAGTAAAAGATGTAAAAAATGGCGGCGAGAATATACTATGCGAGACAACAAAAGCAATGAGCCTCGTGAGATTGATTTTTGTACGGGGTGTTTTATGTTTTGTCGGACTGAGGCACTGAAAAAAGTTGGGGGGTTTGATGAGAAGTATTTCTTATATTTTGAAGATGCAGATTTAACGCGAAAAATGAAACAATTAGGGAAAACTATGTTTGTCCCGTCTATCGAAGTAATTCATGGTTGGCAACGGGAAAATCATAAAAATATGAAGGCGGCGAGGACAATGATAAAATCTTATGGTGTTTATTTTAGGAAGTGGAAGATGAGGATGAGGTGATGAGTACGGTATTTGTTTTGTTGGAAAATCATTTCTTTAGGACTTCTAATGGCCAGATTTGGTGTGACCGGATTATAAATTATAAATATTTACAGAGCTATTTGCAAACTTTTGACGAGTTGGTTCTTTGTGGTAGGTGTATGGATATTTCTAAAGATGATATAGGGGACAAAAATTTGGTTAGCGGGAAAGGGATCTCTTTTGTGGCTTTGCCGGACTTCGTTGGAGCGTTTGGGATTGTGAAAAATTCGTTGAAAATTAGACGAATAATTAAGAAAAATTTAAAAGGTGTTAATTGTGCTATTATTAGGGGCCCTTCACCACTTTCTCTTGCGACTTATCCGGTTTTTAAAAAATCGCATAAACCTTTTGCGGTTGAGTTTGTGGGGCCAGCTGATAGAATGTTCGATTCTAGTACCGTATTCCATAAAATTATAAATAAGCTTTTGACAAGGCGAGCTAAGAACATGTGTTTGGCTGCTGATGGCGTAGCTTATGTGACAAAATATACTTTGCAAAAAGCTTATCCATGTAGAAAAACAGCGTTTACGACAAACTATCTGGATCTAAAACAGAATTTTTTCTATGAGCAGAAATGGGATGTTAAAACTCCACCGGAATGTTTTAATATTGTGCATACTGGCTATATGGATACTAGTCATAAAGGGCAAGATATTCTAATCGATACAGCACGATTGATGGTGGACGCTGGCCAGACTAATTTTCGAATTACTTTTATTGGTGACGGGAGAATGAGGATGAAATTAGAGCAAATGGTCGCCGACTATGGGATTAAAGACTACGTGAAGTTTGCGGGTGCAATTAACGATGAAACCAGAATTCGTGACATTTTGATTAAAAGTCATCTTTTTGTTTTTCCGACCTATGTTGAAGGTATGCCAAGAGCGCTCGTTGAGGCTATGTCTGTCGGATTAGTATGTGTGGCGCCTTCGATTGATGGAATACCGGAGATTATTGATAGGAAATATTTGGTGTCTAGTAATGAAAGCGGTGAATATGCAAAGAAAATAATTAAAATTATAAATGACTGGTCTAGTATGGTAATCGAGAGCAGAAATAATAGCAAAAAGGCAAAAGAGTTCGATAAAAGTATTCTGGATAAAAGAAGGAAAGAATTTTATGATAAACTTAAGATTCTTGCGATTAAAACTAGTACATCGCAATTGAGGATGGCTTGTATATGAGTGTCTCTTTGAGCAAAAAAAGAATTACTTTGGTGATAAGTTTACTTTCTGGCGGCGGAGCAGAACGAGTAACTTGTAATTTGGCTAATTATTTAAATAGAAAAGGTTATTTAGTTGATATCGTTACATTGTCGGAGACGAAAAATCCTTATCGTATTGATCCATCTATAAAAGAGGTTTGTCTATTGAAGGATTCTGAAAGGCGTAATTTGATTTATAATAATCTGATTAGGCGTAATCGTCTAAAAAAATATATAAAAGAAAATGAAGAAGTTTTTTGTTATGTGACAATGCTGTCGATGCCGTCTTTTTTGCTGACTTCTTTGAAAAAATATATAAAAGGCAAGATAATTGTGTCTGAAAGGAATAATCCTGCTACCACTCCTTTTTTGGATAGGATGATGATGAAATATTCTGTAAAGAGGAGCGATGGGCTAGTAGTACAAACAAAAAAGATAAGTGAATATTATGAAAAGACCAGAAAAAAAATAGTAATTTCCAATGCTATTAATGAAGATGTGAAATTATCGGAACGGCGTTGCGTTGAAAAGAAAATTGTTGCTGTGGGTAGATTGGAAAAACAAAAAAATTATCCGATGATGATTAAAGCGTTTGCGATTTTTAGCAAAAAACATCCTGAATATAAATTGGAAATATATGGACAAGGTAGACAAGAGAAAAAAATAAAACGGATGGTTGATAAGTATGGTTTGACTGGAAAGGTTGTATTTATGGGGTACGTGAAGAATGTTTCTGAAAGAATTGCGAATGCTACTTGTTTTGTGATGACGTCAAATTATGAAGGCATATCTAATGCGTTGATTGAAGCTATGTGTATCGGCCTACCATGTGTGGTTACCGATTCTGATGGTGGTGGAGCTAAAGAGCTGATTGAAGATGGCAAAAATGGAGTATTAATTATGAAAGGAGACTTAGATGGGCTAGTCTGCGATTTAAGCAAAGTTGTTGACGATGTGCAATATTCAAAAAGACTATCAGAAAATGCAATAAAGCTCAGAGAAAAATTGAATAGTCAGAATATATATGCGAGTTGGAATACGTTTATAAATAAGATTGCAAATGAGGAATATGAAAGAAAATAAAAGCAAGATGACCAAAGGTGAAATTTTTAGGTATTGTCTATTGTTTTTGTATTTTCTGTCGATTACGGCATTTAGATTGGGCGTTGGTTTTGATGCCGTATTTGTGAGGGTGATGTTTATAATAATGCTAATTACGACGTTTTTTATAAGAAGACAGAAGAAAACTTTGGGTGCTTTTATGTGGAACGGTTGTTACTGGATATTGTTTTTTGTCTCTGCGTTATGGGCGGCAAATCCGGATTATATTTTTGAAAAAGTGGCTATTTTTATCCAGATTATTGGACTATTTTTCTTTTTGCCTTTTTATGTATCCGATAAGAAAACCTTGAATTTGGTTTTGAAAATTTTAGTGGCTTCTCTCGCGCTTTCTGTGGTGATTTTATTTATTAGAACCCCAATCGAGGCTTTTGGAACGCAAAGGCTTGGTAGCGCAATGGGTCTAAATGCGAATGCTCTTGGGATTAGGATGTCTATAGGGGTTATTTTGTCTTTGTATCTTTTTCACGATGCTAGAGGGGGTAGTAGGATAGAGAAGATATTCTATCTAATGGCTATAGTTTTGTTTTTTGCAATATCGCTGCTTTCTGGATCAAAAAAAGCGTTGTTTGCTATAATCGCAGGGGTGTTGGCTTATGAAATTTTAATTGCTAAAGGGATGAACACTATAATAAAAATTTTGGGTGCTATTGTTGCGGTAGCAATGGTGTTTTTGTTGATTTTTACTAATGAGCAATTATACAATGTAATCGGATCTAGGGTTGAGCAAACTTTTGCTACTATCGACGAGAGGGATGCGGAAATTGGTACTGACTATAGTTTAATAGAAAGACGATTTTTCATAGAACAGGCTAAAGAACTTTTTGGCAGGTATCCTTTGTTGGGGTATGGCGGCAACAATTTTATAGAATATATGGAGGAGACACATTCCTCTTATGTTACTTATAGCCACAATAACTATTTAGAAATTCTTTCTACTTTGGGAGTAGTAGGATTTGTCGTGTACTATGCTTTTTGGATTTTTATAACCTTTAAATTATTTGGAATGTATAAAATGGAGAGAAAAAATAAAATACGGCACTCTGTTTTACTGCTTTCTTTATTATTGATGATTATTTTCGCCATATTGGATTACGGTATGGTGAGTTATGATGCTGAATTCAATATGGTGATACTATGTTTAATTTATATGTGTTATTCGATATATAATAATAAAAGAGCAGGAGATATATATGGAGAGAATATCTAAGATTTTTGATTCAAAAAAGAGGTTTGAATATTTGTCTCATCATGGATTTTGTAATTGGATGAACGATGAAAAGTTTTTAAGAAAAGAATATAACCTTAATTTTGGCAAAGAGTTGAACCTTGATAGTCCAGAAACCTTTAATGAAAAATTACAATGGCTAAAGTTGTACGATAGGAAAGATATTTACACTACAATGGTAGATAAATATGAAGTAAAAAAATATGTAGCAAATATTATAGGCGAGGAATATATTATACCTACGTTTGGCGTCTATGATAACTTTGACTATATCGATTTTGATAAGTTGCCAAATCAATTTGTGATTAAGTGTACTCACGATAGTGGTGGACTAGTCATTGTAAAAGATAAATCTAAAATGGATAAGAAGGCGGTTCGCAAAAAAATTAATAAATTTCTGAGAAGAAAATATTATTATATACATAGGGAATGGCCATATAAGAACGTAAGACCGAGAATAATAGTAGAAAAGTATATGGAAGATGGCAAATATAAGATTATGCGTGATTATAAGTTTTTCTGTTTTGATGGTAAACCAGAGCTTTTGTATTTGTCTGAGGGCTTAGAGGATCACGCTACTGCAGGGATTAGTTTTTATGATATGGATATGAAATTGACGGATTGTGAAAGAAAAGATTATCGACCTATTGCTTATATCCCGGAAAAGCCAAAAAATTTCGAAAAGATGAAAGAATTTAGCGCGGTTCTTTCTAGAGGTATCCCGCATCTTCGAGTGGATTGGTATGAAATAAACGGAAAATTATATTTTGGTGAATTGACGTTCTCGACTTGTGGTGGAATGGTACCATTTGAGGATGAAAAATGGGACAAAAAACTCGGCGATATGATTAATTTGGATTTGGTGAAAAAATGAGATCGAAGAAGGCATTATATAATATTTTGACTAATCTATTACTGCAGGCGGCAACTGTGATTTACGGATTTGTGGTGCCAAAAATTATAATTGACCATTTCGGATCCGACGTGAACGGTTTAATAGCATCGATAACTCAATTTTTGGCTTATATATCACTACTTGAATCTGGCTTTGGTCCAGTAGTTAGAGCTACTCTGTATAAGCCGATTGCAATGAGAGACAAAGAAACTATAGCACGGATCTTGAAATCGTCTGAGAAATTTTTCCGTAGGATATCTTTGGTCTTTGTGGTGTATATTGCTGTGCTTTGTGTGGTGTTTCCACTGATTGTTCAGGCTGATTTTGATGCACTGTTCACTATCTCGATGGTCGTAATAATAGGGGTTAGCATATTTGCGGAGTACTTTTTTGGAATGACTTATGGACTATTCTTGCAAGCGAAACAAAAGACTTATGTAGTTTCCATAATTAGAACAATTACTTATATACTGGCTACGATATTTGTGGTTATTCTTGCTTTATCAGGAGCAGATGTTATTGCGATTAAAATATCGACTGCACTGGTATTCCTATTTAGACCTATTATTCTTAATTTATATGTAAAGAAAAAGTATAAGATTGATTTAAAAATTTCGTCTGGTTATCGTATAAAGCAAAAATGGGATGGATTAGCTCAGCATGTTGCTGCGGTCGTTCACGGAAATACTGATATAGCAGTGCTAACTATTTTTACAACTTTAGCCGAGGTGTCAGTATACTCAGTTTATCTGCTTGTGCTTACTGCGATAAAGAGTATTATTCAATCTTTTAATACTGGTATAGATTCTTTGTTTGGTGATATGCTGGCAAAGAATGAAATGGAAAATTTGAAAAAAAAGTTTTCTGCTTACGAACTACTATATATGATGGTCGCATCAATATTATTTGCTTCTACTTTGATATTAATTACCCCCTTTGTGCAAATCTATACCAATGGGGTGACCGATGCGGATTATGTTAGGCCACTTTTTGGGTGTTTGATAACTTTGAGCGAGTTTGTTTGGGCTATCAGGTTGCCTTATAGCTCTTTGACTTTAGCCGCAGGTCATTTTAAGGAGACTAGAATAGGTGCGTGGGTGGAAGCGATTGTAAATATAGTATTATCTGTGATTCTAGTAATTAATTTTGGAATTGTTGGAGTTGCTATTGGTACTCTTGTGGCGATGATTATTCGTACTGTGGAATTTGTCTACCATGCGAATAAACATATTCTGAAACGTAATATTCGCTATAGTGTAGGGAAAATTATTGTAGCTATTTGCATAGCGTTGACGGCTGTGGCGGTTTATTATCTTGTACCAATGGATATTTCTGGTGGATATATTGATTGGGGAGTGGGAGCGTTGACCGTATTTTTGTCTACTTCTTCTTTGACTATTATACTGTATACTATAATCTATAGAAAGCAAATTAAGTTGGTGGTTGGTTGGATTAATAAGAAAATAAAGAGAAAGTGAATAGAGTGTATAGAATAAAAGAAATTTTGAAAAATATTAGAAAAAACCTGTTTGTTGTTGTTGTGAGGTTTAAATTAATAAAGGGTAAGGATGGAAAACTAGATATAGAGAGCGGGCTATTGGATTCTGTGTGGCCGAAGAAGAAAATTTCTTGTTATTCTGAAAATCCTAGAAAGCATAAAAATACGATAGACTTATCTCTAATTGTGCCGGTATATAATTCTGAGATATTTATTGAAAGGCTAGTTGACTGCTTGGGAGGACAGAGGACGAGATATAAATATGAGGTGATTTTTGTAGACGATGGATCTACTGACGAAACTGCTAAGATTATAAATAAAAAGATAAAAAAATATCCTATGATGAAAGCTCTGTGGCAAGAAAATGGCGGCGCTTCAAAGGCGAGAAATGCTGGATTGGATATCGCTAGAGGCAAATATATTGGGTTCATTGATAGTGACGACTATGTGAGTAGTGATTATATAGAAAGGCTACTAAATGTAGCCTATAAAGAAAATGCAGATATTGTGAAGTGTGGAGATATGGATATTAGGGACGGTAAGGTAGTTTCTGAGAATGGAAGGCCAGACGAGAAGGTAGTTGGTAAAATGAATGAAAAAATATTGAACTATCCAAGTTATGTTTGGGCGGCTGTCTATAAAACGGAGCTGTTGGAAAATATTAGCTTTCCAGACTCATATTGGTATGAGGATATGATAGTTAGATTTTTATTGTATCGTAGATCGAGAATTTTTGTTAATATCAGTGAACCTTTATATTTTAGAGTATTGCATGATAATCAAATTACGAATCTGATGCCTTCCAGTGGAAGCGCCCAATGCTTGGAACATTTATATTTGATTGAACAATTAGTGGATGAAAATATAAAAAATGATTTAGGTAATGATGTGTATTTGTATATTAACGTGTTGCTTGAATGCTCAGGAATTATGGTGAATAGGATTTCTGGGATGGATGATAAGGTGAAGCGACAGGCGTTCGCGAGAGTATATAAATTATTGAATAGGTTGTATAAAGATGAATATGCTAACTGTTTAAGAAGTGGATGGAAGTTTAAAAATGACATAATAATGAAGAAGAGATATGATTTGTGGAGGATGGAAAAATATTTGTAATCTAGTTTGATTCGAGAATCTTGTGTTTTTTGTTAAAACCAGGAGAATGTGGTATAATATGTATTAGATGAAAAGGATTTTGGTTACAGGGAGAAATAGTTATGTAGGGTCGTCAGTAAAGACGTATCTTTCGCGGTGGCCGGAGAAATATGCTGTGGAAGCTATTAGTGTTCGTGGTGATGAGTGGAAGTCGATTGATTTTTCTAAATACGATGCCATTTTCCATGTAGCGGGGATTGCGCACGTGGATGTAAAAAAAGCGGATGAAAAAACTAAAAAACTTTATTATGCTGTGAATACTGATCTTGCGGAAGAAGTGGCTAAGAAAGCTAAAAAAGATGGTGTGAAACAATTTATTTATATGAGTTCGGCGATTGTGTATGGTGATAGTGCGCCGATTGGGAAAGAAAAAATTATTAAGAAAAACACAGAGCCGGCGTCGACGAATTTTTATGGAGATAGCAAATTGCAGGCAGAAATAAAACTTAGTAAACTGGCGGATAAAAAGTTTAGAGTGGTTCTTCTTCGGCCGCCGATGATTTATGGTGAAAATTGCAAAGGGAATTATCAGGAGTTGAGGAAATTGGCTTTGAAACTTCCGATTTTTCCGAAGGTGAAAAATAAAAGATCAATGATTTATATTAAAAATTTTGCGGAGTTTGTGAAACGGGCGATTGATGATGAATATGACGGTATTTATTGTCCGGCGAATAAAGAGACGATCGCGACTTATGAAATCGTGAGGGAAATAGCTAAGTGTCATGGCCGGAAAATTTTAATTGTGCCAGGATTTGCGTGGCTTCTTAAAATTATGAGCCATTTTACGCCGATTGTGAATAAGGCATTTGGGAGTATGGTGTATAGCAGAGAGCTTTCGGATGATTTTGATTATTGCAAATATACGGCGGTGGAGAGTGTGAGAGAGATTGAGAAAAACGAGCGGTGCCGAGGATAAAGATTTAGGGGTGTGGGGGTGTTCTGTTGTGTCTTTTGGGCCTGTAAAAGGTTAAGGTTGATAATCTGTGCTATTATGGCTATAATTTCAGTATGGACAGTAAAGATTTGGGGAATTATTATAGTAATAGTGTCGGGACGATTGGTGATCAGTTTAATATAAATTGGGAAGAGAAATATAGGGACTTGAAGTCTCAATATGATGTTTTGAAGAGAGAAAGGGACGAGTTGGAGTGCGAATTGAGACAATGTCAAAGCCAAGAGAAAAGTGCCCTGCCATCGAAGGATGAGCTGGAGTCCATATCTTCTATGCTCGACATCATAAAGAAATTAGATGAGGGAACTATAGATAAAATTGAAAGGCTAAAGGAGAGAAAATAAGCCATGGAAGATTTTTTTAACTCTAATTTATTCCAAACTTTGGTGACTCTGATTGTTGGGACTGTGGCCTTGTTGGTGTATTGGTTCCAGAAAAGAGATAAGCTTCGTAGCGCTGCGACAACGTTGCTCCTGGAAATTCAACAGGCTGAGCGGGCGGTAGTTAGAGCGAAAGAGTGTACCAAAAGAGGTGATTTAAATGTAGATTTGCACATACTTCAGAGCGATACATGGGAACAAAATAAATATTTGTTTACTAAGGTTCTAGATAAGGATGAATGGGATTCTCTAACGGAATTTTATGACAGGGCCAGGCTTTTAGACGAATCTATTAAGTACGCAAAGAAGTGCTTTAATGATGATGTGGAACAAATTCGTGTTAACAAGCAGAGAGTATTTGCTGATATTGCTAAGGAAACGGTTGTAGCACTTAGCTTGGATGATGGCACGAATAAGGAGGGTATAATTCGGAATATGCAGAAGAAAATGGTTGCATTCGATAATTTATATATGGGGCAGCAACATCTAGCCAGATATAACCCCCAAAAGAATTTTGATGATGCTAAAGATTGCGTGGATGGCTTCGTCAATATAAGTACTACTAGCGTAGGTCAAAAATTGAAAAAGATATCAAAGAGTAGGAGGGCCCTGTTATGAGTATACGAATTCTCACGTTAACGATTGTCGATTATAAAGTAAAGAGCGAAAGAGGAGAAAAGGGTCGCTGTTTTTGGATGACGCAGTATTAAGTAATGATGGGTCGCTTGTCGGGTTTTTACAAAATAATGGTTGTCAAGTAGTAGCTCCAAGTTTTTTAAGAGCTCAGAAATTTTTGGTTTTTTTAAAGTAGCGTTGGAACGTTTTCTTCTTCTGCCGTTCGCTGTATCGTTGAGAATTGCGGGTCCAAATACTTCTGTAGTTTTGGCAGGGTTATAGTAATGGTTTCATCGCAGACTGCGGAAATTGCACGATTGACCCTAGTGGCGAAACAGATGTATTTGATTTTTGTGCCATGGGCTTTGGCTTCATGAAGGGCTGGACACAGATCGGTATCCGAGCTGAAAACGGCAATCTCGTTAGTCTCGTTCTCTAATGATGCTTTAAATATATCTAGGGCTAATCTGACGTCGACGCCTTTTTCTTGTAATACCTCGCTTTTTACTTTGCAGTTGCGACATTCTTTGCCTTCTTTGACCTTGAGGTTTCCAGCTTTGATGTAATTTATTTCTTGATTTTTCAGGTCTGCTACCCATCTTCTGGTTTTTTCCTTGATAATAGCCATTTGTTTTAAAATATGCTCACTTGGAGTGTAGCCTCTGGGCGTCTTAATTTCTGATGCGTAGTAGCGAATATCCAAAACATCTTGCCCGAGTATATCTCTTAATAGGCCTGCCGTATCGTATTTAAAAGGTATGTCTTTATCGTCTATTACGCCACCTTCCGCAAGGGCTTTGGACAAATTCTGTCTATAATTTTCTCCATCTATAAAAATTATCATGATATACTTTATTATAACAAAAAGCCCCGCTGAGGACAAGCCAACACGGGGTGAGACAGTCTTATTATAGCATAAAAATGTAAAAAATACAACAATTTTTAGAGATTTTGTCAAATTACAGAGGTGTGGTTGTGGAAAAGTTGGCTTGACAGAGGTTGCGATAGAGCGTTATAAGATGATGCGATTTTATTGTGGTATAATATATATATGGTAAATTTTGAGAATAAGACGATTTTGATTACTGGGGTGGCGGGGTTTATTGGGTCGTATCTCGCGAAGCGGGTATGTGAGGAGAACCCGACGGCTAAAGTGATTGGCTTTGACTCGGTGAACGATTATTATGATGTGTCACTCAAAGAGTACCGGCTGAAGCAGTTAGAGAGCTTACCAAATTTTGAATTCATCCGGGGGAATTTGGCGGACCGCGCAGCGGTAAATGAAATTTTCGAAAAATATCATCCGGATATTGTGGTGAATTTGGCAGCGCAAGCTGGTGTGAGATATTCTATTGATCATCCTGACGTATATATTGAATCTAATTTGATTGGGTTCTATAATGTTTTGGAGGCATGCCGAAATTATCCGGTAGAGCATTTGGTCTACGCTTCGTCTTCGTCGGTTTACGGCGGGAATAAAAAAGTGCCGTTTTCTACGGATGACAAAGTGGATAATCCGGTGAGCCTTTATGCGGCGACTAAAAAATCTAACGAACTTTTGGCACACGCTTATTCTAAACTATACAATATACCGTCTACGGGGCTGCGTTTCTTCACTGTCTATGGACCGGCGGGGCGGCCTGATATGGCGTATTTTGGATTTACTAATAAATTGATTAAGGGTGAAAAGATCCAGATTTATAATTTTGGTAATTGTAAACGTGATTTTACCTATGTTGATGATATCGTGGAGGGGGTGATTCGGGTGATGGCGAAAGCTCCGGAAAAAAAGCAAGGAGAAGATGGTTTGCCGTTGCCGCCCTATAAAGTATATAATATCGGTAATTCTAATCCGGAAAATTTGCTGGATTTCGTACAGATTCTCTCAGAAGAATTGGTGCGAGCTGGAGTTTTACCAGAAGATTTTGATTTTGAGGCACATAAAGAGCTCGTGCCGATGCAGCCGGGTGATGTGCCGGTGACTTATGCGGATACTAGTGCTCTTGAAGCGGATTTTGGATTTAAGCCATCTACACCGCTTCGAGATGGTCTTAGAAAATTCGCTGAGTGGTATAAGGGGTATTACGGATAATCCAACTGGGGTTAGAAGGTGCTTTTGCTTGACAATACAGGGGAAATTTTGTAAAATATAGATAATTATGAAAATCGCTATTGCTGGGACTGGGTATGTTGGGTTGTCGCTTGCGACTTTGCTTTCTCAAGAGAACGAAGTAGTAGCGCTGGATATTGTGCCAGAAAAAGTGCGAATGCTGAACGAACTAATTTCGCCGATTCAGGATGAGTATATCGAAAAATATTTCAAAGAGGCTAAAGAAGGCAAAAGAAAGTTAAACTTAAAAGCGACTTTAGACTATAAGGAAGCTTTTGATAAAGCGGATTTTGTGATTATCTCTACGCCGACGAATTATGATGAGGAGAAAAATTTTTTTGATACTTCTTCGGTAGAAGATGTCATCGAAAAAGTTTTGTCACTTAATAATCCTGAAATCACGATGGTGGTGAAGTCCACAATCCCGGTAGGTTATATTAAATCGGTGCGCGAGAAATACGGTATTCAAAATATTTTCTTTTCGCCAGAATTTTTGCGCGAGGGAAAGGCATTGTACGACAATCTTCATCCATCACGAATTATCGTGGGGGATGATTCAAAAAAGGCACACGAATTTGCAGATCTACTTAAAAACGCATCACTCGAAAAGCAAGTGCCGGTGCTATTTATGGATAGCACGGAAGCTGAGGCGGTAAAATTATTTGCAAATACTTATTTAGCACTGAGAGTGGCATATTTTAACGAATTAGACACTTATGCGGCAGCGAAGGGACTCAATGCAAAAAATATCATTGAGGGGGTGTCGCTTGATCCGAGGATTGGTGAGCATTACAATAATCCGTCGTTTGGATATGGTGGGTACTGTTTGCCAAAAGACACCAAACAACTTTTGGCTAATTACAAAGATGTGCCACAGAATTTGATGGAGGCAATTGTAAAATCTAATACTACAAGAAAAATGTTTATTGCTTATGATGTGATGAATCGGGCTGAAGGAACGATTGGGTTTTATAGACTAACCATGAAGTCAAATTCGGACAATTTTAGATCTAGCGCAGTGCAAGACATCATTGAATTTTTGGTGGAAAATGGGAGAGATGTAATTATTTATGAGCCAGCTCTCAATGCTCCAGATTTTAAAGGTGTGCCGGTAACGACGGATCTTGATTCGTTTAAAGAAAGTTCGTCGATTATTTTGACTAACCGAATGAGTGATGAACTAAACGATGTGATGGATAAAGTATATACGAGAGACCTGTTTTTCAGAGACTAGTCTAAGAAAGGAAACAAATGTCTAGAGAATTAACAAAAGATGTGATGGTGGGAGCGGGGAAAAGAAAAAAGAAGTGGTCTACTGCTTCAAAGATTATTGCAGCTGTGGTTTTTGTGATAGCGGTTGTGGTAGTGGGGATAGTGATTAGATATACGAGTTCGTTTAATAATTTTTTGGATAAAATCACTGCAAAAACTCCAGAAATGAAAAGTTATAGTGTGGTGGTTTTGAATAATAGCGAAATTCAACAAGTGGCTGGTTTGGCGGGGAAAAGTGTAGGGTTTCTCAAAATAGACGAAAAAGCTGGAAATGCGGAAAAATACCTTGAGGATATCGTGAGAATAAGCCCGGAATTTTATGATGATGTGGATACGCTGACTGGAGTTTTGAATGGCAAAATTGTAGATGCAATTACGATTGAGACTGATCGTCTTGAAATGCTTAAAGACGATGTGAACGATACTATAAAAGATACGCGAGTGATTTATGATTTTAAGATTGAAATCGAAAGTGAGAATGCGGAAATTGCTGAAAAAGAAGTAACAAAAGAACCGTTTGTGGTGTATATTTCTGGTTCGGATTCTAGAACGGGGATTAAAACAACGGCGCGGTCGGACGTAAATATCGTGGCGGTGGTGAATCCGTCTAAGGGCAAAATCCTTTTGGTTTCGATTCCGCGTGATACTTATGTGCAGCTACATGGGACGACGGGGATTCGTGATAAACTGACTCATGCTGGAGTGTATGGGATCAATATGAGTAAAACTACGATTGAGGATTTTCTTGGCGTGTCAATTGACTATACGGTGAAGGTGAGTTTTGATACGGTAGTTAAGGTGGTGGATCAAATAGACGGGATTGAAATTGATTCGGATCAGGCGATGACGCTTGGTTCTGAAGACGGCACTAAGTGTAGTTATGTGGTAGGGAAACAGCAAGTGGACGGCAAATGTGCACTGAGATTTGCTCGGGAGCGCAAGTCGTATACTACTGGAGATAGACATCGTGGTGAAAATCAAATGCAAGTGATTGCGGCGATTATTTCAAAGTTGACTAGCGCGCGGAATTATCTATTCAATATCCCAACTATTCTAGATATTGCGGCGGACTCGTTTGAAACTTCGTTTACTAGAGATGATATCGTGTCGTTTATCAAGATGCAAATAGCTGGTGGTACAAAATGGCAAGTAGAATCGGTATCTGTGACTGGAACTGGGTCGATGCAGGGGACTTATAGTATGGGGGCTTCGAGACCTCTATATGTGATGCTAGCTGATCCAGCTTCGGTGGCTGAAGTAACGGCGAAAATTAACGAGTATCTCATAAATGAACAAGGCGTTTAGAGTTTTTTGTAGAGCTTCTGGTTTGTTTACAGTTTGCAGAATTTATGATATACTAAGTAGGTAAGGACTTTTTATGGAAGAAATAAATATCAAAGAATTTTTTACATATTTAAAACATTATATTTCGGCTTTTGTTTTGGTGATTATTTTAGCGGTGGCTGGAATTACGACTTATGATTTGATGTTTAAAAAACCGGTGTATCAGGCAAATACGACAATTGTAATTGCGAGTGCTGAGAATAGTTCGTCTGCGGCTTCGACACTTAACGATGTAAACGTGAGCCAGAAATTGACCTCAACCTATGGTGAGATTGCGAAAAGTGAGTTGGTTTTAAATCAGGTGATTTCGAATTTGGGTCTCAACATGAGTGTGAAGACTTTGAGCTCAAATTTGACGGTAAAGGCACTAGAGAATACCTCGATTCTTAGCGTGACGGTGAAAGATTTGAATGCTTGGGAGGCTGCGGAGATCGCTAATGAAATTGCAGAAGTTTTTGCGAAAGAAGTTTCTAAGATTTATAATCTTGAAAACGTGAGCCAACTTTCGATTGCGAAGGTGCCGGAGTCGCCATCTAATAATACTTTGACTAGAGATATAATTTTGGCAGTGGCGGTAGCTGTGGTGGCTGTGGGCGGATTTGCGTTCCTCAGATTCTACTTAGATGATACAGTAAAATACAATGATGATATAGAAAAAATGATGGGTCTTGTGATGACGGGGAGAGTTTCGAAAAACGACATGAAGGGGAAGAAAGGCGTGTCGGAACTTGTAGTGGAAAAATTCCCGAAAGCAATCGTGAGTGAAAATATTAAAAGTCTACGTACGAATTTACAATTCACCGCGATTGATAATAATTTGAAGACTATTTTGGTAACTTCGACGACAGCTTCGGAAGGTAAGAGTTTTGTGTCGGCAAACCTTGCTATTTCGTTTGCTCAGACTGATAAAAAGGTTCTTTTAGTAGACTGCGATCTTCGTAAAGGTCGGGTGCATCGTTTGTTTGATATTCCAAATACTGATGGGTTGTCGAATCTTTTGACGGATGACCTTGAAAAGATGGATCATTATATTCATCATACTTCTATTGCAAAATTAGACGTGATTACTTGCGGGACTTATCCACCAAATCCTTCGGAGCTTTTGGCTTCACGTAAGATGAAAAAACTTCTAGTGTCTCTTAGACATCGTTATGATATTATTATATTCGATGGTGCACCAATTGGTGGTTTGACTGATTCTGTGATTTTGTCTAATCTCATGGATGAAACTATCATTGTAGTGAAAGACGGAAATACTTCTAGGAATGATTTGGCGGCAGCTAAAGCTGAGCTTGATAAAGTTGGAGCAAAGATTGCTGGCGTAGTGTTTAATATGGTGAATCGACGATCTTCGAAGTATTATAACTATTATTATGAGGATGATAGGAAAAAGTAGCTTCTAATGATGTTTAGAAAAAAGTTGTCTGATAGAAAAACTTTTGGAGAAAAACATTTTAAGTTTATTGATTTGCATTCGCACGTTTTGCCGGGGATTGATGACGGGGCTGCTGATATGGAAGCATCGCTTGATTTGGTGCGTGAGCTTTCCGCTAGCGGGGCGACGGATATTTTTGTGACGCCGCATTATGTGGATGAGACGATTTATACTTCGATGCGGTCGTTTAATTTGGAACTTTTGGCGAAATTACGTGAGGCGATTTCTAATGCGGGACTCGATGCCCGGATTCATTTGGGGAATGAGATTTATATTACGCCGAAAATTATTGAACTGATTGAAGCGGGGGCGATTTCGACGCTAGATAATTCGATGTATGTGTTGATGGAACTGCCAATGAGCGGGGAGTTTCCTGGGTATGAGGATATTATATTGTTAGCTCTTAGGTCTGGGTATCGGGTGATTTTGGCGCATCCGGAGAGGTATACTTCGTTTCAGGATGATTTTTCGTTGGTGTATAATTTACGGGAGATGGGGGTTTTGTTTCAGTCTAATATTGGGAGTTTTGCGGGGCAGTATGGGAAGACGGTTTATAAGACGGCGGTACGACTAGCTCGAGAACGATTGATTTTTGGGATGGGGTCGGATATTCATCATGTGCATCCAGGGCTTTTGTCTGATGGCTTGTTGGAACTGTCTAGGCTGTATGATGAGCGTGGGCTCGAGGAGATTTTGGTGGGGAATCCTGGGAAGATATTGGAGAAAAGTATATTATAATAAATAAAAGGAAGGGAAAAATGGGAAAAAATAAAACAACAAAAAAGAAAATAACGACTTTTGGGAAAGTCTGGCGGTGCGTGCTTTGTATTTTGGTGCCGCTTGGCGGGGGAGTTTTGATTTCACTTTTGACGCGTAACGCAATGGAAAAATTTGGAATGTTGGAACAACCGCCTTTGGCGCCACCGGCTTGGCTGTTTCCGGTGGCTTGGACGATTCTTTATGTTTTGATGGGGGTGGCGTCATATTTGATCTATCTTTCTATGGCGCGAGGGAAGAAGACTGAGCGTAAAATCGGGACGGTGGCTCTGGTGATTTATGCTGTGCAGTTGGTGTTTAATTTTATTTGGACGCCGATTTTCTTTAATGTCGGGCTTTACTGGGTGGCTTTTTCTGTGCTTGCTGTGATGTGGGCTCTTGAGATTGCGCTTTTGGTGTTGGCATTTAAGGTGAGCCGGGCGGCGTTTTGGTGCTTAATTCCGTATATTTTGTGGACGACGTTTGCGGCGTACCTCAATATTTCGATTGCGATTTTGAATTAGTTGGGGCTTTTGCTTTCTGTAGGTTTGATGGATTTGGTTTTTGGCTTTTGGGGTTTTCAAATTGAGAGTTTTGTGATATAATTATTATAGGTTCGTATTTTGCGGGCTTGTATGTTTGGGTTTGGTCCGGTAGCTCAGCTGGTTAGAGCACGAGCCTCTTAAGCTTGGTGTCGAGGGTTCGAGTCCCTCCCGGATCACCATTTTTTTGTGCTTTGATTCCAGATAGCCTTATCTAGCTGGGGGACTCGTTCTTCGAATCGAGTCCTACCCGGATCACTAACAGGGTCACTAAAGGAAAATTCAGGTTCTAGACGCAAATTAAATGGTGATTTAATCTCAAAAATTACCCTTTTTTGTGCATCAATTTCAAGGTTCTTTAGCCTATTTCTGACCAAAATGTCCTTTTCGAGTTTGTCTTTGACGGCTTTTGGCGACTCTTTGTCGAGTTCGGCATACTTTTCGGCAAGGTCGTCGATCTTGCGTTGTGTCCGCGGTTTCTAACCGGAATTAGATAGTGTCTACATACCGAGTATTTGATTAAATGGCGGAACGGCAAGAAGTATTTGCCATGAGTGGCTTTCTGGTTTTCGTAGCAGGAAGATTGGATCGAGCCACGGTCTTTCCTAAACATCTTCTGGACCTGGTCGAATTCTTCCTCGGTTACCATTGGTTTGAAGTTTGGCGTTACGACGCGTAAATCTACATAGTTGCGGCCTTGCTCAAGAATTCCGTAGTAGAACGGATCGTGGAAGATGCGGTTTGCGGTTCTTTCGCATACGCCGCCGTAATCAAAAATGAGCTATTTAGCATCATCTTTCCGCACAGCATTCAAGCCAATGCGATTTAGTTCCGATGTTAGATTCAATTTCAATATTTTTAAATCCAACTTCCCTCATATAATTTTGCAGTTCATTTTTCGTCCAATATGAAAAATATCTTTTTGCACCAATTCTTCCATCTCTATCCATCCAGGCTTCTTTATATCCGTCTCTAGATTGTACGCATAGTGCAATTCTACCGTTATTATTCAAAGCCTCAAACATCTTTCTTATCGCTTGCTTTGCTTCGCTTTTGGTAAAATGCACTAAAACTGCCCAGCAATAAATAAAATCATATTTTTCTATAAAATCGTCAGTGATTAGATTAAATTTAAGAGGTAAAAAGCTTTGTTGCTCTAATAGTCCTAAAAAATAATTTGTTACATCACTAACCGTTATATTCGTATAACCGAGAGACTGAATCATCTTTGCATCTCTACCACTAGCTGAACCTATTTCGAAAATTTTAGACTCTTTAGATAACCCATGCAGATATTTTTCTAGTTGCCGCATATGCCTATCATTATTCATTCTTGTTCTCTGATTATGCTTAATATCTTCAGCATTTCTGGCTAAATACTTGTCGCCGTATTTTTCGTAAACTTCGATCGTTAGTTCATTTTCTTTACTCATATCTTCATTATAAATCAAAATCTTTCTGGAGTATACCTATGGTTATATTTCTTAGCATTCTACCCATAGTTTTAGAATACGGCAGGAACGAAGTCGTCGCACACTCCTTTCTCTTTGCTGGGCTCGCGCGTTTTCGAATCGTCAGACGACTAATGCGCAAAGTAATTGCTACTCAGTTTTTGACGGCTTCTTTTCGGTCTTCTACGACCGGTTGTTCCTTTTGCATTTAAGGTACATACTTTCTCCACCCGAGGTGTTGCCGTCTTTATGTCGGCAAGTATCACTTGTAGTACAGAATCTGCGCATAAAATATGAGGGGCTACCCCCCCTCGTCTTCCGAAAGGCGCAGAACTCTGCACCGCAATTAACATAAGTATATTACATAAGTTCGAAAACACCAAGCATAAGCGTTTTGGAAGTGTGGGGAGATATGTATTTGGTGTTTCGCGTATCTGTTATTTGGCGAGTTCGAACTTGCAATTGTCGCGATAGTAAGCTTAAATACGCAAAACATTTTAGGAGTTTATTATGGCTATTAAGTTAGAAGATGCCGTCGCAGTCGTACAAAAAGAGATTCGCGACTTGCGTGCAAAATATGAGTCCGTTGCTAAAACGGAAGAACAGGATCCGATAATGGTCGAAGGTGAAACATCGACTGGGTATTATTGCCAGCTAATGGCGGATCCAAAAGACGTCGCTAAGATTTTGCTTGAATATGATTATCCGGTTTGGCGCGTGCTTGACGAAGATGCGCCGCGCGCGATGTGGGAAGATTTGGGGCGAGAGTTGGGCCTAGAGCATGTTTGCTCGGTGGATCTATGAAAGCCCGTCAAAAGCGCCACAAATGCCCCAAATGTGGCAAATACTATGTAGGTTATCCTGCGTTATCACGCGAGGACAATAAGACAGAGATTTGTTCGGAATGTGGAATGAAAGAAGCTATTCTTCAGTCTCTTCGGTTTTATAAAAATCGTTGAGTTCGTAGGTCTGGACTGGCTCTAGGAATAATTCGTATTTAATAATGAGTCTAACTAGCTCGTCGCCATCAATGAGAGTAACTGGAGAGCCTTCTACGGCGGCTTTTCTAGCGGATACTGTAAATCTGCTATTCGTGATAAAGATGCCATAGTCGGCTTGATTTTTGTTCATAGCGCCAAGAAAGCGGTCGATTTCTGGCGAAGATACGTCACCAGAGTTGTAGCGTTTACATTGAATTACTACGCGTGTAGTTCTGAAGTCGTTCGAATCGCGATGATAGCCAAAACCATCAATGCCGCCATCATTGCTAATATTGGTGCCTTTTTCGGTAAAGTTAACGCCCATTTCTTTTAATAATGCGCGAGAAAAAGCTTCGAATTTGCCAGGCGACATTTTGGCAATTGCGTCTAAGAGTTTTGCTTTGAGATTTTCGTTATAGATTTCTTGAGCAGATGATTTTTCGAGTTTAGTGGTGTCTCCGGCTTCCTCTTGTTTTTTCTCGGCCTGATATTCTTTATGTTTGTCTTTCCAGTATTGCTCGCTAACGCCATATACATCTTTTTCTACATCAAATTTTGAGAGACTTAGATTTATACCTTTTTCAGTGAGTGTGATTTTTCCGTTGTTTTCGACAAGGCCGGCAATAATTAGATTCTTAATAGCAAAATTGAATTTGAAGAGAAATGGGTGGTAAGAGTTTTGAGTTTGCTTACTAACTCTTTCATATTTCATGAAGTCTGCTATACTGTCGTCGCGGTCGGATAATGCTTCTTTGATTTCGGCGCGCGACATGGCATGACTATATTCTTTAAGAACTTCAAAGATTTTTGCGACTAAGTATTTTTCTTGCTGTCCGGCAGACATCTTGGATATGTCCATAAATCACTCCATTTCTGCGGCTGGCAAAAATATAATTAGCCGCAATTACTCTTTATATTATAACATAAAACTATGCGTTTTGTGATATAACTGGGGTGCCGTAACACCTTAGAATTGGCCCTTTCGTGATATAATAGAAGATAGATATTTATTTTAACAAGGAGCCAATTCATGAATAACAAAAAGGAGTCTGAACGCGCCGAGCTACACCGTGCGATCTGGAATATTGCGAATGATCTTCGTGGCGCCGTTGATGGTTGGGATTTCAAGCAATACGTGCTTGGAATGCTTTTTTATCGCTACATTTCTGAGAATCTAACCAACTACATTAATAAAGGCGAATGGGATGCTGGCAATAAAGATTTTGACTACGCTAAGCTCTCTGACGAAGAGGCTGGCCAAGCTCGCCCAGAGCTCATCACGACTAAGGGCTTCTTTATCCTGCCATCTCAGCTATTCTGTAATGTTCGCGCCAAGGCTCCTTATGACGAGAACTTAAATGAGACTCTCGAAAAGACTCTTAATGCTATTGAAGACTCCGCAAAAGGCACCGAGAACGAAGACGACATGAAGGGCCTCTTCGACGACTTTGATGTCAACAGTAACAAGCTCGGCGCTACAGTTGCGAAGCGAAACGAACATATCATTCAGCTCATGGATGGTGTTGGCGATATGAAGCTTGGCGACTATCAAGACAATACGATCGACGCGTTCGGCGATGCTTATGAGTATCTAATGGCTATGTACGCGTCAAATGCCGGTAAATCTGGCGGCGAATTCTTTACTCCACAAGAAGTTTCAGAACTCCTAACGAAGATTGCAACTCATGGCAAGAAAGAGATCAATAAGGTTTACGATCCAGCTTGTGGTTCCGGCTCGCTTCTCCTAAAATCTGCCAAGATTCTTGGCAAAGATAACGTCCGTAACGGTTTCTTTGGTCAAGAGATTAATATTACGACTTATAACCTTTGTCGCATCAACATGTTCTTGCACGATATTGATCCGGATAAGTTCGATATTGCGCTTGGTGACACGCTTAAAGATCCTGCGCACTGGGATGAAGAGCCATTCGAAGCTATTGTTTCTAATCCGCCGTATTCTATTCACTGGGAAGGTTCAGAAAACCCGGTTCTTATTAACGACCCACGTTTTTCGCCAGCCGGCGTACTCGCGCCGTCCAGTAAGGCTGATCTTGCTTTTGTTATGCATTCGCTTTCTTGGCTTGCTTCTAATGGCACGGCCGCTATTGTTTGTTTTCCAGGCGTCTTTTATCGTGGCGGCGCCGAGAAAAAGATACGTAAATACTTGGTAGATAATAACTTTATTGACTGTGTCATTCAGTTACCTGATAACTTATTCTTTGGTACTTCCATTGCGACTTGTATTCTCGTAATGAAGAAGAATAAAACCGATAACAAAGTTCTGTTTATTGATGCTTCTAAGAACTGCGTAAAAGTTACGAACAATAACAAACTTCGCGATGCTGACATTGATAAGATTATAGAAGAATACACATCGCGCGAAGAAATCGAGCATGTTACTCATTTAGCGACGTATGAAGAAATTGAAGCGCAAGACTTTAATCTCTCGGTTTCTACCTATGTAGAACGAGAAGATACTCGCGAGAAGATTGATATAAAAGTATTAAACGAAGACATCTCGAAGATAGTCGAAAAAGAGAATCAGCTTCGCGCCGAGATTGACAAGATAATCGCAGAAATCGAGGACTAAGATGAGCAAAGATGGAATTGGCGATTGGTATAACGAGTGCCTCCAGCCAGTATTCTTCGATATGATGAATAAAATCGAAGAGGCTGTCGATACGGGCAAGGTTGATGTAGTTTTCTACCATATAGCTGTGAGTTTTACGAAAAATACTGTGGCTTTATTCGAGGGATTGAAAGGCTATTTAAGATCGTATCCCGTCGCTCAGGGAATGCGCTTGCTAATGGAATTTGGAGCAGATGCCGATTTCTTAGCAAAGAACCCTGAAAACATTCCAAGGATAAAGAAAAAAGTTGACAAATGTCGTGCGGATTTTATCGATGAAAAGAAGTCTTGGAGAGAAACGATTATTGAATCTGGTAATATGCACCTGCTCGACGATCTTACGAAGGAAGATACTACAACGAAGGCAAGGGTAGAGAGAGTGTTCAATAAAGATACTTACGCATTTTATTGCGCATATTCTCATTTTAATCTTTATGCAATTTGCGATGATAGTGAAAATGTTCAAACGCTTAGAGATACGAGAAAATCTAATTGCCAGAAAGTAGCCTTGATAGAGTTTTATCCGACAATTCTGGATAGGTTTGTCGAGACGATTAATTATGTTTTGAAGGACAAAAGAATAAGCTATGATTCCTCTGCATTCAAGGAAAAATACGAAAAACTACTAAATGTATTGTTAAATGCAAAGATAAGGAGCCAAGATGTCTAAACTCGAAGAGCTTATTAAAGAAAAATGCCCAAATGGAGTTAAATACTTGTCTTTGGCGGAAATCGTAAGAGCCGTTAATATCGGAATTAATCCGCGTAGGTTTTTCAAGTTAAATCCAGATAACGCGTCTGGTTTCTATGTTACTGTGCGTGAATTAAATGGGTTAAAAGGTGTGAAGCGGTATGAAAAAACAGATACCATTAATGACGAGGCGATAGCGATCATTGGAGCAAGAGCAAATATCGAAAAAGGCGACATTCTATTTTCTAATACGGGCACTGTTGGCAAACTAGCATTGGTACTAGAAGACCCTAAGAACTGGGGTGTTAATGAGGGCATATATGTGATAAAGCCAAAATTCGATATGGTTCTGTCTAAGTTTCTTTACTATTATCTGGACAGCGATATTGCATATAAAGATTACAGTTCGAAATTTACCGGATCCACATTAAAACATGTAACACAAGCGGCGCTTTTATCTATTAAAGTTCCAGTACCACCATTAGAAGTCCAAAACGAAATTGTCCAGATATTGGACAATTTCGCGGAGCTTACAGCGGAGCTTACAGCGGAGCTTAGCAACCGCAAGAAACAATACGAATACTATCGCGACCTGCTGCTTAGCTTTAATGAAAATGAGCAGAGAGAGAGAGTAAAATGGCTTACTATTGGAGAAATTGGAGATATCAAAATGTGTAAGCGTATTTTGAAATCGCAAACTAATTCGATGGCCGGCATTCCGTTCTATAAAATTGGTACTTTTGGCGGTACTGCGAATTCTTATATCTCAGAAGAAACATTTGAAGAATACAAGAAAAAGTATAGCTTTCCTAAAAAGGGAGATGTTCTTATTTCTGCAGCAGGAACAATTGGTAGAACGGTTATTTATGATGGCGAACCTGCATACTTTCAGGACTCAAACATTGTATGGCTCGAGCATGACGAGTCGCTAGTCCTAAATAAGTATTTGTACTATTACTATCAGTTAAGTCCATGGCAGGTATCTACGGGTGGGACAATAGCAAGGTTGTATAATGACAATATTCTTAAGGCTAAGATTGCCGTTCCGTCAATTAATGAGCAAAAAAGAATTATTCATATACTGGATAATTTCAGTGTCCTAGCGTCGAGCATTTCCGAAGGCCTCCCGGCCGAGATTGAGGCACGCGAAAAACAATACGCTTATTATCGTGATAAGCTTTTAACTTTTGAGGAGGCTAAATGAGTAGATTCAATATTGTCGTTGAGAGTAGTGAGGCTACAGTGGTAGCCGAATATACCCCGTCTCCAAGAAAAGCTGATTCGTATCAAAGTGAGGCGGAGCTCGAAAAAGAATTTATCCATAATCTCCAGGAGCAAGGCTATGAATATATCAAAATCGGCTCCGAGGCTGACCTTATTGGGAACCTTAGAACTCAAATTGAGAAACTAAACGACTTCACGTTCAGCCAAGGCGAGTGGTTCCGTTTCTTTAACGAGTACATCGCTCGCCCTGGCGATTCTATTGAAGATAAGACTAATCGCGTCCAGGTGGATAATGTTTGTAGCTTCCGCCTAGATAATGGCTCTACGAAGAATATTAAGATTATCGATAAAAAGAATATCTACAATAATTCACTCCAGGTTATCAACCAATATGTCGAGGAATCTGGAGCGCGTGACGTGCGCTATGATGTCACAATACTAGTAAATGGTCTACCTATGATCCACACCGAGCTTAAACGCCGCGGAGTGGCCTTAAAAGAGGCATTCAATCAGATTAAACGCTATGATCGAGATTCGTTCTGGGCCGGCTCTGGTTTATATAACTATGTCCAAGTATTTGTGATTTCGAATGGCACTGAAACCAAGTATTATTCCAATACTACGCGTAGTTCACATATTAAGGAATTATCCGGCGAAGGTCGCAAGAAGAGCAAGCGCACCAGTAATAGTTTCGAGTTCACATCTTATTGGGCCGACGGCAATAACAAGATTATTCCTGATTTAATAGATTTCACAAAAACATTCTTTAGCAAGCATACACTTCTTAATATTCTGACCCGTTATTGCGTCTTTGATTCCGACCAGAAACTCCTAGTAATGCGTCCATATCAGATCGTCGCTACAGAGCGTATCTTGAATCGTATCGAGATTTCTACTAACTATAAGACGCTTGGCTCGACTGATGCTGGTGGTTATATTTGGCACACAACCGGTTCTGGTAAAACTCTGACTAGCTTCAAGACTGCGTTACTCGCGACTCAGCTTCCTTATATTGATAAGGTTTTGTTTGTCGTGGATCGTAAGGACCTAGATTATCAGACAATGAAGGAGTACGACCGCTTTGAAAAAGGCGCGGCCAATGGCAATAATAATACTCATATTTTGCAGTGCCAGCTCGAAAATAGAGACCCCAAGACCGGCGCTACTCGCGACTATAAGATTATCGTTACCACTATCCAGAAACTTAGTGTTTTTATTAAGAAAAATCCTCAACACGAGGTCTATGATAAACATTGCGTAATCATCTTTGATGAATGTCACCGCTCGCAGTTTGGTAACATGCATATGGATATTACCAAGCATTTTAAGAATTACAATCTCTTTGGCTTTACGGGTACTCCTATCTTTGCCGAGAATGCCGGCTCTAGCTCAAATCCACAACTCAGAACGACCGAGCAAGCCTTTGGCGACAAGTTACATACTTACACCATCGTTGATGCTATTAATGACAAGAACGTTTTACCATTCCGTATCGATTATCTTCAAATGATGCATTCTAAGGAAGGTATTGCAGACGCCGATATTCCAGCTATCGATCGTGAGCGAGCAATGATGGATCCTCGTCGTATTACTGAGGTTACCAAGTATGTTCTTGATCATTTTGACCAAAAGACTAAGCGTAGTTTCTATTACAATTATCGTAAAGTTGCGAATATTTCTGAAAGTATCATGCATCGCGGTGTCGAGGAAAAGATTACGACTAAACTAAATGGTTTTAACTCTATCTTTGCGACATCGTCTATTGATATGGCGAAGCTTTACTATAATGAGTTCAAGAAGCAACTCGCTGAGAGTGGTAGAAAACTCAAGATTGCCACTATATTCAGCTTCGCGGCCAGTGAGGATTTAGATGATATTAGCGGTTTTATGGGCGATGAGGATGTAGATACATCTACACTCGACCAATCTTCGCGTGACTTCCTTGATTCTGCTATCGCTGATTACAATAAGATGTTTAGCGTAGATTACGACACATCTTCTGATAAGTTCCAGAATTATTACAAAGACGTTTCGATGCGTATGAAGAACCGCGAGCTAGATCTTCTTATTGTAGTCAATATGTTCTTGACCGGCTTTGATGCTACGACTCTTAATACTTTGTGGGTTGATAAAGACTTGAAAATGCACGGTCTCATTCAGGCGTTCTCTCGTACGAATCGCATTCTGAACTCAATTAAGACTTATGGCAACATCATTTGTTTCCGTAATCTCCAGGATAAGGTAGATGATGCGGTCGCTTTGTTTGGCGACAAGGAAGCTAGCGGTATTGTACTTTTGAAGACCTTTGGTGAATACTTTAATGGCTACGACGAATCTGATGGTAAGCGCATTGATGGTTATACCGACCTGATTAATAAGCTTCGCGAAAACTATCCAGTAGGCGAACGTCCGATTGGCGAAGAAAACCAAAAAGAGTTCATTAAACTATTTGGCAAGATTTTGCGTCTTCGCAATATTTTGCAGTCATTTGACGAGTTTGCCGAGCGGGATATCTTAACGCCGCGCGATTTACAGGACTACCAGTCTGTTTATCTTAATCTTCGTGATGAATTGCGCCCAGAGACTCCTGATAAAGAAGTTATCAATGATGATCTCGTGTTTGAAGTTGAACTTATTCGCCAAACCGAGGTTAACGTTGATTATATCCTCGCTCTTGTTGTTAAATATCACGACAGCCACTGTGAGAATAAGGAAATCCTCGTCGATATCGATAAGGCTGTCAGCTCTAGCCTCGAGCTCCGTAGTAAGAAAGAGCTTATTCACGAATTTATTAGAACCTACACTAATACGGGCGAAGAGATTCGTGATACATGGCAGAAGTTTGTTAATGTCGAGCGCGAAAAAGAACTTAACTCTATCATTGAAGAAGAAAACCTTAACTCTGACGAGACTAAAAGACTTATCTTGAATGCATTCCGCGACGGTGTCATGAAGACATCTGGAACTGACGTCGATCGTATTATGCCAAAAATGAGTCGTTTCGGTGCCGCTGGCGCTCAACGTAACGAGAAAAGGAACGGCATTATCGCTAAGCTTGTATCGTTCTTTGATAAGTATTTTGGTGCATACTAACTACTTTTTAGAACTCTCGCCACTCAGTGCTTTCTTCGCTTGGGCTTGTAATGGCCATTTGTCTAAATTGGCATTTGCCTGGATCTAGTACGAGCTCGCCAGCCTTATATTTTCTTTCGGCCAAATTGTAGGCTTCTTCAGCATTGCCTGCTTCGATCTCAAAGTCTTTGGTGTAGGTTTCTTCTATCGTGATCGTATATTTCATGATCGGATCTTATGATCATTTTGATTAAAAGTCCACAATATTTCACCGTTTCGTGTCAAGAAAAAATCCCACCCCTATTTTCTGCACGATAACATTCAAAACCCGATTGTGTCCAAGTGGACGCTATCTATTAATTAAATGATAGAATGTTTTATTAGAATGTCGCCGTAACGGTCGATATCTTTCGGCTCGGCCCAAAGCGAAAGCTTGTGGACGCGCCACTTTCCAATGAAGAACATCTGAACTATCGCGTCATTCACGTCGCGGTTATTTAGCGCGCGTGGAATGTATGCGAGGGGAAAGTAGTACCATTTGTCGTCTTCGGCGTCCAAACCTCGCAAAAACGCGCTTACCGCGCCCCAAAAGGCGCACATCGAAGCGCTGCGCCAGTGTTTCTAGGGAATAAGTCTTTAGTTCGTGAATCGCGTCGCGAACAGGTGATTCCATTAACTCCATGCGCTCGAACTTATCATAGTCACGCGAATTGAATCTGCCGTTATGTTCGAATATGAAACTTTCAAGTTGCCGAGCAGTAACCGGTATTGGCTTGCCGGGTTTAGTTTTCTTGAATGGGTGGCGTTTTGCCATGATGACCCAGTTTCTTTAGAGGTTGCGCCATTAAGCAGTGTTCTGTATTAATTATAATACTTGGAGTCTGATTATTTTATGATTGCGGCTATTTTGGCGCCTTACTAGACCTAATGATTCAAGCTTTTCAGCGAATATTTCGTTACTTTGATTTGAGCTAAGTTTAATTAGTGAGTTTTTAATTTGAATTTTACTAAGATTGCCATCGTCGCATTTAGCCATAACGGCTACGATTTCTTCTCTTGTTAGGTCTGGAATTATGGATATTCCAATTAGATTTTTCGTATTAGTTTTTCCAGCATATTGAAATAGCTCGTCTTGAGTAAGTGATATTTTCTTTTCGTAAATGTATGCTGCGGCTTCTTGTATGCATCCTGGCAGGCTATCGTTCGCTACAACCTTTTCTATATTTTTTACAACACGATGTTTTACGTTGGCCTTGTCACTATTCATTATTGCTTTAAAGCCGTCTGCCGTTAGCTGGTGCGTAGATATATAATTTATCAAAACATCGTCTTCAAGTATAGTCAGGTTTTGTTCGTTAATTACGATTAGTATTTTATCTAAATAGTTTTTAACGTCATCACTTGAGACATTAAAGGTTTTCAGATCGTTGATTGGAATATCGTTAGCTATAAATAATTTGAATAGATTTTCTTTTCCATTCTCATTTTTTATGATTGTATCAGCATAATATGTTAGGAAGCTACGGTCGTGTTCTTCTAACACTAAGCTTAACGGATCGTCAAGGTTAATGACGGCAATATTATAAATTACTTCTTTTGCGTTTGTGTCTTTTAGGGTAGATTGCGATATTTTTGCCATTAGCTCCTCTGGGTACATCTTAGCCAGTTTCATAGCTAAAAATACTGGGGGAATTGTTTTTGAAAGATC
The DNA here is from genome assembly GCA_045649325.1 of Candidatus Nanosyncoccus sp. GTDB lineage: Bacteria > Patescibacteriota > Saccharimonadia > Saccharimonadales > Saccharimonadaceae > Nanosyncoccus. Next base: position 47,069 of record JAZRPQ010000001.1, read on the forward strand.
CATTATGACTGGTTCATTTAACCCAGTGCAGCTTTCGGATTCCAGCTCGCTCTTATACTTGTGGCAATAATTGTCAAAAAAGTCCATAAATGAACTAAGCTCGACTTTTGCATTTTGCAACATACGGTCTAGTTTGTTTGAGTATTGATCGATGTTTCTGATTATAAAGTCGAATAAGTTATAGTTGTACATTCCGGCCGATAGTAAATCTGTATTGTCTATTCGGGTCATTATCTCAGCCGCTGTCCCAGGGCTAAGCACATACTCGTCATTTCTTTTATTGTTGCGTATATATCCAAAAATATACCGCAAGGCCTGATCTACATTCTTATCCATGTTGGTTGCTTGTGTTATAAACCTAGTGTAGCCTTCCGTTATAAAAGCGTTTTCCAATAACTCTTTTACGATCCCTTGCGTTTTCTTGTCGGACCTTTCGTTTGCTAGAGCAATTGAGGCGTCATAAAACGTAAAGCAGTCTCTTTCCGCTAATTCTTTAACTTCTTTTTCAATTGGAGTATCTGAATGGCTCTCTTTCGTGTATGGCGTGATGATGTCTTTTAGCTGCTGCGTGGTGTAACTTCTTTGTCCGTAATTTCCCCAGTAGACTTGAATATTTGAATTTTGCTCAGTTTTGTATATTTTTATTAGTGAGTTATCATTTGCTGTTACCTGTTCGTTGTTTATTATGATATGCTGGGGGTTAGCATTTTGCGGCAACTGATTGCTTATATTCCTGATTGCTGTCCATATAGTTTTTGAGTTTTGCTTAATCTTATATTCTAGAGTATGTTTTTCCCGTGCCTGTTTAATGTTCACTTCTTTTTTAGTTAAGCACTGTTCTCGCGCAAAATCTAATAAGCTATCTCCAGTCGATAATCTCATGTAGTCATTTGGCACAAAGACGCGAAGGATAGATAGCGCTGCAACGTTCTTGTAATCGTCATCAGTTTGCAAATCAAAAGTATTTTTGTAGACGAGTATATTGTTAAGAACCGCTTTTACGACTCTCATGTCGGAAGTATGGCGACTTAGTATGTTTTCAATTCCATTTATTTTCCAATCTAGGCCAATTGTTTTGCATTCATCTTGGAGGACATTGCTGAAATTGACTTTTGTTAGAAATGGAATAACTGGAATAATTAGGTCGAATACCTTAGTATTAATTTTTTCTATACCCGTATCTTCTGATGTATTCGAGATGAATAAGTCGCTTCTAGTGGCATAAATAAACTTGATAGTCCCAAAAGGTTTAATTCTGTTGTTGAGCGTAAAATTGAGTTGGCGTAATTCTTCGAAGATTTTTGGATTTTGGAGGCGGTCAAGATCTTCAAATATAATAACGCGTCGCTTAGTTTTGCGAAAATAGTAAATCAATAGGTCGATGAGCTGATTAAAATCTGGTTCTGAATCAGATAATTCAATCGAGAGATCTTTGGCAGATATACTCTTGATATCTCCATTTGCTATGAGTTTAAAAATAGCATTAACTATTAATGTAAGTGTTGTGACTATTGCGATCCACGCCAGAGCATATGTGCTGGGCATGTTAGGGTTAATGCCTCTCTCGACACACTCAATGAGCGTATTAATAAAAGTAGAAGTATCAATGTGGTAGATTCGAAGTAGCAGGAATGTCCCCAGAATCATGCTTATAAAAAGAGATCCAAAAAGATAGTGTTTGCCAATCCTCTTGTAGCCACTCCCTTTAAGCTTATTGGCTCGTTCTCCATAATATAGCTGCCTTATTATTTCACTCTGTAAATATTTACTATCTATCTTGTCTTTTCGAGTATCTTCATTTTTTGATCTATTCTCTTCGCTCTGATGTTTTCCTCTATCATTTTTATCAACCGAAAACGAAAGGAACGAAATGGTTTTTGGGCGATTAATAATACGCCATATGAAATTTGACTTTAGGCTATATAATATACTGCTCTTCCCGACGCCATAATCTCCATCAAGTGCTATATTGTTATCTCGTCGGTTTTTTATGCAAGTAGCGGCCTTTATCTGCTTGAGAATATACTGGTTGGACTTTGGTGTTTTCTGGGGAGAGAAAGAAAGAAGATTGGCCTCATTTTCCGAATGGGCCTTTTGAGCAAGTTTATTAAAAAACTCTTTCAATTTCATGCTTATATTATATCATATTACGCAATAATTGCGTGTGTTAGTCAAATAGCTTATGCTTAACTACGAAGTTCTTTCCAATGACATTGTAGGAATAAGTTATTCCTTTACATTGGTTCAATGTTCATTTCCTTGTGATCCCTGATCAGAACGTAACATCTACTAAAACAGGGTGGTCCTTCTTCGGTATAACCTTTGTCTTAGGGTTGTAATTTGGATGCTCAAACATCCAATCAATCACGTTATAGAGGCGGCGCGTCATCTCGTCCGCTGCATCAACAAGTTCTCTGCAACGTTAACTAATAATAGCGATTCTTAAACTTGTCAGTGGTGTTTAGATTCTAATGCTTCTTTAGCTTGTGCGCATTTATTACTTCTTGAGCCGCTTGAACTAGCCTGTGGTGAACGTAGTCAATCGGGATAAAAACTGCATTTCCGTGAAGGCCTTTTTTGGAATGTTCTTTTTTGTCGCAGATGATTCTGTCATCAAAACATAACATTTTACCATGCCTACTGTTCAAATCTCCGTCATCCTCTTCCACGGTGACAAATGAGTGTGCGATGGTATCTCTTAAATCATTGAAGCTGATATCCTTGCTGAAACGACCAGTTATCTTTGGTATAAAACTTAAATCGTCTGGTGGATCTAAAACGACATTAGACATATAAGGTATCATCAAATATAGCGCTACTATTTCTTTTGTTCCATTAATATCTAAAGCATCTTTGTTGCCATTAAGAATTGCCAAAGCTATATCTGCTAAAATCGTAGAATGATTGTTATATTGCGTACTCATGAGTTATGTGGCTATTTTTCTTCGTCGTTTATTTTGTAATCTTCGTTAATCATCCAATGCCCCCTAACCCTAAAGGCTGGTATGGTTCCGCGAATAGCCTTATTGGTTGCAGATTGGAGATTAATGCCATTATTTTTAGCCCAGTCAGCAACAGGGATGATTTTCTTGGCGGTAAGTTTCGTAATACGGCGATATAGAGCTTCGATTAATAAGTTCGCAAATAGTTCGGTCAGCTTATCCGCCTTATTGGTTTTTGTATATTCATCAAGAGCAGGGTAATACTCATCGAATTTCGATTTATTCGGGATAATAATTGGCGGCAAACCAAGCATGTCTAATTGCTCGTTTGTAAGCAAACGTCCAATGCGGCCATTGCCATCGCCAAAAGGGTGAATGTTTTCGAATTCTGCGTGGAAGTAGGCAATTTTTTCCAAGAAATATTCGCCGTTATCAGAGTTATAGTCTCTAACCAAATCGTGCATAAAACCATTCACGAATTCTGGGTTAGCGCCGATATGTGTGCCAACACGTACCCACTCTTTACCGGAACGAAAACGACCAGCGATCTCGTCACGAATATTTGTAAGTAGGGTTTTGTGTAACTTCAAGATTAACTCTACGGAAATCTCTTTTTCTGGATTATCCATTAGGTATTCTATGGCGCTAGCGAGATTCTTTGCTTCATAAATCTCGCGAATTTCGTGATCAGTGCGGATTTGGTTGCGAATCAGAATGTCTTCGGTATCCTCAAGTGTAAGGGTAGAGTTTTCGATAGCGTTTGAGTTATAAACCATTTCTGGAAGCTCAGAAATAGTGAGCTCTTTGATAGCTTCTTTATGCTTGACGGCTAGCTTACGGTATTCCTCAGATAAGCCATTAATTCTATCTCTTGTAACTTGATTTATCATATCTTTATTATATCAAAGTTTGCGTTAAAAATCAAGGTTAGAGATAATTTTAAACGTAAAGTTACGGAATCTATACAACCATGCAAAGCCGAATAAGTATGTCTGGTCGCCGCTCACCAACAGGGGAACCTGTGGAAAACTCAGGTTCGAAGATGAAATTAAATGGTGATTTATATCTGTAAATCACCCTTTTTTGTGCATCAATTTCAAGGTTCGAAACCATATTTCTGACCAAAATGTCCTTTTCGACGAGATCTCCTTTTTCTAACCTGTTAATTAGCGAATTTAGCGAGTTCGAAAACTTTTCGATGGTCATGCGCAATTTTTCAGGATTCTTAATTTTGGCTTCAATTTGCTTGATTCTTTCGTCGATATTTACAACATCATTTTGCAAATCCGCCATGTCCTTTTTGAGCTTGTCTTTGACGGCTTTTGGCGACTCTTTGTCGAGTTCGGCGTACTTTTCCGCGAGGTCGTCGATCTTTCTTTGTTTCTGTGTTTTCTGGCCGAGTAGCTCGTGTTTCTCGACGGTTGCTTCTTGCATCTTCTTGTCGGCATATTCGCTCATGGCGTTTACATATTCGGTGAAGTCGTATTTCTGGCTAATACGGCCGAATTCCTCGTAGAGTTGGTCCATGATGACATG
>JAZRPQ010000002.1:0-81837 GCA_045649325.1 Candidatus Nanosyncoccus sp.
CACCTAGCGCGATGGTGTATTCATTAGCCGTAGTTGGGTTTGGTGCCTTAGTTACGTCTAGTGTAGTAGCAGTAGTACCCGGAGAAGGCCAGAAGCCTACGTTCTCTGTAGAATTTATTTTGCTTGGTTTATAACCCCACTTACCATTGTAGGATGCGTCATCAAAGGTCTTTTCATCTATCACACCCGAAATGGAGGAGAAGCTCCCCGTGCTGGTAGTATTAGTGAGAGTACCAGTATTGTCTGAAGCTGAGATAGTTAGAGTATAGCCAGTATAATTAGTAGTCTTAACGTTAAAAGATGCCATTTCTGAAGCAGAGGAAGTAGCAAAGGTGCCAGAAGATGCTATAGTGGTAAGGTCTAGGTCTGCACTAGCTTTTACGATAGTAAGAGTAGTAGAAGAAGAGGTACCAGAAGCAGCTTCTACGGTTTTTGGTTTGGAGGAGACTGGAAGAATAGTCAGGGATAACAAAGTCAAAAGCAACACAGTAGCAGAAACACCGACCAGACGGACGATTTTCTTCCTATTGATTTCATTATCAAAATCTGAAACGGAATTCACTTTCGTTTCAAAGGTTCTACTACACCGTGGTAGAGACATGCCGGTGTCCAAGGTCTTTTTTAACCCTCCGACAATTCTCCTAGGGATTTTACTTCTATATGAATAAGGGTCCGAAGTATCACTCCTCAGACCACGGTGTAGTAACGAAAAATGATTATTATCAGAATTTGAAACAGAATTCACTTTTGTTTCAAATTCCTTTCTTGCTTTCTTTGCTGAACTTTCTTTCTTGAAAGAAAGTTCATTCTCCTGTATGACCTTAAACATTTGGACCTTTCTTTTTACCTTTTTATCGTTGTGGTCCATTCTCGCCCTTAATTCAAAAATGGCACCACGATGGTGCAATTGTCAAGTAATTCTACCAGACGTCGCCCAATAGAAACCACTGACCCATCATAGTGCCATTTCTAGTTTCTATTGAACTCGCTGATATAAAATATCGCCGTCCTTATGATAAAATTACTTAACAATTGCACCCCCATTATACCACTATCTAGAAGCTTATGTCAATAGCAAACCGTTGTATTTTTTACAACGCTAAATATTTTCTGAGGTATTCGCCTGTCGGTGTTTTTGCCCGTTTTGCCAATTCTTCCGGTGTGCCCTCGTCACAGACTTTGCCACCCTTGATTCCGCCTTCTGGCCCCATTTCTATCACCCAGTCCGCCGATTTTATCACATGCAGGTTATGCTCAATAATAACCATCGAGTTCCCCCCGTCTACCAACCTATTCAAAATCTCGAGTAGTCTCTTCACGTCGTCTGTATGTAGCCCTGTCGTCGGCTCATCGAGAACGTACAGAGTCCGCCCAGTAGACCGCCTAGCAAGTTCCGTCGCAAGCTTGATCCTCTGCGCCTCCCCACCAGAGAAAGTCGTCGCCGGCTGCCCCAGCCGAATATACCCCAGCCCCACTTCTTGGATTGTGCGAAGCTTCGTAGCAATCGATGGAATATTAGAGAAGAATTCCACTGCCTCATCAATCGTCATATCAAGCACCTGTGAGATATCCTTACCCTTATATTTAATCTCCAGTGCTTCCCGGTTGTACCGTTTACCATGGCAAGCCGGACAAGTCACATACACGTCCGGCAAGAAGTGCATTTCGATCTTGTTCACCCCATCACCCTGACAATGTTCGCATCTACCACCTTTCACATTAAACGAAAATCTACCTGCCTTGTACCCCCGTACTTCCGCCTCTGGCTGCGATGCATAAAGTTCCCGAATCGCGTTAAACACTCCCGTATAAGTCGCCGGGTTAGAACGTGGCGTCCGCCCAATCGGGCTCTGATCTATCACGATGATTTTGTTCAAATTCTCCACCCCGTCAATCCTGTCATGTAATCCCGGCACCGTCTGTGCATGATGAAGCCGCGCCAAAAGTTCATTTGACAAAATATTATTCACAAGTGTCGACTTCCCCGATCCAGACACACCAGACACTACCGTCATCACACCGAGCGGGAAGTGCACATCAATGTTTTTCAAATTATTTTCTCTAGCACCCCGTACTACCAGCTCGATACCCTTAGGAGCTTTGCGTCGCTTCTTTGGCACCGGTATACTCTTTGCCCCAGACAAATACTGTCCCGTAATTGAATCTGGGTTAGCGGCCACCTCTTCCGGCGTCCCCGCCGCCACTAGCCTTCCACCATTCACCCCCGCTCCCGGTCCAATATCAATTACCCAGTCCGAAGCTCTCATTGTATCTTCATCATGTTCCACCACGAGCACCGTATTATGAAGATCCCGAAGATGCTTTAAAGTATTAATTAGCTTGTCATTATCCCTCTGGTGCAGACCAATCGACGGCTCATCGAGGACGTAAAGAACCCCCGTGAGCCCCGAACCAATCTGTGTCGCCAGTCTAATTCTCTGCGCTTCACCACCAGACAAAGTATTCGCCGCTCTCCCCAGTTCCAAATACCCGAGCCCCACGTCCTTCATAAATCTCACTCGCTCACGAATTTCTTTGAGAATCGGCGCCGCAATTATTTCCTCTTCCGGCGAAAACTTCAAATCATGATCCAGTACCTCAAGTACCGCGTCTACATCCAGATTGCACATATCTACAATATTTAGATCATGTACCGTCACCGCAAGAACTGCCGGTTTCAATCTTGCCCCATGACAAGTCTGGCATTCTCTTACTCGCATAAATCTCTCAATATCGTGCTTCGTAAACTCCGAAGTTTTTGGATCGTTATAGCGTCTTTCGAGCGTCGGGATCACCCCCTCGTAAGTCGTCTGATAGACCGTGCCATCTGCGAATCGCCCTGACCCACTGATTTTCATATCGTATTTTTCTTCACCCGTCCCATAAAGGATCAAATGCAAAGTATCTTCAGACAGTTCCCCAATCGGCGTATATACATCAAAACCATGTTTCGCCCCCACCGCCATCAATCTCTTTAGCCACCAAGATTCCTGCTGCACTCGGTTAAACGGCCGTATCCCACCTTCTGCTATCGTCAAATTTTTATTAAACACCAAAGCTGGGTCCACTTCCATTTTTGACCCGAGCCCCGTACAATCCGAACACGCCCCTTCTGGTGCGTTAAAAGAAAACAACCTCGGCGTGAGTTCCGGTATCAGCTCATCTGGATGATCTGGACACGCATATCTCTGCGAATAAGTAATCACTTCAGCGTTATCAGAAGTTACCCGATTTTCGCCTACCGCCGTCGAGCGATCTGTGATTTTGAGCACTTTGATAATCCCCTCACCCATTTCGAGTGCCTGCTCAATCGAGCCGGATATTCTCGACAAAATCTCAGGAGAAAGCACAAATCTATCTACCACAATTTCGATATCATGTCGCTCATTTTTGTTTAATTCCGGAAATTCATCTAATGCATAAACAATCCCGTCCACTCTCACCCGAGAAAATCCCTTCTTAGTATACTGCTCCGGAATATGCAAAAACTCCCCCTTCTTAGAAGATACAATCGGTGCGAGTACCATCAATTTAGACCCCAGTGGCAGCTTCATCACTTCGTTTACAATGTCTTCTGCCGTCCGTCTCGACACCGGTTTATGACAAATTGGACAATGCGGCACCCCGACTCTTGCAAACAAAAGACGCAGATAATCATATACTTCTGTCACCGTCGCCACCGTCGAGCGTGGATTCCTCGAAGTCGATTTCTGGTCAATCGAGATCGCAGGAGAAAGCCCCGAAATCGAATCCACATCTGGCTTATCCATCACCCCAAGGAACATCCTCGCATAAGAAGATAGAGATTCCACATATCGCCTCTGTCCCTCTGCATAAATCGTATCAAAAGCAAGAGACGACTTCCCAGATCCAGACAACCCCGTCATAATCACGAGTTTATCCCTAGGGATATCTACATCTATATCTTTCAAATTATTTTGCCGAGCCCCTCGGACACGTATAAAATTATCATCCATAAACGTATATATTATACATCAAAAGTCAATCTCTGTCTAGAGTAGTATACTCTTTGTACGTTACAAAATCAGAACCTTGCTTTTTGAGTTTCAAAATCACTTTTTCAAGCCTTGCCACCAATTTTTCCCCACTGTTTATTTTGATATAAGACGGCACCGCTCCATAGCCTTTAAGAAGCCCACTAAATTCCCACGGATGAAAATACGTCGCAAAATACCCCGTCTTTTTGAGAGACTCTCGCACCCCAGCCATATACACCGCCACCGGAAAAAGATGGAGAGACAGCCAGAATAGCGGCACTCTCGCCCTAGTTGCCACCGATACCGGCACTTCTATTATCCCCTCCTTTTCGAACACTTTTCTTGGCACATCCCTATGATTATACCGCCCAGGCACCCACGCCGGGTTTACACTCGAATCATACAAATACCCACACCGTTTTAGCTCTATATAATCAATCTTAAACATCCTCGGCTGCCGATAACCAGAGACCTTAGCCCCAGTTACCTTCTCCACAATTTTTTTCGACTCTTTTATATCGTCAGCAGAAGGCTCGAAATGGTCCACTCCGTGACACGCCACCTCATGTCCATTCGCCAAAATCCGCCGCACCATTTCTGGATTTATTTTAGCAAAATTCCCCGTCACAAAAAACGTCGCCCGCACCTCACATCGCTCTAGAAGTTCCAAAATCTTACTAAGTCCATCCGACGACACTTTCACTCCCTCTTCCAAAGAAATTTCTCCGCCGTGCTCCCGCGGCAGATCAAATTCCTCCACGTCAAAGCTAAGCAAAATTTTATTTTTTCTCATCTTTCCCATCGCTTTCAAATGATTTCTTTTTATTAATTATAAAAAGCGGCCGCCCCTTTGCTTCCGTATGAATTTGCGCCACATAGAGCGCCGTCATCGACTGCGACAAAAGAACCAGCCCCACGAGAAACGACACAAACACACTCATCGCCACCGCCCCGCTCCAATCCAAATTCAAAGGATCACCCAAAATATACTGCTGTATTAGAATAAACAACCCCAAAATCAACGAAAACACCATAATAAATGCACCGATATAGCCGAATATCACTAGCGGTGTCCTCGACGACGACGCCATCGAATCTATCGTGAGCGCCATCAATTTTTTAAAACTATATGATGGCCTCCCAGACAGTCTCCCCTTAGTCTTCACCACTATATATTTTTGCGGAAACCCCAACCAATCTATTAGACCCCTCGTCAAACGATTTCGTTCATTCATCTTCGAGAATTCATCCACCACCATCCTATCCATCAAACGAAAATCCATCGCCCCCACCACCAAATTTTTATTCCCCATCATCTTCATCAACCGATAATACATCCGAGACCCTAGTCGATGCTTCGTACTATTATGCTTTCTCACTGCCGTCACCACCATCGCACCATTTTCCCACTCGGTTATCATCCGTGGAATCGTTTCTACCGGATGTTGCCCATCCGAATCAATCATTATCACCGCATCACCAGACGCCGTTTTTAAACCCGCCGTCAGCGCCACTTCCTTACCAAAATTACGAGTAAGAGCCATCACTTTCGTTGGCACTTTTCTAAAAATCTTCGTTTCATGGATTTTTGTTAAAGTTGAGTCAGTCGACCCATCGTCTACAATGACCACCTCAAAGTTACCTTTTGTTTTTTCGAGCACCGGCAAAAGCTCCCCGTCTAGAAATTTCAAAATCCCACTCTCCTCGTTATAAACCGGCATCACGATAGAAATCTTTTTACTCATTCACCACCTCCGAAAAACTCACACCCTTGAAATCCACCAAAATCCCCTCCGTATCACCATATATTATATATAGTGCCGTTTCTTTCAAAATTGGCAAATTCTTTTCCAAAAGATTTATATTTTGATCAAATTTCAGCCCCGGCACTCCCGACGCTTCCGTCAGTCGATATGCCATCCAGTATACATCAGAGCCAAAGCTAGGTTTTAAAAGTCTCCTCACCAAATCAAAATCTTTTTCCGGCATGTGCTTCACCGCCGGCGCAAAGTCAATTTGCCCCGTCGTCTGAATATATTTCTCTCCCGCACCAAGCTTCGGCAAAATTTCATTCACATCACTTATTGCCATATTTACTACCATATCTCGATAATTTTTCTGAGCGCCAAGCGCATTTCCATAAGTAAATGCAAAGACAAAGAAACACCACGAAAGTACCGCCACCGCCCCAACAAAAACCGACTTCTTTCTTGCTATATACACTCCCATTATCGCAATAAACGCTCCTACTGCATACATTGCTCTCGTCGTATAAAGAGGCGTCTCTAACGCCGAATACAAAAGAAAACTCATCACTCCCATTGCGCACACACCTGCTATTCCTATCAAGACCGTCAAAATCTTATTTTTCTTGCTCTCTTTGGAAAAAGCCACCAGAAATCCCACCATCATAATGCCGATCAAGACCAACCACAAAATCTTAAAATCCGAGAATAATAATTCAAAGTAATGTGAGAGATGAGCAAAAAGCGCTGGGAAAAATTCCGAAATCCCCGGAATCTCATTCGACACATACACATCCTTTGGCGCCATCAGTACTTTCTGGAAAATGAGCAAAGTCACTACAAATACCCCCAAAGATATTAACACAAATCGCAAATTATCCTTTCGCTCACTCCAATTTTTCATCGCTACATATATCACCAACATCGGCAAAATCCCAATCGACACTTGATACGTCATGCATACACCAAGCACCCCTACCATCAACATCAGTCCATAGAGCCATGGCGACTTTTCACGGAATAGAAGCGGCATCACCGCAAAAAATACCGAAAGCCCCATATATACCGCATCATATTGATACGACAAACATTCTAACATATAAGGGCAAAGGCCTAGCGGCATCACTGCTACCACCGAAAAAATCCACTTCGTCCATTTTTCTTCAAAAATCTCTCGCCCACTCACCGTTATTATCACAATCATAGACGAAACCGCGAGAATCGCCGCCGCCAAAATCTGCGGGAGCGGAGCAATATTCGTCAAATAATTATCTGCATGCAGTCCATGCGACAAAATCGTACTCAGATACCGCGAAAACGCCGACCACCCCGCATACCCATAATTTGTCCTCGCCGCATCATCTGCATATTGCGTGTTAGAAAGTATGATTGCCGAAATTCCGATTAGGTAAATCAAAAACAAAATTAAAAAAGGTTTAATCAAAAACCGTTTTCTTTCATCTCTCATCACCTTCATATCTCTATTATAGCACACCTGTGGTATAATTATATCTATGGACAAAGGAGTAAAAGAAGTCAAAACTACCGTTCACGCTACCCGTTATCTTTTTGTCGGCATTTTCCTTACTGTTTTTAACTATGCCCTATATGCCATTATCTCCAATCTTATTATTAGAAACAACGACCTACTTTGGCTATCCACCCTCATTTCTACTTTTGTCACCACTATTGTCGCTTATCTCATGCATTCCAAAATCACCTGGAAAGAACGCCACGTCACCAAATCCTCCATCTACAAATTTTTCATTTGGAACCTACTTCTTACTTTTCCTATCAGCCCCGGACTCACTCAATTCTTCAGCCTCTTCACTCCTATTTATGAACTGGCTTTCAACATTTGCCAAAATCTTCATCTCGATTTCTCCTACGATTTCATCCAAAGCACCGGCGCTTTCATTCTCACCACCATCGTTACCATGATCATGAATTTCTTACTTTACGACAAATTCGTTTTTGGCAAAACTAAATCAAATATAGGAGAGGAGGAAGCAAAATGAAAATTTTAGTTACCGGCGGCACCGGATATATCGGCTCTCACGTAGTCGTCGAATTACTGAAAGCAAATCACGAAGTCACGATTGTAGACAATCTCATCAACAGTAGGACTACCGCTCTCAAAAACATCGAAAAAATCACTGGCAAAACCCCAATTTTTTACCATGCCAACCTTATCAACTACGGCACCATCGAAAGGATTTTCAAAGACAATCGTTTCAACCTCGTCATGCATTTTGCCGGTCTCAAATCCGTATCCGAATCCGTCGAAAAACCAATCCTCTACTACCAACACAATCTCACCGGCACCATCAATTTACTCAGATGCATGCAAAAATTCCATGTTAATAGAATTATTTTTTCTTCCTCCGCTACCGTCTATGGCGATTCCAAAACCGCCAAACGCATCGAGGATATGCCTACCGGTCAATCCATTGCCAATCCTTATGGCCGCACCAAATACATTATCGAAGAAATCTTAAAAGACGTTTGTGCGTCCGACAAAAGTTTTTCTGCTGTGGCTCTTAGATATTTCAATCCTATCGGCAATCATTCTTCTGGCTTACTTGGCGAAGAGCCGATCGGCACCCCCAACAATCTCATGCCCTACGTTATGAAAGTTGCCTCCGGCGAGCTCAAAGAGCTAAGCATCTACGGTAATGATTACAACACCCCAGACGGCACCTGTCGCCGTGATTTTATCCACGTCACCGATTTAGCCGAAGGTCACCTCTCTGCCTTTCGAGCCATCAAAACTCCTGGTTTCAAAGCTTATAACCTTGGCACCGGCACACCTACTTCCGTCCTCGAGATCGTAAACGCCTTCGAAAAAATCTCCGGTCAGAAATTACCTTACAAATTTGCTCCACGTCGCCCTGGCGATCTCGCCGAAATTTGGGCCGACCCATCAAAAGCCAACCAAGAATTGCTTTGGAAATCCCATCTCACCATCGAAGATGCCATAAAAGACACTCTTACTTACCTAGCAAATCATCACTAATTATGGTAAAATAATATCGTATGGCAATCCCGAATTTTCTATACAAAAATAACCGTGTGCTTTTAAGAGAGCTCACCAAAACAGACTTCAAGCTCCGCTATCAAGGCTCCGTACTAGGTTATCTTTGGGCACTTCTTCGCCCTCTCATGATGTTTGCTATATTATATATAGTCTTTACCAAACTCATGCGCTTCGGCGACAACATCCCTCACTATCCTGTTTATCTTTTAGTCGGCACCACCCTTTGGAGCTTCTTCACTGAATGCACCAATCAAGGCATCCAAGCCATCATTGCCCGCGGCGAGCTGATCCGCAAAATCTGCTTTCCCAAATACATCGTCGTAGTTTCCGCCACTTTGACCGCCGTTATCAATCTCTTAATCAATCTTGTAGTAGTTATCATTTTCGCACTCATCAACGGCATCACCCCTACCTGGACTTGGCTCTTAGTACCAGTCCTCGTTCTGGAGTTATACATTTTAGCTCTTGGTATTTCTTTCTTGCTTGGCGCCATCAATGTCAAATATCGCGACATCACTTCCATTTGGGATGTCTGTATCCAGGCCCTCTTTTATGCCATCCCAATCATCTATCCTATCACCATGATCGCCGAGACTTCCGACATTGCCGCCAAAGTTTTGCTTATGAATCCTATCGCCCAAGTCATCCAAGACATCCGTTATTGTCTAGTCACCGATCAAGCCATCACCGTCTGGAATTACGTCGGAGACGACCATTTCATTCTAAAGTTTATCCCTATCGTTATCGTCGCCATTATGCTCGTATGGGGCTCTTGGTATTTCCGTAAAAAGTCCAAAAAATTCGCGGAGGAAATCTAATGAAAGATACTTCACCAGTTGTTATTTCTGTCAAAAATTTACACAAAAGCTTTAAGCTTCCTACCGAACGCGCCGGCGGCCTCAAACAAGCCATCTTCAATCGTCTCAAAGGCATCAAAGGCTACAGCGAGCAAAAAGTCCTAAACGGTATCAGCTTCGATATCCACGAGCACGAATTTGTCGGCATCGTCGGCCGAAACGGCTCCGGTAAGTCTACCCTTCTAAAGACTCTCGCCAAAATCTATTTCCCAGAGAAAGGCGAGCTCAACATTAATGGCAACCTAGTTCCCTTCATCGAGCTCGGCGTCGGATTTAATCCCGACCTCACCGGATACGAAAACATCTATTTAAACGGCGCTCTTCTAGGTTTTTCCAACAAAGAAATGGACGCCATGTACGACGACATCGTCGATTTTGCCGAACTTCGCCCCTTCATGAACCAAAAGCTCAAAAATTTCAGCTCCGGCATGCAGGTACGCCTAGCTTTTTCTATTGCCATTCGCGCCAAAGGTGATATTCTTTTACTAGACGAAGTCCTGGCTGTCGGCGACGCCGAATTTCAGAAAAAATGCAATGATTATTTTGAAGCCATCAAAGGGCAACAAACTGTCATTCTCGTCACCCACGACATGGGCAACGTCCGCAAATTCTGCTCCCGTGCTATTCTTATCGAAAACGGCAAGGTCGTCGAAGATGGCGACCCAGACAAAGTCGCCACCGCCTACGAAAAACTCTGGGATTAATTATTCTTTCTAGTTCTACTTTCGGTTAATAAAATCTCAAATGTTTCGCGTTGTTTTCTTACTACTACCTGTAGTATAATTCCGCAAGTCAGCATCAATATTGCCGCTATCATCAAGAATCCCGCCACAATCAAAGTTGGGAATCTCGGTACCATTCCAGTTTCAATATATTCTACTAGCACCGGAATCCCCAAAAGTAACGCCACAAGTAGCAGCAAGAAGCTAATGATCCCAAAAAACATCATCGGCTTATACTCTTCAAAAAGCCGCGCAATCGTCATAATTACTTTGATTCCATCACTCACGGTATTCAATTTTGACTCGCTCCCCTCCTCGCGATCTTTATAATTTACTGGCATTTCTCTAATACAAAAATTCTTATCTAACGCAAAAATCGTCATTTCTGTCTCAATTTCAAAGCCCCTCGAAAGCACCGGGCAAGTCTTCACAAAATCATACGAAAGTACCCGATATCCTGTCATGATATCTTTAATATGACTCCTAAAAATCAGGTTAATTAAAAGCCTCACCAGCCTATTCCCAAAGCCATGAAATCTCCGCTTGTTTTCTTTGAAATAAGTCGATGAAAGTCTATCGCCTATCACCATGTCTATTCCGTCATTTAGCACCAAATCGCACATCTTCCTCGCCGAATCTGCCGGATAAGTCCCGTCACCATCTACCATCAAATAACAATCCGCCGTTATATCACGAAACATA
The DNA here is from genome assembly GCA_045649325.1 of Candidatus Nanosyncoccus sp. GTDB lineage: Bacteria > Patescibacteriota > Saccharimonadia > Saccharimonadales > Saccharimonadaceae > Nanosyncoccus. The sequence goes on from JAZRPQ010000002.1 coordinate 11,062, forward strand.
CTTCTAACTACATTACCCTTACCCTGACGATATTCTTTTTTTACAATCGCTCCTGCTTCTTTTGCAATTTCTCCAGTCTTATCGGTCGAGTTATTGTCATAAACATAAATTTCCGCCTCTGGTAATGCTTTTTTATAATCTTTCACTACCTTAGCAATAGTCTTACTCTCGTTATAGCATGGAATTAGAACTGCAATTTTACCTTTTTTCATTGGAGCTCCGTTATATATTTTTTTACTGCTTCTTTCCAGTCCGGAAGAGGCAAAAACCCAGCTTCCTTCAATTTGGATTTGTCTAATCTCGAGTTAAATGGTCGTCTTGCCACCGTTTTTCCGACCTTTGCTTCATATTGTTCCGTAGTTACCGGTTTCACCTTTACATCCATTCCTGCATCTTTGTAAATTTCTTCTGCAAAATCTGCCCAAGAAATATACCCGCCTTCATTCGTTGCATGATAGTAACCATATTTATCCGTCTCAATCATATCGACGAGAAGTCGCGCCAGATCAAAAGTATAAGTTGGCGTACCGATTTGATCCGCTACTACCTCTACCTCAGGATGTGTTTCTCCTACTTTTATCATCGTCTTGATAAAGTTGTTGCCATTTTTACCAAACACCCAAGCAATCCGCACAATAAAGTAATCGTCCAAAATCTTAGAGACTTCTAATTCTCCTTTCAACTTCGAATCGCCATAAACATTTAGCGGTGCATAATTTTTGTCATCCGGTTCCCACGGTCTTTCACCCTGCCCGTCAAATACATAATCCGTAGAAATATACATCATCTTGGCCCCCACTTCTTTTGCCGCACGCGCCAAATTTCCAGTGCCCTCTACATTCACCGCCATCACTTTGTCGTAATTGGCCGAATCTTCCGCACCGTCTACGTTCGTCCACGCCGCACAGTGAATAATAGCATCAGGTTTTATCTCCTCGACCACTTCAGAAACTTTCTTGGCATCAGTAATATCTAGTATTACATGCTTAAAACCTGCTTCCGACTCGTGCCTATCTGCACCAATCGCCTCATGATGACGCCGAATCAGCTCCATCATTACATCATATCCCAACTGTCCAGAAGTACCAGTTACTAATACTTTCATTTACTTATCTCCGTACATCTTGTTATAATAATTCTGATATTCACCAGAAATAATTTCTTCCCACCAATCTTTGTGATCTAAGTACCATTGAATCGTCTTTACGATTCCATTCTCAAATTTAGTCTCCGGCTCCCAGCCGAGCTCTCTCTTAATTTTTGATGGATCGATTGCATAACGCCTATCGTGGCCTTTTCTATCTTCGACATATGTAATCAAACTTTCTGGCTTACCCAGCTCTTTCAAAATCAATTTTACAATCTCAATATTCGACTTTTCGTTATGTCCGCCTACATTATACACTTCCCCTACACAATCTCCGTGGATAATCATATCAATTGCCTTACAGTGATCCTCCACATACAACCAATCTCTCACGTTCAACCCATCACCATAAACTGGCAAAGGCTTGTCATTCAAAGCGTTAATAATCATCAATGGAATCAATTTTTCTGGGAAATGGTATGGACCGTAATTGTTTGAACACCTAGAAATCGACACCGGCAGTCCATAAGTCCTATGATACGCCATCACTACAAGATCCGCTGAAGCTTTTGATGCCGAGTACGGCGAAGACGCATGCAAATTTGTTGTTTCAGTAAAGAACAAATCTGGCCTATCGAGTGGCAAGTCTCCATAAACCTCGTCCGTAGATACTTGATGATACCTGGAAATGCCATATTTCCGGCATGCGTCCATGAGAACTTGTGGCCCCAAAATATTTGTCTGCAAAAATTCCTGCGGATTCAAAATTGATCTATCCACATGCGATTCCGCTGCGAAGTTTACTACGATGTCCGGATGTTCCTCTTCAAACAATTTTTCTACCGCTTCCTTGTCGCGGATATCAGCTTTCACAAACCGGAAATTGTCCGGATGAGTCTCAATTGCCTTCTTGAGCGTCGATAGATTCCCCGCGTAAGTCAAAGCATCTAGACACACAATCCGATAGAACGGATATTTTTTTAGCATATAATACACAAAATTCGAACCGATAAAGCCAGCCCCGCCTGTTACAATAATCGTCTTTTTGTCTTCCATTTTTCCTCCTTTTTATAAATTAAACTTAAAATCCAAATCTCGAAGAGTTGGGTGTTTTGTGTCTTTTTCTGACAAAATCAGCTCTGTATCAATTTCCGGCCAATCAATCCCACAAGAATCATACATTATGCCACCCTCGTCTTCTGGATGGTATAAGTCATCACACTTATACACAAATTCTGCCATGTCCGACACCACCAAAAATCCATGCGCAAATCCACGCGGTATCATCAGCTGTTTTTTGTTTTCAGCCGACAGCAAAACTCCTACCCACTTGCCATAAGTATCAGAACCCGCCCTGAGGTCCACCGCCACATCAAACACTTCTCCAGAGATCACTCTAACGAGCTTCGCCTGCGGATAAGTCTTTTGAAAATGAAGACCCCTGAGCACCCCCTTACGGGACGACGACTGATTATCTTGTACAAAATTATAGTCAAGTCCTGCTTCTTTAAATTCCTCTGCCGAATAAGTCTCCATGAAATATCCCCGTTCATCCCCATATACCGACGGCTCTATTACATAGACACCTTCTATATCAGTCAAGTTAAATTTAAATTTTCCCATTAGTCCATCATCCTTCCTTCAGCTACTCGTGAAAGGTGCTGCCCATAAGCAGTCTTTTTATATTTCTCGGCCACTGCAAGGAGTGTATCTTTAGAGATCCAACCATTTTTGTAAGCAATTTCCTCTGGCGCTGCAATTTGCACCCCTTGCCTTTTTTGCACTACCCGCACAAAATCCGATGCATCAGACAAAGAATCTATCGTACCAGTATCAAGCCAAGCAAAGCCTCTAGACAAAAGCTGCACATCGAGCAATCCATCTTCTAGATACATCTCGTTCAATGTCGTAATTTCCAATTCGCCTCTATCCGATGGCTCCACTTTAGACGCCTTCGATGAGACATCGCCCGGATAGAAATATAACCCTGTCACTGCATAATTACTTTTCGGCACCTCTGGTTTTTCTTCTATCGACACCGCATGCCAATTAGCGTCAAACTCCACCACACCAAATCTCTCTGGATCGTTCACATAATATCCAAATACCGTCGCACGGCCATTCTCTGCATTAGCTACTGCCGTTTTAAGAGTCGCTGTAAATCCAGAACCATAGAATATGTTGTCACCAAGTATCATCGCGCATGGCTCCCCACCAATAAATTCTTCACCCAAAATAAATGCCTGAGCTAGTCCATCTGGCGAAGGCTGCACTTTGTAAGACAAGTTTATCCCCATAGAAGATCCGTCTCCAAGTAGCCTCTCAAAATTCGGCAAATCATTTGGCGTCGAAATAATCAAGATGTCCCGAATCCCCGCAAGCATCAAAGTCGTCAAAGGATAATAAATCATCGGTTTGTCATATACCGGTAACATCTGCTTAGAAGTCCCCAGCGTCAACGGGTAAAGACGCGTCCCCGAACCCCCAGCGAGAATAATTCCCTTCATAAAATAAATAACTCCAATTATTTATTCTATTATACCATATTTAAGCTTTATTCGAGCAAGTTCCCTCTCCATATAAGAAGTCACTTTCTCGTCAAGTTTATAATTATCCTTAAAATATTTATGCATCTTTTCTACTTCTTTTACGTGTACTTCGCTACGCTTCGTCGCACTATCTCGATGTATTCTAAAAAAGTTCATCGGTCTTTTATTGTAAAAGATTTTCCCTTCCTCTAGCAGCTTAGCATACAAATACCAATCTCCCACTTGTTCAAATTTTAATGCCTCCTTTAGAGCTCGCCTAAATTTAGTTGTATTTTTAAATACTACCGCCGAGACATTCGGCACCGTACAACGAATCGCCATAATTTGTTTTATTTCATCTTTACCAGAACGAATGTAAGAAGAAGCAAAATGCCCTGTCCCCTCCTTATCTCTAGACCTTCTAAAATTCGGCGCTACCACCAACCCATATTTATTAATAATCGTAGACTCAGTATACGCCACCACTACATCCGAATCATCATAGCCTCTCATCACCTCCGCAAGAAAATCTTTTCTCGAAAAATCATCGGCTTCCGCTATCCAAATATAATCACCGCTCGCTTCATCCACCCCACGAATCCACTGCGAAATCGCCTTACCCGAATTTTCCTTATTAAAAATCATTTTTACTCGCATTTCCGGATTTATTTGCTTTGCTCTTGCCACCATTTTTTTAATCACCGTCCGAGACTCATCTTTTGATGCATCGTCTAGAACTATCATTTCATAGATCGGATAAGTCTGTTCCGCAATTGACAAAATTCGCCACTTCAAATATTTTGCATAGTTATAATTCGGTACAATCACCGAAACTTTCTTGGCATTCCTCCGCTTTTTCCCTGCTTTTTCTTCCATTCTTTTTTCCCTATCCGAAAAGCTCATAAGCCTCCTCTACCTCCTTTAAAAACTTTTTACCATAATAATTCTTGAGCGCATATCCTCGTGCTTTTTTGGCGATTTTCCGATTCTCATTCGGATTATTGTACAAATATTCTAATTTTTCATACCACTCACCCGTTTTAGCCAAAAATCCATTTTCTTTGTTAACTATCGCTTTTGAAAAAGCATAAGTAGGAGAAGCAATCGTCGTCGTCTCCACCACTGCCGCCTCAAAAAACTTCAGTTCAGATTTTGAATTAGTAAAATCATTTATTACAAGCGGTGCGATAGAAACATCCACCTCCGCCATCTTTTTTATTAGCTTCTTATAATCTACCAACTTTTCTATTTTTACTTTCTTTTTTTCCACCATTTTTTTCATTTCATCAGAAAGTTCCATATATCCCACCATCACAAATTTAGCGTCTTCATGGACATTCAAAAATTTTAGTATCTCCGGCTCCACCATTTCAAGATCCCTGCGATGTGTCGGCGATCCCGAGAAATATCCAATCATAAATCCGTCGTGTTCCTTTTTTGCTATTTCTTTTTCCGCTATCTCCACCTGTGAAGAATTCAGAGAATTCAAAATCACCGCACAAGGTTTTTTAAAACTTCGCTCTAACTTCCCCGCCAAAAATTCATTCGTCGTAATAAATCCGTCTACCCTTTTTGCAATCCTTCTAATTCCAAAAACATACGAAGCCCAATAAAAGATATTTTTGCTACCCGTCGCCTTCATCAAAATCGATAAATCCTTGTAGTCAAAAATCAAATCATCTAGGTCAAATAATACCTTGATTCCCTGCTCGTGTGTTTTTCTAATGAAATCTAGTAGCGTCTTATCCTTCGCAGTCTGTCGAAGTATCACCACGAGGTCAACCCCCTCCAGCTTCACCTCCGCCAACTTATCTCTCATCACCATATTCACTTCGTATCGCTCAGACTTTTCAGTTGCCTCCATCACATTCAGTACCCGATAGCGAAATTGCGCCACGTTCCTATCTTCCACTATATATAATATATTCTTTTTCATTTTATTTTTTATCCAATAAAAACCATGCTTTCTTTGTAAAATTCGGGTTGTAAAACCTATCGTCATCCAAAGTTTCTTGCCACTTCTTCCACATATATTTTTGTTCTGAGTTAAATCTCTCGATTTTATCCGGATCAAGATCCGAGCCTCTTGATTTTGACTCAAAATGATATATTTCTACCATCGGAAGAAACACATTAAAGTATCCCTTTTTGAGCAATTTCAAACAAAAATCAATATCGTTATATGCGACTTTCAAATCCTCTTCTAGCCCATTTACTTCTTCAAATTTTTTCTTACTCACAAGAAGACAGGCCGCCGTCACCGCCGCATAATCATACGGCACCTTAAGCCGCCCATACATGCCCGCGTCCTCTCTCGATGCCCCAATATAAGCATGCGAAGCCACGCCACCCAATCCCAAAATCACCCCAGCATGCTGCAACGTCTCGTCCGGATATATCAATTTTGCCCCCACCGCCCCCACATGCGGTTGTACTCCATATCCCACCATTATACTCAGCCAATCCTCCGTAATGATTTCTGTATCGTTGTTTAAAAGCACCAAATATTCGCCTTTCGCCTTTTTCGCTGCCAAATTATTTAGCTTCGAATAATTAAATTCAATATCCTCATCGATCACTCGGAAATTTTCATGTTTCTTTTTGAATTCTTCAAAAAGCAAAAAACTTTCTTTCTCGATGCTACCATTATTTATAATTATTATTTCAAAATTTTTGTAGCGCGTTTTCTTATAAATCGATTCTAGGCAAACTCGCGTTACCTCCGCCTGGTCTCGCATCGGTATCAAAATCGACACCATCGGTTCTTTCTTCAGCTTATAAAAAACTTGATAATATGTCGTTTTCAAATCTTTCTCTACGTGCGCATCAATTCCTCTCCTTTTTAACGCCATCTCGATCGCTTTTTTACCATTATCCTGAGCATAATCTTTATTGCTCAGTTTTAACGCCGTAGAATTCGGCAACATCCGCCAATGATACAAAATCTTTGGAATATGACGCACCCTCTGAGTCTTTTCTGTCACCTTCAAAAACAGATCATAATCTTGTGCCCCCTCCACTCCCACTGTCCAGCCACCAACTTCTCTTACTACACTAGTTCTGATCACTGTCAAATGACATATATAGTTAAGACTAAGTAGCGTATCCGGCGAAAAATCCGGTTTAAAATGCGGATCTCGTCTCTCTCCATCTACATCAATTTTATCCTCATCAGAGTAAATTAAATCTAAAGTCTTATCTTCATTCAAGACCTTTACTACTTCATAAAGTGCATCTTTTTCTAGCACATCATCATTATCCATCAAAGCCACAAAAGTCCCTTTTGCCATTTCTAGCGCATCATTTGTCGCTCTAGATATTTGCCCGTTTGTCTTTCTGTATTTTATTTTAATCTTTTCATTTTTCTCATATTCTTTCAAAACATCAATCGTTTCTTTTTTAGTTGAAGCATCATCCACCATACAAATCTCAAAATTGTCATAACTTTGCCCCAGTATCGAATCTATGCAGGCCCTCAAATATTTTGCATCCACATTGTATACTGGCACAAGTACAGATATCAGCGGCCGATATTTAAGCTCGGATCGCACTGTCTCTTTCTTATTATCATTCAGCCAATTATTATATTGTTTCTTATCAAATGGATCATTAAAAACTCTTTCGCCAAAAATTATTCTTTTCAAACTTTTTAGCTTTTTCTCAAAAACCTTCGGCGGTACCAAAAAATGATATTCAGTCCAAAGCTTCTTTGTCCCCCGCCCCATATTAATAATAGTATTTTTCAAACTCATTTTTATAGTTTTATTCTCTCATAGATATAATAATTGCTCTCAGGATCATCATAAATTTCTTTATAATTATCCGTACAAACTGTCATCTTACTGTCAGTCAGCAAATATTTTATCGGCCATTTATTTAAATCTTCACAGCTAAGATGAAGTGTAAATAGATCCGCAAGATAAGTCGATGGCTCAAATTTTGTTTCCGTATCAACTAGATACATATTCATATGAGCATATCTATTATATACGGCGTCATGCTCTCCGTCTGGGTCAATCAATTTCCATTTAGCATAATCCGGATAAAAGTTCACTGCGTTTAAGAACCTTGCCCCATTCGCAATACCAAACGAAGCCGCTATTCTAATGTCGCCAGTCGCCAGCCAATACGCCTCCGAATCTTCTTTGGCAATTTCTTTTATCTTTTGCTGCAACGGATGAGCAAATAATGCGCTCGTCCCTCTCGAGAGTGGGTTTACCGTAGCTCCAGCCGCTAATACTACTATCGTTGTACCGATAAGGAATAGATATTGACGCCCAGTCAGCATCAAATATGCCAGTACTGTCAGTCCTCCGATTATCGTGAAATAATATTTCCACCCTGCATAACTTAGCTCATTCGCCCCCACCGAGCACACATATAAGAATACGTAGATCAAAAGCACCCCAAAAATCTGCTTCTTCGAAAAAATTCGTTTTTCCCAAATTATGCTAATACCCCAAATCGTAAAGATCGTCGCAACTAGCCCATAAGCAATCCACATCCTATTTATATACGAGAAGAACGTGAGCTTAGCCAGAAGCTCCGGGAAACCAATCATCATAAACACTGCCATCACAATAATACATACCAAGAGGGTATTCCCCACAATCATATTTTTATTGCGTTTCATCTTTTTCCATATCACTGGATACAGCATCAAGAAAATCGGCGCAAAGTGAATGAAAGTACTGACTTCACAGTTATTAGAATAAGTAATGTCTCTAAATGGTAGCAGGAATGTAGTCAAATCCGTAAATAGCACTTTGATTCCATCCGTCCCACCCAAGCTCACTCTCTTACCAGGATAAACCGTATTATAAAGTGCTTTAATTGCATCCTTACTCGTCAGCAAAGTATATCCCAATATCCCTAGCGCTATCATCACCATCAATACAATACGCCAAATATCTTTTTTCTTGAATGTGATTTCTTTTTTATCGCGCACCATACAGGCCACAAACATCACCAGCATCGTCAGCCCTATCGATATTTGTAGCGACGGAAAAAGCGCCAATACAAAAGTCACCGCCGAAAGCGGGAGCAAAATCATATAAAGCGTTCTTAGGCCTTTTGTCGAAGTAAAGAAACGGTACGCCAGCACAAATAGCGCCATCCCCCAGAAGAACACATCCACCATGTGCGGCACAAACCACCACTGCACCGCCGGCGCAAAAGCGATCATAATCGCTCCAAGTAAAGCCACCTTCTTATTTTTTCTAGTCACAATTAAACATAATTCAAAGCTCACCAAAACCAAAAGGATTAGCTTCGAGCACCAATACCAGGACAAACCATACTCATTGCCAAGTAGTACATATCCCCAAGTAAACGGCTTCGCTATCAAAGTAATATCCGCCACCGGTGCATTATACCCCACAATCATGTCTTGCCCCTCAAGGCTCATCATATTGCTGGTTTTGGCATAGTCATTATATGCCTGCGACATATAATATGGCGTATGTACCACCCACTCATCACTCCGAATCGTCCGACTCTTACCTAGTAGCACAGTTTCCGAGGCGTACTGTTCATAGTTATCGAACATCTTGTTGTATTCGTTAATCGACGACCCGTGCACCTTAAAAACCACACAGAGCACAAAAACTACCAAAGCTACCAAATAACGCCATTTAATACAAAAATTGACAATTTTTTTGGTATTCTCAAAAAACTTTTTCCACGCACTCACGATTTTACCTTTCATAGTACGATTATATCATACAAATTAATTCGCTGTCATTGTCATCTTCCACTTTTGCGCCTTAGTGCCATTGGAAGAATAAATTTGGACATTGTTACTAAGATATGCCTGTCCATTAGAGATATCCAGAGCCTTACCTGAGCACGCCGAATAAAATGTATAAGTCAGATCATCATTCCGGCCAATTTTCCATTTTTGCGCACAAGTCCCATTCGACACATAACTTTGCACATTCGTAGTATCCCACACACCCCCAGCCACCACATCTATCGCATTACCGTTGTCAAAATTCGTAATCGTATAAGTTTCATCATCATTTTCTGTAATCTTCCACTTTTGCGCCAAAGAGCCATTATCTACATAAATTTGAATATTCGCACCTAGCGCACTTGATGCCCCCGTCAGATCTATTACCATATCGTTATTCAGCGCCGATCTAATAATATAACTTCCTTCCTTTATTGGCTTAACCTCACTAAAATACCATTTCTCGGCTTCGCTGCTATCCGCATTTATTTGCACATTATCCTTATACACGCCAAGCGGAGCTCTCGAACACGCCGAAAGAATCCTATACCCTTTACTTTCATTTCCTTCAATTATCCATTTTTGTGCACAAGTATTATTAGAACTATACAGTTGCACATTTGCTCCGCTCTTTGCATTCGCCCCCACCACGTCCAGAACTTTATCGGTCGCTAGATTTTTAATTGTATAGTATCCATCTTCGCCATAAGCCACTTTCCATTTTTGCGCCTCCGTACTATTTTCTTGGTAAATTTGTACATTTGTACCATCTTTTGCCTCATCGGTTCCGCCTACAATATCAATTACCTTACCACCTACTTTACCTGCGCTTATTACATATTCGCCATCATCCAAAGTCTTTACCGGCTTCAAATACCATTTCTGCGCCAATGATTTATTCGGTTGATAAATTTGCACATTCGCACCGTCGCCGCTATTTCCATTTGCCACATCGAGCACCCTACCAGAACATACCGAATATATTGCATATGAACCATCGCTATTTTCTACCAAATGCCATTTTTGTGCACAGCTTTCATTGTAGGTATAAAGTTGCACATTTGTATAATTCCAAATCCCCGCCGCCAGGACATCAAGAGATTTTCCGTTCACGGCATTCCGAATTATATATGACCCATCTCCGTCGCTTTCTATTTTCCACTTCTGCGCGTCTGTCCCATTAGCAGTATAAAGTTGAATATTCGCGCCATCGTCACTACTCCCCCACTTAATATCAATTGCCGCATCGCTTCTCAGTCCAGATATTATATTATATTCACCCTCTATCACGACAGACGACTCCGGAACCTTCAAAACCCCATCCGTAATCCCACCGAACCAATCCTGGTAATAAGAAAAGAAATTACGATTTCCATACGAGCCACAAGGATACGCCGCCCCATAACCCGCAGCTAGCGCTTCCGCATTTGGCTGATACGGAGTATATCTATATAGGGCTGAAGTTGCCAAATTTTCAATGTAAACCATTGAGCTCCCACAATCTGGGTTAGGATTATAGCGCACATTATTATTACCAATTGGATAGTATGAGGAATTTCCATCCATCACTATTCTAAACAAATACGCCGCATTCCTCACTTGATTTTTAAAACCATAATATTTCTCCGAACAAGCCGCCGTATCCGGACAGCCATACCCAGTCGCCCTTCTATAGTCCCAATCATTCGGGATTGGATCCGTAATCAACCCAGTTTCTTTTTGTAGTAGGACCAACAGGACTTTCGGATTTATTTTGTAATCCTGAGCCGCCTGCCAAATAATATGCGCCGCCGTCTCACTATATTGAAAGCCAATTTCCCCATCTCTATCCCCAAAATGCTCTTGTGAGAGGCAAATATAATGCCCATACTCATAATGCCAATTATAATTCGCATTGCCCGAGAAACGTGTAGTTGTAGGACAAGAGTTCATCACGTCAAGCCAATTTTGTATTTCTCCTTCATCCATCGATTCGTAATCCGTCATCTGATAATCAGAAATAATATATCCCGGTCTAAACTCCGCCAGATTCGCTGCACTCGTTTCTTCGCTCATTTTTCCATTCTTTTGCGCCAAAAACACAAAAGAGAACACCATTGCAAACACCAAAACACCCAAAAAGCCAAGCTTCCGATAATCTCTTCTTCTTACGCTTTTTGTTTTTGTCATATTTTCACTTCTCCTAATATTTTACCATATTTCTCGCCGGACTCCAAAATTATTTCTAATGTATAATCGCCCGCGTTAAGTTCCGAAGCTGCAATTTCAAATCCATCACAAGTTGAAGTTGTTACTGACTCCACAATTGAAGCCTCTTTATTATATACGGTAACCCCATCTTTTACTAAATTCAATTTACATTTTCCACTTGTCAAATATTGATCGATATTTGCCCTCACCAAAAGCTTACCACCACTTACTCCCGCATAAGAGATTATACCCGTCAAACTCTCCGACTTATTTGGACTCTCGCCTTCGTATTGTGGCGTCTTATTTTCTACTGCCCCCGACTCTTCCTTTTCGTCAGTCTGTTTTTCCTCTGGTTTATTTGCTGCTTCTTCGGTCTTTGTAGTATTTCCACTGCCACCCTCATTACCAGTAGTACCATTATTATTACGCTGATTCATCACTATCGCTACTATCACTACCAGTATTATTGCACCCAAAATGCCACATACAAACAGCCATCTTCGATTTCTCCTACGTCCTGTCATCCGATAGTTCTCCTAATATCATTATATTATGACATTAGCAATTTTTCAACCACCATACCGTATGTTAAAATATAGGCATGGGGAGAAAGAAACAGGTTCGCCACGGTATACTGCTCAAAACATCCGCTCTTTTTTTGGTCATCGCTATCGTTGTTACCGCCACCATTTTTAAACTCGTCGAACTTACTATAAACAACAATCACCAAGCCCTTCCCAAAATTGAAATTTCTCTCAGTAACGTTACCATCGAAGAAGTCGACTGGCGCTCAAAAGATCTCACTTATCTAGACAACACTATGACCTTGTCTACCAAAAATTCCCGCCTAGATTTCAAAGACGTCGAAATTAAAAGCCGCGGCAATTCCACTTGGGGTCAGCCCAAAAAACCATACCAAATCAAACTCCAAACCAAAATCGGTTTATTAGGCCAAAGTAAATCAAAGAAATGGATACTCCTCGCTAATTACCTAGACCGTTCTCACCTCCGCACCGACACTGCTTTTTACCTAGAAAATATCTTGGGCGAAAACCCCCTTACCGGCAATTTTGTCGAATTATACATAGACGATACCTACCGAGGACTTTATTATCTGACTAGCAAACTAGAAATAGGGAAACAAAAAATTAATCTAAAAGACGATTTCGGTGTCATCGTCGAGCTAGACAACCTCCACGGCTCAGATTCAGATGAATACGCATACACCGAAGACAGCAATCGCATCTCAGTATACGAAGCCGTCAACAAAGACAACGCCAAAGCGTCGCTAGATATCTTTATTTCATCATTCAACGAATTAGTTTCTGCCATCACCGAAAAAAATTACGACAAAGTCGTTTCCCTCGCCGACATAGACTCTTTCGCCAGATATTATCTACTTAGCGAGTTTACCAACAATCCAGATGCTTATAGCTCCAGTTTCTTCTTCTTTAAAGACGGTATCGACGACAAAATTCACGTTGGCCCCGGTTGGGATTTCGACTACGCATTTGGCAATCCACTCTGGACTGCCGAAGGCGTCGACGAGAATTTAGTTCTTTCACCATCTTCTAGCACTGTTCTAAAAAATTACCTCACCGAGTCAGGCCAAAACACCAGCAGCACGTATATTAGCTCTATCGCTTCCGTCGTCCATAATCTTCTAGATTTTCCTGAATTCGAGCAAAAAGTCAGGGAACTCTATCAAGCCACCCTCTCAAAGCGTAGCGAAGAATTACTAGCCCACATCAAAGACCAGGCTAGCTACATCAAAAATGCTGCACTTCACGACCAGAGTCGCTGGAAATTGAAAACCAACTTCGACGAAGAAGTAGAATGTCTCATTGATTGGATCAAAAAACGCTATGATCATCTCGAAGAAATTTATGGAGTTAAAAGTCAAAATCTAACTTTCTAAATCCAGCCCCAAAATCTCCGCAGCTTTCACCAAAATAGCTTTATCCTCATCCGTCGCATCTATCATTTTGGCTTTAATCAGGTTCACTGTCTCAGTATGTTTATAATCCAAAATCTCAAGCGACCTAGCCTCTCCAGGAGTCTTTTTTAACGCTCCTTTCAAAACCAAGTTATCCACATGCTCCGCCACTGCCGAAACAGATGCCAGACCCATTCCCTCCATAATTTCTCGATAAGTAGGAGAAGTTCCATTTTCATCTGTAAAATCTTGAATGAAGTTGAGAACCGCTAATTGTTTTTTTGTCAATTTCGTCGCGTTCATGCTATAATTATATATAATGACTGCAAATAAATCAATCGATGGGCTTTCTACTCGCGCTGACAAAATTGGCGTAAAAAAAGTTACCGCAAAAAAACCTACTAAGAAAAAAGCCATTATTCCAAAATTATCCGAAGATTTTGTTAACGCTCCCACCAAAAGCATATGGGACTCTATCGAATTAGACTCCAAATTCTCCGACGAAACCGACGATCTAAACACTATTGATACTAGCGATTTCAAAGAAAAACCTGCAAAACCCGTGCCAAAACCTACTCAAAAGTCCAAAACCATGGACTTCAAGCCTAAAAAATCCGAAGACATGTCTAACGCAGACTTCCTAAAGCCTGTCCAAGCTTTTGATTTTAATGAATCCGACGGCCTCACCGAGTCCGAAGATACCGTAGCAGAAATCAAAAAATCCCTCCATCAAGACAACGAAAAGGAGATCGACGAGATGCCTCACGAAGACAAGAAAGACAAAAAAGCTCAGAAAAAGCTCGCAAAAGAGCTCAAAAAGAGCAAGAAAAAACCTAGCAAAAAACGCAAAATCATCTCCATCATCGCACTCGTAATCGTTCTAGTCCTCATCGGTGGCGTAGTCTGGATGATTCTCTGGGGCAACGACATCATTGCCAAAATCACCGGCGGTCGCGGCAATCTCCTCGATCTATTTTCATTGACCGCTGAGACTTATGAACCACTAAAAACCGATGATAATGGTCGCACCAATATTCTCGCCATTGGTACCAGCGGGTACAATATGGATGGCGACGAGGGAAACGGCGTTCACGACGGCGCTCAGCTCACCGATTCTATCATGGTTATCAGTCTAGATCAAAAAACCGGCGATGTCGCCATGATTAGCCTCCCGCGCGATTTGAAAGGGCCATCCACCTGTACAGCTACTGGCAAAATCAACGAAGTCTACTGGTGTAATGGCGGCAGCGGAGACGCTTCTATCGAACAAGAGGAAAAAGCTGTCACCGCCGTCATGGACGCTGTCGGTTCCATCCTTGGTATAGATTTTCAATATTACGCTCATTTGAACTGGGGTTCCCTCGCCTCCATCGTTGACATTCTAGGCGGCATCACTGTCACTCTAGATGAAGACATCTTAGACTATTACTACACCGAAGCTGTTTACAAAAAAGATACTCCTTACACCATTAATGGCGCCGAAGCCGTCGGTCTCGCCCGTGCTCGTCATGGCACCGCTGGTGGAGACTTTTCTCGTGGCGCTTCCCAACAAAAAATCCTCATCGGCATCAAAGACAAAATTCTCGAAAAAAGCTTAGGCATTAACGACTTACTAGGCCTCGCCTCTACCCTCGGAGACAATCTACGCACCAATTTTTCTATACCAGAAATCAAAACTCTCGCTCATGATCTCAGCATTTTAGACTTCGATGTCATGCGTCAAATTTCCCTCTACCCAGATTACATGACCACCGGCATGCTAAATGGTATTTCTTACGTCCTACCAAGAGCTGGCGCCGGCAACTACACTGCTATCAAAGCCTATATCGCTGAGCAACTATCTAGCGACCCACGCAACTACGAAGAGCCGACCATCGCTATTTACAACGCCACTGACACCACTGGTCTAGCCGCCGAAGAAAAGTCCAACCTCGAAAAGCTCGGCTACGAAATCAAAACCGTAGACAATGCCCCAGCAGGCGAATACCCGTCCGGCACCTCCCTCTATGTCATTAACACCAAAAAGCCTGGGACTCTCAGACTCCTAAGCGAGCATTACAACCTCACTCCACTAGAAATAGACGAACTCCCAGCTACCATCTCTCCTGACTACGACTTCATCATCATCTTGAACGACAAAAAGAAATAATCAAGAAGCTAATCTTCGATTAATTCCCTGTACTTATCAATACACTTGTCCATATCAAATCGCTTAGACATCTCCTCAGTATCTTTCGCTAGTTCTTTTACTGCGTCAGGATTATTAGCTAGCTCCAGCATCGCTTCGTTAAGCTTTTCCTGATCCGGCTTGCCATTCCTTAATGGAATTACAATTCCCGCTTTATTATTACCATCCGTTAACATAGATTCGATTTCTCCAATATCCGTCGCAATAATTGGCTTACTAAGAAACAGCATTTCAATAATTGCCGTAGGCATGCTCTCAGACTCAAAATATGATGGCAAAAGCCCCACGTCAAAGATATTTTCAAACCCTATCCATTCTAGCGGCTCCGTGGTGTTATCTACAAAGTGAATATATGGCGAACTATATTTTCCCTTCAGTCCATCTATATACTCCCCCGACCCCACCAAGACCAAGTGAGATTTCTTTTTAGACTTTTCATTAACATACGAGAGTCCCTCGATTGCTTGCTCATAGCCTTTTTCTGGTATACCTCTTGCTACCAGTCCAAAGACAAATTCATCATCGCCTATTCCTAAATCTTTCCTATACCTAGTCGGAAAATCCCCTAACAAAAACCCATTATCAATCTTTACCAATCTATCCCCCATTTCAACATTCTTCGCTTCAAAAACTCTTCGATTTTTCTCGGCCGTATATACCACATGAGCAGCGCTTTCTAGCATATCTTTTACGTTTGCATCAAAGAATGTATCTATCTCTGGATAATCCAATATTTTTTCGTAACATCCATGCATAGAAATAATTCTCTTAATTCCCGGCTCATCTTTAAAAGCCATATAAGAAAGCTTATCCGACCACCAAATCAAAGATAGAACCGCTTTAAATTTCAAAGTTTTATTCCAAAATTTCAAACGCCTTGCGTCATGCTCATATTTCAATATTTTCACATCAGAAGAGATCATCTCTCTCATATAGCCCATCTCCAACTGTTCTCTTGCACTTACTATAAAGACGTTATAATATTTAGTAAAATAATTGGCAAATCTTATCCCTACAGCTTGTCCACCCCCCACTTCCAAATCCGGCACGATGATAAGTAGATTTTCTTTTTTCTTTTTCTCAGAGTATAATGCCACTAGCTCTTTATACGCCTCTCTTAATTCCTCGTTCGACTCGATCAACTGGATATCAGCATTTTCATTCAGAAGCGACACCATTAAATCATTCAAATTTCTATCATTATACGTAAAATTCTCTATCAAATATTTTTTTATCATGATCATTTCTTTGATAAATCTCACACTCTTTTCTTGTTTTGCAATAATACTAGCCCCGTGTCTTCTATGTCCGTTCATCACATCATGTCTATATGCCACTTTTCCTCTCGAAATAATATAAATATAGAAGAACCAATCCCCTATCGCCTCGTACTCACTTAGACAACTATCAATCCCTTCGGCTACTTTTTTTCTAAAAATCACGCTACTTGCATTTGGGATCACATTCTTTTGTGACAAATACTCCCTCACAAACTTTTCGCCATTACAAACAAAATCTGCTTCCCACCTCTTATCGTCCAAGTCCCTAACGTATGAATTATAGTCATAGTCTACTACCACCGAATTTCCGTCTATTACGCACGACTTAGCATACGAAAGCACCACTTCTTTATCATCAAATTTTGGCATCAGAGATTCTACTAGCCTATCTCCAGCATAGTCATCCGCCTCCGCTATCCACACAAAATCATAATTCGCCGCATGAATACCCTTTATCCACTGCTTAAAACATCCCTGATTATCGTCGTTTTTGATAATTTTATATTTTATCCCGTATCTTTCTTGTACTTCCTCAAAAATCTTCCTAGCAACCACCGCGCTTTTATCAGTAGAATTATCGTCCAAAAATATAATTTCTCGTGGCTTCACCGTTTGTTTTACAATACTCCTTATCCTCATCGGCAAATATTCTTCATAATTATAATTCGGAATTACTACCGTCAAATCCGCAAATTTCTTCGACTCTTCTTTCTCGTCAAAATACGCACCAATCTTTTCCACATATTTATCAAAATTCAAATTCTCTTTTATGTATTTCTGTGCCTTTTTCACCATTTCAGAAACTCTGTCGTTGTCCCCTAGCAACTTCATCGTTTCATCCGCCATCTTTCGCGCATCAAAATCCTCTACTAAAACCCCTCTTCCATTAGAAAGCAAGGTATCTGCTCCCCCGGCCCCCTTGAAGGCTATCACCGGAGTACCATATCTTAGCGTTTCAATCATCGCCGAAGGGAACGGATCCTCCCTAGAAGTCAACCAAAACACGTCAGCGCATTCAGTCAAATTCTGATACGTCTTCATGTCTTTTATAAAATCAATATTATGTATTCTAGACTTCAAACCAACTTTTTCCATTTGATAATAAAGCCAATTCTTCAAATTTTTATCTACACTTTTACCAGTCCAAACAAAATGACATTCGGAATCTTTTTCATTGCAAGCTAGTTCAAAAGCCGCAGCAAAAAACAAATCCGCCCCCTTACGCAAATCCATTGGGCCAGAACCCATAATAATCTTTGCGTCTTCTGGAATATTGTATTTTTTACATATCAAAGCTCTATTTGGAATACTTGCTTCATATTTTTTATAAAAACCTTGTGGCAAAATCACCGTCTTACCATTATTCTTACCAAAAACACTCTTAAACTCTTCCTCTACAATCCTATCCGGAAAGACCAAATAATCTGCATAAAAATTAGCATTTCTCCCTGCATCCTCCATATCATAATTCACAATCGAATTCTTCATCTCATGGATTAATGCCATAATTTTACAATCATACTTTTTAAAATACGGCGCAGTTAGACCTGATATAGTGGTGTTTAATATAATTCTCTTATACCCTTTTTCACACAACTTCCTCGCAATCTTATCCAGATCGTCTTTTTCTATTATTTCATCCGTCACCCCTTCTTGATCAAATTCAAAAAGCGGCACTCCTATCTTCTTATAGCTACTCCACAAAAATCCCCCAGCAAGCGCCACTACCACCACATCTTTACCGGTATCTTTCATCTTTTTACACATATTATACGCTAGGAGCGGGGCACCCGTTTCATCCATAGAATGAGTCACTATTACGTACCCATCTCCATTTTTTGCTTTCTTTACTTTTTCTAGCCTAAGATCTATTCTATCCCCAGTAAAATCACTTGGTTCAACACTAATTTTCTTAATATTTATTTCCCCAGGTGTTTTTACTAAATCCAGCCGGAAGCGTTTGCAAGCTTTTTTGAAAGGCACCACCTCTCGACGTTCATTCCCATCACACATCCCCACTACCTGTTTATCTTTTTCCGCAAAATTCACCCCGTCTTTTGCCGAAAAAACCTCCAAAAGATCATTATTATGTTCAATATTATAATCCACCAAAATCGAACTAGTCTTTTGGTTAAATTCAATCAAAATTTGCGGATCATCACCAGTAGAAAACAATTTACCATCTCTAAATTCTATTTGATGAATACGATAAACATGTCCATTTTTTACATTCAAAAAACGCGTCAATTTTCTGTATTCCAAAGCCTTTTTCTTATTAATTATCCCTAATTTTCTCAAAGGCTTTTTAATTATCTCTTTATACGACATCATGCCTCCTTTGTACCCTTAATTACCCCAGACACTTTTCTAATCGGCTTTGTTATCTTCCAGCTCGTACTAGAGCGTAGCGCCTTGATCGCTTCTTCAAGTTCCGCCACCTTTTCTTTCTCTCTTTTAGCTTGAGCTAAAGCTTCTTCCATTTCATCAAAAACAGATTTTTTCTCTTTGATTGTTATGCCTTTTTTCTTTTTATCTACAGATATTTCATACACGTATTGCAAAACACAAGCTTCCCCGTCTCTATTCAAAAGCTCATAAAAATTCGGATATTTTTTGATATAATCTGGCTCCACTACGGTCTTTCCAATTTCTTTTATCGCAAATTTCGTTCCGCGCACATCGTTCACCTGTTGCAAAAACTCTTTAAACGAATTTTTCGTATAAAATCGATAATGAGTGTTATCCAAAATCCCTATATGGTTATAGTTGAACTTACCATCAATTAGCCCTTTGACAATGTCAAAATGAGCCACATTTGGCAAGCTTATCAGGATTTTCCCTTCTGGCTTCAAAAAATCCACAAAGAACATCAACAAATCTTCCGGATCAGTTACATGCTCCAAGACATCAGCAAAAATAATATAATCAAACTTCATTTTCCCATCTATAAATCTCTTATAATCTTCCCCTTTTCTTTCGGTAATAGAAAAATGATATAAATCTACAAAATCTCCACTTTTTTCAGCGTAACTTAACGCTTTCGCATCAATATCCACCCCATAAACTTTTACCTTTTTGTGCTTATGAAGAAGCCCTCCTAGATACCCTACACCACACCCCACATCTAGACACACACTTTTCTCGTCAACGTGTTTTAAGATTATACTCTTTGTGTTATTCTTATCTTTTATATCAATCTTATCGTCTGTAGTATAATATTTATTTTCTGCATAATTATCTATCAATTGATTTTTGTAAGCATTACCTAGTTCAAACATGAGCTTCTCCTTTAACCGCAGCACCACCATTCTTTATTTCGATTGATCGTTTAATTCCTTCCTCCAAAGAAACTTTCGGGCTCCATCCTGTCTCTCGCCGAATCAGGGAAATATCCAGTATATTGTTTTCCACATCGCATTTTCTCGCTGGCAATTTCCGAATCGTCGCCTTTTTACCCAATTCTTTTTCTACGATTTTTACTATCTCATCTATCTTGTGACCCTCACCAGTACCAATATTAAAAATCCTCTCCTTACCTTCATATTCCAGAACCCTCTTGATCCCCTCCACTGCATCATCAATATGGATATAGTCTCTCGTCTGACCTTCACCATAATTTTCAATCACAAGGCCCTTTTGTATATTATTTATTACAACTGGAATCACTCCTTGTCTCTTATTATGATATACTTTTTCACTATAAGGATTACCCAATCTTATAATCCTATAATCCAAATCACCATAGTTATAATAAAGCTCAAAATATTTCTCGATGATAAGTTTTATCACTCCATAACTACTTCTTGGATTAGTCGGATCCGTTTCTTTATTTGGGCGACTATTTTCCCCATAAATTGCTCCACCAGAAGAAAGAAACACTACTTTCTTCCGAAGTTTTACCGCATTTTTGAGTAGCACTAGCGTAGGATTAACGTTATCCTCGATTTCTTTTTTCAAATCATCTATATTATCTGACGGAAATATAGTCGAAACCATATGTAAAACCACATCCACATCCGCTATATACTTAGTAAAATCTCTACAAGAAACAAAATCCATCTGCCGATACGTTATACTATCTACTGGAGGTCTAAATTTTTCTTGGCGCCCCACAATCACCACTTCGTTATCCTTTGCCAAAATACTTGCCAAATTTACACCTATGAATCCACTACCACCAAGCAACAAATATTTCATATTTACCTCCTAGCAATATATAATTTATATCTTACTAATGATGATTTTACGCTCTCTGCCTTCACCCTCAGAATGCGTTTCTATATCTGAATAATCTTGGGCCACCTTATGCACCACTCTACGATCCGCCGCATTTAAATTGATTGTCATCGATTCCCCAGTCTCGCGCACCTTCCTAATCCATCCTTCCGCTTTTGAAGCAATCCTATCTTCTCTCTGTTTTTTGTAATTAGCGATATCAATATTTACTCTCGAAAGTTCCGCACCCTTAGTTACTAACGCCATCATCACCATGTGCTGTAAAGCTCTCAAATTATCCGCATTCCGACCAATAAGAAGCGAGTTCAAAGAAGTAGATGGTACCGAAAGTTGTATTACTTCATCTTCAGCCGTCGCATACACCGCCACGTTTATTCCAAAGAAGCTCAAAAGATCTTCCAGATATTGACTCGCGAATCTAATAGATTCTTCTTTATTCATAATTTATCTCCTTTTCTTTTTATTATCTTTCGCGGAGATACGTGTAATTTTTGTTCCTGTTTTTTTGTTTTCCACCACTTCTGCTTCCTTAATTTTAGCCCCCTTAGCGATATTCCGGCCTTTTTCTGAATTTTTTAGCTCTTTCAAAATTGCCTTATCCGTATTATCATCCATCTCAACTTCCACCTTATTATAAATCAACTTCTGTTGCAAAATCGTAAAGATATTAGAAAGGAAGTAATAAAACGCCAAAGCCCCATGCAAATTAAACATGATGATAAACATCATGATTGGCATCATCTTAGACATCTGCCCAGTAGTTAGACTACTAATATCCGAATCATCTACTTCCTTACCCTCTTTAGCTTCTTTCAAAATCTGGCGGAAGCCTTTCTTCTTTTCACTCTTACCAGACGACATCTGCTGCTTTGTTGCAAAATACTGTGCCAAGCTCGCCGCCACAGAAATTACCAACATAAATACAGCGCTCCAGGTAAATCTCGATGGATTAATCACATCACTTGCTTTAGCGGTAAGGTCGATAGTATTAAAGAGCATCGGATGAAAATCGTATGCCCGTTTTTCCTCAGCTGGGATCTCATTATTCGCCAA
The DNA here is from genome assembly GCA_045649325.1 of Candidatus Nanosyncoccus sp. Lineage (GTDB taxonomy): Bacteria > Patescibacteriota > Saccharimonadia > Saccharimonadales > Saccharimonadaceae > Nanosyncoccus. The sequence continues at coordinate 33,291 of JAZRPQ010000002.1, forward strand.
ATCTTCCAAATACTCCATCTGTTTTACCTCAAGATTAGCAATCTCTGACCCTTCGTAAGCTACAAAACTATATACTCTATTCGACAAATTATCCTGTGGCATAGGTGTAGCAATCACCCGAATCGCCGAAAACACTGCAATAAACACTGGTAACTGTATCAAAAGTACCAAAATCGACGCAAACGGCTTTACATTATACCGTTTATAAAGATCCATCGTCTGTAGAGACTCTAATTGTTTATTTCCATTACAATTCTTTCGGATTTTCGTTAACTCTGGCTGAATTTTTCGCATTAATCTTGTTTGTACCAATTGCCTCTTAGTCAAAGGCCACATAAAGAGTTTTACCAAAATTGCCAAGATTACAATCGCCAACCCAAAATCGTGCACCAAGTTAAAAATCATAAATTGAATATTTACGATTGGCCGCACTATTATCATATCTATTAAATTAAACGGACCCCCAGTCGCAATTGACCCAGCAATAAAAGCAACGATAATCCCCCAAATGATATATTTTTTCACACTCTTTTTATCCATTACGTCCTATTATAACACACTTTACTCAGAGCGACTAGTTCACCTAGAGATTTTACCAATTCCTCTTGCGTCTTTTCTCCCACTCTTTTATCATAAATCACAAAAATATAATCTTTTTTTAATGGGATATATTCCAAATTATTCCTAAGCGCCTCATATACCCTCCTTCTAATCCGATTTCGAGACACCGCAGTTTTAGCAACTTTTTTTGAGACTACCACCGTTATCCGCGTAAACCCCCTCGTGTTTTCACAAAAAACCAAAGACATCATCGGCTTTCGAATCGTCCGACCATGTTTATAAACATACTTCACTCCCCCACGCGAATGAAACCGATATTTCTTGCTTAACATATATATTATATTGCGAGCTTGGCACGTCCCTTAATCCGGCGTCGCTTCAAAACCTTACGCCCATTAACAGAACCATTCCTTTTCATAAATCCATGCTCTTGCTTTCGCTGCCTCTTGTGTGGCTGATAAGTTCTCTTTGGCATATTATATTTCCCTATATTTTATTATTTTACAAATTCTTGTTATAGTATAGCACACTTTTCCACATTTTTCAAAGACTTTTCCACATCGTTTTTAGAGGGTAAATCAAATATGTGCAAATCTCCACCTCTGTAACATTTTTAACATATTACAAAACATTATTTTCCCCACAAAAACCTGTGGAAAACCCCCACTTTTTCTGCTATACTATATTTAGAAAAAGGAGGTCAAAGTGTACAACGTGTGGGAAAACACCCTAGCTGAGATTGAGCAAAAAATTTCTACTAGTAATTTTTCTACCTGGTTCCAAGACACCAGCCTTATCTCTACCGACAAAGGCCACGTCGTTATCGGTGTCAAAAACTCCTTCTTTATCAAACAGCTCCGTTCTAAATTTCTCAACATTATCACTGAAGCCCTCAAAAACAACGGAGTAAAAGTCGAAGATATCGAGTTCGAAATTCAAACCAAGTCAAAATCCAAGATTCACCCTCGCGAAATCACCACTTCAATCGATATCAAAGATCGTCTCTCTAGCACCAAAAAATCTTTCAAATCTACTAAATCCCAAACCACCGGCCTCAATAATAAATACACTCTTGATAGCTTTGTCGTAGGTAGCAACAATGACCTCGCTGTCGCTGCCGCAAGAAGTATCATTGAACACCCTGGCACCAGTTACAACCCTTTCTTTCTCTACGGTGGCTCCGGTCTCGGCAAAACCCACCTCGTTCAAGCTATCGGCAATGAAATTCAAAAAAATCACCCAGACTTCAAAATCCTTTACACCCCAATTTCCGACTTTTATGCCGATTTTGTCGACTCAGTCTTAAAAGGTAAAGGTAAAGAATTCAACAACAAATTCCGCTCATTAGACGTTCTTATTATTGACGATTTTCAACTTATCGTCAACAAGGAAAAATCCCAGGAAGAATTCTTCAATATCTTCAACAACCTTCACCAGTTAGATAAACAAATTATCGTAACATCAGATCGTCTCCCGTCACAAATCAAAACCGTAGATGAACGCCTCGCCAACCGTCTTACCTGGGCTGGCGCCTTTGATCTCCAACTTCCCAAATTTGAGGACAAATGCGCTATCCTTCGTGCCAAAGCCGATCTAGATGGTGCCGAAATCGAAGATGAAGCTATCGAATACATTGCCGAAAACGTCAACACCAACATTCGTGACCTCGAGTCAGAATTATCCACCATCCTACTCATGTCTGATGTTCGTGGCCTCACCCCTCTAGAACTTATTAATAACGGTTCAGTCAAAGTCTCTCGCGCAGCCAAACTCAAACCCACTACCGCCAAACGTATCATCGAAAAAGTCTCCAAATATTATCAGTTAAACCCCACCGAGCTAAAGAGCAAATCCCGCGTCACTAACATCAAAACCGCTCGCCAAATCGCTATGTTTTTACTACATGAAGAATTATCACTAAGTACCACCAAAATCGCTACCGAGGTTGGTGTCAAAGATCATACCACCGTACTCCACGGCATCAATAAAATCAAAAAAGATCTCAAGCTCAATTTTACCCTGCGTGACCAAATCGCCGAGATAAAGGAAAAAATCTATGACTAGCCTTAAAAACCATAAAAACCTCAAAATGTGGAAATTACGTGCAAAACTATGTGTAAATTCCCGTGTAAATCTCGTGTATAATTTTGTGGATATTTTTGTATTAAAATTTTATTCACAATTTTCTAAGCTTTTTTTCACACTTTTTCACTCATATTTCACCGACTTTTTAACAACACCTTCTCCCCTGTTCCAATCAAGACTTTTCCACTTTTACACAGCCCCTACTATTACTACTACGATATATATAAATAATATTAATAATAATTAGAAAGGATCAAATGCATGGAAATTGAAGTCGCCCAAGAAAAACTAGCTAAAGCTTTAAATAATGTTAGTCGTATCGCTACTGGTAAAGTTACCCTACCTGTCTTAAACAACGTCCTTATTAAAGTAAATGATAAAAAAGTCTCTCTTATTACCACCAATCTCGATATGGCTACAGTAGATTATCTTCCTGTCTCCTCTTCTAAAGATGGTGTTATTACAGTACCAGCTAGGCTTTTAGCTGAATTTATTTCTAATCTCCCTAAATCCACCCAGGTGAAAATTTCTTCATCAGGAAGCAAAATCTCTATCACCGCTGGCAAATATTCATCTATTGTTAACGGTACACCAGCGGATGACTTTCCAGAGCTTCCAGAGATTAACGAAAAATCCGCCGTTATTTTTAAAATTGGTATCGAGGAATTTAAAAACGGTGTTAATCAAGTACTTGTCGCGGCTAGCAATGATTTTAATCGCCCAGCTCTCACTGGTGTTCATTTTTATACTAAAGATAAAACTCTTTATCTAGTCTCCACCGATGGATACCGTTTAGCTAAAAAAATCCTTGTAAAGGATGTTAAAAGTGAAATCAAAGTTACTGTCCCAGCGAACTCACTCCAAGAAGTTTTAAGATCTATTGATGACAGTATGGAAGAAATCGAACTTTCCTTCGCTGAAGACTTAGTTCGTTTTCGTTTAGGAGAAGTAGAAATCATCTCTAAACTTATTGACGCAGAGTATCCAGATGTAGATAAACTCTTCTCTACTAACTCAGAGATTAATTTTGAAGCTGACCGCGACGAATTAATTCGCGTTGCTAAACTTGCTAGCCTCTTTGCTCGTCATGGCGCCAACGATGCTATTACCTGTGAAACTAACTCAGAAGACAATACTTTTTCCATCCACTCTATTGCTAATGAATATGGCGAAAACGATTCTATTATTGAGACCACTGTAGATAAAAACGGCAAAATTAATATTACCTCTCGTTATCTTATTGACGCTCTTAATAATATTGATAATAAAAAGGTATCTCTTGGCTTCAGTGAGGGTGTTGATAAGACTACTGGCCTAGCTTATCCACTAGTTCTTAAAAACCAAAAATCAGATGACTATATCCATATCATAATGCCACTAAGTATTTAAAAATGTTGATCAAATCCATTTCCCTTACTAATTTCAGAAATCACGCTAATTATTCCCTAGATTGCAATCCGGATACTACCCTGATCTTAGGCGAAAATGGCTGTGGTAAAACTTCTGTACTTGAGGCAATCTATATCTTAACTCAAGGCAAGAGTTTTCGCGCCACCGATCCCGATATTATTAAAAGAGACACGGAATTTTATCGTATTGAATTAGAATATGACACCGGTGAAAAAATCATAGCAAGCTACGATAAGATCAAAAAAACCTTCAAAATTCTAGATAAAAAAACCACCAGGCTTAGTTCCAAATATAAATATCCTATTATCCTCTTTCAACCAGCTGATTTGAATCTTATTAGTCAAGCTCCTTCTAGTCGCCGTAAATATTTTGATCGTTTCTTTTCGGTTTTGAGTACAGAGTATGCCACCACTTTGAATAAATACGAAAAATCCCTTACTCAAAGAAATAAACTCTTAAAAACTGAAGTCTTAAACCCTTCTACAATATTTTCATGGAATGTTTTATTAGCAAAAAACGGTGTCATCTTAAAAAACCTCCGCGAAAAATATCTCGAAGAGATTAATGAGAGTTATACTACTACTTATCACTCTATTGCTGATAATAAAGATGAAATTAGTTTAAGATATACCACTGAAATTAACAATATCACCGAAGATGAATATCTGAGAATCCTCGAACAAAATTTCAAAAAAGATTATCTTATTGGCCACACCACCTTTGGTGCTCACCATGACGCAGTAGATTTTATCTTCAATCAAAAACTTGCAGATGGTTCCGCTTCTCGTGGAGAAAGTCGTTCGTTTGTTCTTGCTCTTAAATTTATTGAGGCTAACATGATAAATCAAAAACTCCACAAAAAACCAATTATTTTATTAGACGATGTCTTTTCTGAATTAGATAACACTCGTCGTTCCTCTCTTATTGATAACTTTAAAAATCACCAAGTTATCATCACTAGCGTAGAAAAATTTACCAAAGATTTATAAAGTTAAATCCCTGCAATTTCATTATAATAATCATTCAAGAAAGCTATTACTGGGTTTTCTGTTCCTTCAAAGAATTTTAGATTTATGTAGGCTGTTTCGCTACCATCATATTGTCTAAGTGCATCAGTTGCTCGTGCTAAAGATACATATCTCTGAGCATATTTGTAAGTTTCCCATTCTTCATTGGAGCTAGAATTAATGAAGCTTTTACCTGTTGCGATGCTTTTTTCTTCATCTGACGCTCCTAGCCAGATCTTTATCATCAAGACGATATCAGATATAAATGATAATTTAGAAGATCCACTAGTAAGCGACTCCAAAATTCCACCATCCATCACCCCTACAGGTGTAATTCTTTCATTATTATATTTAATAAAATTAGCTAATTTAGAATCTTTATTGATAGTTCTAGTACCTGATTCATCTACACTGGTATTTTCTTCTACAAAAGATACGAAATCAGCATCATTAAATGGGTCGTCTAGTGTGGAAGTGTCAAAAGTTGCAATTTCAGAGCAACCCACCGATCCTACCGCGCCAACTGAACCAAGTGTTTCACAATCACCAAAATTTGCAAGATATTGCGTACCAGCATCTTCTGCTTTGGATGACGGTGAGAATATATTTGTAATAGTACCCATAATATTCCCTATCGCTGATCCAATAGTATTAAAGGTGCTACCAAATTTACTACTAGCTACACTTACTCCTAACTTATAAACAATTGAACCTAGAAATGTATTTTTAGAAGTAATATCAAATGGACTTCGATTTATTCTATCCGCCTCTGCATCTAGAGCTAAAATCGTATCATTTAACATGGCGTAAGTTTTGGTTGCACTTGCGTCTCCAGCTGTCGCTCCGCTCGCCTTAGCTAATTCCTTCCCTACGTTTACTGCTCCTTCTACTAATAATTCCCCAGCATAAATCCCATTAATATTGTCAAAATCATTTTCCACCATCGAACTATTTAACATCCCCACCGCATTAGATAAGGTTCCTTTATCAGCTGACTCACCAAATATTCTTAAAAACCTTCCGATAATCCCTTTAAGTTTAGTGGAGGTGGAGGTGACATTTCCGTCTTTTACCTCTTCTCCCACCTCATTTACCCCCACTCGGCTTTCTACGGTTTTGAGTACTCGGTCGGAGGCATAATTTGTAACTTCATTCCCATTGATTTGTGATCCTGCTAGGATTGAATATAAACTTGGTGACTCTAGTGCACTACCACGAGAAATAATAGTATTACCAGTGTTTATATCTATCACGGAAGATTCTCTTTCGTCATAAAGGAAATTCATTGCTTCATTGATTTTAGCGGTATTTCCTTCTCCTGCCTTCATTTTGCTGATATTCTCCATTAACGTCATAAAGAAAATACTCGACTTTTGTTCTTTTGAAATCGTGTCGGCTGTATTTAAAGCATCAGTTGCGTATAGTGTAGCCGTCAAACTATCCTCTGCCAAAGTGCGCTCCGCTACTTTATCTACAAACTCCTCAGCACCACCAGTGGAGCTAGACACATTACCCACAGTATCTAATTCTGTATATTTCTCACCAGTCTCTTCATCTTCTTTTTCAAAAAGCCCTACGTTAGATACGTTTATATCACTACCTTTACCCACCACTTTTTCCATTACTTCATCGAAATCTGTGTCTGAATTATAATTATTTCTCGAAGTTCCAATCTTTTTAAATACTGCTTCCGCTGATTCATCATAGTAATAAGCTGCTCGGTCATAAGTGGCCGCATTGAAGGCATTATAAAATTCTATATTACTATGAGCGATGTCAATAAAATTACTCGCCGTAATGGTTTGACCCTTAAAAGTTAACGAGGTCCCGTCCACAGTGATACCGTTTGAAGCTAATCTCTTAACGGTGTTTTCTGGTATATCTCCGTTTTCTAAGGCTTGTTTAAAAACTATAAATTTGCTCTCTACTGCATCAGCGTATTGTACATCGGTGGCTTCTATTAGTCGGTCCAAAATCGCTGCTGGTATTAGGTTACCAAAAGAAAATAGTACTACCAAAATTAATAACGCCAAAGTCACTAATCCGATAGCTCCAAGGGATTTGTGTTTTTTGAGATTTTGAAGAATGGTCCGCTCGTGTTCTCCTGTTACATGGTTAATAATCTGAGGATCCAGATTATTATTGTTTGATACTGCTGACCTTTCGTTATTTCTCAGCACTTCTTCTGCTGACATATAACTACATTATACAACGCTTCGTGCACCCTGTAAATATGTTATAATAAAGCTATGCAAGTAGAGAAGTTTATTCCGGGTGGCTTTGCCCTTGCCACCGCTGATGATGGTAAGAAAGTATTTTTTTGGAATGCTCTCCCTGGTGAAAGAGTAGTAAAATACCAAATTACCAAAAATAAATCTTCTTATTTTGAGGCTATTGCTACCAAAATTGAGAATCCTTCGCCTTTTCGCGTTAAACCAAAGGATGAATGCTATCTCTCTACTTCTCCTTGGCAAATTTTGGATTATAATTATGAACTAAAGCAAAAATCTCTTCTTGTGGAGGAAATCTTTAGAGAACATGGTATTAAAATAGAAGCCCCCGAGGTAATAACTGACGGTAAAGATTATTTTTACCGTAATAAGATGGAGTATGCTCTTTATTTTGACCATAAAGAAGAAAGGATTCACCTTGCTTTTCATGCTCGCGGCTCTCATCGTAAGATTGTTGTAGAAAGCTCTTCGTTGGAGCGCCCAGAGATTTTCGAAAAAGCTCTCGAGATTGTCGACGACTTAAATAGAAAGCATGAAGAAGCTAGGAGATATCAATCAATTCTTCTTCGCTGTAACCAAAACGGCGAAGTTAGAGGTGGACTTTTTGAAAATAAAAAGCCTCATCCGGTTTTTGATAATCTAAAAGATACTATTTTGGACCACGAATATTCCTACTCCCCTAATGGCTTTTTCCAAATCAATCTCCCTGTTTATGAACTAGCTCTAAAAGAAATCAAAAATCATATAAATACCGATGAGGTTCTAGATCTTTACGCCGGCGTCGGCACTATCGGCCTATCCGTCGCAAGGGACAAAAAACTTACTTTAGTGGAAGTAGATAAGTCTGCCTACCAAGAATTAGAACATAACTGTAAAAATATTAGTTTGAACAGACTCTTGCCTGCGGAAAGTGATAAAAATATTGGTTTGGGCAGACTCTTGCTTGCGGAAAGTGATAAAAATATTAGTTTGAACAGACTCTTGCCTGCAACGTCTGTTCAAACTAATGTTTTTACTATTACTCCAATCTTAGCTAAATCTGAAAATATCCTAGACTATATTAATAATAAAGAAACCGTCATTCTAGATCCTCCTCGCGCCGGTATTAACAAAAGTCTCGCCGAGAGACTCTTGGAAGTGACTCCGCCAAAAATTATTTATCTTTCCTGTAACCCGGCCACCCAGGCCCGCGATATTGAAATTTTGTTACAGAAATACCATATTGATATGGTTAAAACCTATAATTTCTTCCCTCATACTCCCCACATTGAGAATCTTGTTGTGCTTTCATTATAGCTATTTTTATATTATAATATATATAGGTGGTGACAAGTACATTAATAGGAGGTATGAAAATGGATAGTAGGGATAGTCGGCACGACTTCAGGCGTATGACGCATGAAGAAAAAATTGCATACTACACTGAGCGCTCCAACAAAATGTTTACATTTTTAAGAGGGGTTTGTTCAGACGGAAAGCATCCGAATACTACTCGCGCTCTTGGATATGCGCGTGACAAGCACAAAAATAGTACTCGGAAATCTGGTGAACCATATATTATTCACCCGCTTTCCTTAGCCTGCGATGCTGTTGGGATGAATCTAAACGAGGATATTCTGCTCGCAACGCTACTTCTCCACGATGTTTCAGAAGATGAAGGTATCCTTGTGATGGATTTACCAGTAGACGATGAAACCAGGCGCGCTGTCGAATGTATGACGCTTCGCAAAATGTCCGGAGAAACTAAACTGGAAAGTAAGAAGAGATATTACAAAAATCTTGCAACCAATCGTTACTCGACTCTCGGCAAAGGTTTTGATCGTAGGCACAATCTTAGCACTATGGCTACTGATATGACGAAGGCCTCAATCATAAAAAATTGTTTTGAAACCTGGTTCCTTCTTATTCCTTTACTAAAAGATTCTAAACTCAAATGGCCAGAATACTCCAATCAGATTCACACATTAAGGACTGATCTTACTGGCTACGTTAATACTCTTTCAGTTTTGGCGGGGATAGATTTATCATACAGGATCCCCCCAGACGATGAGTTGATGAATCGCATTCTTTCAGTAAAAGATGACGAAGATTTAAAAAAGATTCCTGAAATTTTTATCACCGCCTAACATTTTAAACGGCTGCTTATAAAGGGCCGTTTTTTATGTTCTCACCCACCATAATTTATGCTATAATTGGGACATAGACGGAAGTGTGTCCGAGTGGTTTAAGGAGCACGCTTGGAAAGCGTGTGTAGGGGCAACTCTACCGGAGGTTCGAATCCTCTCGCTTCCGCCACATTAAATCAACATCAAGATAAAATCATAATGGATAACAATATCGTAATCAAAATGTCTGGTCTTACTAAGCGCTATGGCTACGGCGACACCGCTTCGTTTGCACTCCAGGACTTTGACCTCGAAATAAGGCGCGGTGAATTCGTCATGATTATGGGGCCATCTGGTTGTGGTAAGACTACGCTACTTAATATTATAGGTCTCTTAGACCGCGCCACCGACGGCGAATATTATTTGAATGGTGAAGATGTCTCAGATATTTCTTCCGCTCGTCAGGCTCACCTTCGCGCCAAAAAAATCGGTTTTATTTTTCAGGATTTTAATCTCATTCAGAATCTTACCGTCATCGAGAATGTTGCTCTTCCCTTAGTTTATGTTAATCGCCCTCGGACTGTTAGACTCAAAGCTGCCTCTAATGCCTTAAAGAGATTTCATCTTAGCGAACGCGAATATTATCATCCTAGCCAACTCTCTGGCGGTCAAAAACAGCGTGTCGCTATAGCTCGTGCTATCGTTTCTGATCCAGAGATTATCTTGGCGGACGAGCCTACTGGTAATCTCGACTCTCGTTCTTCTAGCATTGTGATGGATGAGCTTAAAGCCATTCATGAAGAAGGTAATACTATTATTATGGTGACGCACAACCCTGCGCTAACTGTTTACGCCACAAGAGTTATTAATATGTTGGATGGCCAAATTGCCACTGATGTTAAAACCGTCTCTGACTATAATCTCCCTCAACCTATTAGTGTCAAATCTAAAAAACGCCGTCGTAAATCTCGCAAGGAGGAAAAATAATGGCACTTTTGTTTAAAACCCATTTAAGACTTGCTCGTGCTTCAATCCGCCAAAATCGCACCCGTTCTTTTCTGACTTGTCTTGGTATTGCTATCGGTATTGCTAGTATTACTCTTATTTTGAGCCTTACTGGCAGCATTGCTAACCTTATTCATCAAGAGACTAATAGTATTGGCTCGGATCTCATTGTTGTCCGCCCGTCTCGCTCTAAGGATGCAGTCACCAGTATCGTAGAAGAGCTGACTTCGGCTAACTCTTTTGAAAAGAGCAGTCTTTCCCTGCTCGACGTTGCTGCTATATCTGCTGTAGAGGGCGTCACTGCCACCTCTCCTATCGCCGTATCTACTAATACTCTTAGAAATGAAGAGAATGTTGTCCCGTCCGCCACTATCGTTGGCACCAATCCAGAGTTTCATACCATTGAGCCACTCGCTCTCAAATACGGTGTTTTTCTAAACGACAAAAACAGCTCCAACGCCGCCGTTATTGGTCATCAGCTCGCCCTCGAACTATACAATAGTTCAAATCCAGTTGGTCGCACTCTCTCCTTCTACGGTCAGAGATTTATTATCGTGGGCGTCTTGGATGAAATTGAGGAAACCGTCAATTTTGACAATATCAATTTTAACAAAACTCTCTTTATTAATATCGAAGCCATGGAAAATGTTATGGGCTACGTCCAGATTCAGCAGATCAACGCTCGTGCGCTCAATACCAGCCTCCTTGAGCCTATTGCTGGCAATATTACCACCGCTCTCAAAGAAAGTCGTTATGGTGATACCAACTTCTCAGTTTCTTATGGAGATTCTATCACTCATCCAGCCAGCAACCTCTTAAATATTATCTCTGGTATGCTTGCCCTAGTCGCAGGTATTTCTCTAGTCGTGGGCGGTATTGGTATTATGAATATTATGCTTGTTTCTGTTTCTGAGCGTACTCATGAAATCGGCATTAGAAAAGCCGTTGGCGCCTCCGCTAGAAATATCCTTATGCAATTCATGCTTGAAGCTTTTATCCTTTCATTTATCGGTAGTGTCCTTGGTCTCTTCCTAGGCTATTTCTTGGCTTTCTTAGTCTCCCTTATTACTCCGTTCGCTCCTTATGCCAGTTGGGAAATTATCGTTGTTACTGTCGCTTCTACCATCGTCGTCGGTATCGTCTTTGGTACTTACCCAGCCTTGAAAGCTGCCAGCAAACGCCCAATTGATTCTTTGAGGCATCTCCAATGAGTTTCAAGGCTACTCTAGAAAAACTCCCTTTTTATAATACCGCTGTCCTTCCCTATCATTATGTCCAGTCGGTTGTCGCGGGAGTTAAAAATGGCTGGCCAGCAAAAAAGCTGCACGTCATCGGCGTTACTGGTACTAATGGCAAAACCACTACTTGTTTCATGCTCTGGCACATGCTAAACTCAGCCGGACTAAAAGCTGGTCTTATGACTACTGTAGCCTGGGGAGTAGACAATCTAAAACCAGAGCTCGGCCACATGACCACCGTAGATGCTCTCACTCTGAATCGCCGCATCAAAAAAATCGTCGATTCTGGTGCTGAGTATCTAGTGCTAGAGGTTACCTCTCATGCGCTCGCTGAGTTTAGGACTCTTGGCATCCCCTTTGAAATTGCCATTTTTACCAATCTTACCCACGAGCATCTCGACTATCATAAGACTTTTGCTAATTACCGCGCCGCCAAAGGTAAATTATTCAAAAAAGCCGATTTTTGCATACTAAATGCCGACGACCCCTCTTGTAAATTTTACGAAAAACTCTCGAAGGAATATATCACATATGGTATAAAAAATGGCGAAAACCGCGCAAAAAACATAAAACTAGGCGTACACGGCGTAAAATATTCATGTAGTGATATGGAAATTGAGACCAAAATTCCGGGTGAATTCAACGTTTATAATTCCCTAGCTGCGGTTCTAGCTGGACAAAAGTTAGGTCTAACCGCTAAGCAAATTGAGAACGGCATTAAGACTCTAGAATCCGTTGAAGGTCGTATGAATATTATTGACGAGGGACAAGGCTTTACCGTGATTGTTGACTATGCTCACGCTCCAGACGCCTTAGAAAAAGTCTTTGAATCTGTCAAGGGTCATGAGGGCAGGGTGATTTCTGTCCACGGTGGCGCCGGCCGACGCGATCCTTCTACTCGTCCGATTAGGGGCGCAATTCTCGCCAAATACTCAGATCTAGTCATCATTACCGAGGATGACTCCCGTGACGAGGATCCCGAAAAAATCGCCGCCGACTTTATCAAAGGCGCCGAGAAAGAAGGTAAGGTTCTCGGAAAAAATTTGTTCAAAGAATTAGACCGAGAAAAAGCCATCAAACTAGCCCTAAAAGAAGCGAAAAAGGGCGACCTTGTCTTAATTCTCGGCAAAGGCCACGAAAAAACCATTTTAAGAGCCGACGGCCCCCATGAGTTCGAAGACATCAAAGTTGTGAAGAGATTATTGAATACCTCTGCGAAGCACGACAGTCGAAATTGTTGAGTAAAAATAAAAAATAGTATTTTCGGATGCCTCTGCGAAGCACGGCAGCCGAAAATACTATTTTTTATTAGCTATCCCTCATAATTTGCGATACCATCAAGTATCTTTTCGGTCTTGACTCCGAGCGCTAATCCAATGGCCGCCGCTGCCGCCATATAAGACACCGCTACTTCCCCTGGTATGAAAGAAGCCACTGTTTCAATCTCAGAGTTGATCGACATCGTTGCTTCGGTCCCTTTGCTATATAATTTTGAACTAAGAATTTTGACATCGCTTCCGGTAGTCCCAAAATTAATAGTGTTGAGTGTTCCTTTAAAATCTTCAAACGCGCCATAGTTGATGTCGTCGCGGTTTAAAACTACAATATCCGGGTTCATATCAAAGAGGTTTTTTTCATTTTCGATATATTCCTCAGGGGTCATGTCTCTAAGACCTGCTGTTACGAAATTCGTCATCGCTGCTATATGTACTGGTAGACCATAAAATACGTTATCTCTTAACCCTTCCGCTGGCACCGTTACGATTACGTAGTTTGCACCAGCTTTCCAGGCATCAGACAAGAATTTATGCAGTACTCCCATCTTGAACGGTTGGTCAGAAGCTAGCACTGCCACTTGCTCTCCAGTCGCCCGAAGGATTTCGTGCACAAAATGTGCTACAGTGGTTTTACCTGTTGTACCAGTGATAGCAATCAGCTTCATGTCTTTAGTCGGGTTGCCATAATAAGACTTCAGAAGCCGAGCTTTCAGCCTTTGTGTTTGGCCCTTCATTCCACCTTTTTTCTTTTCTTTCTTTGGCTTCTCTTGTCTTTCCATACCTTTATTCTACCACCAAACTTTCAAAACACAAAACACCAGCATTTTATTGCTATGTTTCTCTGTGCTATAATTGTTGTAGTGACAAAAAAAGCTTTAACCACCAAAACCAATGCACATGATGCTTGTCATCATCACCATCATTTTTGTGGTTCATCAGTCCAAAATATTTTGATCGCTCTGATTCTTAATTTATCCTTTTCGGTTATTGAATTTATCGGGGGTGCCCTTACTAATTCCGCCGCTATTACTTCCGACGCTGTGCATAGCTTGGCGGACGCTCTCTCTACTGGTATTGCCTATATCTTTGAGCGTCTCAGCCGCTCCAAAAAAACAAAAGAATCCAACTTCGACCCCGCCAAATATTCCCTTATCGGCGGTTTTATCGTCTCTGGTTTTCTGATTTTTAGCTCTGTCCACCTAATCATCGAGGCTATCGAGCGCATTCAGGAACCTGCCGAGGTTAGCTATGACGGCATGATGCTTTTTTCCGTACTCGGCGTGATATTTAATTTACTCGCCGCCCTCGCCACTATGAAAGGCGAAAGTTTTAATCAAAAAACCGTCAATCTCCACATGCTCGAAGATACTTTCTCTTGGCTCGCCGTCCTCGTTGGCGCCATCATCATGAAGCTCACCGGCGTCCACCTCATCGACCCTATCCTCTCTATCGCCATTGCTATTTACATTCTCTACCGCGCCATCAGAAATCTCCTCCCCGAGTTGAAGCATCTAAAACACCACGATTGATTATGTTATAATAAAACTATGATATGGGCTGGGATTGTCTTAATTTCTTTGTTCGGAACCTTAGCTCACTTTTTGTATGAAATTTCCGGCTGCAATAAAGTCCTCGGTATCTTTACCGCTGTCAATGAAAGCACCTGGGAGCATATCAAGATTGCCCTCACTCCTACCCTTATCTGGGGATTAGTAGATGGCTACATTTATGGCGCCGACCCCAACTATTTCCTCGCCAAGCTCGCTTCCCTTCTCACCCTGGTTGTCGTCATTCCGGTCATCTTTTACGGCTACAAACTTATTACCAAAAAACCAGTTCTTTTTATTGATATCACCACTTTTTATCTTGCAATTATTTTGAGCCAATTTGTCTTTTACAAAATTATCGAAGCCCCAGAAATCAATTTTCTCGGCACCTATCTCTCTTGCGCCAGCGCTTTCATCTTCTTCGGCGCCTACACACTTCTTACCTTGATGCCCCTAAAGAACCCAATTTTTAAAGACCCTATTACTCATAAATACGGCTTCTCCGCCCACACCCAACTTTTCAAAAAATCCCCCAAAAACTCCAAAAAGAAAAAGACCCACTAAAAGTGGGCCTTTTAAAACTTCATAGGCTAGACTTCAACTCTAATATCCTCGAGGATTCTGGCATAGTTTTTGGCTACGCGCTCTACAATATCTCCTTCTCCACGGGTCAAATCGCGACCAATCACTAATCGGTTTGGGCCATTTTTGAGCGCCTGGGAAGGAGTAGTGACGCGCGCCTGATCATCTAATTACGCTCCTTTCTGATACTTCTATTGTTCCTAGTTATATGCCTATGATTTAACGTACGACTTTTGAAACTATAAAAAACAGCTTCAAAGCTACCATTATTTTAATACATTTTCTCAATCTTGAAAAGACTGAAATACAAATACGACCGCTTAGGCTTTTTCATCTGGACAAAAATAATATTTTGTGGCATTATAAGAATAGTACCTTAAAACCACAGTGCTACTTTATAAGGGGGTGTCCTATGAAGAAAATAGTAGTATTTATCATGTGTTTTATGACCTTCGTTTTGGCGGCTTGCGGTTCTACCAAAACAAATGGCCAGAATAAGTATCTGGTTCTCGTCAACAAAACTCATCAGCTCCCTGTGAACTGGGAAGACAAAATTACCCTTGTGGTCGACAAAGATCCCTGGGGTGACGATGTTGTCATCGAAGAAGAAACCTTGAAAGAGTTCAAAAAGCTCCAAGAGGCTCTGCTCGAAGAAGGCGTAGACATTAGATTAGACAGCGTCTACCGTTCAATAGATGACCAGATTGATCTCTGGAGCTATTTCAAAAAGGAGTACGGCGAAGATTATTGTAGGCAATATGTTGCTGCGCCCGGATATTCCGAGCACCACACTGGTCTTGCCGTGGATGTCTGTATGGTAGTTAACGGCAAGCCAGACAACGACAACGACCATATGATCGCAAACAAAGAATTGTTCGCCAAGGTCCATGCGCTGATGCCCGAGTACGGCTTCATCCTCCGCTATCCCGAAGGAGAAGAAGACATTACTGGTTATAACTACGAGCCGTGGCATCTTCGCTACGTTGGCAGCCCATCAGTTGCCAAAGAAATTACCGAGAAAGGCCTCACGCTCGAGGAATACCTCGGCGAAACGGATTAATCTCCACCCCCTGGCTCATCCCAGGGGGATTTTTCATGCCCAAATTATGTTATAATAAAATCATAAATAACCACGAAAGGCCAATATGGATCAGAAAACCACCAATATCGAAATCAATAAATATGGCAAATTCATTGCTCTAGTCCTAGGCCTAGTCTTAATTGGTGCTGGAATTTTTATGTATTTTCGCTCTAATGAATTAGTTAGAGTCTGTACGGAGAAGGCCATTGCCACCGTCGTTAGTATGCGCGAAGATTTTGAGGCTACTACCGATACGGAAGGCACAAGATATATCTACTACCCAGTCATTGAATACAAAGTAAACGAAAATACAGTGAAAGGTGAGCTCGGCTCTGGCTCCAATCCGCCGGCATACAGCATCGGCGATACTGTTGAAATTCTCTATAATCCTGGCAAAACCGAAGAATTTATCGTTGCCGGCGAAAACCAAAGCATCACTTGGATTATCTTTGGCGGCCTCGGCATTATCTTCATCGCCGCCAGTATCTTCCTCTTTGTTAAAAAGTAAAGCTCAAGCATTTTTAATTCTGATTAAATTATGTTAGAATGTCCACTAGTACTTTAATAAATTTTGGATGAAAGGGGGTAAACCGATGTTTTTTGAAAAAGTTTCTAGGCCAAGTTACATGGACTACTCGGCGCAGGAGTTTGCTAAAGACAACAATCTGCTCTATGTCCCGACCAGTGTCAAAGATCTCAAAATAGCAGATTATAAGAGGCCAGGTATCAACCCGCTGCTTCTAGCAGAAAATAGATGCATGCTTTTGCATCCACCGAACGATGGTCTGCCGACCTGCCCAGTCTATTTTTATAAAAAGACTAAAAATGGCCGACATGTCGAAGTGATAGATAATCAGCGAGCCTTTAGTGAAATTGCTAATATTTCAGAAATTTTGCTAAAAATGGCTAAACTCTACAAAGACCATATAGAGGATCAAATTTTTCTTGACCCAATGTGTTTCGCAGCGGTGTTTACTGATCGAACTGTCGCACACTATCATGGCCGTGGCAAACTAGCGGTTATAGACGATACTTTGTGCAATAATAATGTTGAGCCCGAAAACCAAGACGATGCTAGGAAGCATTTTTACAATGAATTTCTAGATCATTTCATTGGCTGGAATTTTGGGAAGGCGGTTAACGAGAACGAGGAGCTTGGCGCTACACTTGTCGACATCGTCAGAATTCTCAAAGAAAAGGGTTTGCGCGAAGAAACCGGCCCTGGATTCAGAGTGTGGGGCTCAAAAGACGTTTGGCATGTAAAATACACCGACGACAAAACCCCAAAAATCATCCGCTTTTAGGCTAGCCTCGGCTAGCCTTTTTTTATATCCTAGTCATAGTGCTAATTAAAAGGCTCGGAATTTCCGAGCCTCTGTCTAAAGAGCTATAAAATCTTTTGCATGCAAACACGCAAGTGCGTTTTTATATTGTGCTTCCCTAATTCTCTCGTTTGTTTCTTCGACTAGCTGCCGCTCTTGCTCTGTGTAAGGCTTGATGGGTACTTTCTTTGCTGTCGCAATCTTTGCCGCTGCAAGAGCACTTTTTGGTATCTCAATCTTTTTACACATAAAACCACCTCCCTAAATGATACAAAATCTACAAAACAAACCTCAATGTTCTAGACTACAGCCCATCCTGTATCTCTAAGCACATTATATCATGACTCCAGCAAAAACGTCGAAGCCATCTGGACGGAGTTCAAATCTTAATGGTATAATTTAATAGAAGTTAAAACTTAGCCCTTTATGAAAGGTAGGTGATGTAATTGAACTTCTACAAAGAGCTAAAACAATACTTTGATGAAGCCGGAATAGAAGGAGGGATTATAGAAGTCCCACCAGAGCTGAAGCCACTCCCAGAGGATTATAAAGAATTAGAACATCGTATTGCTCTCAAGGCTGCTGAAGCCGACCGGATGTTGGCTCAAAGCCAAATCAACGCCCAATTTTCACTACCAATATTGTAAATTATAAAATAGCCCCCCATGGGCTATTTTTCCTGGCGGAAGCGCCTAGATGAAGCTCAAGTTTTAATAGCAAAAGCATCTAGACAAACCCCACCCCTTGAAACCATCTGTAAAAAATGTTATAATATCCACAGTTTAGATTTGGAACTATAAACCAAGTAGTAGATTAGGAGGTGTAGTAAATGGGACTACAAGAAACTGTAAAAGAAAAGTGCTATCAGGTTCTAAATGAGCAAAAAGATGGATACTATGAATCAATTTTGACACCGTATGAATCTGTCGTGCCTATGCTATGTATTAAAACGCAAAGTCCACTAAAGCCCGAAAGTGCTGAACTCCTGTGCTGGGCTTATCGGAGGGCAGAGTCGTGGGTGTTCCCAGGAGAAGAAGGCGCAACTAGCAGTGAAATATTGCAGGCAGCAGAGCAAATATGCACAAAAACCCCAGAATATAATCAATATAAACCTAAAAGCATCATATTCATAGGCGGTGGAATGGTCTCAAAAGACTATGAAGTTGAATTCTAGTAAGGCAGCCTCAAATTTTAATGAACACCCCCTAAGGGGGTGTTTTTCTAGCTCGAGATTCGAATCCCGCATTTTGTGCGCGCTCCCAGCGCGTGGCGGAAGCGAGAGGATTCGATTCGAAGAACGAATCCGAAAAAAGCGGCTCTCTGGAGCCGTGGCGGAAGCGAGAGGATTCGATTCGAAGAACGGCATCCTGCTTTTTGTGATGCTCTGAAAGAGCATGGCGGAAGCGAGAGGATTCGAACCTCCGAGAGCCGCAAAGCCCCACACGATTTCGAGTCGTGCGCCTTCAACCACTCGGCCACGCTTCCATCTATAATTTTATCACATTCTTCCCTGTCTCACAACCACTACCACAAATTCTCACAACATGCTAAAATAAAAATAATAAAGGAGTTAAAATGGATAACAAAGCAATCTACAAAAAGACAATTGGCTTTTCCCTTTGGCGCGTCCTTTGGGATTTGCTAGCAACGGTCATCCTCATTGGCTTTATCGTTGCAGGATTTTATATCGCTGATGGCGCAGCCAACAGCGGACTAATCGGCCTCGCTATCGGAGCGGTCCTCGGTGGCATCTGTGCCTATATCATTGTACATTTTGTTGCTTATACCTACAAAGCCGGGCAAATTGCCATGATGACCGAAGGCGTCGTCAAGGGTAAGCTTCCAGAGGATACTATCAAAGCTGGCAAAGCGATCGTCAAAAAACGCTTTACTACTGTTGCTGGTTACTACGCTGCCACCGGCGTCATCAAAGGTATCTTTAATCAGATTGGCACCGGTATTACCGCTGTCGGTCAGGCTGTTGGTGGTGACACTGGCGGAGCTATCGGTGGTACCATTTCAAGTGTTATCAATACTATTGTCGCTTATCTTTGCGATTGTTGCCTCGGTTGGGTCTTCTATCGGAGCGATATTACTGCGCCAAAAGCTACCTGTGAAGGTGCTATCATCTTCTTCAAACATGGCAAAACCCTAGCCAAAAATCTTGGTCGTGTCTTCGGTATTAGCTTAGCTTCCTTCGCTATCATTGGTGGCGTGTTCTTTGGTATTACTTACCTTATCTTGCAGGCTTTTCCAGATGCTATGACCGCACTAAGCAACGAAATTGTTGAAATCTCCACCAGTGGTGAAGTTCCGGAATTTGTCTATAATACCACCACTCTGGCGCTCGTCTGTTCTGCTATAGTTGGTATCGTTATGTGGTCTATTCTTCATTCTACCTTCGTCCGTCCTTTCATTCTGGTCGGTGTACTCAGAAATTTTATCGAATCCGGCAAATCAGAAACTATCAAAGAAAGTGACTATGCGGAACTAGATAAAAAATCTGCCAAATTTGCCAAAGCCCATGCGGATGTGGTATAATAAGAGCGTCACCTCTATGGTGATGCTCATTTAATTTCTAGGTGGATGTCATAATTATTTATCACATCCACACTTGTACTCGGCTAGCCCTAAAGGCTGGCCAGTGCTTTTGATAATGTGCGCCCGTAGCTCAGCTGGATAGAGCGTTTGCTTGCGGAGCAAAAGGTCGTAGGTTCAAATCCTGTCGGGCGTACCAGTAAAAGCCGTCAGGCTTTTTTTGTTCCAGCAATCCACAACTAGTTGGCGCCCGGGCTACGCCAACGGGCGTACCAGTGATATCAAAAAAGCCCCCAATGGGGGCTTTTGGTGTTATGGTTAAAACTTATAGTGAACTACAAATTTTGGCTTGGCCACGAATTTTAACGTTGCAACCTAGCATAGCTTCTCCATAAACTTCAATCTGACCAGATATTATAGCGCAGTCGCAAATTTCAGCATCTTCATGGATTTTAGCCTGACTAGACACTATAGCATCATTAAAAATCCTGGCTCTATCATAGACTCTAGCTTGGCCACAGACTTTGACATAATCGCGAACGCAGGCGTGGTCATAGACTCTGGCCTGATCAGAAACTACTGCGCACTCGTCAACCCTAGCTTTGCCGTAGACTTTGGCCTGACCACAGACTTTAGCTTGATAGCCAATCCAGGCATCGCCATAAACTCTTGCATTACCGTAGACTTCTGCGTCACCATCGACCCAGCAGAGGCCATCATGTGATAGATTATCTTCGGACTCGATGTAGCCACCGAGGTCGCCTGCTTCAATCTCTCCACCTCGAGCTAAATCGAAATCTCTGACCGCAACTATGCGATGCAGTGTCCGGTTGCCCACCATAATCACATCATCTTCAACAAATTCGTACTTCTTCTCCATCTAATACCCACCTCCTTCTCGTAACCATAACTATAAAAAACCTAGTCTCACCCTAGGCGAGACTACTTTTATTATTATAACACCTTATGTAGAATATTTCAAGATACATACGCCTGGTCCTTTTGTGCTATAATAAAACTATGAATTGGGACAAAGCTACTGATATTATGGTTTATACCGCTCTCGCCACTGCTGGCATTCTTGCGGTCCTGGCTATCTATCAATGGATTACTAGGAAATCTTTCAAAAAAATTGACAAAGCTCTCATCGCTCTTATTGTCCCTGCAATTCTCGTGGTTGCCACCTACTTTATCTTCGACAAAATCTGGGTCTTAAACACTCGCCCTGATGGCTCCGGCGAGCCTAGCTTCCCTTCTACCCATACCATGATTACTGCTACTATCTTTTTCTGTACGGCCATTATCTTACCTAGATACATCAAACAAAAATATTTACTCGCCATCATAGATCTTTTGATGCTGGCTTTCATCATTCTCGTTCCGGTCGGTCGCGTTCTAGCCAACAAACATTGGACTTCAGACGTCATCGGTGGTCTTATCTTCTCTGTCATCTTTGCAGCCGTCTATTTTGTCGCCGTCAAATTGCTAACCAAAGGAGAAAAAGATGAGTAGTATTTTTACTAAAATTATCAGAGGAGAAATCCCTTCTTACAAAATTTACGAAGACGACAAAACCTACGCTTTTCTAGATATTCATCCAGAAACCAAGGGGCACACTCTCGTCGTTCCCAAAAACGAAGTAGACAAAATCTATGATCTCCCTGACGAAGATTATCAAGCTCTGATGAATACCGTCAAAAAATTATCCAAACACATGGAAGATAAATTAGGCGCCCGTATTCTCTGGAAAGTTGTCGGCACCGATGTTCCTCACGCTCATGTTCATCTGATGCCTTTAGACGAAGAGTGGCAACACGGCAAAACCCTCGACCTTACCGAAGAAGAATTTGAAGAAATCCGCACACTCCTCTCCCTCTAGCCCTTGATTTTTATGCTAAAATATGGTATAATCAAAAGTAATTGCTATTTATAAGGGGGTGAAAAAATGAGCAAAGAACTTTTAGAAACCGAGGAAGTGATAATCTTTGATGCAGAATTTAGAAAACTACTAGAGAGTAAGGACCGGCGTCTTTGCGCACAATACAGGAATCGGATTATAGATGAACTTGAATATCGGGCAAATCCCGTAAAAGTCTTAGCTAAAATCAAAGAAGCCAACGGCCCTGCGATACAGAGGATGGATAAAGCCATAACTATACAGGCAGCCATTGTCATTATCGATATCTTGGCCTTAATTTTGGACATCGTGGCAGTTGTTATCCAGATCATTCGAAAGAATTATCTATTTGCCGCATTGATACTAGTTTTATTGATTCTCCTTTTAGTCTGCACGAAGAAAGCTTGCCGGAAATTATTTCTTTTCGGCCTAGCCATGGAAGAGCGTATTAAGGAGATGAGAATGGCGACCGGAGAAAAGCAGTCAAAAATATTTACACCGATTTATTCCGACAACAAAGAAACTCTCAATGCCAAAAAGGCTATGCTCAATCAAATCCTTGGTCTCTAGTCAAGAACCACACTTTCGGGTGTGGTTTTCCCTTTTTGCCACCGCTTGGGAAGCAGTACTCTATACTTTTCCCGTTTTCTTGCTATCCCTCCTAGAGAGTGATATAATTATGCCTGTTGCACATTAAAATCTATAGCAGTAATCTCACGTTATCGTCAAAGTTCACAATATGGTAAGACTGGTCGACAATGCCAATAACAATTAGCATAATTAGGAGGTGATATGCATGTTAGAATGGATTTGTACTGGTCTAGGAATAGTCCAGGGTGTATTAGTAGCTATTAACAAACGGAGTAATTGGATTTTTTACATTTTGCAAATGGCGGGACTATTTATCTTCTCCGCTATCAACCATCTTTACGGCGATATGGCAAATGACGCAATTTACTTTGTTATTGGAGTAATCGGGTTTATCCGGTGGGGGCAAAAAGAAAAGTCGAAAATCACAATAGCCGGCAATCTCGAACGCGCTGGCTACATTCTAGTTATAGCGATCGCTACTCTAGTCGGATTTCTGATTTTAAAAAGGACAAACGACCCGCTTCCGCTAATTGACGCATTTACCACGGCCAGCTCTTTTGTCGCGACTTACTATATGATAACAAAAAAGCTTGATACTTGGGCGATTTGGTTTGTGAATGATATTTTGTATGTGGTGGAGTACTTTATGCTTCCAAACCAAGCAATTGTTCTGGCTATTCTTAATATCGTCTGGACCGGCTTAGCTGTTTATTCGTTTATTAACTGGCACAAAATCATGCAGAAGGAGGGACCAGTAGTATGAAAAAATTATTTTATTCATCAGCATACAACATCCGGCATTCAGAAATCACCGAGCAAAACGTCACAGAAAAGTTAAAGGATGATATTCGCTCAAAAATGCTCGGCGACGTGAAAAAGTTTGTCTATGGAAAGCGTACACCGCTTTCGGTCAACCCAGAGCTATTCTATATCGGCGGTTTTTACTACGAAAAAGAAGAACCAGGGCTATCCACATGCGAAAACATTGTTAAAGCCGAGCTTGATGAAATCGAAGAGGCTGATGTCGTTATGGCGAGTTTGCTAAAGTATTTTTCGATTGCTACCATCACGGAAATCATTTATGCCGCTCAATTTCCAGAAAAGGAAATTATTATTTTCTATAATCCAGAAATTACCCAGCTAGATGAGGTGACATCGGAGTATTGGTTCCCTATGCTGACGGCTCAGCGCACCAACAAAAATGTTCAAATTGTTCCTGTAGAAGACGATAATGAAATTCTAAACTTTATAGAACAATACGAAAAAGTGTCATCAAGACGTATTATTATTGAAGGCACGGATGGCGTCGGCAAAACTACTATTGCTCACAAGCTTCGAGATTTGGGCATCAGCTGCCTAGACCGAGAAAAGACCACCATATCTGCCTGCGTCACACCCGAGAAATTACCAATTGAACGTGCTTGCATCTGGAACGAATATCTACGCATTCATCCTAGTGATGCCATTGCAGTTTTAACTTTGTCTGACAAGGATGAGTTGGAAAGACGTATCCAAAATCGTGGTGGCGCTATCGATAGCTATGACCAAAATGCCTCGATGTATGATGAGCTCTATCTCGAGACTGTAGCCTGTGCTATTAGGAGTAAACAAAATCACGGCAGAATCAAACTTTTCGAGATAGATAACCTTGATCCAGGTGCAGTTGCACGCCTAATCCTAAACGAGTATGGTAATTTTTTGCGTAAGGTAGTAGTTGCCACTAATAATCATGGCAAGTTGCTAGAACTTCGCAAGATTTTTCCCGAATATACGATGATTGGGCTAAAAGACGCCTGTATAGACTGCGAAGTTGTCGAGGATGGAGAGACCTTTCTCGACAATGCTAAAAAGAAGGCAAAGGAGATTTACCAACTTTCTTCATGCGATTGTCCAGTTATTGCTGATGATTCCGGCATTGTCATAGATGCACTAGGTGGGTGGCCAGGGGTGCTTACGCATCGTTTTCTAGGCGAAGACGCCACTGATGAGGAGCGGAATTTAGAACTAATCCGCCGTGCTCAAGGTGAGACTGCCCGGTTTGTTTGTGAACTAGTCTATTATGATGGTTCTAAAACAGTGTCTGGGCACGGGGTGATCATCGGCAAGATAGCTTCGTCGCCACGTGGCAAAAACGGTTTTGGCTTCGACTCGGTTTTCGAATTGCTAGACGGTCACACTCTGGCGGAACTTTCTCCAGAAGGAAAAAAACAAATAAGCGCAAGGCGTATGGCTGCTGTAGATTTGGCTCAAAAGCTCCGCTAAAAGCGGAGCTTTTCCATTATTCCCTCTCTGTGCTATAATAATTAACGATAATCAGCAGAAAAGGAGGGGTATTTATGCCAGGATTATTGTATCATTTAGCTTGCGGGAATCTTGTTTATAAGGCTATGCCACAAATAGATTGCGAGCCTTTCATGCTCGGCAATCTTATACCGGACCTTGCTCAGGATAAATTCAAATCACACTATCGCATCAAACATTTTTCTAGTAATTGGAAAGTCCCCGATTTGGTGGCAGCTTCACGAGACCTTCTTTATAAGAATGATCCGGTTTTGGCAGGCGTCTATTGCCATCTATTGCTAGATAATTTCTTTATCGATAGTTGGCTTGGCAAAAAATATCAATTGTCCGAAGATGACGCTAAAGTCATGCGAACGTATGGTTGTTCTGAAGTATGGCCAGTCGAGGTTTTTCTTTCCAGTCAAGGGCTCTACGGTTGCTATTCAAAGTTTAATCTCAGTCTAATCACCGACGGTTATATACCAGATTATATATTTAATCTCAAAGAGCAACCTCCGCTTACTGGTTTTTCTCGTTTTGACGAGCGGAGCGACCGTAATTGGCGAAAAGAACTCGAAAAATATCTTGCTAATCCAATCACAGATGCCCCCGAAATCATTAGTCTCAATGAACTAAAGTGGGTAATTGAGACTGGCGCTAACCTATGTTCTCGCATACTCACTTTGGCCACCCTCTAGGGTGGCCTTTGCCATTCCATGAAGAAAGTAGTATAATTATATTAAATAAGAGCAAGGGAGTGATAACAAACATGAAGTTTTCAAGTAGCTACGAACCTGATCAATTCGAAGCCGATATCTATGCCGCTTGGGAGGCAGCTGGTGTTTTTAAGCCATCTGTTCCTACCGTCCCGGTTGATAACGACAGCGATGGCATAGATGATAGATTTGAAAATAATTTTAGACATTATTCTATTGTGATGCCGCCGCCAAACGCCAACGGCAACCTCCATATTGGTCACGGCCTTACCGTTGCTCTCGAAGATTCTCTTACTCGCTACTATAGGCTAAAAGGAGCTTCTACCTGGTATGTTCCTGGCGCTGATCACGCTGGCTTTGAGACCTGGGTAGTCTACGAAAAAGCCCTTGAAAAGGAAGGACATACCCGTTTTGAATACTCTCGTGATGAACTCTACACTCGTGTCTGGGACTTCGTGGAGATGCAGCGCGGCAACATGGAGCTTCAACTCCGCGCTCTCGGCGCTTCCTGCTCCTGGGACGACCTTACCTTTACTCTTGACGAAAACGTCGTCGACCGCGTCTACACTACTTTCGAAAAAATGTGGAACGACGGCCTCATTTACCGCGGTGAAAAATTAGTCAACTTCTGCCCGAAGCATCAGACCGCCTTCGCCGACATCGAAGTCGAGCACAAAGACGAAAAAGGCACTCTCTGGGATATCGCCTATGATGACATCGTAGTTTCAACTACTCGTCCAGAAACGCTATTTGGCGATGCCGCCGTTGCCGTCAATCCCGAGGACGCCCGTTATAAAGATTTAATTGGCAAAACCGTCCACCTCCCTCTGACCGACCGCGAAATCCCGGTCATCGCTGACGAACACGCCGACCCTGAGTATGGCACCGGCGCGGTCAAAATTACCCCTGCCCACGATTTTGACGATTTTGAAGTCGGAAACCGCCATGATTTACCACGGCTCCAAGTCATTTCCGAAGACGGCCACATGATTAACGTTCCGGAAGAATATGAAGGTATGACTACCGAAGAATGTCGCAAACAAGTCCTTAAAGATTTGAAAGAACAAGGCTTATTAAAAGGCGAGAAAAAAATTGTTCACTCCGTGGCGCATTGTTACAAATGTGGCACCGTTCTTGAGCCTATGCTCAAAGAACAATGGTTTGTCGATGTGGAGAAACTAGCGAGAGTCGCTATAGAGCATCTCGAGAACAACGAAATCAAGTTCTACCCAGAAAACAAGCAGAAAGTTCTCATTAATTATCTGAAAAACCTCAAAGATTGGAACATCTCTCGTCAGATCCCTTGGGGTATTGCCATCCCAATGTTTAGAAAAGTTACCAAAGAGGCCACTGACGAGCCCGACTGGATTTTTGACCGCCGTGTAAACCTCCAGACTATCGAAAAATCTGGTGTTACCTATGTAAGAGATGAGGATACCTTTGATACCTGGTTCTCTTCAAGCCACTGGCCGATCGTCTGCACCGACTGGTCCGAAGAAAACCCGACCCCATATTATCCTTTGAATGTAATGGAGACCGGCGCCGACATTCTCTTTGCTTGGGTCGCCCGGATGATTATGATGGGTCTCTACGTTACCGGTGAAGTGCCGTTCAAGGAAGTTTATCTTCATGGCCTCGTCCTCGATGAGCATGGCCAAAAGATGAGCAAATCTAAAGGTAATGTAATAAATCCTATGGAACTCGTGGCAAAGTATGGCTCCGACGCTTTTCGCCTCGGGATTTTAAGAGGTCGTTCCGCCGGTATGAACCAAGCCTTCTCTGAGAACAGCGTCGTCTCCGGCCGCAATCTCTGCAACAAACTCTGGAACATCTCCCGTCTCGTCCAATCTATCGTTGACGAGGATGAAGATGTGAGTGGTGAATATCAGACTAACAACCAAGGCGAAGACTGGATCTGCCGCGAGATTAATAACTGCTTGAAAGAAGTCGAAAAGGACATGAAGACCTATCGCTTCTCTGAAGCCGTCGAAACACTTTATAGCACTATTTGGGACAAATACGCCGATTGGTTCCTAGAGAGCCAAAAGATCTTTAGGAACGTCCCGCTTCTCAAAATTACCCTAGAGCATCTCTTGATTGCGCTGCACCCGTTTGCCCCATTTGTCACTGAAGCGATTTGGCAGAACTTGAGCTGGACAGATGGCTTTATTATCACTAAAGAATGGCCTTCTAAGCTCGTATATGACCCGATAACGGCCGAGCAGTTTGAAAACATAAGAACTATCGTGTCTGAAGTCAGAACCACCTTGCAGGCCCTAGGAGGCAGCAATAATAGCAAAAAATACGGGCTCTTGTTCGATAACGACAGCATCGTGGAGGATAATTTGCTGCTAATCAAGTCTTATACTAAAGTTCCAGAGATTAATTATCTAAATGGCGCTCCGCGTGGCCTCAGGCTCGCTCTCGCCAACCACGAGCTTTATCTGGATGTCCCAGAGAACGTAGTTAATGATTATAGAGATACTCTCACCGAGAAAATCCTCTCCGTTGGCCGCGAACTTGACGGTCTAAACGCCAGGATGAGCAACCCAAATTACGTCGAAAAAGCCCCAGAGCACCTCGTCAAAGAAACTAGAGACCAGATCAAAGAAAAAGAAGCCCTTATAGATAGACTCAAAACCCAACTCGAACTCATCTAGTTTCGGATATGATAAGCTCAACGTTACTCTTGGGGAGTTACGTGGAAATGGTCACCACGGAGCTTTCCGCAGAGAATCACTAAAGTACATTTTAAGGCCTCGGCGCTCCGCCGGGGCTATTTTTTCCCTACATTTTTGTTATAATAAGTTTATGAATGTCCACGATTTTGCAAGAGGCGTAGAAAAAATGGTCGACCCTATGGCGGTTGGCAAGGTTCTTTATCTCCAGACTAGACTGAAGAAACTTCCAATCTGCCTCCAAAAGAAAATTGTCAAAGGTCGCATCAAAGAAGGCGAAAAAATGCCCTTCGTGGTCGAGCCGTATTGCTCGTTTTTCTTTTACAAAATCCCTGATCCTACCAAGATAGAAAAGCTTATGCCCGATGGTTTCCGCCCGGCCAAATCCGCTGCTTTCGCCGGTGATACAGAGGAATATTACGGTATTGTCAGTATGTTTAGGATTCATACCAATGTTTTTTGGGGTGCCAGAGCCGAGTATTATCTGGTCGCCGAGAATGAAAAAACCGGGCTCCTAAGTTGGGTGATGATGGACTATATTAGCGACACGATCAGCTACGATGAAAAATCCGGCCTCAAATCCCCTGACGCAAAGCAGGCGGTGATGACCACTACTTGCGAGGGCGATTTCCTCTGCAGCATGGCAACGAATGATCGTAGGAAATACGTGGAGGCCGATTTTAATCTTAAAAATGCTAAAATTCGCGCACTAAATCAACGTCTCTGGATCGAAGGTAATACCTCTATCGCTTATGGTCCTCGTGCCGGCGAAGAAGACGGCGACCTCTTTTCTCTCACTTTCTTCCCTGAAGAGATGAAAGACGCCCTTGACATACCATTAAAAGATGTTAAAATAGCAGAAGTCGCCTCTGATACTGCAGGTAAGTTCGGTGCTATTTTAGATAAAGTCGTTTCCTTCCCTTACGCTCAACACATGCTCTCCGACGCCCCAGGAGTACACACCCATTATGGATCGGCGGCAGCCCTAGAAGAAGCTGCGAGAAAAGTTAGATTTTAATTCCCTTGACGGGTGACGCGCTTGAAGGGGG
This sequence comes from Candidatus Nanosyncoccus sp., assembly GCA_045649325.1. Classification (GTDB taxonomy): domain Bacteria; phylum Patescibacteriota; class Saccharimonadia; order Saccharimonadales; family Saccharimonadaceae; genus Nanosyncoccus. The sequence goes on from JAZRPQ010000002.1 coordinate 62,491, forward strand.
ACCCCCACCCGCAGCTTGCGAGGATGGGGGAAGAGAGCGCGGCCATAGCCGTCAAGAGAAATTTGGGGCTATTTTTTGTTGTACTTATCTAGGTTGAACAGTGATTGCTTCCCTGCGTCTATAATTCCCTGTGCTTTTTGCATAAGTTTTGAGATACCCTTTTCGGACGAGGCCGAGCCCACATGCACAGTCCGGATTACTTTGTTTCCCTCTTTGTAGCATACTTGTATCCCAGTCGCCCCCGAAGTCGTCTTGAATTTCCGAATATAGGCCATATCTTAATTGTAGCATATTTCTGCCGAGGCAATTTCCACAATTTTGCCACAAGCTTTTTCCACAGCAGGCACTAAAAATTTACTAGCCCCCACCCGTTATGCTAGCAAGCGAAAACCTTGGCAACCGCACTTGACATCCAAATCCGCTTGCGCTAAAATGGAAGTATCAACTCTGTGCGAGTGGGCCAGAAGTTGGGAGCATTAGACAATCATTTCCGGTTCATCGACTTTCAAAAGCCGTCGATTTTGATTCCATAAGCAAAATATCACAAAAACCATAACCTTGTCAAAAATTAGCACGTGCTTTTTGACTAAAATTTCACAAAACAACAGGGAAGAAATATGAAAATAGTTTCTATGTGCTATAATTGGTTTATGGAAATCCCAATCACGCAGTCAAAAAAATGGCAAAAACTCCAAAAAGACTTAGGGGAAACCAGTTTTTATAGGGAAGAAGACGATTTTGTTTATCTTGCGATCGTCAAACCAGTACCTCTCGGCAGCTACCTTTATTTGCCTTATGGTCCCGTCGCAAAAACCAAAGATGGCTTCAAGCACGCTTTGAAGGACCTCGAAACCCTCGCCAGGGAAGAAAACGCCGTTTTTGTCCGTGTTGAACCTCTAAATCCCGATTTTGCCAAACTTTTACCAAAGTCCACCGTCAAATCTCATGATTTAAATCCCAAAGAAACCTGGGTTCTAGATCTTAAAGGCACTGACGAGGAGTACAAGAATAGACTCCCCTCAAGGCTCCTCAGATATTACAGAAACCGAGAGAAGAACGGCCTCAAGATAGAGACCTCCCATAATCCCGATGATATCAAATACTTGCTAGATCTCCAAAGAGCCCTCGCCAAAGAAAAGAATATCAGCACTTTCTCCGAAAATTATCTAAAAACTGAGCTGAGGCAGCCTTTCTCCACTCTATATATGCTCAAACAGGGGAGTAATATCCTCGCCGCCGGCCTCGTCTTCGACCATGACAAAACTCGTTACAATCTCCAGGGCGCCCAGTCCGACGAGGGCAGGAAGCTCCACGCTACCGGCATTCTTACAATAAAACTGATCGAAGATGCCCGCGAAAAGAAAATGGAAAAGTTCGACTTTTGGGGCATTGCTCCTGAAGGCGCCCCAGACACACACCCTTGGGCCGGTTTCACCAATTTCAAGAAAACTTTCGCCGGTTACGAAGAAGACCACGCCGGTACCTACGACATTGTCTTAAACTCATTTAAATATAGACTCTACCAAATATTAAGAAGCATTAGAAGAAAAATATAAGGTGATTTCCGAGCCTCTGATTTATCACGGCGATGAAATTACCTTATATTTTTCTTATATGCTTTGTGCTATAATATTTTTATGACATTTGAGGAAATATTGGAGGCGGATTTTCGGGATTTTGCTAAGAAAAGTCCTTACAAATCTTTCATGCAAACCCCAGAAATCGCAAGATATAGGGAAGAAAACGGCTGGACAGTTTATTATCTAGCCGCCAAATTAAACGGAGAGATAAAAGCCGCCACTATGCTCGTGGCAAAACCCACCTTTCTTGGTAAATCCACCTTTATCGCTCCCGGCGGCCCACTTCTAGACTTAGAAGACCAACCCCTGGTCGATTATTTTATGAAAAGCCTCAAAAGATATATCAAATCCCACAACGGCTACATCTTGCAGATTAGCCCATATTACGAACTAAGAGAGCTCGATCGTCATGGCGACCCTATAGAAAATGGCTTTAACCATCAAAACGCAGTAAAGATTCTTAAAAGTCTTGGCTTCACTGAGCAGTCTCACCCCTCTCAGCCCAAATATATGTATGCCTTAGACCTGAAGAGCAAAACCCCTGAGGAGCTCATGGCGGATTTTAAGAGCAACACCAGAGGCCACATCAGAAAAGCCGAAAAAATGGGCGTAAAAGTCCGCGAGCTAAAAAGGGAAGAGCTGAATATTTTTAAACAGATTACCGAAGAAACCAGCAAACGCCGCGAATTCGAAGACAAACCTTTGAGCTATTACGAAGAAATGTACGACCTCTTCGTCCCAAGAAAAGAAGCGACGTTTCTCCTAGCAGAGGCTGACAGCCTGCCGCTTTCCGCCGCCATGTTTGTACTCTATGGCGATGAAATTGTCTACCTTTTCTCTGGTAGCGACGAAAAATACATGAAAGATTACAACGCTCAGTACGAGCTTCAATGGTATATGATCAAATACGCCGCCGAGCACAATTTCAAGAGATACAACTTCTACGGTATCCACGGTTTGCCTAAAGACGACGAAAAAGACGGCGTCTACGAATTCAAAAAAGGCTTTGGTGGTCAAGTCCTCGAATATATTGGTACTTGGGAGCTTCCGATAGACCTCACCTTCTGCACACTAAAAAACTTCTTAAGAAAGCTCAAAAATAGGGGGAAATAATGCAAAATTTTTCCAAAAATCATCCCATTATCCATATCATCCTAAAAAACACTTTTACCCTGTTTAACCTCGTAAACGTCATTCTCGCCCTGATGGTGGCCTTTGTCGGCAGCTTCAAAAATATGCTGTTTATTTTTATCGCCATCGCGAACACCCTGATTAGCATCATCAACGAAATCAGAGCCTACAAGATCGTCCAAAAAATGCGCCTTATTACAGAGCAGAAACCCACAGTCTTGAGAGACGGCAAATCTTATCAAATCGCCCCAGAAGAAGTCAAAAAGGGTGACATTATGGTTCTTTCTCTCGGTGACCAAATCATGTATGACAGTACCATGGAAGAGGGGACTTTGGAGGTCAACGAGGCTTTTATTACCGGTGAACAGGACAATATCGAAAAACACCCTGGCGACGAGCTTATCTCTGGTAGCTTCGTCGTGGCTGGCTCCGCCAAAGCTAAAGTTGAACATGTCGGGGAAGAAAACTCCGTCACTAAGCTAGAGAGTGAAGCGCATCATCTGAAGACTGCCGATTCTAAGCTCTTCACCCTCATGAACAAAATCGTAAGATATATCAGTTATACGCTTATACCGGTTGGCGCGCTTTTGCTCTGGTCTAGATTTCGAACGGAAGCCGACGCCACCACCGCTATCACTAGTACCGTTGCCGGTCTCATCAATATGATTCCAGAAGGCCTCATCCTCCTTACTAGCTCTGTATTAGCTCTCGCTACTATCAGACTCAGCCGCAAAAAAGTCTTAGTCCAAGACCTCTACTCTATCGAGACTTTGGCTCGCGTTGACACCATCTGCTTGGATAAAACCGGCACCCTCACCACCGGCAAAATGAAAGTCAAAGATTTTATTCTTCCAGACGGTACGATTTTAGAAAGCCCGTCCAAAGCTCCAACCCCCGCCGAAAAATCCTTCCTAAGGGCTCTAGAATCGATTCTAAGGCACCAAATCGCCGACAATGATACCGCTAGCGCTTTGAAAGAAAAGTTTCTGAAAAGGCCCAAATTTGACGAAATAGCGGGTATTATTGAAGACATCCCTTTTAGCTCCGACCGCAAATATTCCGGCATCCGGACTAAAGACTCAGAATATCTCCTCGGCGCCACCGACTTTATCACCAAAGATCAAAAAATCATCAAAAAAATCAAAAATTATTCTGAAAATTGTCGGGTTCTTTCAGTTTTTAAAAATCAAGAATATCTCGGCTGCGTCAGATTAGAGGATGAAATCAGAAAAAACGCCCCAGAAATCGTCAACTATTTTTACGCCAACGACATCGAGCCGAAGATTATCTCTGGTGACGACCTCCAGACAGTTCAGTCTATCGCAGCGACCGTCGGCGTCAAAGACCTCCGTGGCATTGACCTCTCTTCCGTCAATAATCCAAATTACGATAAACTCATCAAGGATTATTCCATTTTTACTCGTGTCAAACCCGCCCAAAAGAAACAATTAATAAAGGCCCTCAAAAAAGCCAGCAGAACTGTTGCCATGACCGGTGATGGTGTTAACGATATTCTAGCCATGAAAGAGGCCGACTGCTCCATTGCTATCGGTGATGGCTCCGATGCCGCCCGCCGCAGCGCCAAGCTCGTTCTCCTAGACTCCGATTTTGCCAAAGTCCCGCCCATTATCGACGAAGGTCGCCAGTCCATCAACAACCTCGAACGTTCCACCTCTCTCTTTCTCGCCAAGACCGTCTATGCTACCATTTTGGCCGTCCTCTTCGTTATTTTACCTCTAAGCTATCCCTTTAGCCCGATCGAAATGAGCCTCCTCTCGTTTGCCTGTATCGGCTTCCCAGGCCTCGCTCTGGCATTGGAACACAACACCGCCAGGATCAAAGACAAATTCACTTACAACATCAAACATTACTCCGTCCCGACTGGCCTCACTGTCGCCGCCTCCATGGTTATTTTATCTATCGTCGCCACGACCAATAATTTCGGAAGAGAGAAGCTTACCACCCTCTCCGCCATTATCGTCTTTTCTATAGACTGTATCTTGATTTACCAAATTTCCAAACCTCTTAATTTTTACCGCGCACTTCTGCTTATCCTCATCATCGCTATCTTCCTAGCCGTCCTCTTTATTCCATTTTTGCGTCAATTCTTCGAGTTCACCCTAACATTTTAAAAGATTAAAAATAGAGGAAATATATCATGATACGAATAATCGCCGGCGGCAAAAAACACGATCAAAATATCAGTGGGCTCATCTCGGAATACGAAAAAAGACTCTTAAAGCCCTACAACATCACCTGGGAGTTTATTGAAGAAGAAAAACTCTTGAAAAAGCTCGAAACTTCCTGGCCTTTCACCGGAAACGATTATGTGATCATCTGTGACGAACGCGGAGAAAATATATCATCAGACGAATATTCAAAGAAGCTCCAAAACGCCTTCAATGCTAGCAAAAACGTCACCATCCTAATCGGCGGTGCCTACGGCTTTCCACCAGAAATCAGGGAAAAAGCCGACTTTCTCTGGAGCTTTTCCAAATTGGTCTTCCCACATCAAATCGCGAGACTTCTCGTTACCGAGCAAACCTACCGCGCCCAGGAAATCATGAGAGGCTCCCACTACCACCACAGCTAATTTATATCTCTAATTCGTCTACGGCAAACAACATACAGACGCCGCCAGTATCAGATATTGTTCGATAATGATTGTCATCAATGTACCCCTCAGCCTTCTTCTTGGCGTTATCCATATAGGAGAAAATATGGACAGCCCTAAATTTTACGGAATTATCTGGATAATAGTCAAAATCAAAATCGCACGGGAGCTCGATATCACTATCTAAATAGTCTGACGCTATCAAGCAATATCTGTGGTTGTCTTTGTCATGGAAAAAATATAGAGACGTGTCTGGTTCTACTTGTTTAAAAGAATCAAAAATCAAACTCTTTAATCCGTATGATTCAATTATCTCTGAAAGTTCAGCTTCATCAATCCTGTCCATATTTATATTTTACCATTTTGGCAATAAAAAGACCAGTCGAGAACGACTGGTCTTAAGATCTTAAAGTGCATTAGAGTAAGTTAGATTCTAGTATGGTCATCTTTGTGCTCATCAATAAGCCACTCTTTTCCGTGCTTCTGGTTTTCGTCACGCCACATAATGACGCTGTCTGCTTCATTGACAAGGATATGTCCGTGGCTTTCTCCAGGAGTAAAATTACCTTTATTAGAATAAAGAATATTTTGCCAACCGTCATGATTCCTGCGTTTATCAGGATAAACCTTAGCAGGTTTGCCATCAAAAGAACCGTAATCATTATCGGTAAAGTTCTGCCTCCCATGCTCTGCGAACGCTCCGCGGTCATAGGTTTTATTCCCATGCCGATCAAGCGCAGTATGGCCATGGCCAAGCCCATCGCCTTTGCCAATGCCGCCGTGGTAAACTTGTGTTGTGCCATCTGACTTTTTGACGATTTTTGCATCATTTCGCTCAGACCAACGTACACCAGCTTTATCAAGGGTTCTCTCACGTTCACGCCTATTAGCGGATTTTACTTCTTCAAGTTTCCTCTGGAACTCTTCTTTAAGTCGAGTATGTTCTTCTTGAAGGGAATCGAATGCGCTCTTTAAGCGATCGCGCTCAGCTTTGAGACACTTGAATTCCGCTTGGGCAGATTCATGACGCGATTTTGCCCGTTCAAAAGCATCTTTTGCTCTATGGAATGCAGACGAATCGGTTTTTGGCGCACGCCATTCGGCATTTTGCTTCGCCTCTTTTACCTCTTGGCAAAGTCTACTGACTTCCTCGTTAATACTATCACGACGTTCTTTATGGTCGTGCCCTTGAGAAGACCAGTAGGGAGCTTCAGCCTTGTCGCCATACTCGTAGCAATCGCTCGCCCTACTAAAGCAATCAATCATCTCCTGATGTTCAGAGTCAGCTTCGGCGCGAAGATGCTCGATTTCGTAGTTGTTCTCGTCGCGAATTCGTCCGTATTCATCCCAAACTTCTCGATAATTGTCACTAGCTCTTTGCATTTCTTCGTATTCACGATTCATTTCATCTCTAGCAGAACATCTTTCCTTCCAAGCAGAGTCCATTGCATCATGAGCTGCGCTACAACGATCTCTAGCCTCTGCATAGCATTGAAATGCAGTCTGTTTACGAGAAAAAGCCTCCTGCTCTCTGGATTTTAAAGAATCCAATTCGTAGTTTCTGGACATACATAGTCACCTACCTTTCTAAAACATAAAAGTACAAGCCTGAAATCAGGCTCGCCTAGATATATTATAACAGATTTATCAAAATTTGGCAACCTTTGAGTTTTTTGTTCCACAAAAAATGGCTGGGATGGCAGGACTCGAACCTGCGAATGACGGGACCAAAACCCGTTGCCTTACCACTTGGCGACATCCCAGTGTGTCTTTATCTTACCATATTAAAGCCAAAAAGTAAACCAAAAGTAAGTTATGTCTCAATCGAAATTCTCGGATAAATATTTAGCTTATACGGATCCACCGGCTTTACCCCAGCCTGTATTTCATAGTAGCACGCCGCCGCTACCATCGCCCCGTTGTCCCCAGAGAGGTTAACAGCAGGGAAATAAGCCTCCGGCAGCATCTCTCTTAGAATAGCGTTTGCCGACACTCCGCCCGCCACCACTACTGACTGTACATCCGGATAAAGTTTGAGAGCTAGCGACAACTTCTCACACAAAATCTCTACCGCCGTCTTCTGAAACGACGCCGCAAAATCCGCTACCTGCTGAGGACTTAAATGGTTTTTGAGATCATGTGACGGATGCGAAATCGGTAGTCCCAACTCCTTTTGTACCGCCCGAAGCACCGCTGTCTTGAGTCCAGAAAAAGAAAAATCCAGACCCTCTACCTTCGGATGCGGCAAAGCATATTTAGAAACATCTCCATCAAGCGCCGCAGCAGCAATCGCCGGTCCGCCCGGATATGGCAGCCCCAGAATCTTTGCCACTTTATCAAAACACTCCCCCACCGCATCGTCATGTGTTGTCCCGATAATCTTAAAATCATTATGCGAAGGCATGTAAAGAATCTGTGTATGCCCACCTGATACTACCAAAGCCAAAATAGGGAAGGAAATGTCGCTACCAGAAAGCCAATTTGCATACACATGCGACTTCAAATGATGAACCGCATAAAGCGGCTTACCATGAAGAATCGCCAAAGTCCGAGCGGTGAGAGTCCCAATCAGAAGAGATCCGAGTAGCCCCGGCGCATGCGTCACTGCAATCGCATCAATATCGTCCCAGGTACACCCCGCATCAGACAAAGCCTTAGAGACCACCGGCATCATCACCTCAAGATGTGACCTCGCCGCCACCTCTGGTATTACTCCGCCATACTCCGCAAAAACATCAATCTGCGAAACCACCACATTTGAAAGAATAGAAAAACCATCCTCTACTACCGAGGCGGCCGTTTCATCACAACTCGTTTCAATCCCCAAAATCTTCATCTTATAATTATACCACAAAAACAGGGCACCAGTAATCTGGTGCCCGAAACTAACTGACTTTAGAGATTAATTCACCATCTGACGATATCGCTTATTAAAGTTGCAAAGCCTTCGCCTTGCCCGGAGTGCCTGTTCCATCAAATCTATCGACTCCGAGTATCCCATTATCTCAGCCATTTTTCGCTGAAAATCTGTTGTCTCTTCTGATGGTTTTTTAACCCCAGAGATACTATCGGTAGAAGCCGACAGCTGACTTTTTGCAAAAGTCAGATACGGATCAATTGCATCTCTTTTTTCTCCATAAACAGCGTCGAAATACTCTTTCGTTATCTGTTCGTTATGGAGCGACACTGTAATCAGGAGTCCCCTCTCGAGCTGGTTCCGGTAGTCATGGTAAATCTCATTTTCTAGAGATTTGTTATACCGGATATGTTCCTTGGGATTCTGGGAAAAAATCTTGATCACCCGATCCACCATCAGTCGATTGTTGTCGTCGCGAATCCTTATTGTCGACTCACGCTCCTGATTGAACTCGTCAATCTCTGTTAGCACTACATAGTCAATGCTAGTTTTCATTAAATGTGCCACCTCCTTTATTTTTAGAAAGAGGAAAATACCCCCATCTTCTAATTATAGCATATTATCTTAAACCTTTCAAGTATAACGCTGTAATTACTCTTTATGCTTTTAATCTCTATTACGCCATGTTATAATCTTAATAATTTGGATGAAAGCAGCTAGTAGCATGTCAAAACGCTTTTACTGCAGTAAACTTAGATCCACGCATCTTAACAAGGAGGATGAAAAAATGAGAGAAGAAATCAAAAAAGAAGGGATTTACGACGCTCGTGAGCTCGGCGTCCCCACCATGCTATTTCTCGGGCTTCAGCACATGTTTGCCTTTTTTGGCGCTACTGTCCTAGTTCCACTACTGACAGGATTGTCGGTTCAGACCACACTCTTAATGGCTGGGCTTTGTACAATAATTTTTCACTACCTGTTCACAAAACGAATGGTGCCGGCTTTTCTTGGCTCTTCGTTCGCATTTCTCGGTGGGTATGCTATGGTCAAAGCGACTTATGCCGATTTACCTCTTGAAGAGCAACTCGCCTATGCTAACGGCGGCGCCATTATCGGTGCTACTATTTGCTACACTGTTTTAGCTCTTATCATCAAGGTTATTGGTGTCAAACGTACTCTCAGGTATCTGCCACCAGTAGTGACTAGTCCGATGATTATTTGCATCGGTCTGAGCCTCGCTCCGTCAGCGGTGACGAACGCCAGCGCAAACTGGCTTCTTGCTATCATCGCCATCGCCGTAGTGATTATCTTTAGCGTCTGGGGTAAAGGCATCTGGGGCATTGTCCCGATTCTGATGGGGGTCATCATCTCTTACCTGGTCGCCGTACTGGCTCAGCTTATTGGTATCGGTGGCGCTTGGGCGGGCCAGATCGACTTTTCAGCTGTAAAAAGCAGTTCTTGGGTTGGTCTGCCGCCTATTATCACACCGAAGTTTGACTTCACCGCCATTATGATTATGGCCCCAATTTGTCTGGCCACCATGATGGAACATATCGGCGACATCAGTGCTATCGGTGCCACCACCAAAAAGAATTTCGTCGAAGACCCCGGTCTCTGGCGCACCTTACTCGGCGACGGCTGGATGTCGGCTTTGTCGCTGTCAATTGGTGGTCCACCCAACACCACCTATGGCGAAAACACCGGTGTTCTAGCTCTTTCCAAAGTTTATGACCCAAGAGTAGTAAGGATTGGCGCAGCCTATGCTGTGATTTTTGGCTTCATGCCTAAAATCGCCGCTATCATTAACACTATGCCTACGGCTATCATCGGCGGGATTTCCTTTATCCTTTATGGTATGATCTCTGCTATCGGGGTGCGCAACATGTACGAAAACCACGTCAGTCTAGCCAAATCTAGAAATCTTATCATCGTGAGCGTAGTCATGGTCTGTGGTCTTGGTATCAGTAACGGCATTACTTTTACTGTTGCTGGCACAGATATTACCCTCACCGGCATGGCTATCGCTGCTATCACTGGTATTATCTTAAACGCTATTTTGCCAGGCAAAGATTATGAATATGGCAAAGATATCGGAGCTGATACCAATCGTGGTATCGCCATCGGCGCTATCTCGTCAAGAGACTAGCAATTTTTCATCCAAATTGAAAGGGTTGTGTTTACTCACAGCCCTTTTTTGTGCTATACTAAAGATAACTATGCCAGCATCAAGAAGAAAAAATACCAGATCTAGTAAAACTACCAAAAGCACCAAAAACGCCAGAAGTTCCAAAATGGCCAAAAAAGAAGTTACTACCGAGTACGAGCTTCCTGGTGGTTTTTGGCATCAAATTTTCGCTGTCTTCATGATCGCCCTTGCTCTCTTTTTTGTCATTACTTGGTTTGGACATGGCGGCTCCTTCCTAAATACCGTCCACGAGACTATCGTTAAAGGCCTCGGCCTCGCCACCTATTTTATCCCGATGCTCCTAGTCTATTTGGCGGTCAAAATCTTTCGCTCTGACACCAATCGCGTTGCTCTGCCGGTCTATATCGCTGGTATTTTTATGCTTCTTTGGCTCTCAGGTATCGGCGCTATCTGGCAAAACGGTGGCGTCGTCGGCGATTGGCTCAACGGCATTATGCTTAAAGCCCTAGATCAAGGTTTTGTCATTGTTATATATATACTATTAATGTTTATTACCTTACTCTTTTTGCTTCAGTTATCTCCACTGGCATTCTTTAGAAACGCTCGGAGCATGACTCGCCCTGCCAATAAATCCGCCAAAAACGAAGAAGACGAATCTCCAAAAGGCCAACTAGAAATCAAAGTCAATTCTGGTATCGCCGACGACAAGCCTATCGAAAAGCCTTCAAGGGGTGGATTCTTAAAACGCCGCACCAAAGCTCCTCTTGCCGTCAAAGAACCACCAAAAGAAAAAGAGCCTTCAAAAGAACCTACTGCTCTCGTCGCCATGAGCGACCCAGACTGGAAAATGCCATCTACCGATCTATTAACCAAAAAACAATCTCCTGCCGATGCCGGCAACATCCAGCAAAATGCTTTGATTATCAAAGACACCTTTGCTGAGTTTGGTATCGATGTTGAGATGAAAGGCGCCAATATCGGCCCTCGCGTCACTCAGTATACCTTGAAAGCTCCTGGCGGTGTTAACCTCTCTAAGATTGCTGCACGCGACAAAGAATTAGCCTACAAACTCTCTGCCAAGACTGTCCGTATCGAAGCCCCAATTCCTGGCACTCAATTAATCGGTGTTGAAGTTCCAAATATCCGGGCCGAAGGCGTTTCGCTCCGTGGTCTCATTGAGTCCGAAGAGTGGCGTCACACCAAGGCTCCTCTCACCTTCGCCGTTGGCAAAAATATCTCTGGTCAGCCTGTTGTTGCCGACCTCGCTGATATGCGCCATCTTCTCATTGCTGGTACTACGGGTTCTGGTAAATCCGTCATGACCAACACCCTTATCATGTCGCTCCTCTATCGCAATTCGCCTTCCGATATGCGTCTCATCATTGTCGACCCAAAGCGCGTCGAGATGGCCGTCTATAAAGATATTCCGCACCTTCTTACCCCGATTATCAATGATACAAGCAAGGCTCTCTCCGCTATGAAATGGGCTGCTGGCGAAATGGATCGTCGCTACACCGTCATGGAAGAAGCCGGCGTCAAAACCATCGTTGACTACAACAAATTAATGGAAGAAAAATCCAAAAACGGCTCGCCAAAAGACGGGGAAGAAGAAACCGGCAAAATGCCTTACATCGTCATCGTCATCGACGAAATGTCCGACCTCATGATGCAGGCGAGTAAAGAGCTTGAACCTCTGATTGTTCGTATCGCCCAGCTCGGTCGTGCCGCTGGTATGCATCTTGTCCTTGCTACCCAGAAGCCAATTGTCAAGGTTATCACCGGTCTCATTAAGGGTAACATTCCGTCTCGTATCGCTTTCCGCGTGCTAAGTTCTATGGACTCTCGTATTATTCTCGATTCTTCCGGCGCCGAGAAGCTCCTCGGCCAGGGCGATATGTTACTATCGTCTGAGCAGACGAGTAACGGCCCTGAGCGTATCCAGGGCGCCTGGACCCCAGACGGCGATATCAAGAAGGTTACTGATTTCTTAAGAAACCAACGTCCGCCTCAGTATAATGACGAAGTTATCGCTCAGGTAGTTGCCTTGAAAGGTGGCGGCGGTGGCGGTCTCTCCGACATGGACGGTCTCGGCCGCAAGTTCGATCCTCAAGATCCACTAGTGAGGAAAGCTATCGAAATCTGCCTCAAAAACGGCAAATTCTCCACTTCACTCCTTCAGACCTATCTTAGTAAATCTCACGGCTATGTTTCTGGCCTCGGAGTCTGGCTCGAAGAGCTCGGTGTCATCGGCCCCGTCAACGGCACCAAACCCCGCGAACTTCTCATCACCTCGATGGAAGAATTCGATGAAATCGCTTCCGTCTAGTATCTCTTGAGCCTGTAAAGTTTTTATACAAATCCAACTATTTGAAAAAATCAAATAGCTCAACTCACAAATAAAATTTGTAGGTTCATGTTATAATAGGGGTATGACAGATAATAATCAGATAGAAATCTATAAATTGACGGAAGGGGAAGTAGTTTTTAATGTTGATACAGAAAAAGAGACTATTTGGGCAACGCAAAATCAGATTGCCGATTTATTTGGCGCAACACAACAGAACATTGCTCACCACCTAAAAAGTATTTACAAAGACGGCGAATTAGACGAGAATCGAACTGCGAAAAAATCTTTCGTGGTTCGCCAAGAAGGCACTCGCCAGGTTCGGCGCGAGGTCAACATGTACAACCTCGACGCCATCATCTCTGTCGGCTATCGCGTCAACTCCAAGAAAGCTACCGATTTCCGCATCTGGGCCACTTCTGTTCTTCACAACTATCTCACGAAAGGCGTCGCTATCAACGAAAGAAGATTAAAATCTCTTGATAGCAAAAAGCTAAGAGAAGTCGAAGGTATGATGGGCGTCGTGAGACGCCTTATTACTCGGCAGGCTTTAGATGCCGGCGAAGCCAACGGTGTGCTCGAAGTCATTTCCAGATATTCCACTAGCTTTAGAACTCTCGAAGAATACGACAACGGTTTTATCGATCTCTCTGGTCTCAACGACAAGAGCAAGAAAAAAGAAAAGAAGCTCACTCCAGAGCTTTGTCTCAGCATTATTGAAGGATTGAAAAAAACCGTCCACGGCTCCGACCTCTTTGGCAAACCCAGGAACAATGCCTTTAAAGGCTCCATCGAAAACATCTACCAGAGCTACGACGGGGAAGATCTCTATAAAACCGTCTCCGAAAAGGCCGCACATCTCCTCTATTTTATTATCAAAGATCACCCCTTTTATGACGGCAACAAGCGTATCGGCGCACTTCTTTTTATCGTCTTTCTTACCATGAATGGTGAGAATTTGACCGGAAACGGCGAGACCAAAATATCAGACCGCGCTCTTACCGCGTTAGCACTGCTCATCGCCGAGTCTGAACCCACCGAAAAGTCTCTGATCACTTCTCTTGTTCGCAAGCTTCTAGAAGATTAGCTCAAAATCTCCATCACTTATCATTTTTATGATATAATAATACCAATGGACGAAAAAGATAATATTTTGAATGCAAAAGACTTAATGCTCGATTTTGATGAGCCTGGTGAAGGTGATATCGAAAACGAAGAAGAGCTCTCCGACGAAGACCTTGCTATCACCCCAGAAAATGTCGATGCCTTTGCAGATGATTCTGTCAGATTATACCTCCGAGAAATCGGCAAAATCCCACTCTTAACCCCAGAGGAAGAAGCCGACCTCGCTCAGCGTATCGTGAAAGGCGACAAAAAGGCCAAAGACAAAATGGTGGAGTCCAACATGCGTCTAGTTGTTTCTATTGCCAAGCGTTACGGCGGTCGTGGTCTCGATTTTCTCGACCTCATCCAAGAGGGGAATACTGGCCTCTTAAGGGCTGTAGAGAAGTTTGACCCAGCTAAGGGTTTCAAGTTTTCTACCTATGCTACCTGGTGGGTGCGCCAGGCTATTACTCGTGCTATCGCTGATCAAGCTCGTACTATTCGTATTCCAGTTCACATGGTTGAGACTATCAACAAGGTCCTAAGGACCACCAGGAAGCTCACTTCCGAGCTAAACCGCGAGCCGACCACCGAAGAAATCGCCGCCGAGCTCCACATGGAGCCAGACAAGGTCGACTACGTTATGCGTATCAAGCAAGATATCGCTTCGCTCGATGCTTCTGTTGGTCGTGATGGCGACGATGAAGATTCTGTACTCGGTGATTTCGTCGAAGACGAAGAGCGCATCTCTCCAGAAGATTCCGCTGCTAACCAGATTTTAAAAGAACAATTATCTGAGATTATTTCCACCCTCACCGACAGGGAACAAAAGATCATCAGGCTCCGGTTCGGCATCGGTGGCGGTCGTCCGCACACATTGGAAGAAGTCGGCGCCGAATTCGACGTGACTCGCGAGCGTATTCGTCAGATCGAGGCCAAGGCCCTCTCTAAGCTACGCAAGAACAAAGACACCAAGAAGTTACACGAATATTTAAGATAGGAGGAAAATGAAAAAAATCGCACAAAAATTTTTAAGCCTATTCGTGGCCTTTTTGATGGGCGTCGGTCTTGTTGCTCCAACCCTTACTGCCACACCAGTTTATGCAGACGGCGAATCCGCCCAAGCTGCCATTTTGACCGGCTGCGCCGATGAAGAAGCTGGTGGTGGTGAAGGTATCAAATGCGTCGTCCTTCTTGTTGTCAATATTCTCTCTGTTTTGGTCGGCATCGTCGGTGTTATTGGCATCGTCATTGTCGGTATTCAATATCTTACCGCCGGCGGCAACGAAGAGCAGACCAGAAAGGCCAAACGCCGCCTCTTTGAAATCGTCATTGGCATCGCCCTTTATGTCTTGATTGCCGTACTTTTGAACTGGCTGCTTCCAGGCTTTGATGCCAGCCGCGACGCAACTACCAATTCTACTTCACTCGTTATCACTTCAATCGGAGCCTAAATGTCTCGTCTCGTCCTTGTCTATAACCCTAATTCTACCAATTACAAACGCGTCAAAAAAGAAGTCCTAGACCAAAAATCCGAGCTTTTTAAAGGCTACAATCTAGATGAATACACCATCAAAAAAATCGGTTTTGATAACAATGTCAAAAACCTCACCAAAGCACTAAGAAACGGCGACACCGTTCTGTCTCTTGGCGGTGACGCCACTGCTGCTATTACCGCCAACGCGATTTTGTATTCCAATAAAGATGCCACGTTGGCCGTCCTTCCTTACGGCAACTTCAACGACCTCGCCCGCACTCTAAATACCATGAGTCTAAGTAATCTGAATTTGAATTCAAAATCAGTCAAATTATATCCATTAGAAATATATGTAGACAATAATTTTTGGCGCTACGCCACTTGCTATGTGACGATCGGCATGACCGCCGAAGCCGTCGAACTTTTCGATGCCCCGAAATTTAGAAAATACATGCAAAAAGGGCACAAAAGCTCCTGGCGCTCCTACCTAGCTCTCGCCGAATGGTATTTCAAAAATCGCCACAAAAAAATCTTTCTTCCAGAATTCACTATCAATGGTAAAGAAACCATCAAAAAAGCATCCGATTACTGCGCATTGAGCGGCAAATC
Organism: Candidatus Nanosyncoccus sp.; assembly: GCA_045649325.1. GTDB lineage: Bacteria > Patescibacteriota > Saccharimonadia > Saccharimonadales > Saccharimonadaceae > Nanosyncoccus. Next base: position 78,353 of record JAZRPQ010000002.1, read on the forward strand.
TATGTGTCGCGTCATGAAAGGCGGGGAAGATTTCAAAAAACCAAAAGTTTTCCGTTCCAAAGCCTTGAAGACCGTCAGTTTTCCAAGGCTCACGAGCCTTATGCTAAAATCAATTCTTTTCCGTACCCCAGGCGATGAAACCAAAGGCGACATACTCGAGTTTAAAGAAAAAGCGACCGTCGAGCTCCAAGCCGAGGGTGAGTACCAAATTTTTCAAGATGTTAAAACTATCGAAATAAAGAAGGGAACAAAATGTCTGAAAGTGATCACCAAGAATTAAAACAAGTAGTAGCCTACATGAAGTCTCACTGGCCGAGCCCAGTAAAAGAAGAATGGCAAGTAAATCTAGAAGATTACCCAGAGATTCTCAAACAAATTGTCCAAGATTTTACCAAAGATAGTAGCAAAAATCACAGGTTTATCCGTATCGCCGGCCTCTCTGGTTCAGGTAAGACTTCTCAAATTCTCCCCGCCGTCGAAAAATATTGCGAAAAAAATCAATTAAGGCCGATTCTGGTTGCCGCCCGCAAATTTGTTGACTATCACCCATTTAAAGAAGAGATTAAAAACGAATATGGCGAAGAGAATCTTAGAAAAAACACTGATGAGTTTAGCACTATCATGATGTTTCTCACTTTGAATACTCTTACCAAAGAGGGTTACGACATTGTCCTAGATGTCACCCTTCTAGATCCTGCCGTTGAACAAATTTTGATCAAAATGTTGAACAAAAATAATTACAGCAGCATGCTCCTCATGATTGCGACCAGCCCTACCGTCACCGAGCATTTTTTAAGAGGTCGCGCTTGGCGCCACAGCAAAAAGACCGAAGAAGAATTCATTCGTGCCACCAAGAAAGCCATCGAATTCTACTCTCAAAACATGCCAGACCTTCGCATTATCCTCTGGAGCGTATACGACCTCGAGCCTATCTATGACGGCAAAATCAAAGATTCAGTTGCCATTTTCAACGAATATTCAGACCGAACCGACTTGCCAAAGGACGACGACGACGAGCGTAGGGAAGCAAAGATAAAATATATGCTAAAAAAATAGTTTTCGTGAGACTCTTGCTTTTAGCGTCTCGCAAAAACTATTTTTTAGCATTTAGAATTCTATTTCTTTAAGTATTTCGTCCAATCTATTATTGCAATCTTCGATCGAACCATTATTGAGAATGTAATAATCTGCCGCCGCGATCGGCCCACCTTTTTCTAGATTTTCAATCTCCGACCGGTCTCTCTCCCGGATCGCGTTCCCATCAAAGGAACGCCCTGGTCTTACTGCCACCCGTTCATAGCGCAAATTTTTATCTACTACCACTGCCACAAAAGTCAGCGCTCTCGGAAATTCGTGTTTCAAAAGACAATACTCCGTCCAAGAATACACCCCATCAAGCACAATCCGTTTTTGTCCCGCCGAAATCAAATCCCGAGTTTCATTTATTACCTGTCTTACTACCCAATCTTTACCTTCGGTCTCTCGAATTTCCTCGCGAAACTTTTTTTCGCTTTCGCCATCAGGAGTACGAGCAATCCCGCGCTTTTCCATCTCTTTATAAATCATCCTGCCAAAATACACTTTCGGGTACCCCTTAGAAGTCAAATAATCTACGGCGACCGACTTACCGCTCCCACTCATCCCCACGATTGCTAATATCTTTACATTATCCATACTATCTATTATACCATGTGGTATAATAGATATATGGTGAAATTTTTTACTCCAAACGACCCCTTAGACCAAATTATCAAAGATACCATGCCGGAGCGTCAGATCTTGAAAACCAAACACATCCTGACCGGTTGGACTAATATCGTCATAGAAGTCACTACTGACGAAAAATCTTATTTCTTCAGATTCCCGCGTAACCCTTTCTGGTCGCGCATGATCGTTAAAGACGCTGCGGTTTGTAATTTCGTAGAAGGGAAGACCAGCTTCTACACTCCTCAGATGAAACTATGTTACGACAACAAGAAACGGCCTTTTTCCGTCCACCAAAAAATCGAAGGTTACACCCTGGGTGATCGTATTTATCACCTGAGTCACACCGCTTTGACTGGCGTAGCTTACGACGCTGCCAAATTTATCAAAGAACTCTCCGGTATAGATCTAAGAGGCGCGCCCAAAGAAGTCCAGATGCCTTTGTCCGAATTTTTATACGAGCTAGATCACGAGCATTACAAAAGCCATATTGATGAAGATCACAGATACATCAAAAAGACCGAAGAGGATAAGCTTGTCCATGGCGACCTCAATCTCGGCAACATCCTCCTAGACGAAAACGACAAAGTTATCGGTGTGATCGACTTTTGTTTCGCTGGTACTGGCAACCCCCAGATGGATACGGCCCGTATGCTGTCGCGTCCCGTCCCCGAAGAGTTCGAGAAAAAGTTCCTTGCCCAGTTTGTTGATACTTCAGAAGTAGACAGAATGAAGACCGCCTGGAAACATATTGACGCTGGCTATGCCGAACATATCCGTACCAACTTCCCAGAAATTAATCTGAACCAACTCTAAGGTGTTATAATATATACATGGCTAGATCCAAGGTCTCTTTTGGTAGGCATCTAAAAGATCGCCGGTTCTCAAAAAACGAAAATCTGATCATAGATATCTATATTCGTGAACGAAAAAACGACATCACCGCAAGAAAAATCGCCAAAAAAACCAAGCTTGGTCGTTCTACGATTTATGCGCACCATCGCGCCGTCAAAGAAATTATCCCAGATTACGAAAATTACATCCTGGCTTTATTTACGAGCAGCATCAAAAAGAAAATCCGCAGAAAAAACGTCGCGCTGAAATTTTTGTATTTAGATATGCTTTTATTCATTTTGAGAAACAAAAAAATTTTCAGAATGTTTCTCATTTTTAATGACCGCGAAATCATCAGTAGAATGATAGGGAAGTTAGAAAAGAAAATTACAAGTTCCATGAGGCTCCCCAAAAATTCTCAAAAAATTTTCAAAGTCTATACTAGCGAAGTCACCGAGGTAATTTTTGCTTGGGGCCGCGCTGGTTTTTCTGAAGGAGAACTTACTCAGGTTCTTTCTGATATTATGTATCTCACTAGCACCTGCACAGACCGCCTAAACCCCATCAATCATGAATAAAAGTCTTTACAAAAAGACAAAATGCGTGCTATAATGAAAATGCTATAACTAAACATTTATATCATTGACAGCAGGCATTATTTATTTATAATGCGGCTTCATACAACATAAAAATGGCATCATGAGGAATCATGCATGTTGTATCAAGCATTGCTGGATATATCTGTTTGGTTATAGCACCTCGTGGTGCCATTTTTAATACAAAAGTTAAAAATGACCCCGGGCTTAAATAACAAATAAAGAGAGGTCATAATGCTCAAGGTCATACAAAATATTAAATTAGAACTACACCGTGGTCTGAAGGTTAATACTTCTGACCCTTATTCATATGGAAGTAAACTTAAAAGAAAGATGAAAGGAGCACTTAAT
>JAZRPQ010000003.1:0-26706 GCA_045649325.1 Candidatus Nanosyncoccus sp.
TTTATTAAATTGTATCTGAAGTAGGACGAGAACCGAAGGTTCGACCGGACGACGAAGCGAGTAAAAATCCAGAATTTATTCTGGATTTTTCGAGCAAGGAGGAACGGAAGACTTTTTACGAAGTAAAAAGTCTAGTCCTACTCCCCTTCCGAGGCGATGCCCGGCGTTGTTATTTTGCGAAGCAAAGTAACTGTCCTACTTCCAGCACCATTTTTTATGCATAAAAAATCCCCCAATATCTGGGGGATATAAGATACTACGATGTTTCAACTAAATAATTTGTTACATATCATTTCGGATACGATATCCACCATTTTACCAACTATGCATTCTGCATTCACCCAAAGGTAAATAAAAGCGGCAATCATTATTACAATCAATATCCCCATCCTTACATAATCTTTAATTATTTCGTCGTTGTTGTTAATCATACACTTTTCCCCCTTTAATTATGAATTTACATCGGTCACCGTTTACCGACTATACCCTTATTATAGCACAGATTACAAAAAAAGTCAATCCGCCAGTGCTTTTCTATTGACTTTTTTAACAAAATATGCTACAATATAGACAGTAACTCGTACATTTACACTGAAAGGAGGATCAGAAATTGACGCAAACGATGAGGACTATGAGAACTAAAATTGGGATTGGGATACGAAGGCTGCCCATCTGGGCAATTCATACAGGAACATTGATTTACATATTTATTGTTTGTCAACTTTGTAGCTATTTTGGACAAGCCCGAGTAGTAATGGCGAACAATAACATCCCAAACCTTACCGCGCAAAGCAAGAACATAGTATGGAAAGAAGGCATGAAGGTGCCCGAGAACCATGCCACAGAAGAAGAGAGGATTGCTCTCGCTATCACCATCGAAGGTGAAGGCAAGGGGCAAGAATCCCTGACTGAGTTGTCACAGATCGGATGGATTGCACTCAATCGAGTACACTCTGATGAGTACCCAAACGATATCGTAAGCGTAGTTACCCAAAAGAAACAATTCGGTGGCTACCGGAAGAATGGAACATATTCGGAAAAGAGTTACTGGGTAGCAAACGACGTTCTCGCTCGTTACGAGAGAGAAATAGCCGGTGAGACTAATATCGGTCGCACCATCCCCATAGAATACCTATATTTTAAAGGCGATGGGGAACACAACTATTTCTCAATCGAAGAGAACGGCCCTCCATACGTATGGAGCTCCGTGCAAACTCCATACGCATCTTAAAAAAAGTGGCTGGCGATTATCGCCGGCCATTTTTCATGCCATTTTTATTTCGGTCTGACTGCAACTTTTCTAGTCGCCGATCTCGTCACAGTCTTACGAGCCTGCCGCTTTTTCTTGGCGTTGTCCTCAGCGATCCTCTCTTCAATCCTCGCTGTAGTCGCCGCCATCGCCTCTGTATCGCCAGTTTTCTCATAAATCGCCAAAATCTGTCTGAGCGTTGAAATCGACGGATCTAGCTCATAGGCGTTCTCTAGAGCCTCAATAGCTCTTTTTGGACTGCCTAACTTCTCCTCTGTTTTGGCCAGCGCCATATACCTTGCCGGCACGTCTCCTTCCAGCTCAATAGCCTGCTTAAAAGCCATTTCCGCCTTCTCATACGCACCAGTTTCTAGATAAATCAACCCCGCATTATGGATAGAAGCCGGATTATTGTCCAGAGACTGCGCAATTTCAAAGCATTCCACCGCATCGTCAAATTTTTTGCTCTTGGCATACAAAATCCCCAGCCGGTTATAAGCCGCCGCGTTTTTTTCGTCAAATTTCAAGATAGTAAGCAGCGCCTTCTCCGCCCTAGACGGCTTATGTTCCTTCATCGAGGTCTGAGCCACCTGCCAAAGTTTTTTCATCTGAGCTTTGTATTTTGGCGATTTCTCCTCAGTTTTACGTTTTCTCGGCTCGAGCGGCAAGAAAAAAGCCACAAACACAGAGAAAGCAAGCATAATCAGTATTGCTACCATATCTACTATTATATCAAATCTGCCACCAAATGCAATTTTATGTGCCCGTTTTTAGAAATAGCCTCATATACCGCCAAAAATCCCGGAATTTTAGAAAGAAAAACCGATTTTCCGGTCACGAAATAAGATTTATAAGCCATCTCTATTGCCACAGAGAGCACCAAAAGCACATAATCCCTTACCCCATCTTTTTTCTTGGTCAAATCTTCTGCTAGCCCCACCAAATCTGCCGGTTTTGCCGCCAGCATTTTTTTTGCCACAGCCTTGACCTTTTCGTCCGCCTTAATTTTCGAAATCCCAGAAATTCCACCCCTATAAACATACGTCTCCGCTCGGCTCAGAATCGTCGGAAGAAGTTTGGAAGGCACATCTGTCACCAAAACAAAATGCACTTTTTCCTGCGGCTCTTCCAAATTTTTGAGAATTGCATTTGCTGCCGCATCCGTCATCTGTTCCGCCGGACGAATCAGAATAAATCTATCCAAATTTTGCCTGGTTTTCAAAGTATCAATCATTTCGTGCACCTGTTCAATCGTAATAGAAGCCCTCCCCTCCGGCTTCAAAATCAATGCATTTTTAATCTCCACATCTGTATCTTTTGGTACCACAAAAATGCTACAATTAATCTCCCCCGCAATTTTAGAAATATCACTTAGATTCTCGAAAAACATCCTCAAACTCCGTTGGAATTTTTGCCTCAAAAGTCTTCCGAACGCCCCCTGGTAAGGTAATTTCAAGCGCACCAGCATGCAAAAACAAACGTCCACCCTTCTCAGCGCCATAAATCGGATCCCCCACGATCGGATGTTCCAAATACTTCATATGCACCCGGAGCTGATGCGTCCGCCCAGAAGTCGGTTTTAGTTCCACCAAAGCATGAGCCCCATCTGATTTTAAAACTTTATAAAACGTCTCTGCCTGCTTCCCTCTCGGGTCCACCCGAAAAGTCGTTGGTTTTTTCAAATCTCTCGCAATCGGCAAGTCCAGTCTCGCCTCAGAGAGCTTCGGCACACCAGAAAGGACTGCATAGTAAGCTTTGTGTGCCTTTCTATCTTGAAATTGTCTCCGAAGATAAGTTTGTGTCTCTGGATTTTTTGCCAAAATCACCACTCCAGAAGTATCCCTATCTAGTCGGTGGACTAGCAGTCCAAAATCTTCCAAAGTTTTTTCTGGACAATACCCGCCTTTGCTCATCGAGAGTAACCCCACCGGCTTATTCAAAACTAGCACGTTTTCGTCCTCGTAAATTTTTTCCGGCTCTATATCTGCATTTTTCAAAACCTCCGGCACCTTGAGGTCAATTTTTACCCCCATAGGGAACTTTGCGTTTGGTTTTAATACCGGCACATCATCCACTTCCACGAACCCATTTTTAATAAATTTAGCGAGAGTCGAACGGTTGTAACTCTTGTAAATTCCCGCCATCATCACATCGAGTCGTATGAGCTCCGGCTTTTCGACCTCGGCAGGCAAAACCGTGTCGCCATTTATCACCCGCGACATCTCTGGTTTGCTAAATTTCTTCCCCGTCCGTATCATAAATAGATTTACCTCAAATGAACTGCCTTTTGAGCTTCATACAGTTTTTTATTTGCTATTTCGCTAGCGTATTTTTCACCAGTCTCTAGTAAATTCAAAATCTGTTCATCTGATATTTCCGCCATTTTCCCTTGAAAATCAGCAAGCTCTGACAACACGCTCCCAGCCACCTGCTTTTTTAATTCGCCATAGCGCGTCTCACCTCGCCACTTAGAAACTACAGTCTCAAGTGGTTCATCATTAATCAAAGCTTCAATGTAAAGCAAATTAGACACCCCTGGCCGCGTTTCAAAATCAAAATCCACCGACGAGAACGAATCCGTCGTCGCACTCATGATTTTCTTTGCTGCTTTCTCTGGGGCATCATCAAGCATGATCTTGGAATTTTCCGCCAAAGTCGATTTGCTCATTTTTTTCTCTGGATTCACCAAATCTCGCACTCTAATAGGCTTTTCTACTCCCATAAATTCTATTTGCTCTTTCGTAGAAGCTGGAATCACAAAAGTCTCGCCATATTTATGATTAAATCTCTCCGCCAAGTTCCGTGTAAGCTCGATATGCTGGAATTGGTCCTCACCAAGTGGCACATAGTAGCCATCATAAAGCAAAATATCGGCCGCCATTAACACTGGATAGTCAAAAATCCCCACGTTACATGAAGCCTTACCTTCAGATTTTTCCTTGTACTGAGTCATCCGGTTCATCTCGCCCATTGTGGCCACACAATTCAAAATCCAACAAAGCTCCGCATGCGCGCTCACTCGACTCTGTCTATAAATATGCACATTTTCGTTTAACTCCAGGCCTGCCGCCAGATAATACTTGAGCGTCCGAATAGTATTAGTAGTCAAATCGCCATCCACTTCCGAAATAATCGAGTGCAAATCTGGCACAAAAATATTAACAGTATATCCCTCTTTAGAGTATTTGTTCGACAGTCGCACCATCGGCAGCAGCGCCCCGAGATAATTCCCAAGCGTCAATACCGAATTCGCCCTGATTCCAGTTAAAATTGTTTTCATACTTTTATTTTACCACAAGATATGATAAAATAAAACTAACCCATAAGCTAAATGGGGCGTTAGCTCAGCTGATTAGAGCGCTACTATGGCATAGTAGAGGTCATGAGTTTGAATCTCATACGCTCCACCACAGTAAAAAGCAAATAAAAAAAGACCGAGCAAACTCGGCCCTTTTTGTTAGGTAGGAGGGTTATTTTTGTTCTTGGTAAAACTTTTCTCGCCAGTTATACCAGCGACCATTGACTATCAGTGTCATCATGACGATTAGCGCCGTGAAAAACAGCGACTCATCGATATCGACAATTTTTCTTTCGACGAAGTAGTCTACTGCCCACATTTCACTAGCTTTGTAAGCGCCATCGTATGAACGATCGCAATTACGCATCTCAGATTTGTCTCTGTCTGAAGCGTAAGAACTGCTCATCCTGATCATCGGCGAACGTTTAATGCTGTCGAGATATAGAGTAGCAATCAAGGCCGCAGCCTTATCCGCCAGATAAATGACTTTACCGGTATGAGAACTCTGAGTTTCCATTTCTTTGAACAGTTTCAAAATCGCTGCTTTTTCGTGCCGAACGGCCATTGGGTAGGTCTCAAGATATTTTTGTAAATATAGAAGCTCTGATTTGAACTTAGAATCTTTATCGTGACTACCATTGTCAGCAAGATCGCCGTATTTCAGCTCAGCTAGATCGTGCGCGTGGATAGCATCTACGACATCTTGATACAAATACCCATCGATGGTTCTTTCTGTATAGCCAAAACCATGACCATAGAAAAAATCCAAAGCCTCCTCAGCAATAGCACAAACCAAATTAGTGTGCGCGCCAACAGACTCAAAGGTAATCTCGGTTTTGGATAGGCCATAAGATCCGTTGTAACTTCTAGGCACGAAGTTCAGTCCTGCATTACGATAAACTCGTTCAGCTATGGCAAATATCTCAGCCGGGACTTTTAGTTTTTCGAAATTTTTAGGCCTCATGATGATATTGCCCATATGAATGACTGGACGAATCTTGCGTTCGTTACTCATGATAAAACCATACTCTGAAAATATTTTTTTGGTATCAAGTTTGCTAAAATTAATCGGAATAAAATCCATATCACCCTCCTTGTTAAGTTGCTCCCACCTAATCATCCTATTATACCACATTTTTCCAAAAAAAGCTAGAGCTAACCATAATATATTGACAAATAAGCATAATTGTGATATAATGGAAGCATATAGTATTTGGGAATTACAGAGATGAAAGACTATATTATGATTCTTTTGACAGTTCTTAGTACCAGTATTTTGCTGGGTAATCCTACCCCTGTCAAAACAAACTTTACTGCAGAGGTGGCCGACAACGTCATTTCTGCTAGCGAAGCGACATTTTTATCGGAAATGGACGAAATTTCTGAGATAGAAATCTCTGAAATTATCACTAAAGCTACCACTTCTACCCCTGTTACGACATCTACGACTTCTTCAAAGGTAAAAAACTATACAATTACCAAAATCGACACTGAAATAGAGCAAAATCCTACAAATTACATCCATAGGCTAAACAAATTGGTTTATGCTCACAACTCCAACGATCTTTTAGGTTCAATTAAGGATCTAGAGGTAGGCGAAACCTTCACTTTGACAGAGAACGGGACGGTCAAAACCTACAAAGTGGCCGAGGTGAAAATTTTTGCCAAAAGTGGCAGCAAGACTCTAAGTCTCTGCACCTCTGGTTATGAAAACTGTGAGGGTACTTATTATATGTCTACCCTGATAAATGCACGTATAAATGGCAAAACTTATGACGCCGCGCTATTTACCTGTGACGGTACTTCTCTTGGGAACGGTGACGCAACCCACCGAAGAGTAGTCTTTGCTATAGAAGCCTAATGCACACCATAAAGGTTTTAACTACTATTTTTATAATACTCATGTTATAATAAACATAAGTAACAAAAAGGAGTGGTTATGTGCACAGGTGTGCGTTTTAGTGATAACGATGGAAATATGTATTTCGGTCGCAATCTTGACTGGACTGAAGGATATGGTCAAAAAGTAGTTCTGACCCCTAGAAAGTATCATTATAATTCAGCGTTTCTAGGTGAAATGGAAGCTAAGAATGGCGCGATTATCGGAATGGCCATCGTAGTAGAAAATACTCCGCTTTATTTTGACTGTGCAAACGAAGCTGGACTAGGCGTTGCGGGGCTAAATTTCCCAGGCTATGCACATTACGAAAAGGATCCAAAGGAAGGCAAAACCAACATCGCCGCTTACGAATTCCCGCTGTGGGTAACGATGAATTTTTCCTCCGTTGACGAAGTTGAGGAAGCATTAAAAAACGCAGCAATCGTGGCCAAGCCAATCAACGAACAATTCCCAGTATCCGAGCTCCATTTTATCATTGGCGACAAAGACCGCTCCATCGTCGTAGAATATACCAAAAACGGCATGGAAGTCTTCCGTAACGACGTCGATATCCTCACCAACCAACCGGGCTACGCTTGGCATCAAGAGAACCTCAGAAATTACATGAACTTGGAGCCAAAGCACCCAGCCGAAGTCAAATGGGGCAAAGAAAAGCTCGTCCCATTCGGCAGCGGTTCGATGATGCGTGGCATCCCTGGTGATTATTATTCACCATCTCGCTTCGTCCGCGTCGCTTATCTCAACACGCATTATCCAGTCAAAAACACTGAAGACGAGAACGTCATGCGCTTGTTCCATACTCTGACCGGAGTAGCAATGATCGACGGCGCCGCTGCCATGGACGCAGACAAGTTCGAAAAGACCATCTACACCGGTGGCTATTCCACCGCTTCCAAAACTTACTACTACAACACCTACGAGAACCCATCCGTCATGCACGTCTCGATGGGAGACTACGATCTCGATACTTCCGACCTTGTAGAAGTCTAGAAATGTGATATAATAGTGGTACGGGGCGTTAGCTCAGCTGATAGAGCGCGGCATTCGCATTGCCGAGGTCAGGAGTTTGATTCTCCTACGCTCCACCACGGATTTAGATTAAAATAAAATACTATTTTGCGAATCGTAAAATTGATTTGAAATTTTAACACGTATATTCCTGACGACACCGAGAGGTTCGCCCGAAGGGCGGTTCTCTCGGCTGTCCAGCGTATGACGTGCTTAAAATTTCAAGTCCAGATGAGCAAAGTAGTATTTTATTTTATCCCTAGTACAGGAAACTTCAAAGCTAAATCTTTCACCTCTTTTTTAATCTTATCCAATTCTTTAGCGTATTCGTCCAACTTCTCTTCCGAGCCGGCTTTCACACAGATATCCGCCACCTGTTTCATCCAGCCCGCCAGTACCACCATCTCTTTTTCCGAGAATCCTCTAGTCGTAATCGCTGGTGTGCCCAGTCTCACTCCTGACGGACGAAAAGCCCCACCTTTATCTGTAGGCAGCGCATTAGCATTGAGAGTTAGCCCCACCATGTCGAGCGCTTTTTCGTATATTTTCCCGTCAAAGGAAAAACTTTTCATACAATCAATCAAGACTAGATGGTTTTCCGTCCCATCCCCCTGCAAAATAAATCCAAGCGCCTTGAGTTCTTCCGCCAGTTTCTTAGCATTTTTTACGATTTGCTCCGCATATTTTTTGAATTCTGGCTGCAAATCTTCACCAAACGCCACCGCCTTCGCCGCAATCACATGTTCCAGCGGCCCACCTTGCGTTCCTGGGAAGACCGCCCGATCAATCAAAATCGGGATATTTTTGAGGCATTTTTCTGGCCGTTTCAAAGGTGAAGCCACATTACCTTTAGAGAGAATCAGTCCACCACGCGGCCCACGCAGAGTCTTGTGCGTAGTCGTAGTCATCACTTCAAAGCCAAAATCCAGTGGATTTGGATGCACTCCACCAGCAATCAGCCCCGCCACGTGCGCCATATCTGCCATTAGCATAATCTCGTGGCCAAACTTCTTCACCGCCTTGTCCCGAATCGAAACTACTCGCTTAAAATCTGGGATTTTCATAAAAGCCGAATACCCGACCAAAATGATCTTCGGGTCCACCTCGAGAGCCTTCGCCTCTAAGTCGGAATAGTCGATGTCCCCATCAGCATCCACCCCATATCCTACAAAATTGTAAATATGTGCTGACAAAGTCACCGGCGCCCCATGTGTCAAATGCCCACCAGCAGGGAGCGACATCCCGAGCACCGTGTCTCCTGGCGTGAGCCACGCAAAATACACCGCATTATTAGCGTTCGCCCCCGAATGTGGCTGTACGTTCGCGTGATCCGCGTGAAATAGCCGACACGCCCGATCTATCGCCAATCTCTCAATCCTATCTACATTCTTTTGCCCACCATAGTACCGATAATTTGGCAAAATCTCTTCAGCAATCTTGGCTTCATCCCACTCAGAATCAGAGCAGCCAATCCCCTCAAAAGACGGATACCCCTCAGAATATTTATTAGTAAGCACCGACCCCATCGCCTTCAAGACATCAGCAGACACATAATTTTCGCTCGGAATTAGTTCAAGCCCCTCTTTTTGCCGAGTTTTTTCACTTTCAATTAAATCAAATACTGGATCTTTCATGTTTTCTCCTTATTTTAGTTGATATCGGACAAAAGAATAGGCTAGATCATAGTCCTTTCCTCCCTTAATTACGATTCTATCATACAGTTTTTTATCAAATTCTGGAAAAAACGTATCGGCCGCCGGATCTTCTGCATCTACCTCTGTCAAATACAATTTAGATGCCACTGACAAAAACTCCGCATAAATCTTCCCGCCCCCGATTATAAAAATCTCCTCATCAGTATCCCGATTCTCCGCTATAAATTTATCAATATCATGTATCACCTCATCTGGCCCCTCAAAGTCAGAAGACGACACCACGATATTAGTCCGCCCCGGGAGTTTCCCCGGGAGTGTTTCCCAAGTTTTCCGCCCCATCACGATTTTGTGCCCCATCGTCGTCTCTTTAAAAAATTTCATATCTTCCTTGATATGAAAAACCAAGTTGCCCCCTTTCCCGAGCTCCCGATTTTTCCCTATACATGCAATCAAACTAAACATAGCTACTCCGTTACTGGCATTTTTATCGTACCAAGATTTTCGTAATTTTCCAAATGAATATCCTTGAGTTCTCTCGACGAATCAAATTTATAAAAATCTTTCACCTCCGGATTTATCCATAGCTTCGGAGCAGGAGGAAGAGTCCCATCCTTTACCGCCTTTTCGTAACGAGAAATCTGCTCTTTGATTCCGTCCACTTGATTTTCGTAGATATGCGCATCATTCGTAATAAAAGTAAACTGACCTGGCTTTGCCCCCACCGCCTGCGCTATCAAATGGCAGAGCAAAGCATACTGCACAATATTGAATGGCAACCCTAGCGGTACATCCGAAGATCTAGAGGTAACGAGCAAATTCAAATGCCCATCGATCAAATTCCATTGAGAATTCCACACACAAGAAGGTAACGCCGCCGTCTCTAACCACTCGTTTTGCCAGAGAGAAAGCACCATCCGTCTATTCCCTGGATTAGTCTTTAGAGTTTCAATCAAATTTTCTATCAAATGATACCGATTCACAATCCAGCCATAAGCCGTCCCAATTGTGTGCGCAAAGTCGACCGTAGGCTCATCTGGATGCCGTTCTTTAAAGATCTGGTTGATATTCCGTCCTTGATAGGAACCATCTTCAGCAATCTCCCATTCGTTCCAAATCTTCACGTTCCTATCTTGTAGCCACCTCACATCATTCGACGCCTGTTGATAAATCCACAAAATTTCAATCGCCGCCGTCTTGAATGCCACTTTTTTGGAAGTCAAAATCGGAAATTCCTCCGACAAATCAAACTGTAAAATCTGGTGTGGCAGCCGAATCGTCCTCGCCTCACTCGCTCCCTGAGCCTTATGATCCGGAATCGCATTCGCGACCTTTTCACTCCTAGAATCCGTCTTTTTGTAATTCTGCACCTTCTCGCCAGTAGAAAGAATCCGCCGACAAAGATCTATATACTGCTCATCAAACTTCGACATCACTACCTCCTTGTTTAGAACAATTATAACACAAAAAATCAAAAAACAGTATTTTTGAGCCTCTGACGTGTCACGGCGATAAAATACTGTTTTTTGATTTTATTTTTAACGCTTAGAGAACTGTTCTTTCTTACGAGCAGAGCGAAGACCGTACTTCTTGCGTTCCTTCTCGCGTGGATCACGCTTCATCATTCCTGCTTTCTTTAGCATTGGACGAAGATCCGGAGCTTCGAGAACAAGAGCTTTCGAAATAGCGAGCTTAATTGCATCTACTTGCCCAGCTAGTCCCCCGCCTTTTACTACGATCGTAATATCATACGATTTTTGCTTTTCAGCGATTGCTAGTGGGTCAGTAATCTCGGCTAGCATGGTCTTGTTACCAGATAGATATTCTAAAGCTGGCTTACCATTGATAGTGAGCTCCCCCGAGCCTTTATAAAGTCTAGCCGTAGCAGTAGCTGACTTCCGACGCCCCAAGCCATATACATATTTAGTATCTGCCATTATTTAATCTCCTTTGGATTCTGTGCCGCATGAAGATGTTCAGGTCCAGCATATACGTGGAGTCTCTTCAATCTGTCAGCTGCCAATTTATTCTTTGGTAGCATCCCCTTAACTGCTGCTTCGATTACGAGCGCAGGATCTTTTTCAATCACTTCTTCAAGCCGAAGCTCTCTGAGGCCTCCAGGGAAACCACTATGATGATAATATTTCTTTTGTAGCATTTTATCACCAGTTACTACCAAATCTTTAGCGTTTATTACCACCACAAAATCACCGTTATCAATATGCGGAGTATAGGTAACTTTGCTTTTACCCATCAACTTATCCGCAATAATTACGGCCAATTTGCCAAGCGGCATAGAAGTAGCATCAAGAAGCCACCATTCGCGTTTGATTTCAGCTTGTTTTTGAGAATAAGTTTTCATTATTTATCCTCCTTTTTAGCTTCCATGTTGATTTCATCTACAAAAGAGATCGTTCCCATCTCGGCATTATCGCCTTTGCGCCATCCAGCGTGTTCGATTCGAAGAAAACCAGAATCGCGTTTGATTTGCGGAGCAATCACATCTACAAGTAGACCCGCTACTTCTGGACTGTCAAGACGTGCGATAATGAGTCTACGATTAGACAGCCCGCCTTTTTTCGCACGAGAAATCAATTTCTCAGTTTCTCGGCGGATTTCTTTGGCTCTAGCCAAAGTCGTTGTAATCGACTGGTGTTCAATCAAGGAGCAAACCAAACCCCGAGTAAGAGCTCGTCTCTGGTCTGTCTCTCGACCGAACTTCCGGCCTTTATAACCATGTCGGTGCATATTAAATATTTAACTCCGTTAACTTTTCTTTTACTTCGTCTAACGCTTTCGACCCAAATCCCTTCAAATCTTTAAGATCGCTCTCTGACAAAGTCACGAGATCACGAATAGTCTTAATATCATTGTTGATTAGAGCGTTAGCAGTGCGTGCCGAAAGATCCAATTCTTCAATTGACATCGAAAGGCCAGCATCATCTTCGTCTTGTGCTACACCTGGAGCAGGAGTTTTCTCGAGACGAGTCTTACCTGCTAGAGCAGTAAATTGATTGACGAGGATTGCTGCAGCTTCTTCAAAAGCATCTTCAGGCGTAATAGTGCCATCAGTTTCTACCATAAGAGTCAACTGTTGCAAATTGGTATCCTGACCCACACGGGTATTCTCTACTTTGTAGCGAACTCTAAGAACTGGAGTAAACACTGCGTCGATCGCAATCATATCCGAGTGTACGCGTTCTTCAGTGCTTCTCTCAATGGTGAGATAACCTCTACCAGATTCTACTACAAAGTGCATTTTGAGCACAAATTTTGGATCGTCAATATGGCAAATTACTTGATTTGGGTTAGCGATTTCTACATCAGCAGGAAGCTTGATGTCGCCAGCCACCACCCGCATTTCACCATTTTTTTCTGACGATTGTTCAGAACCCTTAATCTCAAGGCTAAGTTCTACTGGATTATCTGTATGAACCTTAAATCTAATGTTTTTAAGATTCAACATAATATCCACTACGTCTTCACGAATGCCTGGAATCGCCGCAAATTCATGCGTCGAACCTTCGATCGAAAAAGCCGTAATCGCAGCGCCTTTCACGCTGGAAAGGAGTACTCGTCTAAATGAGTTACCTAGTGTATTGCCATAGCCATAATAAAGTGGGCGAATGACAAATTCAGCACTGTTTTCGCTAAGCTTTTTCACTTCAGCGAGTTCTGCTTCATGTATATTTTTTGTAGTCATTTAGTCTCCTTTTTAGCGTGAGTAATACTCAACGATTAATTGTTCATTGATACCAGCTTCCGCTTCTTCACGTCGTGGTACCCCAGTAATTTCAATTTTCATTTTCTTCGCGTCGACCTTGAGCCAAGATAGCGGAGTTGCGTTCGCTACAGAAATGACATTCGGAAGATTCTTGAAATATTCTGACTTTACTGATTTTGGACGAACTTCTAAAACATCACCCGGGTTCAAACGAATTGACGGCACGTCAACTCTTCGACCGTTCAAAGTAAAATGTCCATGCGAAACAAGTTGCCGAGCTTGGCGACGAGTAGTAGCAAAACCTGCTCTAAATACTACGTTGTCTGCTCTTCTTTCTAGGAACTCTAAAAGCTTCTCACCGGTAAGGCCGTCAGCTTTGGCGGCTTCACGCATGAGTTTAGCAAATTGCTTCTCGAGCAAACCATACATTCGGCGCACTTTTTGCTTTTCACGCATCTGCGTAAGATACAAACTGCCACCGCGCACGCGCTTATCGCCGTGCTCGCCTGGAACGCCCGGTTTTTTGGCCATAATTTTATGAGCCTTCGGAGCGAGAGCAAAACTCTCTCTTCGACTTTGTTTGGTTATAGGTGCTCTATCTCTTGCCATTACGGTTTCCTTTCTCCCTTTGGCCTTACCCCACCATGAGCAATCGGAGTTACATCTGTAATACTATCAATTCTCATACCAACCGTCGAAACCGCACGAATTGCCGCATCACGCCCTAGACCAATCCCAGAAACATAAACGTCCACGGAATTCATCGCGTGATTCTTCTTGGCAATGTCAAGTGCTTTTTCGGCAGCTACTCCGGCAGCAAATGCTGTGCCTTTTTTCGAACCTCTGAAGCCATTTGCTCCAGCGGATGAACTAGAAAGCACTGCACCGGTCTTGTCAGTTACACTAATAATGGTGTTATTAAAGGTAGCTTGGATGTGTACAGCGCCGCTGTTTACGATCTTTTTGCCTTTTTTGCCTTTAACAACTTTCTTTACAGTATTTTCTTCTTCTACCATGTCAAAACTCCTTAAGTCTTACTTGCAGCCTTTGGTTGTGTACCACCGACCGCGATCGCCTTACCCTTACGAGTACGTGCATTCGTACGAGTACGCTGGCCGTTGACTGGTAATTTAGCCTTGTGACGGATACCTTTGTAGGAATTAATATCCTTTAAACGTTTGATATTGTTGCTCACGAGGCGCCTCAAATCACCTTCAACATGGTATTTACTAGAAATAATGTCGTTGATTTTCTGTTCGTCAGCCTCGGTGAGATCTTTCACCCGAGTGGTAGGCTCGATTTTAGCCTCCGCAAGGATTTTCTTAGAAGTGGTACGTCCAATCCCATAAACATAAGTGAGTGCAATCCACACTTGTTTTTCGGACGGAATTACCACGCTAGCTATTCTAGCCATATTTAACCCTGCCTTTGCTTATTCTTAGGTTTTTTCTTGTTGATGACTCTTAGTACACCTTTGCGGCGGACAATAATGTCATCAGGGGAAATTTTTTTAACACTTGCACGTACCTTCATAGTGTCAAAATATCCTTTCTTTATGCTTTTTCCTGCCTCTTTTGGACAAATCATGTCAGCAGACGCTCACAAAACCGTCCAATTTCGCAAGTAGAAGCGGTTAATATTAATCTTTGAGCCGAAAAGAGATCCGCCCCTTTGATAGATCATAAGGCGTTAGCTCTACCTCGACTCTGTCACCTGGCACAAGACGGATATAGTTTTTACGCATTTTCCCGCTCATGTGGGCAACAATAATATGACCATTCTCGAGTTCCACCCGAAACTGGGTATTAGGCAACGCCTCCACGACGATGCCAGTGAGTTTAATCACTTCCTTTTGACTAGCCATAAATTACTCTTTTATTATAGCAAACTTTTTAGGCTTTGTAAAGAATAAAATGAAATAAAATAAGTGGTTTTTATTGCCTCTTGCTTGCAACGGCAATAAAAACCACTTATTTTATTCTACTAAAATCGCTCTTACAAACTGCCGCGAAAGATAAGTACTTTGCGCTTGAGACCATTCTCCCGTACAAGAAATCAACGTCACTGACTCATGCCCTCTCATCGGCGACATCATCGCTGTCGCCATATAATCATTAGAATCAGACAAAGCCACTGTCTTATTCTCTACCACCGAATACAAAAACACCGTTCCATCCCCTCTCTCTACCCGGATGATATCACCTTCACCAAGCGCTGGCAGATCTTTAAAAACACCCTGAATATGTGGTCCACCATTATGTCCATCTATGAGCAGCGTCCCGCCTTGGCCAGGCTTCCCCGAAGAATAATACCATCCCACATCAAAAATATTATTAGGCGTAGAAAGTTCCCCCGCATCGTTTATACCCATCGGAAGTACTCGGGCATTAGAGATCCCTAGTCTATCTACAGATAAGTATCTCGGCCTATCCGCCGGCACTGTATATTCTGCTATTTCTTCCTTAGTTGGTTCTACTTCTACCAGTTCTTCATCAAACTCCATCGCGATAGCCCGTTCGCTACCTTCTTTCTCGTTGTAATATTGATTTTCAAATACCAAAACTCGGATAAAAAACACTGCAAAGATTGTTGCAAAAATCGCAATCAATCCCCACTTCAAAATCGCCCGCCCGTTACTAATCTTCAGAGTCATTTCTAAAATCGTCGTATGTTATCATTAATGCTCTCGAATCCACCGACCTTAGATTCTCTAGTGCCACTGTCACTACAATCAGAAGCCCAGTACCAGAAATCGAAAGTCCTAGCGGCGCTCCTGTCGTCATAATAAAGACATAATCCGTTGCAAAAGGCAACATCGCAATCATCCCAAGAGCCAATGCCCCAAAGAGATCCAATCTCTTTACCACCTTTGCCAAATATTCTGCAGTCTTAGCTCCCGGTCGCACCCCCTCGATAAATCCACCTTGTTTCTGCAAATTATCTGCGATCTCTTTGGTGTTGAAGATGATTGAAGTATAGAAATAAGTGAAGGCAAACACCAAGAGGAAATACATAACTGGGTAGACAAACCACTGTCCCGTGATCCCGTCCGGATATTGAGTAGCAAAATTAGAAGCCGTCGGCGCCGAAAACACCGTAGTGAGCCACGCACCTACTTCGTTCCCGCTATCAACCGTAGTAATCACCTGCCCGACTAGTGCCGGCAAAGACAGAAACGCCGTTGCAAAAATCACCGGAATCACCCCCGCCGCAATCAGTTTAATCGGCAGAATCGACTTAATTCCGCCATAAGATGAGTTACCATGTACCCTCTTGGCGTAGTTAATCGTGATAATCCTCTGAGCTTCGTTCAGTTTCACCAAGCAATAGATCACCACTACCATCGCTACTGCAAAGCCAAGGATAATCCAAAATACCGTCGGATTTACTGGAATCTCCAGCCCACCAAAGAGCTGCAAAGTCCCTTCCGAAGTATCAAATAGTGCCGAGCCTAGCTGCGCCATCGTCGTCGGGAGCTGCGAAATAATCGAAGCAAAGATGAGGGTAGAGATACCGTTGCCAATCCCCTGCTCGGTAATCAGCTCGCCCATCCACATCAGGATGAGAGACCCAGCCGTCATTGCCGTTACCGACAAGACCCAATCTCCGGCCGTCGGCACAAAATCCGTCGAAATATTAGCCGAAATCGTAGATTGATACAAAATAAATATATAAGCAATCGACTGCACAATCGCAAGAGGCACCGTCAGCATCCTCGTCCACTGGTTGATCTTGCGCCGCCCAGTCTCACCGTCCTCAGACAATTCCTCTAGTCGTGGCACCGCCTTAGAAAGAAGCTGCATCACAATCGAACCAGTAATATATGGCGAAAGCCCCACCAATATAATCGAGAACGAGGCCAGCCCGCCACCAG
Organism: Candidatus Nanosyncoccus sp.; assembly: GCA_045649325.1. Classification (GTDB taxonomy): domain Bacteria; phylum Patescibacteriota; class Saccharimonadia; order Saccharimonadales; family Saccharimonadaceae; genus Nanosyncoccus. The sequence continues at coordinate 16,706 of JAZRPQ010000003.1, forward strand.
AAATCAGATTAAGAAAGTTCGAAAAATCCGACTTTTCGAGAAGATTAGACACCGCCTCTTTGAAAGTCGATGCATCACCCATCGGCACCGGAATCTGTGCAAGTAGTCTATATGCCACAATAATACCAAAAATCACCCCAATTCTCTTGAGCATATCTTTATTCTTGAAACTTCTGAAAATTGTCTTGAAATGCATAAAACCTCTACTAACTACTATCAACTATTGTAGCACACTTTTTGATAAATTTCTATAAACTTATCTATGGTTTTTTCTAAATCATGCTCGCTCGCAATTTCAATAGACTTTTTGGACATTTGTCCAAGAAGTCTGGGGTCAGAGAGTATTTTGTAGATCGCCTCGCTCATCCCAGAACTATCACCAGGCTTCAACAAAAATCCGTTTACCTTATCTAAGCACACTTCAGAAACCGCCCCCGCATCCACCGCAACGAGCGGTAGTCCCGTCGCTGCTGCTTCAATCAGCACAATCCCCTGCGTCTCTACTTCAGAAGCCGTCACAAACACACTACCCATTCTATATATATTATATAGATCCTCCCCTACCACTCGACCGAGAAATTTCACCGAATCAGAAATTCCCATCCGCAGAGCCTCACGCACTAGGCGGTTTTTGTCCACGCCATCCCCCACCACCACAAACAACGTCTTTGACAGTCTGTCAAGTTTATTATCATTACATTTTTTCAAAAATTCTTTAAATGCCTCAAGCACCACCGAAACTTTTTTCTCTGGGTCTAGTCGCCCTATATATAATATAATCGGCACGCCCTTAGAGATGCCATATTTCTGATACAAAGCCTCCGGCACCTTCCCCGGTTTAAAGGCAGAAAGGTCTACGCCATTACTGATCGCTTCAAACGGCACTTTTAACTCCTTACTGTTGAACAAATGTCCAGCAGCCATTTTTGTCGGCATCGTCACGAAATCCGCCTGAGACAACCTCTTCCGAAAGTACGAAGAGAGTGCCGCATTCGCCGGTTTCTTTAACACTCCAGTAAGTGGCAAAGATTCTGTCAAAACTTCCGGCTGATTATGCTCCGTCATCACCAGTGGAATATGGTGACGCTTAGCATATTTAGTAGTCGAGAATCCAATCGGATCCGACCCTTGTATATGTATCACATCTGGCTGAAATTCATCCAAAATCTTCCGAATCTGCCTCCCCGGGATCACCGAAGCCTTGAGACTGTGTTTATAGATCAACTTCTTCTTTTTTGGCACCGTATGAATCTGGTCTGGATATACATAGAGCTTCGTAGCATCAAGATACGCTACTTTTACCCCTGAACTGTTGGACACATGTCTATCACCGGTATGACTTGGTGTGATCACTAGGACTTCGTGCCCTCGGCTCGCTAACCCCATTGCCAAATTATGCGAAAACACCGCCACCCCGTTTATTTGAGGATAATAGACCGGTGTTGTAATCGCGATTTTCATTCTCCTCCTTACAGAGCCTTTGCCTTATCCATCTGCGGATCACGCATTTTATTGATGTCTTCCGAAGTCATCTCTACTACCTTGTCTGGTTCTACGCCAATTTTGTTAATAGAATTATTCTTTGGGCTCATCCATTCTGCCACTGTTACTTTGAGCATTCCGCCATCAGACAAATCATACATTTTTTGGACTACACCTTTACCATAAGTCGTCGTCCCGACCACGGTCGCCTTGCCATAATCTTTGAGTGCCGCCACCACAATCTCCGAAGCCGAAGCTGTCGAGCCATTCACTAGCACTACTGTCTTCATATTAGAGAGAATCGCCCTAGAAGATAGAGACGAAGTTCTCTCTTCTCCAAAATGCACTGATTTTTGAGTCAAAATCAATTGATTGTCTAGCCACAAAGATAGAAGATCCTGCGCCGCCGACACGTATCCGCCGCCATTCCCTCTAAGATCCAAAATCACTTTATTTATTCCCTTAGAAGAAAACTCTCTAGCCATCTCTTGCACCTTGACGCCAGTATCGGTATCAAACCTCAGCACCGTCACAATCGCCGTCGTCCCATCGTATTTTACATAGGCAGATACGTTGTTAATCTCTTCACGTGTCAGGGTAAAATCCAAGGTCTTGCCATCTCGCACCATCGTCACCGATACAGTTGTGCCAGCTTCTCCTCTTAATAACTTACCGATTTCCGCCGTAGTCCAAGTATAGACTTCTTGCCCATTGATTTTATAAAATATATCGCCAATCATAATCCCCGCCCTAAGCGCCGGGTTGTCTGGCAAAACTCGAAGCACCCTCACATATCCGTCTCGGAGTCCAAATTCTACCCCAATCCCCGCCCCTACATCTCCATGTAGGACCGAACTCGTATATTCTTTCTTTTCTTCTGCATCCATGTAGGTAGTATAGACATCTCCCACCGCATCGACCAACCCAGCTTTTGCCCCCTCGATCAAAGCATTTTTGTCTATCTCTCCATTATAAGAAGATGTCAATTTATTATAAACTTCATTGAGGCTAGACCAATCAACACCAGAATTGCTCGTCCCCCCGATATATTGCGATACTCCCGGAAGCCAATTATTTAAATTAACCCCTACAAAAAGCCCAATAAAAGCTAGCACTGCACCAATGATAATCGCGTTACCGAGGCTAACTTTCTTTTCTTTCCACTCTGGAGCGTCGCCATTCCGGCCACCAGAAATATCTACCTTTTTTCTAGCCATATATATTATTGTACCATATTTTTTAGTCAAAATGGAGGAACCACGTGCCAGCCGAGCCTACACCGTTTCTCGAACAAAAGTCGCCCAGGTAGCAGCCAATCGAAGACCAGTTCACGTTATACTCAGTCACGTTAATCGAACCATCTGCGTTGACACTCTCTACCCACATCACGTGTCCATACGCTCCGCCCAGCTGGATCGCAATCGTATTTGCCGCCGGATTTCTATCCACATAAGTCCTGCCACCAGTCGAAGGTACATAATATCCAGAAGCGTTTACATAATTATATGCGTGTCCACCCCAAGTATTCGTAATCCCCCATTTTTCGTAAGCCTTGTAGCTCGCATAGCTAGTACACTGGCAGACTGCCCCACCATAAGCCGAATATCGCACGTTATCCTGTGGGCAGTTGTATCGGTACGGATAAGTGTTGTTAGCACCCCAAGCTCTCGCACCATAACCCACTGTATTAGATGGTGGCGTCCAAGCCAGAGCCTTGAGTTGTTCTTCCCAATAAGAAGCCAACGCCGTCGCGTCGTTAGCGCTCTTTTCGTATTCAGACTTCAAAACTTGTTGGTCGGATTTTTTCGTCGCCACCAGTCTCCGGTTTTCCTCGCTTATCGCTAGCGCCTTTTCGGCTTCTTCTTTTTGAGAATTTAGCTTTTCTTTGATTTCTTTAATTCTCTCACTCGCCGCCGTGATTTCTTGCTTCGCTACGTCTTCACGCGCCTGTTTCTCAGCATAATCCGAAATCGTCTTACTCCCAGCCAAAATCGTGATCGGCTCCGAATCTCCACTAAAATGCATGTTCACCAACATCTCGGCAAGCGCCGCCTGAGTCTCTGACAGCTTCTTTTCGTTCGCTTCGATCTCGGTATTTAATTCTGCCACCTTGGCCTCATTTGCTGCGATCTCTGCACTTAAATTATTAATCTCTGCGTCTAACTGCGAGATCACTTGATTCACCGACTCAGCTTTGTCAGTATATTGTTTCGCCTCACTTTGATTAGCCTGCATATTGGCCTTTGCCGCTTCACACTCCGTATCGCCAGACTTACAATTATACGCATCCACCTTTGCTGCAGTCACTACGACCAGCCCCAAAAAAGTGAATACAAATACATATCCAAAGATCTTCTTCAAAAGGTTTTTGTCTTTAAGCATTACCATAACTCTATTATAGTATATTTTTTATGCTTTGTGAAGACACTTATATACTACGCTTTGTGGAGATATTTTGATACAGCAAGACCAGAAGCGATTCTTCCGATCAAAAGGCCACTTGCGATAAATACTAAGAATACCAAAATCAACTGATTTGATTCCATAACATTAGTAATAGCACTGACATCGATGCCATAACCAGATAGTTTTGGGGCCATAAAACTAAATCCAAAATAACAAACTATTCCAGCTACCACCCCAGCGATTAATCCGCAGATTTCTGCTTCTACTAAGAATGGTCCACGGATAAAGCCTTTATCTGCACCGACTAACTTCATCATGTAAATCTCTTCGCGGCGAGAGAAAATCGCCATCCGGATAGTTGAAAACACGATGAGAACCGAAATTACTAGAAATACCGCCGCCAGGATAATCCCGCCAGTCCTAGCGATTCGTGCCCAAGAAGAGATAGTAGCGATCTCTGCTTGATTGACATCATAAGTCGGCGACATCTCATCATCTAGATAGTCCTGGAATAACGGATTTTTTTCTACCAAAGTCTTAATACTTTCAATATCGTCAATATTGTAAACTTTGATGCGCATAGTGGCTTGCAATTTAGAAATCATTATCTTTTCCATGTCTTCATCAAAGATGTTCGTGATGTCGCTTTCAGAATTCTCTTCTAGGAGCATCGCGTACTCTTGCTCAGAGTTCAAGGTAGTTACGCTTTTGATATTTTTATCTTCCGAGATGATATCCGTCAATTGCTCTAGCACCGAGTCCGACGTCCCCGGCTTCAGATAAATCGTAATATCGATTTTGTTTCGCATCATTTCGGCGGTGCTGGTCAAAATCACGCTGGCTACAATGGTCACAAAAAGTATGATCATGGTAATAGCCATTACGATAGTAGAAGCAGAAGATAGCCAAAAATTACGCATAAAACCTTTGGCGCCGTATTTCACTACGCGGCCTTCATTACGCAGAGGATGATGCCCCCGCGATTTCTGCATGGTTTTCAGACCTTTTTTGGAAATTTTCTTTAGTTCTTTGTCTTTGCTCATTTTGTTTTGCCTATATTACATTTGATTTGGTGATTTTTCTTTTCTTTTCGGCTGGTTTCTTTTCTTCTAGGGTCAGAATCTTTTTTGGAGTTGGAGATTTTTCTGGAGTTCTCACTGGAGTCTTTTCTGTAACTTTGTTTGAAGTCGGGGTCTTCTCTGCGACTGGTTTCTTTAAGGCATGGCCTGGTGCCTGGATAATCCTTTCGGGCTTTTCTGGGATTGGGGTCTCGTCTAATTTATAAACACCATTATTCTTTTGGTCGTTAACGATGCGACCGTCTTTAAGAGTCACCACGCGCTTACCTAGATCATTGACTATGTTTTCATTGTGAGTCGTCACAAGGATAGTCGTGCCAAAATCATTAATCTTTTTGAGCAAGTCGATAATCTCGTTGGTCGTTAATTTGTCTAGCTGCCCGGTAGGCTCATCTGCAATCAAAATCTTCGGCTGCCTGGCTACGCTTCTCGCAATCCCCACTCTCTGTCTTTGTCCACCAGAAAGCTGGTCTGGGAATTTTTTGGCTTGTGGTAATAAATCTACTAACTCAAGTACCTTTGGTACGGTATTGCGGATTTCTCGGCCGCTCATCCCCATGATTTCGAGAGCAAATGCAACGTTTTCATATACAGTACGTCGTGGCAAAAGTTTGAAATCCTGAAATACTACACCAAGCCTCCTACGATAGCTTGGGATGTGGTGCTTCTTAACATAGTCTAGATCAATTCCGCCAATGACGATCTTACCAGAATCCGGGACTTCTTCCTTCGTTAACATCTTGATGAGGGTAGATTTACCCGCGCCAGATTTACCTACTAGAAATACAAATTCATTTGGCTCGATATGCAGAGAAACATTATCAAGCGCCGGCTTAGCATCACCGGGATAAAGTTTTGTTACAGAATCGAGCAAAATCATAACTCTATTTTAGCATAACTATATTCATTTGCAAGTTACAAAAAAAGAGCCTAGACATTCAATCAAGGCATCTGAACACATAAAAGGGGGCCTATTGCATACACTGAAGTATCTTTAGTACCCCTATACCTTACATTATACTAAACACAGTCTCTTATGTCAATGATATTTCCGTTTATCTGGGCTTTTTAGTGATGTAGGTCTTAAAAACACGATGTCACATTTAAAATATTCGGCTACAAGCTCTGAAGCTGACATTTCAAAATCGTACGGTTTATCTTTTTCTAATGTTTTAGTGATTACTTTATATTTAGTTTTCATAATAGCTCAAAAATCCTTATATTAATTAATAATGTTTTTAAGCTATACAAACTATTCCACATATTATATTATAATAAATTCAAAATTTCAAACTGCATATATTGTCTCATAGCCTTTGCAGCATAAAAAGAGGGGCTTGACTATTCTCGAGATGCGCGGTAGAATATTAGTAGGTTTTGTTATTACCCTTCTTTACGAGGGGTAATTTCCAGTTTTCAACCCCACCACTTAGCGTATTGTGAGATTTTGTATTATTCTGAGTATCTCCACAAAGCCTAGCATATAAGTACTTGACAAGTTATACTACTAAAAGATATAATAAAATTAGATGAGGCAATCACTAGGAAATTACCTCTTGGTTGGTGATTAGGTCTTAGTTAGGACCTAATCTTTTTTCTTCGGTTGCTTACTCTTTTTGCCGAAATTCAATATGATGAGTGCGATTTGCGCCATCTCTATCCTTTCTAGGGCAACTTTAACTTACCTAGCACGCCGTTTAGTGAGCCCTCGCAGTTGAGGCTGCTAAGCTAAATCCCAACCCGCTAAACCAACCAAAGCCAACCCGCTCTTCTTATACCACACCCGAGCTCAGTTTTCAACCCCCACCCCCACTTCTTACCACAAGCATTATAATAATAGTAGGGCGCCCAAGTCGCCCCGACTCAAAGGCCATAGAATTATCATATACCGGCGAGTCGCATTAAAAATGAGGTGGAGGTCAGGGACACGCTTCAAGTATTGGAGTTAAAAACGCTTCTTTCTATCCCAAGGGATAGAGGAATAACAAGTTGTTCCTTACCTGGACTGCAAGTCCACAGGTAGACTTTACCATCAGCGTTCGCACTCCCGGACAAATCAAATAAAACCGTAGCGTTTAGCCCAGTCGCAGGCGGCAACTACAACGGCGGTACGCTGAACAATACCGGGAATGGGAACTGGTGGTCTAGCAACGCGAATGGGGGTACTAATCGCTGGAACTTGAAATACAATAGTTCCTACCTGTATACGAAATACAATAGCCGCTACAACGGCTTCTACGTCCGGTGTGTCCGCGCGTAGTAGTAGGAGTATACTCGCTCTCTCAGCACTCCACCTCATAATGATTTGCGCTGAATCATAAAAGCCAAATCAGAAAGCCGGTCTCGTAAAAGGACCGGCTTTTTATTGCTCCCAGGCTTTATCGTCCCCAATTCTATCCAATTCTATCACTCCAAAACTCTAGTTCCAGTCTTCTCAAACTTTCCCCAAAAGTCCAGCGGCAGTCCTACGCTCTCACAAATACCATAGAGGCATTTATAATGTTTCATATTTTTCATATGTCCCACATAAGAAACCAAAGTATCCTCATTGTGCGCCCCATGCGCATATTTATAAAAAGCCGTTCGCGCATTTTTGATTAGCCTTTTGCCTGGATGAATCACATTTGGATACACTACCACACCCAGAAACGGCACACCATTATTTACTGGCTGCACCCGAGTTTTCCTCGGATGCAAAATCAATTTCAAAGTCCTAAGAAATCTCTCGATGCTTTTGACATCCGTAAGCGCCCTAGGGAGCTCATCTTCCGTTACCAGAATATAAAAATCATCCACATATCGCCCATAACGTTTGTATTTTAGCGTAGAATGAATGTATCGATCAAGCATATCTAGATATATATTAGATAGAAGCTGCGAGGTCAAATTCCCAATCACAATTCCGACCCCCTTCGGCTGTTTCAAAAGAGATTTATTGTCTGGCATATATCGCCAATCCTCCGGCCAACCTTTCAGCCGCGCACCCTTTACCGGATCATCCATAATCACTTCACGCAAACAAAACTTCAGCATAGAGTACATCAACCCTTTGTTCCCTTCAAATTGTTTATCTAGCCCCCACATTGCCCGTTTATACAGTCTTTTACGATCCAGACTCATGAAGAATCCTTGTATATCCATAGTAATCACATATACTTTCTTCCCGGTTCGCATCGCCGAGCGAATATGATGCTGTAGCCTTTCATAACCCAACTTCGTACCTTTTCCCTCACGGCAAGAGTACGAGTCATATATAAAATGCCTATCCCACCAGTCATAAATCATCATATAGATAAAATGATGCACCACTCTATCTCTAAACGATGCCGCAAAGATTTCTCGTATCACCGGATTGAACACCACGTGCGCTGTCCCCCGCATCGGTTTGTAGACGCCCTTTTTTATCGACTCTACAAGTAGATACAGATTTTCAAAATCATTCACTTCAAATTTGTGCTCATCAAAGGTCTTTCTCTTGCCACCTTTCCTAGCTTCAAGATATGACACAAAAAAATAAAAATATACCTCGTTGTCTGGATCACGCATCCAGTCGAGGTCTTCTTCTGCAATTAACTTCATTATGCCACCTTATTTTTATCTGTTTTAAATTCTTTTTTTAGCCTTACCACCTTTTTGTCTACTTTTTCTTCCGGATCGTAGTTTAGCATTTTGCCCTTAACCAAGAGTTTCAGCTCCGAAGCCAGTTTCCCTAGTCTAGCCACGCTTGATACCTCAATCAAGTTTAAATCTATAAGCGTAGACAATCTATCAAAGAAAGTGTCGATATTTTTTATCATTTGCAATGCCGCTTCATGCGTATCCATATCTCCATGCGCCATTTGCGAATAAAATTCCGAAAGATTCAACACCGGATCGAGGACTCTATTCTGCAAAACTTCCCTATCAGCCCTCGGAAGTTTCATCATTTTATGGTAAGTCGTAGTTTTGAGCGTTAGCACCTTACTATGGATATCCGGAAACAGTACTTCACTATAAATAATTTTATTTAATTGTTGGCGTTCATCACGATGCGCTTCAATCAAATTTTGAATATCATCGTCAGTATATACTCTATTTAATTTAAAATAGACAATGTCATCATTGTCGTTCTTGTGCTCCACTCTATTAATATCTCTCTCAGCAAGCAAAACCGTCAGTTTTTCCAAATTCGCAATCGACACCATCCCGCGTTTGAATTTATAGTCCCCAAGGTCAAAATCCGGTTTTAGCTCAACACGAGGTCGCCCAATCATTGGCGCTATTTCATAAGCATAAATAATCGCAGATTTCCCACCCATATGATAAAATTTCTTCTCCTTACCGGGGACTTTGCCGTCCGAAGCCAAAAAAAGCACCAAATATTGGTGGTTTCGACTTTCCGCTTCAAAGGCGATTTTCTTTCTAGCATAGTAGTCTGCGTAAAATCGCTTTTTCTCGGCCGTGGTAAGACCGCGGCCTCGATGGTTGGGATTTAGACTCTCCTCTGCCATCATTTTACGTACTTCTTTTTTACTTAAATTTTTAGAATCCGACATTTTTTATTATTTCTTTTTTTCTTACTGTGTTATTTTATTGCTTATCGTTTACTAGGTCTAACCTCCATCGGGGCCGCCGGTGCCGCTGGCACACGGCGGCGTTTGCTCCGGTGGAGGTCTGAGAGAGCGAGTCTACTCCTACTACTACGCGCGGACACACCGGACGTAGAAGCCGTAGTAGCGGCTATTGTATTTCGTATACAGGTAGGAACTATTGTAGCCCAAGTACCAGCGATTAGTACCCCCATCCGCGATGCTAGACCACCAGACCCCATGCCCGGTATAGGTCAGCGTACCGCCGTAGTAGTCGCCGCCTGCGACTGGGCTAAACGCTGTTTTGTTAGATGCCGCTGCAGAAATCTGTGAGTGGTTTGGCAGTTTCCAACCGCTAGGACAGACCGAGTAAGCGGCTTCAGTAGAATTATCTGCTGTGTTAATAGTATTTGCGGTGGCAGCTACATAATTATACCAAGCACCATAAGTATTAGAGCAAGTCATA
>JAZRPQ010000004.1:0-18511 GCA_045649325.1 Candidatus Nanosyncoccus sp.
TGGGTACTGGTGGTCTAGTTACGCGAATGGGGGTACTGATCGCTGGGTCTTGGGATACGGTAGTTCCTACCTGGATACGGACTACAGTAGCCGCTACTTCGGCTTCTACGTCCGCTGTGTCAGATCCTAGCCTAGCCTAAAACTACTAATCTTATCCCGCTTCTACCCCTATAACCAGAAGCGGGACTTCTCATTTTTTATATTTTTCACAGAGGCCAAAACTCTTATAGCAAGATTTGAGAGGGTACGGGGTTGACTTATAATCCTCACCATGCTAGGTTAAGAGCGGTTGGCGTAATTTAATTTTGGAAAGCATAAACTCGGTGTGGGCCCGTAGGCTCGAGCAACTGCGAGGGGGTTTATACAGTAATTCTAGTTAATCCTGGGTCGAAACCCCCAACTGTAGAGATAAACAGAAGGGAAGTAGTTATGATTAGAGAATACAAACTCTTTTTTGTAATTAGGCTCTTTTCAAAAAAGATTATCGTTATTGTGAAATAACGATAATCTGTACTTTATCCAACCAGAACAGTATACTAGATGCTGTTCGTTAATACCATTATACTATCCTTTCTAACACTTGTCAACAACAAAAATCTGTGCTATAATAAAAACAATATTAGCTCAGCAAACGAGTCCCTGGGGCGAGCGAGAACCAAGCTTAAAACCCACCTGCGTTTGCTTTAACCAAAGGAGTCATATGAAAGCATACGAACTTTCTATCCTCTTTCATCCCGATCTCGAGATGAATTTAGACCCAGCTCTTCTCAAGGTCAAGAAATTGATCGAGGGAAACGGTGGTAAAATCGTAAAAGAAGAGCCAGAAGGCAAAAAGCGTCTTGCTTACAAGATTGCAGGCAACGAATACGCTCTTTACTACTACTTTGATGTAGAGCTTCCGGCCGACGCTATTGACAAAATCTCTAGCACTCTCAGCATTACCGATGAGGTGATTCGTTATCTCCTCGTCAAGGCTGATCCTCGTCGTGCTAAATATCTAGCAGCCAAGGCGGAAGAGTCTAAGGAAGAGACAAAAGAAGAAGTAAAAGAAGAGAAGGAGGCTTAAGTGCGCGGTTTTTCTAAAGCTATTATTACTGGTAATCTTACTCGTGATCCAGAGCTCAGAAGCACTGCTGGTGGCACTTCTGTCTGTTCGTTTTCAGTTGCAGTCAATCGCGTTTATCGCGGTGCCGACGGCGAAAACAAAGAAGACGTTTCTTACATCGATTGCTCCGCTTGGGGCAAGCTTGGCGAAATGATTTCTCAGTACGCCAAAAAAGGTAGCGGTGTTCTTGTTTCTGGTCGCCTTAATCAACGCAGCTGGGAAGATAAATCCGGCAACAAACGCTCCAGTGTCGAAATCGTCGTCGAAGATTTCAACTTCACTGGTGGCGCACCAAAGGACGGTGGCAGCTCTTACAGCTCCAGCTCTAGCGCGAGCAGCTCTGCTTCTGCCCCAGAGGAAATACCTACTGACATCCCAGAAGGGGACGTAGATTTATCAGAAATCCCATTCTAATTTAAAAGGAAGGATAGTATAATGAAAAAGTACAAAAACGACAAAGATGTTTATTTCGATTATCGCGATGCCAAGACTCTTGGCCGCTATCTCGATACCTATGGTCGGATTGAGCCTGTCGTAAAGACCGGTCTCTCTGCCAAACAGCAGCGCCAACTCGCTATTGCTGTCAAACGTGCTCGTCATCTAGCACTTTTGCCATTTGTTGCTAATAACTAAAAGGAGTAAAATGTACGGACCTACAGATCTCAAGAAAAACACTCTTATCACTTTGGATGGACAACCGTACAAGGTGGTAGAATATTCTCAAAAAGTTATGGGCCGCGGTGGCTCCATCGTTAACGTCAAGGTCAAGAACCTCGTCACTGGCGCACTTCTTCCTAAGACCTTCAAAGGCCAGGAAAAAATCGAGCCAGCCGAAGTTACTACTAGGAAAGTCCAATATCTTTACAATGACGGTGAGAAATTTTATTTCATGGACCCAGAGACTTTCGAACAATACGAGCTCATGAGCGACATGGTCGGAGATTCGGCTGACTTCATGAAAGAGGGCGACGAAATGGAAATCCAATTCTATAACGGCACCCCGATCAACCTCAATCTCCCAAAGAACCTTTGGCTTAAAGTCACCTATACTGAAACTGCGGTAAAAGGCGACACCACGAGCTCCGTCATGAAAGACGCGACCTTAGAAACCGGCTTAGTCATCAAAGTCCCAGCCTTTATCAAAGAAGGCGATATCGTTTCGGTGGATACAGATACGCATGAATACAGGGAACGAAGAAAGTAGGGGTTATCTCAAAATTAAAGGCGCCGCCGGTGCCTTTAATTTTGACTTCCGCGATAAAGTTGTCCTAGATATCGGTTCCTCCACCGGCGGCTTCACCAAGTACGCTCTAGAAAAAGGTGCCAAAAAAGTCATCGCGGTAGAAAAGGGAACAAACCAAATGAAATCTCCTCTTCGAGACGACCCGCAAATAGAGCTCCACGAAAAGACCGACATTTTTGATTTTACCTGCACTCCGGATGTTATCGTGGCCGACGTATCGTTCTTAAGCTTGACAAAAATCTTAAAGTATGCTAAAATAAACTTATCGCGTAGCAATACGGATTTTCTCGTCATGTTGAAGCCCCAGTTCGAAGCCAGCCCAAAAGACCTCATAAACGGCGTCGTCAAAAACGAAACCATCAGAAGAAAAATTATCAAAAATTTCGAGCACTGGCTGAAATTAAATGGTTTTTTGATTATCAAAAAACGCGACAACGAGCTCCAGGGTAAACACGGAAATAAAGAAAGATTTTACTGGCTAAAACAAGCAGCCAGATAGATAGCTAAAAATAAAAATTAGTAGACTCTTGTTTACAACGTCTACTAATTTTTATTTTTGGCTATCTTCATTTTTATTTTGCTTGCAATTTATCAAGTTTAAGCTTATAATTGAACCATGAACTTATTGCACGGCGTGGGCGATTTCTTCTCGCTTGACATTGGTACCAACTCGATGCGTATCATCCAGCTTGTCGGTGATGACAAGAATGGCTGGACTTTGATTCACTATGCTTATGTCCCAATTGAGCCACGTCTTACCGCTGACAACACCGAGCTAGGTCGCAAACGTTTCGGCGAAGCCATTTTGGGTGCGGTCGAACAGGCCGGCATCAAGACCAAGTCCGTCGCTGTCGGTTTGCCAGCCAGCAAGACTTTTACCTCTATCGTCGAGACCGATACCTTGCCAGATAAGGAAATCCAAAAAACTTTCAAATACGAAATCGACAAATACGTTCCGATGCCAATGAACGAAGCCAAGGCTGACTACGTTATCTTAGGTCCTAGCCCTAATAATCCGATGCGGACTGATATTCTAGTTAGCTCCGTAGCAAAAAGTTATGCCGAATCCGTCCTCGAGACCATCGAAAAAACCGGCCTCAGCGTCATCGCTATGGAGCCAGAGCCACTTGCCATGGCACGCTCTCTAGCTTTACCTGGCGCTATTGACGCTACGCTCATTGTTGACTTTGGTGAAAAATCTACCGATCTCGTCATTATGTATCAGGGCAAACCTCGCCTCGTCCGTTCGATTCAGGGCGGCCTTAGTCAGTTCTTGAGTGCCGTGACCGGTGGTCTCGGCGTTACCGACGATCAAGCTCGCCAATTTATCCTCAAATTCGGCCTAGCAGAAGATCAGGTCGAAGGTCAAGTTTTCAAAATCCTAATCCCAGCCCTCGACACCTACGCTTCCGAGCTTGCCAAATCCGTCCGTTTCTTCCAGAGCAAATACCTAAACGGCAAAGTCGGCAGCATCGTGCTTTCTGGCTATGCTAGTATGATTCCGCTTTTCCCAGAATATATCGAAGCCAAAACCAATATTCCTGTTGTCAAGGGCAATCCATGGCAGCTAGTCCGTACTACTCCAGAGCAACAACACGCTTTGATGCCAGTCGCGTCCGAATTCGCCGTTGTAATTGGCCTGTCAGAAAGGAGTAATGACTAATGGCTAAAGAAATCAACCTAGTCCCGGATATCAAAAATGAGTTTATCAAAACTCTCAAATTCCGCAACTTAGTCTTTTTCCTCTGTATTATTGTATCTGCTGCTAGCCTCGTCGTCATTTTAGTTTTTGTTACCATCACCGGTGGCCAGAAAAACTTCATCAACGCTAAGGAATCCACCATCGCCACGCTCGAGCAAAAAATCTCCGACTACAGCGACTTGTCTGATTTTCTTACCATCCACGACCAGCTCAGCAATATTTCCGCCATCACCGAAAACAAAACCATGCTATCTCGCGTCTTCAATGTTTTGTCTGCTATCATCCCGACCGGCGCTGACTATATTAGCATTTCCGAGCTCTCTACTGACCTAAGCGGCGAATATCCGATCTTCCGCTTTGAGGCTCAGGCTAACGCTGGCACCGATCCATTCATCGACTACAACGTGCTAGATAGTTTCAAAAAATCCATGCAATACATGCGTTACGACTACGGTACTTATGTTGATAAAAACGGCGAGTCTATCCCGGCCTACTGTATCGTTGAATCCGGCGACGACGGCTCCATCTTTAGAGATAGCGAAAAGGGCTACTACGCCTACTGGCTCATCCAAGGCGAAGGCTGCAACCCGTCCGCCGAAGACGAAGAAGACGAAGACGAAGACGAGGAAGAAGGAGAATCGAATGTCTTAAAAAGCGACACTACGACCGCTTTGAGTGTAGTAGAACTTTCCAAAGAGCTCGGCTACTCACTTGAACGGTACAAAGATCAAAACGTTGTACGTATCTGGCGCACTCCGCAATACGCCGATTGGTACAAAGAAAATCCTAGCGAAGACGAAGCTTATATGAATCTAGATGGTTCCATCCATAATGTTGCCCATTTCAATAGCTCCTGCATCAACTATTCCGGAACTGAGAATGATGACAGTAGCGCCATCACTTGGTCTGTCACCAATACTTGCAAACTCGTCGTGGACAACGAAGACGAAGATGTCAGCGGTATCAATATAGAAGAATCCTCTAATGGTCGCGACACCAACGAACAGCTCGTTCTCCGCTTCACTGCTACCATTACGTTTAATCCAGAAGTCTTCAAATTCAACAACCACCACATGATCGCGCTATCTCCAAGTGGCCGCTACAATGTGACCGATTCTTACTCACAGATTCAAAGCATCTTTGCCGAACGCGCCGCCGATTGCGAAAAGGACGATACTGCCTGCATCACTACCCCGACTAGCGGCACCAATAATAGTAGCAATAACGAGGAGGAAACATGGTAGCAAAAATTTCCAAAAAAGAAGAGGGTACCAAACGCGCCATTATTAGCAAAGCTCAGCAATATATGATTTTGGCAGTTCTTGGCGCCAGCCTTTTCCTCGGTGCCGCCGTAGCCGTAGTAGTCAAATCAATTAGTCGCATTTCTTATAACGCTAGCGTCATCGCCGCAGAAGAACAATCCATTGTCGCCTTTTCGGATACCATCAAAAATATCGGTATCTGTACCAAACCATCCGGTAGCGTCTATACTGACGACGAACTCAAAAAATGTGACCCAGACAGTATTAGCGCGTCTAGCGTGCCAAATACTCTCCGCTCTAATATTCTAGAAGTCCTCGCCGGTTCCAAAGCCCTTGAGTCCGTCGCTAACCAGAGCACCAATAACTGTATCAACCCTACGACCGGCAAAAACTATACCTTTAAGGAGCTAGATGCAAAATACGATTCTGCCGAGACCGCTAGCGAGCTGTCCGCCGCCAGCGACCTCATCAAGACTTGCTCCGCCCTCCGGGTCATTCCAGAAGCTCTCCCAGCCTATGAAAACGAAGAAGCTTTACTCGCTAGCATAGATAGAATTTTCCGTCTGTCTGGCACCGAGCCAGAGTCTCTTAGCCCTACCGAAGAAACCGGTGTCGCTAACTATGGCAATAATCTCTACACCATTTCTGTCCGCTTGGGTATCGAAGCTAACGCCGGTACCGTCAATACTTTTCTAGATAACGTTGAACGTTCTATCCGTAATTTTAATATCGACGTCGCCTCTATCAACTGGAGTAGCAATAACAGTATTGATTTTCAGGCTAACGGCACTGCATTTTATGTGTTGCCGACCGAGCTCAACATTTCGTCTAAAGCTATAAAAGCAGGAGGTAATTAAAAATGAAAACTGATCTTGTCACCGCAGCCATCGCCACCGTTATCGGTTTTGCTATTGCTTTTTTCGTTACGTCTAACGTCCTTATTAAAGATCCTGGCCAAACTTCTGTCAAAACTATCAATTCCAAAATTGGCAGTAGCTTAGACGACGTAGACGAAGAGATTTTCAACTATCGTGCCATCAACCCGACCGTCGAGGCTTATGTCGATTGCACTAATTACGACGCTTCTGGAAACTGCACCGAGAAAGGACAATAAATGGCGGTTTTAACTAGAGAAGCCGAAACTAGGATTCTAAGCCTCCTTTTAGCAGAAGGGTTGGTCGATCCGGCTTTGGCTGCCGACGCCCAAAATTCTGTTGCCGAAGGCGAATCGATTCTGGATAAATTAGTCAACGAACACGCCATCACTCCAGACATGGTTTCGCATGCTACCGCCGTCATTATTGGCGTTCCATACGTCGAGCTCAAAAATATTTCCATCGATCAAGACATTTTAGTCACAATCCCTTATGAAACTCAAGCTCGTTTCATGGTTATCCCGCTCGGCGAAAAAGACGACATGCTAAATATCGCCATGTCCGACGTTACCAACGTTCAAGCCACCGACTATATTTCTAATCTCATCAGTAGACCCGTGCGCGTCTGGATGTCTTCCGAGCGTGGTATTAGCGAAATGCTCGAAAAAAACCACGGCGACTTTTCTGGCGTCAACGAAGCTGTCAAAGACAGTAAGGAAGAAGAGCAACCTCAGCAAAATTCCAATGCCAAGACCATCATCCAGGACTCCCCGATTTCAAAAGCTCTCACCACGATTTTAAGTTATGCCGTCAAAACCAAATCTTCTGATATTCACATCGAGCCACTCGAAGACTCGCTCATTATCCGTTGTCGCATTGATGGTGTTCTTAGAAAAATCATGGATTTACCAAAGGCTGTTGCTCCGGCTCTCGTCTCACGTATCAAAATCTTAGCCAATCTCAAAATCGACGAGCACCGTATTCCGCAAGATGGTCAGTTTACTGTAATTGTTGAAGATAAGGAAGTCGACCTTCGTATTGCTACTTCGCCAGTCACTTGGGGTGAGCAAGTGGTGATTCGTTTGCTCGACAAAAAAGGCGTTTCCATGGATATCCACAAAATGGGCATGGCTGGTCGCGCTCTTCGTTCCGTGCTTGAGGGAATCAAAAAACCAAACGGTATGATTTTAACTTCCGGTCCGACTGGCTCTGGTAAATCTACTACTCTCTACGCTTTGATCCAAGAAATCAAATCCGAAGAAATCAACATCGTGACTTTGGAGGATCCAGTCGAGTACAAAATGGACGGCATCAACCAAATCCAAGTCAACGTCGACGCCGGCCTCACCTTTGCATCTGGTCTTAGAAGTATCCTTCGTCAAGACCCAGACGTAGTCATGGTCGGGGAGATTCGTGACTCCGAGACCGCTTCGCTCGCCGTGCAGGCAGCTCTTACCGGCCACCTTGTCTTTAGTACACTTCACACCAACTCCGCTGCAGGCATCTTGCCACGTCTTCTTGATATGGGTATCGAGCCATTTCTCCTTGCTTCTACTTTGAACGTAGTTATCGGCCAGCGCTTGGTTCGTCGTATTACCGAAAAGCGTGATCTTTACAAATCTTCCGATATTGAGACTAGCTCCATCAATGACATCATTGGGGATTTGTTACCAAAAACCGCAGACGAAGTCGAAAAAGTCAGTGAAGATTTGGGCTATCCAGGCCTTCCAGTAAAAGATGACAATTTCTATATGCTAGCCAAAGGTCGCGATACCAAAGAAACTCCTGGCGGCTATGCTGGTCGTGCTGGTCTTTATGAAACCATTACCGTTGACGAAGACATTCAAAAAAAGATTGTTGATCATTCTACCGCTGCCGAAATTATGCGTTTGGCTCGTGAGAAAGGTACTGTCACCATGCGTCAAGATGGCATGCTCAAAGTTCTTTCTGGCATTACAAGTATAGAAGAGGTCAACCGTGTCGCATCCGATATCTCGTAATTTTATTAAACTTATGGTAAAATAATAATATGGAAAATGGGCAAGCTACTAACACTTTGAGAATCGAGCTGCTTTTGGAGGAGTGTGTCCGTCGCAATGCTTCAGATTTGCATATTCAATATGGTCTGCCACCGATTTTGCGTATTGATGGCTCACTTGTTCCTATTGCCGGTTTGCCAGCCTTAAATGCTACCACTCTCCAAGAAATTATTTTTGCTACATTAGACGAAAACCAAAAAAAGATTTATTTGAAGGATAAAGAGTTTGATTATTCTTTTGCCTTTGGTGATGTCGCGCGTTTTCGCGTTAATGCCTTCCACGAACGTGGCAAAATGGCTGCCGCATTTCGGCTTATTCCAAATCAAATTCGTGAAATCAGTGAGCTCGGTCTGCCGAATGTCGTCAATACTTTTGCCGAGTATCCGCGCGGTCTTGTCCTTGTCACTGGCCCGACCGGTTCTGGCAAATCCACTACCCTGGCTGCGATTATCGACAAAATCAATCGCGAAAAAGCCGTCCATATTCTCACCATCGAAGACCCGATCGAATACACGCATATCTCAAAACGCGCCGTAGTTGTGCAGAGGGAAGTACACTACGATACTTTCAGTTTTTCTGCAGCTCTTCGTTCGGCTCTCCGTGAAGATCCAGACGTCGTATTGATCGGTGAGATGCGTGATCTCGAAACCATCCAAGCTGCCATCACTATCGCTGAGACCGGGCACTTAGTTTTTGCTACGCTTCATACCAACTCCGCTGCTCAATCTCTCGATCGTATGATCGATGTATTTCCAGCCCACCAACAGCCTCAAATCCGTACTCAACTAGCTAATATGCTTCAAGCAATTTTCTCACAACGCCTTGTCCCAGCCATTGGCGGCGGCCGCGTGGTTGCGTCCGAAATTTTAGTCACCAACTCCGCTGTGCGTTCGCTTATCCGCGAGGGCAAGACCTTCCAGCTCGACAATGTTATTCAGACCGGTGCCGATCAGGGCATGCAGACCATGGATCACGACCTCGCACGCCTCGTCCAGGCTGGTACTATTACTTACGATTCTGCCTGTGACTATGCTGTAGATTTGGAAGAACTTAATCGTTATACTAGAGGCTAAAAATGAAGCACTACAATTATCGCGCCAAAGAAAAATCCACCGGCAAAATCGTCAAAGGTGGTATCCAGGCCGAGAACGAGCGCTTGGCTGGGCGTCTCATTGTCGAACAAGGTTTGATTCCAGAATCCATCGTAGAAGAGGGTAAGACCAACCCGTTTGTCAAAATGAACAATATTATTACCGCCAAAGACCACATTACTTTTACTCGCCAGCTCGCTACTTTGATTGGTGCTGGCCTTCCGCTTTCTTCATCGCTTCGCACCGTCGTCGAACAAACCGAAAACAAAGGCATGAAAGCCGTTGGCGAAGAAATTCTTGCTTCCGCCGAGTCAGGGAAGAGCCTTTATGAATCTTTCTCCGCTCATCCAGACGTCTTTAACGGGGTTTATCTCGCTTTGATCAAAGCCGGTGAAAAATCCGGTACGCTCGATCTTGCCTTGAAACGCCTTGCCGACCAAGAAGAGCAAGACGCCGCCATGATTGGCAAAATCCGCGGCGCTCTCGTCTATCCAGCCATTATTCTTGTCGTGATTATTGCTGTGCTTCTCTTCATGATGTTCGCCGTGGTGCCGCAGGTTAGAGATCTTTACACGGACATGGGCGAGGAGCTTCCTGTCATCACTCAGACTCTCGTCAATATGACCGATTTTGTAGTTAACTTCTGGTGGCTCATCCTTCTCATTGTTATCGGCGCTGCTGCCGGTGCATTTTACTATGTCAAGCGCACTCAGTCTGGACGTCGTATGGCCGATGCTTTCAAAATCCACGTCCCGCTCTTTGGTATTCTTTTCCGCAAACTTTATGTAGCGCGTTTTGCTCGTACCGCCGAAATGCTTCTTTCTACTGGGGTCCCAATGGTTGATTCTATCTCCATCGCTATTAGCTCCGTTTCTAACTCTGTAGTAGAAGATGAATATATGAAATCAGTCGAACTTATCAAAGGTGGTAAAAGCCTCACTGAGTCTCTTGTCGATCTAAAATATATGCTTCCGCTCGTTCCGCAAATGGCTGGTATTGGTGAAGAATCTGGTAAAATCGATGAAATGCTGGGCAAAGCAGCCACCGTTTACGAGAATGAATTGTACGATCAAATCAATAATATCTCTACCATGATTGAGCCGATTTTGATGGTAGTCATGGCTGGTCTTATCGGCGTAGTAGTAGGTGGTACCCTGCTTCCAATTTACTCTCTAGTGAACTCGGCCGGCAGCTAATCTTGCTATTTTATAACATAAGGGGTATACTAAAAATATGAAAACGAAAAAACACGGCTTTAGTATCATCGAAGTGGTTTTGGTTCTCGGCATCGCCGCATTGATTTTTATGATGGTTTTTCTCGCTTTGCCTAGTCTACTTGCTTCACAACGTGACGCCGATCGTAGAGCCACAGTGATGGGGTTTGTTACTAGCCTCAAGACTTATCAGACTAACAATAGCCGTGGCGCCTTACCAGTTCTTAGTGGTAATGGTCCAGAGACTTTTAGCTTTACCGAGGCCCGCAACTCTTCTGGCGCTGGCAACTGGCGGGCGTTTATTAGAGACTATGTCGATCCAAACTTTGTCGACCCTACTGGTAGAGAGGTCAAATTCTATATTGCAAACTGTCTAAATAGCGGTGGTGGTAATCTCAGTATTTCTGCTCCATGCGCCTATAGCAGTGATTTTGCTAATATCAACACCTCTTCATCCGTTGAGTCAGGCCTAAACTATACATTGTATGTTGCCGTCGGCGCTGTTTGTGATGGTGATCATGCCGTCAAATCCGGCAGCACCCGTGATGTCGCCGCTGTCTATGTCTTGGAACGCGCCGGTCGTTATTGCTATAGCACTAATAATTGATTCAAAGGTATCGCCGCTGCATACACTATCACAAAAGCTAGTGTCAAAAATGGCCCAAAATAAATTTGGTGGTTTTTGAGTTTTTTAAGAAAGGGAAGCATTACGAGGCAGGCCGAAAAATTCGCCACAAAAAGTGCGACAAAAGAAAGCCACGGGCTCCCAAGCACTAGGCCGATAGAAAGCGCCAAAATCCAATCCCCATCACCTACCCATTTACCTTTAGATATAATATATAGTACCAAATATATCCCCCCAAAGAGCAAACCAGCTAGAAACGGCTCAACCAGAAAACCTGTCCACATTTGTGGAATTAATGTAATTATAGCACAGATAACTGAAATTGTCAAGGTAACGACCGGGAGCTCCCCGTATAGCCCGTCGTAAATCGCGAGATATATTAATACTAAAGTAAAAATTGCCACCAAGATGAATTTTACCCACGCTAGCACGTCCGCCGTTTCTATATTCATCGTCGTCGCAATCAGAACTAGCACTACCCCGCTCAAAACCTCCGCGAGGATTTCTGCTATCCCGATTTTCTTATGACAAAACCGGCACCGGCCCTTTAACATTAGCCAGGAAATCACTGGGATATTGTCGTACCACTTGAGTTGTTTTTTGCAGTGCATGCAAATAGACCTGGTGTTTTTGACTGATTTTTTGCTAGTCCTAGCATGCATTCTCCTCACTTGGCAGCAGAGAAAGGAGCCCAGCGCCGAGCCTAGTATAAACATAAATACAAAAAACGCAATCTGCATATTTTTATTTTACCACAAAAATCACCCCCTTTCGGGGGCGATTTGGATTAAAAGGTAATTTAGCTACTGGAGCCGCTATCCTGACAGAAGACCGAACCGCCTTCAAGATAGCCATAGACTGCGAAAGCGCGCGCTGCTGTATCTGCTTGTGGGAACGGGTCACCGTTTTTGTCTACGTCTTTACAGTTAGCCTGGATGATAATGTATACCAAAGAGCCAGGGTTTTCACTTGTAACTTCAGGCTGTTTATTTACGCTATTAGCCCATGCTTTCTGCATCCACGCCTCAATCACATATTGGTTACCGTTTGGATCTTCACCAGTACTGTTAATCCATCTAGCTGGGTTTAGTGTAGACCCTTTGGTTTTGTCTGTAACCAAGTTTGAAAGTTTACCGTTGTTGGACGCCATATAAGAGTTCACTGCAGTCACGAGCATCGAGTAATCATCGCGACGCTGAGTGTTTCTTTGCGACCTTTGAAGTGCTGGAAGCGCGATAAATACCATCAAGAAGATAAGACCCGCAATAGCAAGCACGAGCACGACCTCGATGATGGTGAAGCCACGTTTCTGTTTAGTATTATTGTTAATCATATATTCCTTTCTATGATTTTTTATATCGCGTCAGAATATCGCGCGAAATTACCTTTAACATAATCATAACAAATTCAAAATAAAAAAACAATAGCAATTTAAGTTTAAATTAAGTAAAGTGCCCATATATAAATCTATTCTGTGTTATAATAAAAATATGCGTAAGAAGAAAGGCGATACCCTTATCGAAGTGGCTCTTGCCATTGGGATTTTTTCTATGGTCGCCATTGTTGTTGTGAGCGTAGTTACCGCTAGTACTTCCGCCGCTCAGTCTGCTTTGGAGCTCACCATTACCAGGGAAGAGTTAGATACTCAGGCTGACGCGCTCCGCTTCATTCATGATTCTTATGTCACCGGCAGCCAGTCTGCCGATACCAGTCAAAACGCCTACGCTAATCTTTGGAAAACCATTGTCGGTCGTGCTGTCAACGAATCTGATGCCGGCCTAAATGATATTCCACGCACCTGCTCCGAGCTTTACGAAGGTAACGGCTCCATGAAAAAAACCGCCACCAGAAACCAATTTGTCATCAACACACGCAAGCTTAGCAACCCAAGCAATGTTTCTGGCATCGTCCTCTCCGCCGCTTCTTCAGGGACTTTTTATGAAGCCGCCACTTATCCGCGGATTCTGTACGGTGGCAGCGGTCAAGGTTCTACGAGCACCAACGAAGACCTCTATAGCCAAACCGAAAGCGCCAGCACCGAGATCCAGCGCGTCGAAGGTGTCTATATTATTGCCGTAAAAGGAAAGAGCAAAATCGTCTCCGACTCCGGCGACAGTATTACAAACAAAATCTCCTACTACGATTTTTACATTCATTCTTGCTGGATGCCACCCGGTTCCGACTACGCCTCCACAGTCTCCACCGTAGTGAGATTGTATGAACCTGCAGTGATCTATTAGAATAATCTAAATTTAGTTTTTGTGAGCCTCTGCGAAGCACGGCGAACAAAAGCTAAATTTAGATTATTCATTTAGTCCCTGAGTGAAACTTTTCGTGTATCTCACGTAGGTGTGCATCCGTCACGTGCGTGTAGATTTGCGTAGTAGAAATATCCGCGTGTCCTAGCATCGACTGTACCGAACGAATATCCGCCCCATTCATCAATAAATCTGTCGCAAACGAATGGCGCAATGTATGCGGAGAAACGTGCTTGGTAATCCCGGCCAGCCGTGCATATTTTTCTACGATTCGCTCTACCGACCTAGCCGTCATTCGTCGATAATTTCCTGACTGGTCCACTGCTTGCAAATTCCGTGAGTTGTTAAGAAATAGTGCCGGCAAAGAATCTGTCCTTGCATCGAGATAATCCGCGACTCTATCCGCGCATGCTTCCGATATAAAAATCGGTCGATCCTTAGAACCTTTGCCTCTCACCATGAATTCACGTTTTTCTAAATTTATCGAATCTCGATTCAGATTTACCAGCTCCGACACCCGCAGTCCCCCAGAATATAATAGTTCAATAATCGCTCTGTCCCGAAGCCCCGACTCTGTGGTAAGATCAATTTGTTCGAGCATATCCTCTACTTCGTCAAAATGAAGAAACGTTACTTGTTTTCTCACTACATGTGGCAGCTCAATCAGGGAAGGATCCAGCGATTTGATTTCACGCTTAGCGAGATATTTAAAAAACCCACGTAGCGCAATGAGATGCAGTGACTGTGTGATAGTTTTGAGATCGTCCTTGCCGTTTTCCGACCCATACCGGTTTAATTTTAGACGGTATTGTCTGAGGACCTCACGATTAATATCTGAAGCTTTGACATCGTCTTTGTGCAAAACTTCCGCACTCACAATCCCAAGGAATCGTTCTAAATACAACCGATAATTTTCAATTGTCTTTTTGCTCCGCCCCGCTTCAATCTCCAGATGCTCCAAAAAATCTTCAATCAAATCACTAATATACATAATTATATTATATATCAAAAAATACCCGAAAACCGCAGTTTCCGGGTATTTTATGTTCTGACTACCTCGCTAGCTTATATGCATCGCGCACGATCATCACTTCTTCATTCGTCGGTTCTACATATACCGGGACCGTTGAATCCTCTGTCGTGATGATACCGCTGGTGATTTCTTTAAATCCAGCGATCGCATTGTTTACGTCTGCGTTGAGTTTGATTCCAAGCGGTGCCAAACCTTCAATGATAGACTCGCGGGTCTCGGCGCCATTCTCAAGCACGCCAGCAGTAAACACAATCGCATCCACCTTGCCACCAAGCTCCAAATAGTACTCTGCGATGTACCGGACGATCCGGTCCACATACATATCAAGAGCGAGCCGCGCATCCTCGTTACCTTCAACGATTGCGTTTTCTACGTCGCGGTTATCATTAAACCCACATACACCCATCAACCCCGATTTTTTATTCAGAGCATCATCTACTTGGTTGTAAGTCATACCGGCTTCGTCAATCATGTACTTGATGATCGATGGGTCAATCGAACCAGATCTAGTCCCCATCATTAGTCCATCAAGTGGCGTTAAACCCATGGTGGTGTCATAGCTCTTACCATCTTTTACTGCGGTGATCGAAGCTCCCGACCCCACATGACAAATAATCAAATTGATTTTTTCCTTACCGAGTTTTTTCTGCATTGTCTCGGTGATATACTTGTGGGAAGTCCCGTGAAAACCGTATTTTCTCACGCCGTATTTTTTGTACCATTCCATTGGTACAGGGTACATATATTGTACTTTTGGAATTGTCTGATGGAAAGCCGTATCAAATACTGCTACTTGCACTGCGTCAGGTAGGGCCTTTTGCATCGCTTTGACTCCAGAAATATTGCCAGGAAGATGAAGTGGTGCAAACTTGCCAAATTCTTTCATGTCTTTCAAAACTGCATCGTCAATCACTACCGACTTGGTATATTTTTCGCCGCCATGTACTGCGCGGTGCCCCACGGCTTTGATTTCTGACAAATCTTTCACCACGCCATAATTCACCAGCTCCTCAAGCATAACCGCAACGGCCTCAGCATGGTCTTTGATCGCCTTTTTGACTTCGTTTTTCTTGCCTTCGTGCTTGATGGTATAAAAACTGTCTTTTGCCCCGATTTTCTCTACATAACCACCGATCAAAGAAATCTCCGCCGGCATATCATAAAGCTGGAACTTCAGAGAAGACGACCCAGCGTTCACGCATAGTACTTTCATTTTTACTCCTATTATATATATTATATATATTATATCACAAAACTTTATCAAGAAACTCTTTTACCCTAGGAGTCTTCGGATGCGAGAAGAATTCTTTTGGCGTCCCTTCTTCAACAATCCGGCCCTTATCGATAAACACGATACGGGAAGCAATCTCTTTTGCAAAATTCATCTCGTGTGTCACAATCATCGTGGTCATACCTTTATCTACCACTTCGTGAATCAAAGAAAGCACGTCTCCAATCGACTCCGGGTCAAGCGCCGAAGTCGGTTCGTCAAATAGTAACACGTCAGGCTCCATCATTAGTGCTCGGATAATCGCAACTCTTTGTTTTTGTCCGCCAGACAGGGAAGCAGGATAAGCATCCGCCTTAGAAGACAGTCCAATATGTTTCAAAAGTCCCCGCGCTTTTTTCTCTGCCTCATCTCTCGAAAATTTTTTCAAATTCACTGGTGCCAAAACCAAATTTTCCATCACAGAAAGATTGTTGATCAAATTAAAATGTTGAAACACCATTCCGATTTTTGCTCGCATTTCGCGCACGTTAGCATTGGAAATCAAAGTGTTTTTGAAAAATATCTCGCCCGAGCTTGGTTCTTCCAAACGATTAATACATCTAAGAAATGTTGATTTTCCCGACCCCGATGGCCCGAGTACCACCACCTTTTCTCCGCTATAAAGGTCAAAATTGATTCCGGTAAGAACCTTGTTATCGCCGAAAGCCTTTTTCAAATTTCGCACTGATATTTCGATATTTTGATCAAAATTACGCCCTTGCATCACTCCTCCTCATGCGTTTCTCAATTCGTTTTATCACAAAAGAAATCAAATACACTACGGCAAGATAAAACAGCGCCGCAGTAAACATTGGCACTACATAGCTTGCCATATTTTGGCCCGAGCCAATATCTTTGGCCGCCATATTGAGATCATACATCCCAACCATACTCACAATCGCTGTCTCTTTAATCACCGTAATGATTTCGTTCCCAAGCGAAGGAATAATATTCTTAAACGCTTGTGGCGCCACGATTTTTCGAAAAATCGTAAAACTAGAAAGTCCAAGCGCCATCCCCGCTTCGGTCTGCCCCGCGTCCACTGACTGAATCCCACCCCGGATAATCTCCGAAGTATAAGCTCCCGAGTTAAACGCAAAAGCCAGTATCGCCGTCACGACTTGCGGAAAATCCCGTATCGCAAAAATCACAAAAAACATAATGAAAAGTTGCAAAGCCATCGGCGTTCCGCGAATCACTGTTACATATACTCGGCAAACAAATCTTAGAGGCAAAAGCCACTTGGATTTGCCGGTTTCAATTAGCGCAATGATAAGCCCAATCAAAAATCCGACCAGTACCGCAAAAAACGAAATTTCAAGTGTTAAGAGAAACCCATGCAGCAGGGAATCAATATATTCCGGAGTGGTAAACAACTCAACGATTTTTTCAAAAAACCCACTCACGATAGAACTCCTAGAATCCTGTATACTTCAGCACCAATCGATCAATTTCGCTGTAGCCTTCTGCATCTTTTGTCAGCATTTCTGCAAGGACTACATTGAAAGCTTCCAGAAGCTCAGTCTTTTCTTTGTTTACTGCAATTGCATAAGATTCTTCCGCTGGTTCGTCTTCAGCGATCGACGCACCCATATAACATAGCGGCACAGCTTCGAACTCTGGATTTTTGTCTACAATCATTCTTGCTACTAGTTCATCTGCAATCGCATAATCTACTATATGAGCAGAAATCGCATCCGCCGCCAATTGATGTGAATCAAATCCTTTCACTTCAGTCCCAGTACCTTTCAAAATTCCAGAATCTGTTTCATCCGAAGCAAAGAGATATCCGGTGCTGCCCATTTGCGAACCAAGTTTCGCTCCGGCGAGCGCATCCCACACTACGTGGTTTCCGCGCATTTCTGGCGCATTGTTTTTGCTAAAAATCAAATATTGTACTGATGTATAGTAAGGAATCGAGAAATTTACTTTAGCGCTCCGAGCCGGTGTGATTGTGATTCCTGCCGCTCCCGCATCGGCGATTTTGCCTGCCTCTACGTTGTCAATAATCACGTCAAATTCTACGTCTTTTATATCAATCTTCTTGTTTAATTTTTTTGCTACGCGGTTGATAATGTCGACGTCTACGCCCTTGATCTCGCGCCCTTCATAAAATTCAAATGGAGCGAAAAACGCATTTGTCTCTACGATATAATCAGCTGGCTGATTTATTCTCACAAACAAAAATCCCAACCCCACAATAGCGACGACAAGAAGCATTATTTCAAACATGATTCCAAATGGAAATTTCTTTTTGGTTGATTTTTTTCTAGTTTTTTGAGCAGATTTCTTGTTTACCATAACCCTATTATATCACGTTCAAAAAACGAAATAAAAAGTTCTTGTATTTACAATTTTTGTGGTATAATGAAAATATATCAAATGTCCAAACTTGATATCGATGTGTATCTTATGGTACAAGTACATGTATTAAACATCTCATCTACATATTTTTGTCTAAAGATCGGTACCGTTAGGTAACTTAGATTGCTGACAGAAATATGTAGATGCATGTTATGTCGGTATCAAGTTTGGACAGCCTACGGTACCGATTTTTGGATTTGGGCCGAGGGAAGATTAAAAATAATAAAGAGAGGTCATAATGCTCAAGGTCATACAAAATATTAAATTAGAACTACACCGTGGTCTGAAGGTTAATACTTCTGACCCTTATTCATATGGAAGTAAACTTAAAAGAAAGATGAAGAAAGGGCTTAATTGGACCTTGAACTTTCTTCATCTTTCGCCACGGTGTAGTAGCACATATATTAAATCTAATCGTAACATTCGGTTG
>JAZRPQ010000005.1:0-39152 GCA_045649325.1 Candidatus Nanosyncoccus sp.
TAAGGGTCAGAAGTATTAACTTCCCGACCACGGTGTAGTTCTAATTTAAGCGTTTGTATGACCTTAAGCATTTGGACCTTTCTTTTTACCTTTTTATCGTTGTGGTCCATTCTCGCCCTTAATTCAAAAATGGCACCACGATGGGTGCAATAGTCTGATTTATCTACAGGTAGTCACCATATAGAACGCATCAAACACCATCATGGCGCCGTTTTTACGTTCTATACAATAACCGATACAAAATATCGCTACCTTCTTGTAAATAAATCAAACTATTGCACTTTTATTGTAGCACAGTTTTTGACATAAGGTCAATAGAAAAAGTATTGTATTTTTTACAACACTTTTTGAAGATAACGTTCTAGGATATCAACAAGATGGGAGACGCGGACATGGTCACGGCTTTTTAGCATAGATTCAGACATCTTGGTGACTTTGTCTGGATGAGAAATAAGGCCATCAATCACCTCGGCAACGTCAGACGGGGAAGGGGAAGAAAGGATCGAGCCAGAAGCTGGGACGACTTCTTTTAGATCCGGGTCGACAAAGAGCACCGGAGTGCCAGCAGATTCGGCTTCGACAAGGGTCATCCCAAAGGTATCAAAATTATATGAATTCAAAACGTCGAGATGAGATTTGACGATTTCGGGATAAATCTTTTTGAATGGGGTGGAGCCATGAAACTTAACATTCAGACGGTGTCTTCTGACATATTTTGAGGCTTTTTTGAGGTCATTACCATCGCCGTAAACGTCTAAATGATACGGTCCCTTCACGAGAGTTAGGGCTTCAAGAAAGGGGAGAATGCGTTTTTCTTTTGAAACGCGAGAATGCCAGATAATTTTGAGCGGCTCACCAGATCTTAGAACTTTTGGCACCAAATCAGGAATAAAGAGTTCATCAGAAACTCCGTTTGGCAAAACCTCGATCGATTTTTTTACTCCATAATGGAGAAGTTTTTCCTTAAAATGCTGGCTCGGGGTGAGGACGAGATCGGCATAATTCGCGTGGTTTACCATCAAGGTCCACATCTTGGCTCCTGCAATGGTGGTGGCAAGATATCCATCTTTTTTGACCTTGACGGGGTGAGGGAGATACCAGGAATGGAACCAATTAAGAAGGGCGGCAACGATGGTCTTTAGTCCACACGGCACGAGATTCTGCTCGCCGATATCTTCGCGACCATGCATAACTTGGATGGTTTTAATCTTTAACTTCTTGCCTAGCCTCAGGCCGGCGATAGAGCAGCCAGCCTCGTAATGAACATAAAAAACGTCAAAATCTTTCAGTTCCGGGTGAGTTTTTATTAGGTCTTTTTCTATGATGCCGGGGCGGCGAGCGATAGGAGTGAGGCCGCGACCAAAAAAGCGGCAAGATTTAACAGGGAAAATATGCTCCGCAGCTAGTTTTTTAAGCTCTTTTTCGGATTTTTGATAGGCGCTAGAAAAGACATAGACTGTGTAGCCACGTTTTTCTAATTCCTTTTTTTGCGCCGTGATAGTAGTAACGATACCGCCAGTAAGGTCAAGAAAACAATCGGTAAAAATTGCAATTTTCATAGTTTTATTATACCAAATTTAGTGACCAGTGAGCCAGTTCCAGATACCTTCAAAGAAGGAAGGCTCGTTGGACGGAAGTTCGGAGAAACCATCGTCTATATTGATACCAGTGCTGGATTCGTCCGACTGAGAAGCGCCTTCGTAGCTTGGGGAAATTTGCTCGCCAGTGACAAGGAGGCGGTAGCGAGAAGTACCGAGCGGAGTACAGGTGACGAGAGTAATAAGAGGCTTGTCGGTTTGTACGACGAGAGCAGCAACATTGGTCGGCTCAATCACTTGCCTGCCGGTAACTTTGTAAGTGTAGCGGACGGAGTTATAATTGACGTAGATCAAATCACCTTCATCGAGGCGTTCGAGGCCGGAAAAGATATATTTATATGGGTTTGAGCTATAAACGTCGCCTGCCGAGTGGCCGGTGATGATAAAATTGCCAATTTCGCCAGGATAGGCGCTGGCACCAGCGATGCGATAATGCGCCACGCCATGGTTCATGGCTTCCATAACGTCAGCTAGAGCCACATTGAAATTGATTGGCACATCGATGTTTAATTTTGGAATAATTAGGCGCGGGTCGGCCGAAACGGTCTGAGTGATGGTAGGGTCCAGCGCCTCAATCTCGGTAGCCGGAGCGTTACCCGGGGAAACATAAGCCATGATTGGAGCAAAGATCAGTCGGTTGTATTGAAGGAAAAGAATCAAAAGAACTACGGTCACGCCAGCCAAAATCGGAATGAGACGCCGACGGCGGCGAGAAATTTTGGCGGTTTCGGTGGCTTTTTTGCGAATTTTGAGACGAAGATTTTGTTTGATACCTTCGGTAGATTCCTGGGGTGCTCCAGGATTAAGTGGGTTAGGAGTGTCTCCTGTAGCGGTACCAAGAGAAAGACCAGACGGAGTGGTAGACTCGTTTTTGGTACCAAGACGAGAGATAGTAGAGACGATTTCTTCTTCCTCGGCGCGTTCGCGAGCATCCTTTAAACGCTCCTTTGCAATATAATTTCTGGCGGCGTTGGAATAATACTCACTGTAATATTTTTGATAATAATTTTGCCAGGCAGAGTGATAAGCTTTCCATGATTCGGAATTAACCGAAGTAGGATTAGGAGTATCTTTGTAATGAGTAGGAGTAGTCTCAGAATAAGTAGCACCGGCGCCAGATTGTTCTTTGCCGCTATAAATAGCCTGGCGAGGAGAAGAAGTATAACCACTACTTAGCGGACCATTTTCGGCACTAGAAGCATAAGCCGCCAAGACTTTTTGCCTGGCGAGATCTACCGCGGCTCTTCTCTGAGAATCACTAGTGTTATTCCTATTGAAGCCATTAGAAAACTGCCCACCGGTATCTGAATCCATAAAATAATTATAGCATATTTTGACAAAATGTGCTAAAATTGAAATTGTACCTAGTATGGGCGAATGGCGGAATTGGTAGACGCGCTAGACTCAAAATCTGGTTCTCGCAAGAGAGTGAGGGTTCAAGTCCCTCTTCGCCCACCAGATGCATTTTTAGGAGAATTGCACCGTTCAGAAAGTAGATTAAAGGGTTCTCTCCACCTGAAAGAGACCTTTTTTTGATTGTCAATTTCGAGGTTCAAGAACAATTTGCGCGCCAAAATGTCTTTTTCTATTGGATCTCCGGCTCTCATCTTTGAACTCGCTGAATTTAGCAAGTTCAAGAATTTTTCCTGCGTCAGCTTTAAGCTCGTCGGATCTATGATTTGCGCGTTGATTTTCCTGAGCTGATCGTCAATATTAATCACTTCGTTCTGCAATTCTTCTATCTGCTTGCGTAACTTCGTTTTAACCACGTCTGGCGTGTCTTTATCTAGCGCCGAGTATTGCGACGCAAGTTCATCTATATTGTGCTCCTTGTGGCTCTTAAGGCCGTTTAGGCTACGTTTCTCGACTATAAGCTCGCCTAGTTTGGTGTCTACATATACTTTCATATTCTTTACGAATTCGTTATAGTTTTCTTCCGTGAATTCAATTCGGTCCAGCATATCATATACTTGGTCTAATATCTCGCCTATGCGAACGCCACGTGGGCTTCTAGTGCATTCTTTGTTCTGACAGTAGGCATTTAAGTAATGCGTGCCTTTACTGCCGCGTGAGCGCGATATAACCATATTGCGGCCACATTCTTTGCATACAATTAAATGACGGAACGGTAAGAATAACTTATCCGGCGTTTCACCGTCATAGAGCACGACTTTATGGCGCGAGCGGTCTTGGCTTATTTCCTGCGCTTTGTTGTATTCTTCTTCGGTTACCATCGGCTTAAAGTTTGGGCATATCACGCGTAAGTCCACGACCTGTCCAGCTTGAACTAGTATGCCGTAATAGAATGGATCGTGAAACATGGTCGTCGTCATATGCATACTCGCTTCCATTCGTCGTGGATGCTTATTACGGCGGCTTAGTTTCGTCATACGATGCACGTCGTGCGCTCTCCAATAGTCTAGTATTTCGTTTCGCGTTGCACCCTCAAGCAACATCTCCCAACCGCGCCTAATATATGGGAAGTTCTCGTCCGGTTCGTATAAGCCAGTCACCTCGTCGCGGTTATAACCCCATTTCGGAACGCCACTCGACTTGCCTTGCGCCAAATTCGAGTCTACACCGCGTTGCACGCTCTCCGACAAGTGTTCTGAGTATTGTTTCGATAGGGCGAACATCATGTTCAATGTCAGCTTTCCGCTTGAATCGTTAGTAAATTCAAACGTTGGAAACTTGAGGTCTTTTATAACCTCATTGTCCACCATATCGACAATCATTCCGGCTTCCAAGGAATTTCGCGACAAGCGGTCTGGATGCCACGCTAAAATGCCGTCATAGACGCCTTTTTCTAGATCGCGTAGCATCTGTGAGAATAACGGGCGATTACCAGATTTTTTCGCTGACTTAGACTCTTGAATCGGCTCGCCGACAAGTATTAAACCTTTGGCTCTTGCATACTCTCGGCAAGCCGCAATTTGGTCTGGCAACGACTTTGCTTGCGCTTCGGCATCTTCGGAAGATTTACGGACATACATAACGTACCGTAGAGGTTTTTCTACCGGTTTTAGCTCTGGCCTTAATCCTATAAAAGTCTGTAATTTCATAACTTTGATTTTGTTAACGACAAATTATACTTTAAAGGCAACAAAAAGCTAGTAAATAACGACAATACCGTCGTTTAACACGCCAGTCTTTGAGTTTTGCTCAATGCGTTCTTCTGTTGCTTCGATTTTATTGAGAGTATTTAGCAAAGAAATGAGGTTAGCTACCGCTCCTTGGTTCTTAATGGAATCCGACTCCACTTTATTTCTCCCCTAAAGTCATTAAGGGATCGTCCCACCCGCTCATTAATACAAGATTTGGATTTTAATGGCTCGACCCTAGCATTGTTGTCTTCGTACGAGCCATTTTAATCCTCCACGTTTTTATTTTATATCACGAGGTTCAAGGTAGCAAGCATAAGCGTTTTTAAAACCTGAATTCTCTATTGAACTACGATTAGAATTTCTATTCGCTCATCTTTTTCTCAATTGTGTCTATTAGCTCACTTAGGCTAATCGTTTCGCCATCTATTCTAAATGTAGGCGTTCCAGCAAGGTCAACTTTCTTTCCCATATTTTGTTCAAATTTTAGACGAGTCCTGACGGAATCACTTTTTATATCTTCTTTGAACTTATCTAAATCTCCGGTGCCTTTACTTGCTTCCTCGAAATAGTTTGAAAGAATTTCGGTTAAATCCGCTCCGTCCTCATAAAACCATTCTGATTGATTTGAATAGAGCAGGTCTTTATACTCCTTGAAATAGCCTTGAATTTGCGCGGCTGTTGCGGCACTTGCCGCTTTCAAACTATTTTTGAATTGACCTATGTCATAGCTACGAAAAATCAGTACTATTTTGCCGTCATACTTTTCTATTAAATTATTAATTTTCCTATTCCAGTCGGCGCAATGCGAACATCCAAAATCGGCATATTCATAAATAACTATTTTGGCGTCATCTGGATTTCCAACAGTTTTCTCGCCGATAAAGCCGGTCGTTTCCGATGGCTCTATGATCGAGTCTGGGTTCATATTCGCGTATGGATCCGTTCTAAAATTGGCTAGGCAAATAATGCCAACGACGGCTACGACAATTAGCGTGCCTATTATCATTCCTTTTTTCATTAAGTTCTCCTAAAGTTAGCCGACTTTGTAATATTCGCCCTTTGGAATATAGTCGGGGTTATCTAAGTATTGGCATTCGTAAGAATAATCTCCGTCATTCTCACAGAAGTAAATTATTGCTGGGCATGGATTGCCTGTGCCGTCATTGTACAAGTCACATTTAATGTAAAAGGTTCCGTTTTCTTCGGCTATTCCGTATCCAATGATCTTCTTTTTTGTGTATCCATCCACCGTTATCGCGTCGTCTAATGAGCCGTCAATTATCTTGTCAAAGACCGCAATTTTCGAATCATTTATCGTGCTAACGTTTGTTTCGAAACTAATGAAATTAGAAAGCGCGAAACCGAATATCGCTATTACAAATACGGCGACGGCACCTGCTACTAGGAACACATATCTTTTACGAGACGTAGCGTAAACCATGTTAACCGGCTGTTTATTCTCAGCCTCATTATCTACGAGTTCATCCATGCTACAATTAAGAATTTTAGTCAGCATAAGGATATGTTTCGTGCTTGGGTACGTATCGCCGTTTTCCCATTTTGAAATTGTTTGACGCGAAACAGACATATTCTCAGCTAAACCCTCTTGTGAAAAGTGGGCTCTAACTCGTTCTTTTCTGAGATTGTCTTTAAAACTCATGCCACTGTCCTAATGATATTATACAATATTTTCTATTCAAAGGCTACTCAGGGCAGTCCTTGTGTTATTGTTGATAGTTTTTTAGAGCGCATAGTTATCCTTTCTTTTTTGGAAATTATAAGTAGCGCTTTAAAATATGACTACCAACTATCGGGTGCGACATCACAAAAAAAAGAAGCTCTCGCGGTAGGTACCTTCGGCGCCGTGCGAGTGCTTCGATATTGGTATTATATCATGTAATAAGTATAAAAAGAAGCTCCTGCGGTAGGAGCATTACACCCCGTGCAAGAACTTCGATACCCTAATTATATCAAACCAAAGCTATTATGTCAATAATTTGACCGTGCTTTGTTACGAATAACAGGTTTTTAAGTCCCGGTAAATCTTTGACCTTATTTTTAAGTGTTCTCTGTATTGCTTCGTCACTTAATCCTTTAACCCTAGCTGCGTCAATAATTACGTTCGGGCATTTTTCGAGCGCACGTTTCACATTGCGAACAATCTTCTTTGGATTATCTGTAATAGGTGACTTAATCTCGTACATCGTATTGTCTAGATAAAAATCTGGTGTTTTCAGGTTCGCTTCTGGGATAAATTCTACATAATGACCAGCTAGCGCTAAAATCTTCGCCACTTTTTGCTCGTGCGGCCACGGATTTGCGTCTGCCGGAGTAACTACTCTCCCGCGTTGTTTCACTGTATCCATTTCTCAATTATATCATAAGAGTATGATCAGAATTGTTATTATCTTGGCATATTTTGCCGTTTTACGTCAAGAAAAAATCTCACCCCTGTTTCTTGCATAATAACTTTCAAAACCCGATTGTGATCAAGTGGATACCATCTATTGACTAATTACCAGAATGTTTTATTAGAATCGTGGCCGTAACGTACGATATCTTCCGGCTCCGCCCAAAGCGAAAGCTTGTGTACGCGCCATTTGCCAATGAAGAACATTTGAACAATCGCATCGTTCACATCGCGGTTATTTAGTGCGCGTGGGATATATGCAAGCGAGAAATGGTACCAAGTGTCGTCTTCGCTATCTAATCGCGCAAAAAGGCGCTTACCGCGGCCCAAAAGGCGCACATCGAAGCGCTGTGCTAGAGTTTCTAATGAATAGATCCTAAGCTCATGAACCGCGTCGCGAACAGGAGAGCAGGCAAGTTCCATACGCTCGAACTTGTCGTATTCGCGCGAGTTAAACTTGCCTTTATGTTCGAGCATAAAGCTTTCTAACTCTCGAGCAGTAACCGGTATTAGCTTACCGGGCTTCGTTTTCCTGAATGTGTGGCTTTTCGCCATGTTCACTTTCTCTTATGAGCGCGTTGTATTAGAACGGTATACTTCTATTATACCTCTTAATGATATAATAGAAACATATGGGACCAATAACAGTAGAAAAATGGTTTATGACCGAGTTACTTCCAATACTGGATGATGCTAAAAATATTCTAATAAAAGGTGGCAAAGAAAATGATGCGGACCCTGCCTTTGCAGAATGGTGGGCTATATTTACCAAAGACACCTTCTCGTTATTTGAGATTATAGAAAAAGAAAATCAAACTAGACAATTTGCGATGACTGTGCGCTCTCTAATGGAATTCGCAGCTGATGTTTCTTTCTTTTCAAAATATCCCAAAAATATAGACAGACAGAAGAAGAAATCGGAGAAATTTATAAATAGCAAAAATAGATTCACATACAAAGACATTGCAATAGAATCAAAGAAATACAAACTTGTAAAATATAACGGCAATAAAGCGGGTGATTTAGTGAGAACGGAAGATAGAATAAAAATGGCATTTAGCGAGAATGCCGCTACACTGTACGATTATTTAAATTGCTTTACGCACTTTAATATCTTTGGAATAAGAATAGACTTAAACATCCAACAAGCTAAGGACGATTCAATGTTGCAAGAAAGGCTATTGATGATTCAGTTTTATCCTGAGATTTTCGAAGTCATGACGACTTCCATTGGCAACCTGTGCGGGATAGAAGAATTAAAGCATTATGATTTTTCACCCATAAATAATCTTTTCAAGAATGTCGATACCCAATGGAGGCTGGCGTAGGTTTAATTGACACATTGACATTGGAGGGGATTAATTATCCATTAGGTTCAATGTTCATTGCCTTGTAATTCCTTATTACCATTTCCAATCGTGAATAACAGGGTATTTTTCTTTTGGCAGCACCATCGGTTCTGGATCGTAGTTAGGGTTCATAAATAGCCAATCAACTACTAGGAATAGTCCTTTAAGAGTGATATAATTATGTTCAATGGGTAATGCATATTGCCCACCATGAGCTTGAACTTTCTTTCAAGAAAGAAAGTTCAGCAAAGAAAGCAAGGATGAAAAATTTCCGAAAAGCGCGGTTTCCGGAAATTTTTTGATTATAAGTTACTTTTCAATTAGCCACTCTCTGACCAAAGTACCGTCTCTAAAGTAGTAGAGATATTTGTCAGCGGAGATGGTGACTGGAAAATGGGCGGAGACGTTGGAAGAAAGAGTGCGATGATTGAGGCCGTTAAAGTCGTAGACCTCTAGGCTGCCGTCTTTTACCGCATAAATCATACTGGAATCAAGCCAACCAAAAGAGTCAGTATCAGTAGCCCATTCGGTCATACTCATGTCTTCCATATCAAGCGTAGCGATATGGCCACCGTTAGACATCACGATGAACTCTCCGTCTTGGCCGATTCTCAAAGATTCTGGAGCAAAATTGATAGAAAATTCGGCTTTTTGTTCAAAATCCCGTTTCAAATAGACTCTGATTTTGCTGCTACCAATCAAAATCAGATATTCGTCATCGTAAAATTTGGTGGCAGCAACCTTGATAGGCTCCGAAATAGACTCGAGATTTACGACTTCACCGCTACCAAGCTTGAGCAAATTGACGGTAGTAGGAGTAGAAAAAATCACATCTCGATTGAAATAGTCAAACGAGACCACATCGGTGGCCAAAATCGCCGAAATCTGTTTGGCGCCAACATCAATACGATGAAGATTACCGTTTGATACGGCGAGCAGATTACTAGCTGAACCGTCCAAAATCACCACCTTTGAAAAATCAGCATTAAATTCTTTGGTGAGATTGACAGAATTCGCTGGATTTTTGATGTTTAAAATTATCCAATTATATGTACTGGAATTTGAGAGCTTCAGAAGAACATGCTCGTTGTCGTTGGCCCAATCGGCGGTTTCGATAGTGCCGGTGAAGAGGCCGGTGCTAGCATCAGCAGTGAGGCTCACAAACGGCAAAACGTCGGAAAGAATAAGTGGTTGAGGCTTGGCCGAGTCGCTGTCGAGTTTGAAAGTTTGCCAAGTGGTAGTATTGTTAGCAAGAAGCATAGTGGCGCGATCTGGGCTAATCGAAGCAAAATTACCGGAAAAATCAAAGGCGCTTTCATTGTAGCGATTATTCAAGAACAACCGAGGATAGTGGAGACGATAAAGCAGACCTTCAGTGATATTAATAGTTCTCGACCAAGAATCGTAACCGTCTTTGGTCAATTTAATAGTGTGCTCACCCGCACTTAAAGTCTTAGATGTATTGGTGCGTTGGAGCCATGAACCAGGAGTATTATCCACTTCTACATCGGCGCCAGTAGGAATAGAGTAGATCTGGAGCAAACCTTGACGTTCGATTTTAAAATCCGAACCAAGCCAATAGCCAGAAACCACAAAGGCCAAAATCGAGACCGTAGCGATAACGGCAATCACCATAATAATCTCTGATATTATGACTCTCAGACTTTGACGACGGGCGCGTTTTTCTGCATCCATAAATATATTATATCATGAATTTTGCTCTTGTTTTTTTAAAGCAAAACTAGTATGATTTATATATAGGATAAGTGAGGTATAATGTCTGACAAAGCTAAAACGTCTAAGCCGAAACGTAAAGAACGAGGTTTGAATGTACGAATCACCCAGGAAAAAAAGGTGGCAGAGACTCCTGACGTACATATAAATAGACGTACAAAAAATGCCAACAAGAAGAATATCACTAAAAAACCCGAGACTAAGACTGGAACAAAGATTGAAGTAAAAACTGCAGACAAAAAAACTGCAGAAAAAAAGGTTGCGACCAAGAAGACTGCTGCTAAGAAGACTACCAAAAAGACCACCAAAAATCCAGTAAAGAAAAAAGTTGAAATACTAGGAGAAAGCTCTGCACCAGCCGAGAAAATCGAAGTAAAGGAAGAAAAAGTCAAAAAAGAGCTCAAACTTCCAGCAAGCTTTAGTAAGAATGTCAGAGTCCTAAAAGAAGAACCAGCTCCAGAAGTGATTTTACCTGAGAATAGCACAAAAGACACAGAATCTATTTTTGAAACATTGTCTTTAAACACCGAAATAAAGGGCTACGAGCCAAAGATTATCACTAGAGACGTAGCTAGAAGCCGAGCGGAAATCGAAAATCAACCTGTACAGATTTTGTCAAATACCCGCACAGAGAAAAAAGAAAAACCGGTTCTTTTAGTAAACAAAAAGACCAAAGAGGCTCCACGCAAGCTATCCGCCAAAGAAATCAAAGAGAAAGAAATCAAAAAAGCCGTTAGCCTAGCCCAGAGGATTCCATCTGAGGGAAAGAAGCGCCATAAAAAGATCGATCTCATTGGTAGGTTTGGTTGGGCGAGATTGACCCTCATGATTACCTGTGCAATAACGGCGGTGTTTGCGCTAGTATACTTTATTAGCATTACTTCTGCAGATATGTCGCTCAGAGTGGCTGCTTCTCAGTCTGGAATCGAAGCTTCTTATCCGGATTATGTACCGAGAGGATATGAGCTTTCGGATGTAACTTCGGCTAGCGGCAAAGTAGCAATGAGCTTCAAGAGCGAGGACGGCGTGTTCTCAATCACAGAAGAGAATTCGACTTGGGACTCTGACGCTCTTTTGAATGATTATATCCGCAAAAATTACGACGCTGACGATTATAGCGTAGTAGTAGAGCAAGGACTGACTATCTACATGGGGACTAACTGGGAAACTTGGGTAAACGGTGGAATTCTTTATAAACTAGAGGTAAGAAGCGGTTCACTCACCAAAAAACAGCTAAAATCCATAGCAACGTCTTTATAGTGTGATATAATTATAGAGATGAATAATGTTATTACTAGGTTTGCGCCGAGCCCAACTGGCTATATCCACATTGGAAATGTAAGGAGTGCGATTTATCCGTATCTTTTGGCACGCCAAAATCAGGGTAAATTTATTCTAAGAATTGAGGATACCGACAGAGAACGCTACGTAGAAGGAGCGACGGATTTGATCGAGGATACCTTGAGATGGCTGAGACTGGACTGGGACGAAGGTCCAGAAGCCGGAGGGGAGAATGGACCGTATTTTCAAAGTGAGAGACTAGAAATTTATCATGAATGGGCCAAAAAATTACTAAAAGAAAAGCGTGCTTACGTTGACCCGACTCCAGCAGAGAAGATTGGCGAATACCGCAAAGAGTGCACCGAGAAAAAGATTCCGTTTCTTTACCGAAATTACCGCCCAGAGAAGCTAGATTTTGACTTTAAACCAGGAGTTCCGATACGATTTTTGTCAGAGCCAAAGGAGTATAACTGGACTGACGCGGTAATGGGCGAGATGAGTGCTGGACCAGAGACTCAGGACGATATTATTTTGATCAAAAAAGATGGCTATCCGACTTACAACTTTGCGCATATCGTGGATGACGCTTTGATGCAGGTGACCCATGTAATGCGTGGAGTAGAATATCTCTCGAGCACGCCAAATTATTTGGCGCTCTATGAAGCATTTGGACTAGAAAGACCGGTGCTAGTGTCCCTGCCACACATCCTCGCCCCAACAGGAAACAAAAAGCTCGGCAAGCGCGACGGAGCAAAGTCGGCCACCGAATATCGCGACGACGGCGTACTACCTGAAGCGATGCTAAATTATTTGGCGTGTCTCGGCTGGAATGATAGTACTGAGCAAGAAATTTACACCAAAGATGAGCTAATTGCTAGATTTTCTCTAGAACGGATCCAAAGCTCTGGGGCGCGCTATGACGAGACAAAATTACTTTGGATGAACGGGCAATGGATTCGTAGGATTTTTGACCAAGATGGCGCAGAGGCTTTGCAGGCTAAAACTGCCGGTTTTTGGCCAGACGAAGCTAGTAATTATGGCGAAGAATACCAGATAAAGGTGCTTTCGATTATTTATGATCGTCTCAAAGTGATGTCAGATCTAAAAACTATGACAGACTATTTCTTCAAAGATCCAGAGATTGACATGGATATGCTAAAGTCGAACAAGTTTCTCAAAAAGCTGTCTGAGGCAGAGCTTGAAGATTTACTCAAAAAGTCCATCGCTAGATTGACCGATATCTCTGACTGGACAGTAGAAAATCTAAACACCGCCTTGAATGGTCTACTCACAGAAACTGGACAAAAGCCAGCAGTGCTATTTTCGCTGATTCGGATAGCAGTAAGTTTTGCGCCGTTTAGCCCAGCACTAGATTTGACCCTAAACGTACTCGGTAAAGACGTTGCTCTTGCTAGACTTAATGCTGTAGCTAGAAGCATTTAAAACTTCTGCCTTCAGATAAAAAGCCCTCCAGGTTGTCCTGGAGGGTCTGGTTGGTCAGGAAGAAGATTACTCCTCTTCTTCCTCGTCGTCATCATTCCTGCGTTTTGCTAGTACGAAGAAGAAGATGCCGGAGGCTGCCGCGACGGTGGCTGCGGTGGCTAGCACAATAATGATACCTGAACCGTCACCGGATTTGCTGACAACACCCGCTGCGTTGGCATAGGAACCGGTGGTATTGCCTGGCATAATCTGAGTAGTAGTGTTGGTGGTGT
Organism: Candidatus Nanosyncoccus sp.; assembly: GCA_045649325.1. Classification (GTDB taxonomy): domain Bacteria; phylum Patescibacteriota; class Saccharimonadia; order Saccharimonadales; family Saccharimonadaceae; genus Nanosyncoccus. The sequence goes on from JAZRPQ010000005.1 coordinate 13,192, forward strand.
TGGTACTAGCATCGGTAGAGCGAGTAGTGTAGGTGGTGCGGTTGGTGGAAGAAGTGTAGGTCGGAGTATTGTTGATAGCGACATCGCTTGATGGGTTGGTTGGAACGGCTGGGTTGTCGGTATCAATCACGTCAGTCACAGCGACGAAGTTGACAGTCTGCCAGTAGGTGCCGGCTTGCTTAGCGCTAGTAGCCTTGGCACCAAAGAAGACATCTTTACTATAAGTGGTGCCAGTGGTACCGGTAGAGCGAGTGATTAGGGTGACAGGAGAAGCACTTGTGGTGACTGGTAGGTAAGCTGCACTAGAAATGCCGGCATCGTTATCGGTAATGGAATAACCCCATGCGTCAGGAGTAAAGCTGCCGTTGGTAGTGCTGCTAGCCAAATTAGGAATATAAGAAGTAGGGTCAGTTGAACTATAAGAAGTAATATTCTGAAGTATGGTATTATCGGCATACATCGAGACAGTCGCGCCGTAATAATTATTAGTGAGAGCAGAAACAGTAACCTTGTTACGAAGCAAGGTGTCGACATTGCCGCTCGCCCAAACAGTAGGCTTCGTCAAAGAAACCGTCAGCACTTCTTTTAGATTGACATTGAACGTAAAATTTTGGTCAGTAGCCTTGGCTCCTGAGGACAAACCTACAAAAGCTGATACCAGTGCTATAATACCGGCTACACCAAATAATATGTTTGTTTTATGTATTGACCTAACCATGGTTCAATTATAACACAAGCTTTTAAAAATATGCTAGAATTAATATAAGAATTTTAACGTGGAGCATTTAAAAAAATGAAGGACAAAGAGCCCAAAAAAGCCAAATTACCCCTTAAAAAAGCCAATGATTTTGACGAATGGGTTGTGGAAAACTCAAACAAAAAATCTACTTTGGAGGATGAAGCCGAGGATAAAAAAGACGAAAATAGAAAGACTGAAACTAAGAAAGTCACAGACAATAAGGTTGAGGCTACCCACAAAAACAGCAAAATGAAAAAATCAAGCTTGGCGTTTTTGATTTTTGGCATTTTGTTTTTGATCGGTGGAGCCGGGGCGCTTGCTGCTAGTTTTCTGATTCATAAGGAATCGGGCTTTGTGGCGGTGTTTCCGGAAATTCCTTCTTCTAAAACGGCTGATACCGGGATTTATAGCCGTCTAACCGGCCTAGCGCTAGCTAGTGAAGCAGAAGTAACAGCACCGGCTTATTGCATCCAGACACCAAATGGGATGGATGGAGCACGCCCGCAAGCTGGCTTGAACGAAGCCGGCGTGGTGTTTGAAGCGATTGCTGAGGCGGGAATCACCCGGTTTGCGGCAATTTATCAAAATCCGGCTTCGGCGGTGATTGGACCAATCCGGTCGCTTCGGCTCTATTATTTACAGTGGGATACACCTTTTGATTGCACAATTGTGCACGCTGGTGGGGCACCGGATGCACTCCAGGCAGTATCTAGAGGATACAAAGATTTGACCGAAAATTATTCTTATATGTACCGCGGGACTAGGGGAGAGAGGCGATGGAACAACCTCTTTACCACTTCTAGTTATCTTTCCAAAATGAATTCTGACCGCGGCTATGGCGGATCAGATATTAAAGGTTTCACTCGGATGACGCCAGCAGAGTCTCTAGTATCGCGCGTAGATGCCTTGGCGGAAGAAAAATTGGTGATTTATCAGCCTTCCAGCGGAAAAACCTCCAGCCTTAACCCTAAGGCCATCAATATTGCTATTAATTTTGGCGGAATCGCTAGTTTCAACGTGAGATATAATTACAATGCAGATAATAATAATTATTTAAGAAGCTATGCGACTGGATATTCACACGATATTTACGCTTGCCCGGCGGGTGATTTGGGCGAAAAAAATCCTGAGTCTGAGTGCCAACTGACACAGCTAGCACCGTCAGTGGTCGTGGCGATGATTGTACCAGAGAAGAAAGCCTCTGACAACTACCACGAAGATATCACCACTGTAGGCTCCGGGGAGGCATATGTATTTCAAAACGGTATCGCTATCAAGGGCACCTGGAAGAAAGATTCGGTGGCCGATCAGATTCGGTTCTACGATGAGAGTGGCTCTGAAATCAAATTAGCACCGGGGCAAACATTTGTAGAAGCGGTGCCGGGGTACGGCAGTGTAGAGTATTAAAAAATTAGCCCTGCGGGGCTATTTTTTACTCTGGTGACTCCTGCGGGAGTCGAACCCGCGATTTTCTGGATGAGAACCAGACGTCCTTGACCACTAGACGAAGGAGCCATAGAGACATTATATCATATTTTTTCTCACTGTACAACCGTTTGACTTGATTTTCAGGGGAAAAAGTGATATAATGGGGTTATGAAGCGGCTTCCGACTGTAGCTCTGATAGGTCAGACGAATGCTGGAAAATCCAGCATTTTAAATAGGATGGCGCGAAGAAATATCGCTATCGTGGCACGCGAAGAAGGCACTACGCGCGACAACGTAATGGCGACGATCGACAATTCTTTTGTTCTCATCGATACGGCCGGTTTGAAAGATCCTACGGACGATTTTGAAGCCTCAATCCAAGACCAAATCGCTGACGCGATAGAATCTGCGGACGCGATTTTGGTAGTGTTAGATTCTTCAAAATATTTTGACTCTAAAGACGCGAAAATTGCCAAAGACGCCCTCAGGTCTAAAAAGCCCGTATATCTAGTTTTGAATAAATGCGACCTTTCTGAATCTTTACCTTTACCAGAGTTTCGGGCGCTAGGGATTGACCCTAACAATACCTTTTATGTTTCGGCGACTACCGGAGAAGGGTTTGAAAAACTAAAGAGTGTTTTGCCAAAAGAAAAAATAGTGCAGAAATCAGATGCTCTCACTATTGCGCTGATTGGGCGGCCAAATGTAGGGAAGTCATCTCTGTTTAATACGTTAGGAAAAAAGCAACAGGCGATTGTGTCGAGCCGACAGGGAACGACCAGAGATGTAAACCGCGTAACCGTAAAGTACAAGGGCCGGGAGATTGAGATTCTGGACACTGCGGGGCTCAGGCGCCCTGGCAAAAGAGAAGTGGGGATCGAAAAGTTTTCTGCTATTCGGACGCTTTCAGCGATTGAAGAGGCAGATATTTGTTGTCTTTTGGTTAACTCCACCGAGCCGCACGTCAAACTCGATCAAACTCTAGCTGGTCAAATCGTAGAAGCTGGCAAGGGTATTATCATGGTGGTGACAAAGGCAGATTTACTCGAAAATTCCGAGCCAACTAATTATTTTGGTGAAGAAAATATCAAAAATCGCACAGCAGCAGATTTTCTTTTGGATGACCTCGAGCGAGATTTTGATTTTTTGCCTTACGCGCCGGTAATTTTGACCTCGTCTGAAACGGGGAAGAACGCCACCCAAATTTTTGAACTTGCTCTAGAAGTAGACGAGGCGCGGCACACCGAGATTTCAACTCCAGAATTAAATAAGATTTTGGCGGAAGCCGTAGTAGAGCACACGCCGGCAGGCCTCAAAAACACCAGACCAAAGCCAAAGTATTTGGTCCAGACCGACACCTGCCCACCATGGTTTGTCCTGCATGGACATTCTCTGGGGCTTTTGCATTGGTCATGGAAAAGATTTTTGGAACGCAAAATTCGCGAAAAATACCCGTTAATAGGGACGCCGATTATGTTTTCGTATCGGAGTGACGACAAAGAAGATAACCGTGGGCAGAAAGGCGAAAAATGAAAATCCGGATTATAGAACAGAAGTCCAAGGCTACTGGTATCAAAGTGCACCGAAACAAATAATGTGTTATAATTGGTGTAAGGTGGGAGCAACTATTGCTCTTTTTTAAGTGGCGTAGTTTTAAAAAGGAGGTGGATATATGGAGCAAAAGTCCAAGGAGCAGAAGTCCATTTATGTGATTGATACCAATATTTTGGTAGATTATCCAGATATTATTCCTTCGGGCGGGGAAGCGAACGACTTAAAAGAGCCCACAGTGGACCTTTCTAAGGCCCACATCGTAATACCGACAGCTGTAGTGCGCGAACTTTCTTCTTTCAAAAAAGAAGCTAGCGAGCGCGGCAAGGCAGCACGAATGGTCTTGAAGCGGTTGAGAAGTTTGGTCGAAGGGGAAGACATCGAAATGGCAGGTTCTTACACGTTGAAGCACCCGATAGACATCGGTGAGCAGAGCTTTTCGATTTTGCCGGTACACAAAAATTTCAAAAAGGTTTTGCCGTTTTCACCATCAGAGGACGACATGGATGGACAAATCATCCTGGCGACACTCGCGACTCAGTTTATCGTACTGGGGCTACCAGTAGACGGAAAGGATCCGGATGTCAAGAACCCTTTGTGGACCAAAATCGACAACACTGACGCATCGAAATGGTCACTGATTAGCCAGTTGACTTCTCCCAAAACGCGGAGTGTGACTCTCCTTACCAATGACAACGGTTTGGCGATTCGAGCCACAGAACGTGGAATTTCGACTTCTCGCTATGGTTACAAACCGCCAGCACCTTATACTGGCAGAAGAGAAGTAATAGTATCAGAAGATCTGATACGTTATTTTTATAGTAACGATGGCATCGAAATGGACATCTGGGAGCTAATGCTACCGTCAGAGGCGGGTCGCAAGATGGTAGCAAATGAATTTTTGATTTTGCGCGTAGAGGACGAAGAGCTAGCAAAGGAGCTTTCTGACGATAAGTTTTATCGTTATATCGGAAGATACGACGCCATCAAAAACAAAATTGTACATCTTCAGCATGTCTCAGAATTCCCCGAAAACGTCATGAATGAAGGGCAGGCGATTTACGTTGAGGCACTAATGAGTCCTGAATTTGCTGCGGTGATTTGTAAGGGCCCTGCGGGCTCTGGCAAGACCTATATGGCTACAGTATATGGCTATTATGCTTGTAAAACCGGCCAATATATCGGAGTAACCGTAGTACCTTGTGCGACGCAGAGCCGGATTGGAGCCTTGCCTGGCACTCTGAACGAAAAAATGGACCCAGATGTGCAACCGCTCAAGAATGCGCTCAGAAACTTCTTCTTAAAAACCGACCGGAATTTCCGAGCGGAACTGAAGATTTTGAGAGAACGGAGCACGAAAGCACCGAAAGCAAAGTTGCCAGATGATTTGGAAGGCAATAAATCAGACGAAGAAGACAACCGGTCCCTCAGGCAAAAATTGCGCGATCGCGTAGACGCGGTTTGGGACAAATGGTTTGCTAATTTGCCCATCGAGAGCGCCAGAGGTAGAGATTTCTCTGAAGAACTGGCCCTATATGATGAGTTCCAAGATCAAAATGCCACTCAGGCAGACACCTTGATCAAGCGTCTAGGGAACGAAGGTAAAATCGTCCTCACTGGCGACACAGAGCAGATACATGCACCATATCTGGATTCTGGCAACAACGGCCTGGTTTATGCAACTCAGCTTCTCTATGATAACCCTATGGTGGCACAGGTGTATTTCACAGAGGCAGAAGTAGTAAGACACCCGCTAGTCAAAGCGGTAGCCGAAAGACAGAAAAAGGGTAAAGAACCCACCGACTGACCCCTGTTGGGGTACAAATACTCCTCGCTTTCAAAGCGGGGAGTTTTTTATGGTATAATTTAGATATGAAATTGGTTGTAGGACTGGGGAATCCAGGAGATAGATATAACTTCACTAGGCACAATACGGGGTTTCTCGCGCTTGATTTTTACCTAAAGCGGTATGGGGGCGCTTGGAGCGAAAAACCGCGCCTGAATGCCATTTTTTGCGAAAGAGAGGGGGTTTCTGAGGGGGAAAAAGTGGTTTTGATTAAACCGCAAGATTTTTATAATTTATCAGGGGTGGCGGTGGCGAATTGGGCTAGATATTATAAGATACCGACCTCTGATATTCTGGTAATTTGTGATAATTTTGATCTGGAATTTGGCAAGGTACGCTATCGAGAAACAGGGGCGGCCGGAGGGAATAACGGGCTAAAATCAGTAGACAAAGAGCTTGGCACCCCTGATTACGCTAGGATTAGGGTAGGGACAAAGAACGATGAGATTCTTTCGCGCGTGGGAGCAGTAGATTTTGTCCTGTCACGCTTTACTCCTGAAGAGAAAGAGAAATTACCAGGGGTTCTAGCCGAAGTTTGCGATAAGATTGATGAGTTTATCAGAGGATAGCATTACGCTAGACCCCAGTTGTTCAGGCCGAGGGAGTGAACTTTGCCTTTGATTTCCAGCATAGTGATAGATTGGTTAAAGACCTCTGGTGGGAGCTTTCCTTGCTTCATGATGTCCTCGCCACCCCTGATACCCTCTGAGAGAGCGATAAGAATGGCAGTTTCGACGTCGTTGTCGCCGATGAGGCCCTGTTTTTTGGCATTTTGGTGCTTTTTAACAAAATCCTCAGGGAAGAGAAGCTTCAAAACGTCATTTGGCTCGGTGTAGGGAGTAGCGCCCTGCTGGATTAGTTTATTACACCCCTGTGAGTAGGGACTAGTGATATTGCCAGGGACAGCAAAGACCTCTTTGCCTTGCTCGAGAGCATGAGTAGCGGTATTTAACGAGCCGGATTTTTCTGCTGCCTCGACTACTACCACAATATCAGAGAGGCCAGAGATGAGGCGGTTGCGATAGAGAAAACTAAATCTAGTAATCGGATTATTGCCTGGAGCGTATTCGGAGATAATAGCGCCGTTTTTCTCTATAATTTCTTTAGCTAAAGGCAAATGTTCTTTTGGATAAATATTATCAATAGCAGTACCAAGCACAGCAATAGTAGTGCCACCGGCGTCGAGACAGCCTCTATGACCGATCGAATCAATACCAAAAGCAAGGCCAGAAACTACGATGACACCGCGACGACCTAGCTCATAGGCGAGCTTATAGGCTACCTCCTCGCCATATCTGGTATTGTGACGCGAGCCGACAATAGCCACGGTTTTTGGTCTTATTTTTGACATATTTTTAGGTAATTTACCATAAAAATACAATGTTTTAGGCATAACCGCAATAGTGCCTAACACCTCTGTAAAATCATGCTCTAGAGGTGAGATTTGGTTGATTTTATTAAAAAAGTGTGTAAAAAGTGTTGACATAATTCTCCTCACGTGATATAATGAAAGCAGTTAGGGCACAAAAAGTGCTCTACACCGCACCTAAATAAGTTATAATTTCAGCTATACTTATTTAAGTATACCAGAAATTGCGTGCTTTTGAAACCCTTTCGGGCTTAGAATTTCTTAATGGTTTTAAGTTATAAGTATTACCTCCACTTTGAAGGGGAGCATTTCGAAAGCATAGCAATCCCTCTAACCGGCGGGCCCCAATTTGTGTGAGGTGGGTTACGCTTCCGGGGTTCACCCGGTATAGAAAGTGAAGCGTTAGAGGGGCAAAATGAGCCCATTAGGTGATGCCCACCCTTACCTAATGGGCTCATTTTGGTTATGATATCTTTTATTTTGGTTTTTTAATGTTTTGTGATATGATAATATATATGTCAAAAAACCTAGTGATTGTAGAGAGCCCGGCCAAAGCCCACACGATAGAGAAATATCTGGGGTCGGATTTCAAAGTGCTGGCCTCTGTCGGACACATTAGAAAAGACACCAAAGTAGACAAAAATACTTTTGACGTGACTTACGAAATAGACCCGGAGCACAAAAAAATCATTAGTGAGTTAAAATCAGAAGCTAAAAAAGCCAACAAAATCTGGCTCGCGACCGATGAAGACCGCGAAGGAGAGTCAATATCTTGGCATTTGTCGGAAGTCCTCAATTTGCCAAAGGATACCGCGAGGATTACTTTTCACGAGATTACCAAGCCAGCACTAGAGGAAGCGATCAAAAATCCACGTACGGTAGACATGGATATGGTGGCATCACAACAGGCTAGGCAAACTCTCGATATGCTAGTAGGGTTTGATCTCTCAGACATGGTACGGAAAAAAGTGCCTGGAGCTATCTCGGCAGGGCGCGTACAGTCACCGGCGTTACGACTGATTGTAGAGCGCGAGAAAGACATCGAAAAGTTTGAATCCAAGTCTTCATTTAAACTGACTGGCGATTTTCATAAGGACGCCGATTTTAATGCTGTCTATGAGGGGGCAAAAATTGAAACTGAGCCGGATGCGACCAAACTTCTCGAGAAACTTTCTGAATCAGAATTTGTCGTAGAAAAAGTAGAAGAGACCGAAGGTAGCAAGGCTAATCCAGTACCATTCACTACGGCTTCGCTCCAAATCGAAGCCAACGCTAAACTAGGTTTTTCTTCTCGGACCACGATGAGTGCGGCGCAAGGATTATACCAGGCCGGTCTCATTACTTATCACCGTACAGATTCTCTGAATCTATCTAAGCAAGCAGTGGCGGCGATTGCCTCTTATATCGAAAATAATTTTGGCAAAAATTACCTCAAAGTCCGGACCTTTAAGACTAAAGACGCCTCTGCGCAAGAGGCACACGAAGCGATCCGTCCGACTGACGTCTCGAGAACTTCGGCAGGGAAAAATGATTATGAAAAAAGACTATATAATCTGATTTGGGCTCGGACAGTAGCCACGCAAATGGCAAACGCTAAGGTCGCTAAGACCACGATCGGTCTCTCGCATGATTTTGTGGCGAAGGGCGAGGTCGTGATTTTTGATGGATTTCTCAAAGTTTATGGCAAGAGCAAAGACCTAGAACTGCCAAAACTCGCTAAGGGTGACAAAGCAGAATGTATCAAACTCACCGCTAGACAGAATTTTGCCAAACCACCAGCTAGATACACAGAAGGATCTCTAGTAAAGAAACTCGAGGAGCTAGGAATCGGGCGGCCATCCACCTATGCATCCATTATGACCGCAATTCAGATGCGTGGATACGTAGTAAAGGGTGACTCTGAAGGGGAAGAGCGTGAAGTCGTGGAACTGACTTCGCAAAAAGGCACCATTAAACGTGAAGTAGTAAAAGAAAAATACGGTGCAAATAAAGGAAAGTTAGTACCAACGCCGATTGGCGAGCTAGTGTCTGGATTTCTTACCGACAATTTTAAAAACATTGTGGACTATAAGTTTACGGCCAATATTGAAAAAGACCTAGACCTAGTAGCAGATGCCAAGCTCGAACGAGTAAAGATGCTCAAAGATTTTTATGGGCCGTTTCACGACACTGTACTAATCGCTTCTGGAGTAGAAAGATACAACAATGCGAGATTACTCGGTCATCACCCAGAAAACGGCAAGCCGATTTACGCCAAGGTAGGGAAAAACGGCGGCTTTATCCAGTTAGGAGACAACGAGAAGGAAACTGGCGAAAAACCACGATTTGCGCCGCTGCCTAAAAGAAAGTCCACCAAGACTGTAACTCTAGAGCAAGCACTCACTCAGCTCGCATTACCAGCTTTGCCACGGTCGCTTGGCAAAACGAAAGATGGAACTGAACTAATTGCGGCGAATGGACCATTTGGGCCATACCTCAAAGGCGGTAAATATAATGTCCCAATGAAAGATTTGGATCCTTATACTGTGACTCTAGAAGAAGCTTTGCCACTTTATCAAGCCAAAGTAGATTCAATCATTGCCGATTGGGATGAAATTATGATTATCAACGGGGCATACGGACCATATATCAAAGGGCCAGGGCGACGAAACAATGTGAAGATTCCAAAAGAACAAGACCCGAAAAAGATTACGCTCGAGCAAGCCAAGGAAATGCTCGCGAATAAACCGAAGAAAACTGCATCAAAGACCCGCAGAGGCACAAGAGGAAAGAAGAAGTAGTTACATTTTTAGTTCATCGTAGGCTTTTTGCAGGACTTCGAGCATATCCGCGTAGTCCTGCTCGGTGACGTTTCTGACACCAGCGTAAATATAGATGACGTTGTCGACTACTTCTAGATTATAGCTTGGATTCTTGGCATAGAGAAATTCCATGAATTTAGGATTCAAAAGTTCGAAGGCAGGCAGAGCATCACGCGAGGCGGCGTAGACTTCATAGCGGTCATTGAACTCACCCCATTCCATTTCAAATTTGTCATAAGATTTGTCTGGCTTGTTTTTGGTTTTAAATTTGCGTGATTTGACGATGACGCCGAGATAATCTTTTGGCACGTTGATTTGCCCAACAATATAATATGAAGAGGTAGACTGACCTGGAATAGGAGAGTAAGTATAGAGCTGGACAAGAAGATCTCCCCATTTGCCGATGATATGATTATTAATGTCAGCAATCTTCATACTAGCACCACCAAAGATCAGTCCGCGAGCCGGGAGGGCGTAGCGACCCCAGTCTGGGCTGTAGAATAGTTTGTTGGTATTAGCAAAATTAGCCAGAGATTTGATTAGGTGTGGGGCAGATTCAGTCGGCTGAGAAATGCCGGATAATTTTAGGTTTTTACCATCGTAAACAAAGTTCCAGGTCTCGGTGGCGCCACTAGCATACTGACTGTAGAGCTTCTCGCCGCTATCACTAATAACCTCGTCTAGACCAGAAAAGAGGAAAGTAATATTAAGATTAATCGGATAAGTGGTTTCACTATTTACTGGTTGATTTAGATAAGCTCTAGTAACTTTGAGTTTGCTAACCTTGTTTTTCCGGTGGAGATTTTTTAATAAATCGAGCATCAAGCTCGCATGAGCATAATAATGATCGGTGGTGTATTTTTTGATATTTTTGTAATTGAAGTCGGACCAGTCGGACTGATAGGATTCAAAAATCTGTTTGGCCTTTTCGTGGATTTCCTTTTCTTCTTTTGTGGAGTTATAATCTTTGAAATTCTTTTTGCCGCCTTTAGCAGTGAGCGCCACGATGATTAAAATTATGACTAAAGTAATGAAGAAAATGAGAGGATTGTCGTCCGAACTGGAGCTAGAACTAGAGCTGGAACTATGATAGCTAGAGCCGCCGCCAGAATAGCCGCCGCCCCCGCCGCCACCGCCGGAACTACTGCCGCCACCACCAGCAAACCCCATAAAAACAAGGGCGATACTAGCAATAATAGCAGCAATATTCATACATATATTATAACACAACTAAAAACATAAGCATTTCACAATTTTTTTCCACAAATGTAAAAAATGTGCTACAATAGTAGTAGAAAATAATGAAAACCATAGTTGACACGATGTGTTAGTTATGGTATAATAATATTAAATAATATAGTCAACAGAGTCGGAGAAAAAGGAAAGACCAATGGACCAAAATGCGGAAATCCTCAAAAAAGCAATTTCGGGAAGCCTGAAAATTGTCGAACAAGACCGGGAACGAGAAATCATCTCAAGGAGGTTCGGATTAAAAGGTAGAAAAGAAACTCTCGAGCAGATTGGGGAAACACTGTCGATCACCCGCGAGAGGGTAAGACAGTTAGAAAAAGCCATTTTGATTCGCCTTCAGATTTCCGCAGAAGAGAATCAAATCCCAGAACTCGCTGCCGCTGAAAAGATTCTGGTCCGGAATCTTACCGAGATGGGTCGGGTAGCCAAGCTTAATGAACTTGCCAATAAGGTCTATGGTAAAACCGCTACTGCCGCCGAACAGAACGGGATTTATTTTATCGCAACATTTGCAAAAAACTTGGCAGTCATAGAAGAAAATGATCGTTATTATTACGCCGTAGGAATTGCCGAGTATGGCACTACCGCAGAAATTAGAGCCAAAGTAGACGATGTAGTCTCGACTATTTCTAAAAACAAGCAGCCAATGACGATGGACGAGCTTGACAATGCTCTTGATTATGAGCACCCTGACCATATCAGAGCGATTGCGTCAATTTCTAAACTACTAGCTAGTTTGAACGGAGTCTGGGGTCTTGCCAAATGGCCGTCCGTCAACCCAAAGAATATCCGCGACAAGATTTTTGTGATTTTGGAATCCAAACACGAGCCAATGCATTTTTCAGACATCGCCAAAGAAATCGCCAATTCGAATTTTAAACGAAAAAACGTCACCGTACAGGCGATTCATAACGAGCTGATCAAGGATCCACGTTTCATCCTGATTGGACGAGGGATTTACGCTCTGAATACTTGGGGATATAAGAAAGGAACGATCTCCGACATCATCACGTCAGTACTCGAAAAAGCCGGTAAGCCTCTAACTAAAGAAGAAATCGTCAAGCAAGTTTTGAAGGTGCGCAAAGTCAAAGAAACTACCATTCTTCTAAATCTCCAGAACAAGAAGTTTTTCAAAAAAGTTGACAAGAATTCCTACGTAAAAGCTTAGGGTATGATATAATAAAACTATGAATAACGTCATACAATTTATTGTAATGCCAATTTTCTGGATACCAGTAGTAGGGATTCTCGCGTTTTTGACATACAGAAATTACAAAAAAATTAACAAGCTAAAAGTTCTTAATGTGGATTCGGTACTTTTGATGCTCGAAATTCCGCGCGCCAACGACAAACAAGAGCTCGCGGCGGAGCAACTTTTTGCATCTTTGCACGGGATTCTTCGAGACAAGCAGGAGCTCAAAAATTCTGGTGGAGTACAAGAGCATTTGTCTTTTGAGATTGTTTCTACTGCCGGGCAAATCCGTTTTTATGTGTGGGTGCCAAAAGTTTTGCAAAGCTTTGTGGAGGGGCAAATTTACGCACAATATCCGACGGTACAAATCTACAAAATGGATGATGATTATGTGGATGACCGCACAAAATATCCTGTATCTTATATGACAGAGCTAGGGCTAACTGATGCGGACGCTTTGCCAATCAAGACCTTTGACTCGTTTGAAGTAGATCCACTAGCTGGGATTACTGGGACTCTAGCCAAATTAGACCCAGATCGGACTGAAGAAATGTGGATTCAAATTTTGGCTCGGCCAATCCCAGACGACTGGCACAAAGAGACCACCGATAAATGGGTTTCTAACGTAAAAGCAGGGAAGAAAACTGTGGCCGGGACAGGGATTGATTGGCGATGGATTATCGAGGCCTTTGGCGCACTCTTTAGGCCACCAGCCGGGGGGACAAATTCTGAGGTCAAAGTAGAACTCTCTGAACGCGCCAAGACTCAGGTAGCAAAGGCTGAAGAAAAGGCCACCAAGCTTGGGTACGAGGTAAAGATTCGCTTGGCTTACCTCGGACAAAACGAGACCGATGCTAAGCTCAATATGCAGGCGCTAGTCGGGACGTTTAAACAATACAATTCGACATCTATTAACGGTTTCAAACAGATGGGTGGGACTTTTGACAAAAAGGCCATCGACGCTTACAAAACACGACAATTCGCAGAGCACGGGTTTATTTTGAATATTTCGGAGCTTGCTAGCGTTTATCATCTGCCGCACACTTCGGTGGAGACGCCAAACATCGTCTGGGCCAACGCCAAGACAGCAGAACCACCAGCACAGCTACCAGTATTGACCGGCGAGAAGTCGATCGACGAAAATATTTCAGCCTTTGGGCTAACGAATTTCCGAGGAATCAACCATCAGTTTGGTTTGCAGAGGATTGACCGGTCGCGCCATGTATATATTATTGGGCAAACCGGCGCAGGTAAATCTGGTATGTTAGAGCTTCTCGCGCTATCTGATATATTCTATAATCAGGGTTATTGTATCATCGATCCGCATGGTGATTTTGCGATCGACAATCTCAAGTTCGTACCAGAATCTAGAGTTCAGGACGTAGTTTATTTCAACCCGGCAGACACAGCTTTTCCGGTGGCATTTAACCCTCTCGAGTACACTGATCCTTCCCGCAAACCTAACATTTGTTCTGAGGTGATCGGAGTACTCAAACGGATGTTTGGCGACTCGTGGGGGCCACGGCTCGAGCATATTCTCCGTTATACCCTTTTGGCGCTTCTTGATAGGCCGTCTACGACTCTACTTGATATTTCGCGGATGTTGACAGACAAAGAGTTTAGAAAAGAAACCCTAGAATACTGCCAGGACGTAACGGTCTTACAATTCTGGAAACACGAATTTGGCCAGTGGAACGAAAAGCAAATCAATGAGTCCATCGCACCGGTTTTGAATAAAGTAGGCGCCTTCACAGCCAATCCAATCATTAGAAATATCATCGGCCAGCCGAAGTCTTCCTTCGACATCCGCAAAATCATGGATGAAGGCAAAATTCTAGTAGTAAATCTATCCAAAGGACTAATCGGCGAAGATAATGCGGCTATTCTTGGGTCGTTTTTGGTTACAAAAGTACAGCTAGCAGCAATGAGCCGCTCGGATATTCCACGAGTAGAAGATCGGCGGCCGTTCTATCTTTATGTAGACGAGTTCCAGAACTTTGCTACGGATTCTTTCGCAGTAATCCTTTCTGAGGCTCGTAAATACGGACTAAATTTGACTGTGGCCAACCAATACGTCGCCCAAATGACCGACTCAGTGCGTGATGCGGTCTTTGGCAACGTCGGTACGACAATTTGTTTCCGAGTCTCGGCCGAAGACGCACCGATTCTCGACAAACAATTCGAACCGACCTTTGACGCTTCAGACCTTTTACAATTAAATAACCGCCATTTTGTGATTTCGATGATTATCAATGGCGAAAAGGTACCAGCCTTCTCCGCTACTACCCTCTCGATCCCGGCTACGCCAAAGGATAATTTTACTTCTATTATCGAATATTCCCGGGTACGTTATGGGCGTCCACGCGCAGAAGTGGAAGCTGAAATCCGCGCTACAATCGAACAGGCCGAACGATACAAAAAGGAGCTTTCTGACTCTGGTAGAGCAGCAGGAGAAGCCGGAGGAGCTGGAGCTAATGACGATGGTTTCCTCTCTGTTGCACTTCTGTCCGATAAGGGTAATACCGAACAAAAACCGAACTTTGCGATAAAGCGGGTTTCTACCCCACAGGCAGACGTGCGCAAGGCTAAACTTAGCCCAAACACTCTAGAAGGCAAAAATCGGCCAGGACTAAAAGATTTAGCGAGATTAGTCGATGAACAAGCAGGGAATGAGACTGCAGGGAAAGAAAGCTCGTCAAAAGAGAAGGGGACCACCAAAAAGCCAGCCCCCAAGAAGAAAAGTCCTAAGGGAAAGAACAGGGGTGCGCAAAGAGGGAAAAAGGCCTTAAAGGCGATGGATCCACATGTAAAGATCGAGTTCCAAGAGAAATCTATCGTTAAGGTGCCAACCTCTGAGAAAAAGGCTTCGTCGGTTTCCCTGTCGACCCCAGTTAGTAATCCGGACAATTATAGCTCTAAAGATGAGTCGGCGGACGGATTCAAGGCTAGACGCTAACGCTCTGGACTTTCTTTTAAAAAAGAAAGTCCAACAAAGAAAACAAGTTTAAATTTTGAATCGAAAGTGAATTCCGATTCAAAATTTAAATATATACACACCTTCAAATTTACGTAGATTTAATGTCGCACAATGCATATTTTAAGACATTAGGGTTTGGTCAAAAAGACGGTAAGTTAATCGTCTAAATATCTAATAATGCTTATGGTTGCCGGGGAAAGGCGGAGGGCGGGAATTAGCAGGAGCTTCTAAAGGGCTAAAACCATGTTTTTGACAACGTTGAACTTCACTCCGGGATCTTAAAAATTATTTTAGGCGGGTCTTCACCTAAATTATCTGACAATTTTAGTTGCAGTGACTCTATATGTTCTACCATATAAATACCTTAGGATTCCACGCTGACAGTTCAGGATTCAGACCCGTAAAATAATTTTTAAGCTCTCGGGTTCGTCCAAGATGTTGTCAAAAATACGGTTTTTAGCCCTTTGAGGCCCTGAATTTGGCCGGTTTTTGCCGCCACCCCTGTTAGTTACTGGCTGGTTGCTGGATTTTTCGGTTTTTGACTTTTCCCTGGTTTATTTTCCCTTTTTTGCTATTTTCCCTGTTTTTGGCTACTTTCCTGCCCTACTTAGGCCAAAAACTTCTTTAAAACCCGAACAAAAACCGAACGAAAAGAGGATAAAACCACCCCGAACAAAAACCGAACAGTTTCTTACTTCCAATAGGCTTTGCCATCTATACGGACGTCGATATAGGTGAACTCGGAGACACCGATGCTGGCGAGATAGCGAAGCATACGCTCGCTGTCTTCTACAGTAACGGCAGTGCCGCGATCGATAGTGGTTTTGATATAGCCAGTAACGCCATCGAGATAAAAATCTACCTCGCGAATCGAGCCGGCAGGAATAACGGCTTTTATAGGAGTCAGCCCAGCGTCTCTAAAATCAGCTTCGGCTTGGCCAATATATTCGCTCATGCGTGCAGTAATACTGCCAGCGCCGTTTTCGTCAATCACCTCGATAGTTGGTTTGTAGGTTTTGACTATAGTGGTAGGGGCGGTTTCGACTTCGTTTACTTCCCTTTGTTTGATAAATCTCACCACAAAGAAAATAATAGCGATAAGCGCGACCACAAAAGCGGCAACCGTGATGACCACACGCAAATTTTGGCGTTTTTTAACCTTGGCGCGAGCAGCGAGACGCTCGTTCGCCGTCTCTAATCGTTCCCTACGCTCGCCAATAGTGCGGCCGGATTTGATATGGGAGTGTTTATTGGCGTGACGACGAGCCAGCTTTGGTTCTTCTTCCACTACCCCACCTCCTCCAGAATCAAATCAGCGAGCTTCTTGGCGGCGGAGCCGCAGGCTTCTTCGTGAAGACGTTCGGCGAGGTCGGCGCGGAGACGAGGTAAGCGCACCAAATGTTGGATTGCCTCGAGCAAGATTGAAGGATTTTTCATCATCTCGGCGTCGGACACCACGACGGTGGCGCCAGCTTTTTCGAGGCGGTTGGCGTTTTCGACCTGATGAGAACCCGGCAAACGTTCAAATGGGACCAGGATTGTAGCTTTGCCAAGAGCAGCAAGCTCAGCAATAGTAGTAGCACCAGCGCGCGAAACTACAACGTCGGCAGCGCCCATTAACTCGTCCATGGTAGTATTAAACTCCCACATTCGAAAATTCGACTCCAAAGAAGCATGATCCCAGTTTTCGTATTTTTTGAGATCAAGCATATTTTCGTAATGTTTGCGGCCAGCAACCAGGGCAACTGAAGTAGACCTCAGCAGCTCCGGCAAAATCAAGCGAGTGGTTTCGTTTAAATTTTCGGAGCCTTGCGAGCCGCCGGTGATTACCACCAGAGGTTTGTCTGGGCTAAAGGAAAAAGCTTTTTTGAGTTGTTCCGTTTTGACTAGGCTAACAGCCTTAAACTCGGGAGCTACCGGAATCCCCGTGTAAACGTAGTTTTGGTGAGCCTTCATAACTTCTTCGGATGGCGAGATACCGAAGGCGACTTTTTTAGCCTTTTTCATGAGGAGACGGTTGGCGAGTCCAGCGACGGAATCAGATTCATGGATAATATACGGGATATGAAAAAGTTTTGCTACCATACCAACCGGCAGACAAGTGTAACCACCTTTAAGAAAAATCACATTAGGACGAAGGCTCGGAATCAGTAGCCTAAAAAAGCTCATCAAAAGCCCGCCAAGAAAGCCAAGAAAACCTAAGATATTACCAAGAATCAGGTCTTTAATCGTGATGTCAAAATGGACAAAATAATCTTTGAATTTCCAGCCAGCATAGCGATGAAATTTGCCGGCCAAAGTACGGCGCACCCGGATGACTGGACCACGGCGGCCTTTTTTCTTTTCGTAACCTTCGGCCCACGAGACGCCAATTTCTGAACATAATTTGGTAACGTTTTTGAAATATTTAAAATCCGTCCAAAATTCAACTTCGGCACGTGGACGTTTTTCTAGAATTTCACGAATGACGGCGACGGCTGGAGTAATGTGGCCCCCGCTGCCGCCCCCTACTACTAATATTTTCATGACTTTTGATTCCCTCTCTACTAGTATAACACGAAAGTTGGCAAACTAGGCCAATTGCATAAGCGATAAAAATCATGGAAGTGCCACCGTAAGATAGAAGTGGCAAGGTAATACCGGTAACTGGCACCAATGAAGTCATAGCCATGATATTGACAACGACTTGAGCCAGAGTCCACGAAAACACGCCGACTACAATAAAACGATTAGTCTCGTCTTTGGTGTAACTCGCGACGCCGAGCATTCGAAGCAGCATGATACAAAATACTCCGATCACCAGAAAGAGCCCAACAAAGCCAAAGGTCTCGCCCATGATGGCAAAGACGGAGTCGTTGATAGACTCAGGCAGATAGCCGGTAGCCTGGACGGAGTTGCCAATACCTACACCAGTAAAACCACCAGTGCCAATGGCGAGCATGGCATTTTCGATATGATAGGTAGAATCTGAAGATTCCCCGCCGGTGAGCGTTGCCACCCAAGCATCCACCCGTTCCATCCGGTGAGATGACATAGCAACCGAGCCTACTGCTACAGTGATGACTACGGCGAGCATGATGAGATATTGCCAGCTCGGGACTCCGGCAATCAAGAGCATGCCAAAAATAATTGCGATGAGAGCCACGCCAGTACCGAGGTCTCCCTGCGCGACGACGACTAGACCAAGCGACAAACCACAAACAATGATGAGCGGAAGCCAGAATTCTTTAAAATCACCGATTTTGCCTTCTTCCCTTTTTCTAGCGAGAAAATCAGCAAGATAAATCACGAGGGCGAGCTTCAAAGCTTCGGCAGGCTGGAAGCTAACTGAACCAAATTGAAACCAACGGCACTCACCGAGTTCACATTTGACAAGCGAAGAGCCAGCTATAGACATGACCCAGAGCAAACCGGAGAGCAAGAGCGCAATGATTAGCAGAGGTTTGGCGAATTTTTGGACGTATTTGTATGGGATAACCTTGAACGCGACATAAAATGCCACTAACGACAATATGACCGAACGAAGTTGGCCGATAAAGAAATCGTTGGCGCCATAATCAGTGCCGTAGGTACCATTCAAAACATTGGCGCGCATAGGACCGATCGCATAAATCACGATAAGCCCTAGAGCCATGAGGCCGAGCGTGGTAAAAAGAATCACTAGGTCAGACTTGTGCTTACGATTCATATGGCGCCTCCGGTAGCCGCGAGAAAGATGCCCAAAATCGCGCAGACACCGGCGATAATCCAGAAACGCATGACAATCTTGGCTTCGCCCCAACCTTTAGCCTCGAGATGATGATGGAGAGGGGCTGAAATAAAGACTTTGTGACCAAAGAATTTTTTGAACATGAGCTGAATCAGAGATGAGCCAGTCTCTACAACAAACGGCAAGCCGATGATAGGTAGGAGCAAGAGAGAGTTCGTCATCATAGCGACTACGCCGAGGCCGGCGCCAAGCGCAAATGAACCAGTGTCGCCCATCATAAACCGAGCGGGCGGCACATTGAACCAGACGTAAGAGAGTAACCAACCGATAACCGTCATGCAAAAGCCAAATAGGAGTACGTTGCCCTGGAAAAGAGCAATAATGCCAAAAGCGCCGTAGGCGAACATAGCAAGTCCACCAGCGAGACCATCAAGACCATCGGTAATATTCACGGCGTTAGAAGTCGCGACTACGATAAAAGCGAAGATAATGATCATGCCGACGATGCCAACTTCTAGATTGCCAATAAATGGAACTAAAATGGTAGTCCAGCCGAGCTTGGTAGCAAAATACCATCCCAAGATTACGCCGACTACAGTAATAAGGAAAAACTTCACCGGGCCACGGAGCCCCGCAGCACCACGACCAGAGCCGAAAATATTGATAGAGTCATCAATCACCCCTACAAAGGAACCGCCGAGAAAACCAACTAGCGGTAGCCAAGTCTGCCCACGATCTAAATTAAAAACCCAGGTGACGATCGTAACAGACACGATACCGATGAGCCCCGCCATAGTCGGGAATTTGCGGGTAAATTTATGCGCATGAAGCTTGGTCATGACTGGCAAATCTTTGCCATCTACAGTCTTTTGCTTTTGTTTTTTCCAAAATTGGTATTTGTAGGCGAAATGCGTATAGAATGGGGTCAGAATCATCGAAAAGAGGAACCCCGCAAGAGCTAACAGTAAACCGTAAAATACCTCCTCATTAATAATACCCATTGTTTTTATTATACTCCACTCGGTTTAATTTTTAAATAGTCAATCACGTAATTCGACAAACTATCAAACAAATTTTGAGCCTCCCCACCAGAAAGGGCTTGACCTTCGCCCCACATTTTGACCATGATAACATATTTAGGCATTTCCCCGCTCGGAGCAACAAAACCGATGTAAGAACCGACCAAATTGGACATCGAATCGTCATAAGCGCCGTTCACCACCACCTGAGCGGTACCGGATTTACCACCAACATCGTAACCGGCGCGGTCAATACCGGCGCGAGCTTTGTAGCTACGGTTGTTGACGAGAAGGCTACGCATAGTAGCGGAGGTATCGGCAGAGAGAATCTGGTCCTCAATTTTTTCGTGATTTTCTAGTGGCACGATGTTGTTATTTTCGAGAGTACCTTTGACTACATAAGGAGTGCGCCAGACCCCGCCGTTGACCACCGCCGAAAAGGCAGTAGCGGTCTGAATCATGGTGGCGGAAAGGTTCTGACCGAAGGTCATATTAGCATAGGCAGCATTAAGACCATAAATCTCAGCGTGAGGTTCCCAGATAAATCCTTCGGCTTCGATTAGTTCAATGCCAGTAGCATGACCGAAGCGGAATTTGTCATTGTAATAATTATACATTCTTTCCCTACCGGTGGCGGTAATTTCGTCAGGGTTGTCACCGAGGAATTTGAGCGCCTGGATAGAACCAACGTTCAAAGACCAATAGAGAGCATCTCTCATGGTGAGAGTTTGATTATTTAAGATAGCGCGTTGTTCGGCGTTCCAAATTTTGTTGCCGTCTATTTCGATGTAAGGGGTGTTGAAATAGGTGGTATCGGCAGTCATTTTACCCTCGTTGAGCGCGGCAGAAAAGACGAAATTTTTGAAAATTGAGGCTGGCTCGTAGCCAACTTCGGTGACTTGATTGATATAGCTTGAGGCGTCTTTGACCTTACCATAATCACCCGGATTGTAGCCTGGAAGTGAAGTCATGGCGACGACTTCACCGGTGTTTGGATCCATGACGAGCGCAGCAGCATTAGTAGCAGCGGTGCCAGCGATGGCGCCAGAAAGGACTTCTTCTACTCCCCTCTCCAAACCGCGATCAATAGAAAGCACCACATCTTTACCATCTATGGCTTCGATTTTGATATTGTCTTTGCCGATAGAGAGAGCTACGTTGTTGACGTCGGAAATAGATTTTAAGAGCCCGTCTTTCCCGGTCAAAGTATTGTTTAAGGCACCCTCGATGCCATATTGGCCGAGGCCATCAGAGTTGACAAACCCGAGTACGGTGGAGCCAACTTCGCCTTCAGGATAGACGCGGCCGTTACCCTCTTTCATCCAGACATTCGCTATTCCCTCTTTGGCGATTTGGGTCGCGATACTGTAAGGAACGTTTTTTGCCACAATGTAATAGCGGAGGCCTTCGATATTATAAATTCCATCAAAATCGGCTGTAATATACCCTGGAGCATATTTTTCTAATGCGTTTTTGATATCTTCTTTTGGAGTGACAGCAGGGTCAATAATAATCTGATAAACCGTTTGGTTCAAAACCACTGCGACCGGCTCGGAGCCATCCATCATGTAGATTTCGCCGCGTTTTGCGGTGATGGTTTCGAGCATGGTGTGTTGCTCGTTGGCTTTGGCCACCCAAGCGTCGTGTTCAATAATTTGAATGAAAAATAGACGCACCGCAATTATTAGAAATGCGCCTAAAGTAATATATTTTAGAATTCTAATCCTGCGCATAACCGGTGACAGTAGCATCAGGCATAGAAGCAGCAACGGTGCTGTTTTTGGCAGTAGCCACAGAGGTGAGGCGAGCCTTTTCGACCGCAAGGTCATCACGACGGGCATTCAAATCAGAAATTTCGGATTCAACAGCGGAGATTTCATAATCAAAACTGGTAGCTTTGGTTCCTTCAGCAGCATAAATCAAGCCAAAAACTAAAGTAATAAGACTGACGATCACGATTTGGGAAATTGAGCCGAGGCTTTTCTTCTCGATGCGGACGGTGTTTCGACCGCGAGCAAAGCTGATTCCGGCACTAGCTCGACGCGAGACATAGGTGGCGCTACTCATTTTAATTTTTTAACTCCTTTTTTGTTTTTCTACTTTTTTGTTTTGTTTCATCACTTGGTTTAGTATATTCTTAGGCCAGCGCCTCTTATAAAGCAGAGCTATAAGTAACTTTATAAGAGTCGCTGGAAAGGTCATACACCACACTCTACCAGTGTGAAACTCTATATTTATTTGGCGGACCTTTTAGAGGCCCATGTATATTTAAGGTACGGTTTCCTTAGAGTGGGTGGGGCTTTTTAAGGGTCTTACCCCACCCGAAAGGTCATACGATTTTTGTCAAAGTTTAAGCTTTTTTGAAGTTAACTTTGATGGTTTGGGTGCGAGAACGGCTCGCGACTATGATTTGCTTTGGCATATTGCCTCCTTTTTTATTTTTGTTATTTTTATTTTTATCAATTCCGTTTCTTCGCGATGCGTAGTTTGGCACTGCGAGAGCGCGGGTTGATAAACAACTCCTGATTTTCCGCTGTGATTGGTTTTTTCTCTACTTCTAATCTTGATTCTTCGCCGTTTGAGATTTCTTTTTTGAAAAAATCCTTAACCAATCTATCTTCTAGACTGTGGAAGGTGATGATACCGAGCCGTCCGTTTTTGTTTAATAGCTGTGGTAAAAGTGGCAGGGACTTTTCGATGAGTCCGAGCTCGTCGTTTACCGCAACCCGGATAGCTTGGAAGACGCGTGTGGCGGGATGAGTTTTGGAATAACCATGAGATTTACTCTTGATTAATTCCGCGAGCTCCGTCGTCGTCTGAATCGGGCGGTGATGAACGATGGTCCTCGCGTACATTCTAGCGAAGCCGTTTGGGATTTCGCCGTATTCAACGAATATATCGCCGAGATTTCGTTCGCTCCAGCGATTAACTATGTCACTCGCCGTGAGCTTTTGCCGCTGATCCATGCGCATATCAAGGGGCGCTTCTTTTGAAAAAGAAAAACCTCTTTCTTTCACATCTAGCTGCGGAGAAGAAACTCCAAAATCCGCTAGTATTATATCAAAAGTTTTTCCACTCTCTAAAAGCTGTAGCATAGAACTGTAAAAATCGTCATGCATGATAGTAACCGATGTGCCTTTGAATTTTTGTTTTAAATATTCGATGGCATAATCGTCTCTATCTACTAGCACGGAATCTTTATAATTCTGTGTTACATCCAAAATCTTTTCAGCATGTCCACCGTATCCAGCTGTGAGATCTAAATATGACTCACCAGGCTTTGGAGATAGACTCGCCAAAACTTCAGATAATAATACAGGACTGTGTAATTTCTCCATGTATATATTATATATCGTTGTTTGAGAACGCTCAACTAGAAACTTCAGCGGGTTTGTTTCTGTTTGATTTTTGTTTGATTCACAATTTATCTACCACAATTATGAAAATTGTAGCCGTTGAGAGACTTATTGTGCTTTGGCCTTACGGCCTATAGAGTTTTATTGGGAGGTGTGTTAGAGGAAAGTGCGCACGATTTTGTTTTCGCATCTCGCTAAATTTAATGCGCGCGGAAGCTCCTAGTTGGCCGTTCTCAAACTTTATTAATGTGCTTGTTTGTTTGTGGTTTTTGTAATAATTCCACTAACTTCAGTATAGTATGATTCCGCGGAAAATGCAAGTGCTTTTTTCAACTTTTTTTAAGTTTTTTTATAGTGCCGAGTTTTCCACAAGTGGGGAAAACTCCCCTGTTAAATGACCGAACAAGGACCCGAACAAACCACCTTGACTTCTTCCCTTTTTGTGTTTTAATTACCGAACATACAGGGTGAGGTTGGACCATAAAAGTGGATTTAATCGCCGTGCTTCGCAGAGGCTCATAAATTTACTTTTATTCTGATCAAACCATGCTATAATATTAAAAACAGGAGGTTTTATGGAAAATTCGGAGCCGTTTGATGTATTCTTATGGGCGAATCAGGTGGACGCGATCAAAAACAACGTTTCGGCGGAGTTGTTTCTCTTTAATAAAAATTACACGCCGTACAAGATACGCTATTCGGACAAGCTAACAGGGGCGGTGAAGTCACTGTTTATGCAAGAGGCGGTGTCTTATATCATCAAAGAGGCGGAGAAGGGCCTAGAATGCCGCGATTACGAGAAGGCGGACGGTGAGGAAAAGGTGGTTTACCGTGCTTCCCTTTCCAAGGTCTCTAGGGCGGAGACTTTGATTCATTTGATTGAGCATGAGTATAAGGATATTGATTATTTCTCTGAGAATGAGTATGACTTCAAGAAGGTCAAAGGCATCATTGCGAAGTTTACCTACCCGGGTGAAGACGGGATGAAGACTTTCTATGTAGCAAAACTGCTTCCCGCTTCGTCAGCCCTTAGAGGAGCTTCTTCTTGGGAGATTAACGGCGAATCGTTTGAGCCATTCTCGGCACAAATTGCACTCAAGATGCCAGAAGACAATCAAGTGGCGATCGTGGATGACACCATTATCGTATTTAACCAGGCCAAGTTTGAGAATCTATTCCAGTATGATTTCAAATCACAGGTACTAGCGGAGGCGAAGGCTAAGGAATTGACCGAGAAGTATAAATTATCGTTCTCTGAAGGCTTAACTCTAGATGGACTGCTTGCCGATAAGAAGCCGCTACTTAAAAAAGTCCAGGCGATGGACATCGCATCAGAGATGCCACAAGATAAACTGCTAGACTATGCAGATGAGATGCAGCTCGAGCTGATGACAGATGATGATGGTTCGATCATTATTATGGATGACAAGGACCTGGCTATGTTTGTAAATCTCTTAAATGAAGATTATTATGTTTCGCCAGTGAATGGTAAGAGATACGAGATTAAGAGTAAGAAGCTGCTGAGCGAGCCGGATGGTGAGCCACCAAGAGGCTAATTGGTCAGCAAAAAGTGGATTCAAGAGCCGTTGCAAGCAAGAGGCTCATGAATCCACTTTTTTGCTAACTATAATTCGAAGTAGGTACTTTCAATAAGGTCTGTTTCGCCAAAGGATCTTAAGGTAGAGATGAGATCGGATTTGACAGCTTCGGGGGAGGCTTTGTCGCCAATGATAGTTTCGATTTTGACGAAGGTAGAGTTGTCCATGTCTAGAGTGTCCAGATAGAGCATGGTGCCCTTGCTGAGTTTCAGCTCTTCGCGGCGGCGAGAGATTTCGCCGACCTGCTTGAAGCCGAGTTGTAAGATAATATTGACCATGCCTTCGTAGTCGATGATTTTGGTATCTTCAATCACGTCAACACCGGAATCTTCGATGTGGCGGCGGAGGCTCAGGAGATAGACTGGCGCATCGCTGACAGCATGGATTTCGGTGCGCATGATGAGACGCGGAAAATTACTTCTTCCCTTGTAGCCACGCGGGACAAAGACGCGGTCGTGTTGCCAATAGACCGGCGAAAGCTTCAAATCAACTCCGCTCAAGCGTTTTTCAAACCGATTGCGGTTTCTGACCCGGCATTTGACAATGATTTTTTTCATAAACATATTATACAATTTTTTGGGTGAAAAAACAATATTGAAAGTGGTTTGTTTGTGCGATATAATAGAGGTGCGATAATTACATATTTTTAAAATAAGACAGCTAATTTTATATAAATAGTTTGTCGTTTAGAGCATAAAAATGGCATCATGAGGAATCCATGTGTTCTATACGACAACTGTCTTGTAGGAATATGTGATTATCGCACCTCGTGGTGCCATTTTTAGTATGAAATGGCTCCCGAAGATTAAAATAATCAAAGGAGCAAATATGCAGGTCATGCGACAAAATCTCAAATCAAAATTAATTAAAAAATCAATAATAGGAATTTCTAGTTTGGCTGGTCTTAGTTCCCTCCTTATCCTACCTCTTGTTTCCGTTTCTTCCGCCTCCGCCTCAGATTCTCTAGACTACAATGTAAATGTTAGAAACTCACTTAATATCACGGTATCATCAGATAATGTATCGCTTAATCTCAATCCTGGTAGTCAGCCATATGATTCTACAGACCTTAATGTGTCAGTAGGTACTAACAATCCATGGGGATATAGACTATACTTAAAGGCA
>JAZRPQ010000006.1:0-63741 GCA_045649325.1 Candidatus Nanosyncoccus sp.
CGGCGCGGTTTGGCACCTCGATGTCGGCTCATCACATCCTGGAGGGGGAGCACCTTCCAAGGGTCCGGCTGTTCGCCGGTTAAAGTGGTACGCGAGCTGGGTTCAGAACGTCGTGAGACAGTTCGGTTTATATCCGGCATGATCGTTAGGAATTTTGAGGAGATTTGTCTCTAGTACGAGAGGACCGAGATGAACGCATCTCTAGTGTGCCGGTTGTGGTCACCTACTGCATCGCCGGGTAGCTATGTGCGGAAGAGATAAGCGCTGAAAGCATATTAAGCGCGAAGCCCACTCCAAGATTAGAATTCCCTAGGAGACCCCTAATAGATGATTAGGTTGATAGGCTTTAAGTGGAAGTACCGCAAGGTATGGAGCTGAGAAGTACTAATATAAGTCCATCGCCTTTTTATGTTCTGAGTTTTGCTTATAAGTTTGATTTAAGTCGCAAGACCGCTGAAGAGATTTACTAGCGAAACTCAGAAGGAGACGTAGCCAGCAATCGACGCTTGATCGCGCCGAGGACGTTTAATTTTTTACGTTAATCCAAGCACCCAATGGACATCAATAGTAATAATAAGACGTCCTTATTATTACCATTTGGTGCCCATAGCGCTGGGGAAATACCTGTTCTCATTCCGAACACAGAAGTCAAGCCCAGTAGCGCCGATTATACTGCATTTGCGGGAAACTAGGAAGGTGCCAAATTATCAAAAAAGAACCCTGACGGGTTCTTTTTTGATAATTACTCGGCTGCTTCCTCGGTCTCTTCGGAAGTTTCTTCCAGAGCGCTGAGGAGAGAGTCCTCTACGTTCTTCGATTTCTTTTTCTTGGTGGCTTTGATGAGCTCGATATCGATATCGTAGCCAGTAAGTTTGCTTGCTAGACGGACGTTTTGGCCTTGTTTGCCGATAGCAATAGATTGCATTTCTTCGGAAACGAGAACTTTGGCTTTTTTGCCTTCGATTTCGACTTTGTTGATCTCGGCTGGGCTCAATGCTTCTCTGATATACTCGGAGGCGTTGTCGCTCCAGGTGATGACATCGATTTTTTCTTTTTCGCCAATTTCGTTCATAACGGCTTGGACGCGGACACCACGACCACCAACAAAGGTGCCGACTGGATCAACGCCAGGGACGGAGCTCGATACGGCGATTTTGGTACGGCGACCAGCTTCACGCGCGATGCCCTTGATTTCGACGGTGCCGTTTTCGATTTCTGGGACTTCCTGACGGAAGAGACATTCGATAAACTCGGCAGAGCCACGAGACAAAATGAGCTGTGCGCCTTTGTCGTTTTTCTCGATATTTTTGATATAAACTTTAATACGCGAACCTACAGCGTAATATTCGCCGTCGATTTGTTCGGATCTCGGCATAATACCGCTGGCGCGACCGAGGTCGATACGGACGATTTTTGGTTCGACACGAGTGATAACACCAGTGACGATAGTGCCGACTTTGTCTTCGTATTCGGCGAGAACAGCGTCGTTTTCGGCTTCTCTGAGCCTTTGAATGACGACTTGTTTGGCGGTCATAGCAGCGACACGGCCAAAACTTACAACTTTTTGCTTTTCTTCGACGATATCGCCGATTTTGGCGCCTTTACCTGCCTCTTTTAGTGGGATTTCGGTAGATGGGTTGTATCCTACCTCGTCTTCGATGACTTCTCGAGCGATGTAAACATCGGCTTCGCCGGTACTTACGTTTAAGACGGCGCGTACGTTCATATCGCGGTCACCGTTGTCTTTGCGCCAGGCAGCAGCAATAGCTTGCTCGATGACGCTAAGGACGGTTTCTCTTGGCAAACCTTTTTCTTCGGCTATGATATCGACCATAGCGGACATTTGTTTTAGGTCTAGTCCTTCCATGATTACTCCTTATTATTAAAACAACCGGCCCTGGTGGGTCGGTCAATATCTGTATATATTTATTATAGCAAATGGCTTGAAAAAAATCAAGCAGTTTGGTATAATAGATTTAGCGATTTTACTTGAATAAAAAGGAAACTTATGAAAATAAACGAGGAAGAGCGGCGTGCCCGGCTCTTAAAATCTAGGGCAGAGAGGATTGGAGATATCAAAAAACAATTCGAAGAAGCGCAGAAGCGTAATTTTAATTCGAACTTTGCCCTTGGTGGTAAAGATGCGGAGCTAGTGGCTAGCAAAACAAAGGCGGCTTCGCAGGCTAAAAAGGCCAAAAAACAGCCACAAAAAGCCGCTAAACCTACTGCAAAACAGACTGCAGCAGAGAAGCGGAAGGTGAATTTGTCGGTTTCAGCGAAAAAAGGCGATATGGTGCATCATCAGAGAATGCTTTCTCAGGATGTGAATGCACAGGCGACTCAGCATATTATCGGGGTGCCGGTAGACAAATCGCGTTATAATGGCTATAACGGTGAACAGATGACCAATGCTAAGTTGAAACAAATGCGCCCAGATCCAGATGCAGTGAAAATTATCCCGATTGGTGGTGTAGGCGAGTTTGGAATTGGTAAAAATATGACTATTATCGAGTATAAATCAGAGATGATTATAATCGATATGGGCGTACTGTTTGCTGGAGATGATTATCCAGGGGTGAATTATTTGATTCCAGATATTAAATATTTAGAGGACAATCTTTCTAAGGTGAAGGCGATTTGCTTTACTCATGCGCACCTAGATCATATTGGTGCATGTAAACATCTTTTACCACATTTTTCGCCACTTACTCCGATTTACGGTACAGCTTTTACGATTGGGATGATTAAAAAGCAAATGACAGAGGTGGACGATGCTCCAGACATGAACTATGTAGCGGTAGATCCGTTTAAACACGAAAAAATCCAAGTATCAGAGAACTTTAGCGTGGAATTTATCCATACTCTGCACTCGATTCCGGGGAATGCGGCAATCGTCGTAAGGACTCCGAATGGTTTGATTTATTTCTCTGGAGACTGGAGATACGAAGCGCATCCGATGGGGGTTCAGACGGATTACGAGCGGATTGATGAGATTGTAAAAAAAGAGGGGGTAGATCTGCTTGTCAATGAGTCTACTAACATTGACTCGCCGGGGCATCATCCGCATTCGGAATATGATGTGGGCGAAAATTTAGGCCGAGTGATGGACCATTATGCTGGTGGACGGGTGATTATTTCCTGTTTTTCGTCTCAGATTGCACGTATTGAACTAGTGCTAAATGAGGCGGCTAAACGGGGACGCAAAGTGGCGTTTTCGGGATTTTCGATGATCAATAACGTAGAAGTGGCGCTTAGAGCCAAGTCCATTAAGGTGCCAAAAGATACAATTGTGAAAATGGAAGATACTTTGAAACTTCCGGATGACAAAGTCTGTATCGTCTGTACGGGGTCACAAGGGGAGTTAAATGCAGTACTCAATCGGATGGTGACAGGGGCACATAAATATATCAAGATTAAATCTACTGATACGATTGTGTTTTCGTCTAACCCGATTCCGGGGAATGAACCGCATGTAGTTTCGACGGTGGACGGGCTGCTTCGCGAGGGGGCGCAAGTGATCCAAAACGGTAAGACGCATCTTACCAATATTGGGCCTTTGCATCTTTCGGGGCATGCTTATTATGAGGATCACGTAGAATTTGTGACTAGACTTCAGCCGAAGAATTATATGCCATATCACGGTGAGTTCTTCATGTTGCAACACAATGCAGAGATGGCGGAAAATGTAGTGGGGATACCTCACGAGCGGATTATTCTGTCGGATGATGGTGACATTGTGGAACTTCTTCCTAACAGGACAATCAAAAAATGTGGGCGGATACCGGTAGGAAACAAGCTGTATGATGATGCAGATAAGCCAGTACACGAAGCGGTAGTGAAAGATCGAATCCATATTTCACGCGAGGGGATTTTCGTGATAGTATTGACGCTCAATAAGAAGACTGGACACCTGATGAAGACGCCAGATATTGTGTCTAGGGCATTTATTTACCTCGATAACTCGGAAGAGCTGATTGGTAAAATTCGACATTATCTTCGGCAAAAGACCGATAAGTCTATTTCGACTGATCCAGATATGAAAGTCTTGAAAGATGAGATTAAGACTGATATTACGCATATTCTCTTTGATGCGACGGGACATACGCCAATTGTGATCCCAGTCATTAATAAAGTATAGAAACAAAATAATTCCAATTCATCGCCGTTGTTCCAAGAGGCTCAGAATTGGAATTATTTTGTTTTCCAGATTTATTCCAATTCATTGCCGTTGTTCCAAGAGGCTCAGAATTGGAATTATTTTGTTCTCCAGATTTTTTCATTTTTGATGCTGTCGGGGAGGTAGTTTTTATCGAGATGGAAGCCGGATTCCCATTTTTGACCTTTGCCGTATCCTAGGTCTTTCATGAGCTTGGTCGGGGCATTCTTTAGCCAGATGGGGACGGGTTCTTTCATAGTTTTTTTGGCTAAATCGAGAGCTTTGTACCAAGCGTCGGTGGTAGCCCTTGATTTTTTGCTCAAGGCGAGAGCGACGGTGGTATGGGCGAGCATGAGGCCGGATTCGGGCATACCGACTCTTTCGACTGCCTGAAAACAGGCGGTGGCGAGGGAGAGAGCGCCGTTCCCGGCGAGACCGATGTCTTCGGAAGCAAAAATCACCATGCGCCTCGCGATAAACTTGGGATCTTCACCAGAATTGACCATTCTAGCTAGGTAATAGAGGGCAGCATCGACGTCAGAGCCGCGCATAGATTTGATAAAAGCGGAAATGGTGTCGTAGTGATGGTCGCCTTTTTTGTCGTAGCCGGGGAGTTTTTTGCCGGCGGCTTCGATGATTGTATCTTTGGTGATTTGATTGGTGAGAGAGATGGCGAGCTCTAAGTCTCCTAGAGCCGAACGGGCGTCGCCGCCAGATAATTCTGCTAAATAATCTAGGGCTTCTTCGGTGATATAAGGGGTGTTTTTGGATGACTTCTTGACAATTTTGATATTTTGTGCTATAATGGAATTATGAAGCACCTCCATAATGGCTTCTTTTTTTAGAGGTGATAAAACTACGACACGGGAACGAGAGAGGAGTGGAGAAATGACTTCGAAAGATGGGTTCTCGGTGGTGGCGCCAATTAGGGTGATAAGGCCGGATTCGACGTGGGGAAGAAAGGCATCTTGTTGAGCTTTGTTGAAGCGATGAATTTCGTCCACAAAGAGTACGGTGCGGGTCTTTAAATTCCAGTTCTTCTTGGCACGTTCGACGACTTCTTCTATGTCTTTTTTGCCGGAAGTAACGGCGGAGATTTCAATAAAGTCGGCATTAAACTCGTGGGCTAGAATACGAGCAAGAGTAGTCTTGCCGGTGCCAGGAGGCCCCCAAAAAATCAGGTTGACCGGCTCCTTCTTTTTGACGATTTCGGTCAAGATTTTGCCGCTGCCTATAATCTGATCCTGGCCGACTACTTCATCCAAGGTCTTTGGCCGCATCCGCTCCGCTAGGGGTACTCTATTCATGAGTTTATTATAACAGATTATGACGGTTAGGACAAACTGGGGGATTTTAAGAGTTTTTAAGAAATGTTGAGCATTAGCAGCTAGATGTGTTATAATGAGGGTAATAAATAATAAAAGGAGTTATTAAATGTACACAACAACACCATCATATTATGCTTATGATGTTACATCCACATCTGCGGGGATGGATTTTGGAGTGTGGGGTATAATTGCTATGGTAATCGCTTTTATTGCGGCGATTTTGATTTACTTCCTCTTTGTTAATTCAAAGACTGAGGTAAAAGGCAAATTTGCTAAATGGTTGAAGGATTTCTTGTCCTTTAGAATTATGTGGCTTGAGCCAATTCTAAAAATGGCTTATTACTTTGCTACTATCTTTATCATACTAACTTCCTTTACCTTCTTGCAGTTTGGCGGATATGGAGTGCTTTACTTCTTTATCATGCTGATTGGTGGCCCAATCCTAGTGAGAGTATGCTATGAGATGGTAATGCTTCTTGTAGGTATTTGGAGAAACACCAAAGATATTGCAGACAATACTAAGAAGAAATAAGTAAAGTGACTTGACGGTTAACGCCGTCAGTACCATCAAGGAATCGGGCGTTTTCAAAGAAACGTCCGATTTCTTTTTTGATAAGTGGGTAGTGAGTACAGCCGAGAACTACTACGTCAGGACTCTCAGTGACATCTTGGAATAAATCGGCAAGCTTTTTTCTAATGACGGAGCGTTTGATGTCGTCTAGAGGGAGAGGCAGATAATCTTGATTAAACTCTAGAGTGTGTTCGATAATATCGGCGAGGCCGGGACAAGGAAGGAGGGTGATTTTTTGATATTTTTTGATATTTTCTGCGACTAGCTGATGAGCGCGTTCGGAATCAACGGTGCCAGGAGTAGCAAGGACGAGAATATTTTTGGCGTTGGTGCTTGTGGCGAGTTTGATGGCAGGTTCGGTGCCGACGAATTTTAAGTCTGGGTATTTTTTTCGGAGATAATTGATGCATCTGACCGTGGCGGTGTTGCAAGCGATAACGATGACTTTGGCGCCTTTAGCTCTAAGAATTTCGACATTTTTTGTGACGATTTCTTTTAGTTCTTCATCGGATTTTTCGCCGTAAGGACAGTTTTTGGAATCGGCGAGATAAAAAAGTTCGGCGTCTTTTAGGCTTTCTTTGATGGCACGAAAAATTGTGGTGCCGCCCATACCGGAATCAAAAATGCCGATTCTGATTTTATTTTGCATGGAAAAATTATATAATATATAGTATGATATTTCAAGTATTAGTAAAGCCAGGGGCAAAAAATGAAAAAATTGTAAGTACTGACGAGGGGTTGGTGGTGTATTTGCACGCTAGAGCGCATGATGGTGAGGCTAATGAGGCGCTAGTCGAAGCGTTGTCGGAATATTTTGAGGTGTCAAAAATTATGATAGGGATAAGAAGAGGAAGAAAATCTCGGAAAAAGTTAGTAGAAATTATCGGGATGTAAAAAAGACCTTTTTAAAGGTCTGTAGGTGGTGGGCGATAGAGGAGTTGAACCTCTGACCTCGTCTACGTCAAAGACGCGCTCTAGCCAACTGAGCTAACCGCCCATAGTTGGTGAGCCGGGAGGGGCTCGAACCCTCGACACCGGGCTTAAAAGGCCCGTGCTCTAACCAGCTGAGCTACCGGCCCACTTATAGTGGTGGTTCCGGCTGGACTTGAACCAGCGACACAAGGCTCTTCAGGCCTCTGCTCTACCAACTGAGCTACAGAACCGTACATTTATTATAACACAAATCTTTGAAAAATGGTATAATATTTTTATGAACTGGAGGAAATGGCTGGATGATTTTGTGCTTGCGGGTCGTGGAATACTTCTAGCTACTAAAGAAAAACGGTTTTGGTATGGATTTATTCCGACTTTTATTTTCTTTTCTATACTGATTAATCTGCTTTCGGGAGGGTTTTCGAAATTTGAACTAATGGGGGCGGCGGGACTGCCTGGGGTAATGAAGGTGCTTTGGGATAGCTTTTTGGCTGTCTTTGGAGTGAATCAGATTTTTCTTGAATGGTTGCCGACGTTTCTTTTGTCTTTGCTTCAGGGGATATTAGTGGGGTTAATCGTGTTTCTTTGGCAAAAGAAAAAGCAGGCAAAAGAAGATAACGCAGCCGGAGTAGAAAAGGCGGGGATTATCACGGGGCTGATTGCGTTGGGGGCGGGATGCCCGACGTGCGGGACGACGCTTCTCACTCCTCTTCTTGGGGCGATGTTTTCTACGGGGTCGCTCGCGATTGCAGGGGCGATTTCGACAGTAGTGACGGTGGTGGCGGTGGTGATTGCACTACTTTCTTTAAAGAGATTAGGATTAGAAACGTATGTTATAATAATAAATGAAAGGTATTTGGATAAGAAAAATGCAAAAGGCAAAAATAGCTAGAACTTTGGGGCTTATAGGAATTATTGTGGTGATCTTTGCAGCAATCGCAGCGAGTTTTAATCAGAAAGTACCAAATTCGGAGAAAGTCTGGGATAAAGATACGACGATTGGAAACATTGATGCTAAAAACTATTTTATTATTTATTCTGATATTGTCTGTCCGTACTGTGTGGCGTTTGAGAATGCGATGATTACGCATAAAGACGATTTCATGAAATACATTGAAGAAAATGATGTATTAGTGGAAATTAGGGTATCGGATTTTCTTTATGAATATGGCCAGAGTAATCCGGTCGCTTCTCAGCATAGCGCGGAGGGGGTGTTCTGCGCAAAAAATGAAGGGAAGTTTTGGGACTATTATGATCATATTATTACTACGGTCTGGGATGACTACTTTATGGCCAAAGGGAAAAGCGCGCTGTCGGCGTTAGACAAACAGGGGGAGGACTATTGGATCTCGCTTGGAAAAGAAGTGGGGCTTTCTGAGGATTTTGAAAAATGCGTGAAAAATGACGAAATGCTCCCGGCTATTCAAGAAACAGCAGCAAAAACTGTGAAGCAAATTGATGGGATGCCGTATTTTAAATTCAATAGTTATATCGCAAGTGGGTTTGATATGAGTTGGGGGTGGGATTATGTACAGATGTACTTTGACAACGGGCTGAAGAGCAAATAATAAAAATACCCAATTTGATCGCCGTGCAAGCAGAGGCTCACAAATTGGGTATTTTTATTATTTGAACCTCTTGATCTCGTACGATTTGTTTTTGACTTCTTCCTCGCCGAGGACGATGGCGTTTTTTGTGATTTTACTGGCGTGGGTGAGGGATTGGCTTAGCTTTTTGTCGTTTGGAAGAATCGTGACGGAGGCGCCGCGGGCGCGGAGGTCTTTTGCTACTTCTAAGGCGTAAGGGACTTCCTGGGATGAGATAGGAATAACGGCGTAATCTAGAGGATTCTCTGGGGTGATTTTTAGGAGATTTTTTTCGCTTAAAATATAAAAGAGGCGATTTAGACCGATAGAACCGCCTACGCCTGGGAATTTTTGATCGGAGAAATACCCAGTGAGGTTGTCGTAGCGGCCACCGCCACCGATAGAACCAATCTCTGGGTGCTCTGGCATGGCAAATTCAAAGACGGTGCCGGTATAATAATCAAGTCCGCGGATAATGCGAAGATCAGCTCTGATTTTTTCTTTATGTCCAGAAGATTTGAGGATGTTGATGACTTCGGTGAGCTCATCGATGCCTTCTTTTAAGGTCTGGCTTTCTATGCCGAAAGCTTGAAGGCCGCTTGTCACTTGGTCGATGTCGCCGCTCAGATTGATGAACTGGAGAATCCTAGATTGGGTGTCCTTTGTGAGGCCGATTTCTGCTAGGTTTTCCTTGGTCTTTTCTAGTGGGACCTTTTCGGAATGGTCGATGATTGAAGAAATATCTTTAGATTTATCCTCTAGATTTAGGCCTTCGAGGAAACCTTTTAGGATTTTGCGGTTAGAAATACGGGCGACAACTGGGGTTTTTAACTCGAAACCTTGGTAAGCGTCGATCAGAGTATCGATAATGTCGGCGTCGTAAAAAATCGGAAGACTGTTTCGGCCGACGATATCGACGTCGCATTGATAAAACTCGCGGAAACGGCCTCTTTGGGCGCGTTCGCCACGGAAATTTTCGCCGATTTGGGAGACTTTGAAAGGAAAACTCAAATCATTTTCATGTTCTACGATATATCTAGCTAGAGGTACGGTGTGATCAAAACGGAGAGCCTCGTCGGCTTTTTTGTCCCCTTCTTCGCCGGTTTTTTTGACTTCGTAAATTTGCTTTTCGGTGTCGCCACCGGCCTTAGCAAAAAGAACTTCGGTGCGTTCCAAAATCGGGGTTTCAATATTTAAAAAACCATGGAACTTGTAAGTATTTTTGATTTTTTCTTTTAGGTTATCAAAAATGAATTGGGCGGATGGTAATAATTCTTGAGTACCGGAAATTGGTGAAGTGTTTAACTTTTTCATATTAATACCATTATAGCATATATGGGGATTATAAGAGGCTCAAAAATTATCCCACATTGTCCTTTTCGTGTCAACTGATGTTATGACATAAATTTTGCAAAAAATCAATATTGACAATGATTTCGGCTATGGTAAAATGGAATTAAGTTCCAACCACTATCTGACGTTGAGAGAGGCTGCGAACTAGGGAGAAAGTTGAAAAATAAGCCTGTAAGATCATAAGCGGGTTTATTTTTTTATTGTTTTGTGATATAATGGAAATATGAAGCTTGATAAGAAGCTTGACAGAGTGTTGATACTTTTGACTGTATTTTTGCTTGCATTCGTTTTTGGCGTGACAATGGCTAAAAACATGACAGTAAATACCTACGCAGAAAATGAAGATGGTATTTATGAGGAGCAAGACGAGCATTTTGTGACTTTTTATGATGATGGAAATAAATTAACTGTGAAGACTACTGCTCGGACGGTTAAAGAAGCGCTAGAAAAGGCTCATTATGAGCTTTCGGCGGGGGATAAGGTAGAACCGACTTTAGATGCAAAGATAGATAATGATAATTTCTTTATTAATATTTATCGGGCGAGACCGGCCTTGGTCAAGGTGGGAGTTTTAGAAAAGTATGTGATGACAGCGAGCACGGATGCGCGGTCAGTGGTGAAAGATGCCGGTATTACGATTTATGATGGCGACGAAATAAAAATCGTCAAAAATGCAAACTTCTTAGAAACAGGGGTGGCAATGGTTTATGAGGTGACTCGTAACGGGGGTCGTAGTGTGACTGTGGAGACAGAAATTCCATTTAAAGAGATTGAAGAAAAAGATTATAATTTGGCGCCAGGACAGAGAGAAGTGCGTCAATACGGCGAGATGGGACTTAAAACTTTGAATTATGAGGTGCTTTATATAGATAACGAAGAGGTTTCTAGGACTCTAGTTTCAGAGACAGTGGTAAAAGAGCCGGTGAATAAGATCGTGGCGGTAGGGGTGAGCGCTATCGAGAAAAAGCCTTTGACGGCTTCGATGGGAGCGAATACTTATACCGTGACAAAGGCGGATGGTTCTAAGGTGCTCAGAAAAGAAACTTATTATGACCTAAATATGTCTGGGGTGATGTATTATGCGGTAGGATATTGTGGGGTGCCGGCGACTTATTCGGTGCGAGCAGATGGAGTAAAGGTGGATGCAGATGGATATGTAATTATCGCGGCGAATTTGTCGAAATATCCGAGGTGCTCGGTAGTGGAAACATCTTTAGGGGCAGGTAAAGTTTATGATACCGGTGGGTTTGCAGCGACTAACTCAGAACAATTTGATATTGCCACCGACTGGACTAACAGAGATGGTAAATAAGGCTTTAGGTCAACATTGGCTGAAAAATCGGCAGATTTTGGATGAAATTGCCGATTTGGCGCGTTTAGAGGGCCCTAAAAGCCTTTGCATAGAAATAGGGCCGGGACTAGGCACTCTTACGTCATCTCTTCTGAAACGCTTCTCTAGAGTCCTTGCAGTGGAATTTGATCCGAAACTGGCGCATAATTTGCCAGGTAGTTTCCCAGGAACGTCTCTTGAGGTGGTGCAGGGAGATATTTTGAAGTTTGATTTTTCAAAGATAGAAGAGCCTTATGCGGTGGCAGGAAATATTCCGTATTATATTACTAGCCCGATTATAGAGAAGATTTTGACTGCGCCTAAACTACCAGAAAAGGTGGTGCTTTTGATGCAGAAGGAAGTAGCTGAGAGGATTCTTTCGGAGAAGGAGTCGGTTTTGTCTCTGTTTGTAAAAAATCGTGCTAAGGTGTTTGCTGGGCCAGTGGTGCCAAAGAGTGAGTTTGAGCCGGCGCCAAAGGTGGATTCTCAAGTTTTGGTATTAGAACCGTTTAAAGATGGGGCAAAATATGGGCCAGAGGTGATGGAACTAATCAAAAGAGCGTTTAAAAACCCCCGAAAAAAGTTGAAACATAATCTTTCTGATATTCCATCTGAATATGCAGATCTTAGGCCAGAAAACCTGCATTTGGAGGACTACTATGGTTTAGTAAAACAAAAATAATTCCAATTCATCGCCGTTGTCCCAAGAGGCTCAGAATTGGAATTTTTGTTTTTAAGTTATTCAAATCCATGGTATAATAAAGATATGTTAGATGTGAAGTTTATCCGAGAAAATCTAGAGCTCGTAGAAAAATCGACCAAAGAAAAGGGATACAAGATTGACGTGTCTGAGGTGCTGGGGCTGGATGACAAGAGAAAGGCGATGCTTTCTGAGGTAGAAAGTTTGAGGGCGAAGCGAAATGAAGTTGCTTCTAAAATGAAAGGCGGCAAGCCGTCACCAGATTTGATTGCTGAGGGCAAAGCGATAAAAGAAGAGTTATCGGAAAAAGAGAAGGCGCTTGAATTAGTAGAAACAGAGCTGAAGGGCTTACTAAAAAAGAT
Organism: Candidatus Nanosyncoccus sp.; assembly: GCA_045649325.1. Classification (GTDB taxonomy): domain Bacteria; phylum Patescibacteriota; class Saccharimonadia; order Saccharimonadales; family Saccharimonadaceae; genus Nanosyncoccus. The sequence goes on from JAZRPQ010000006.1 coordinate 12,320, forward strand.
TCCAAACGTGATTTTTGATGATGTCCCACTAGGTGGTGAAGAATGTTCTATTGAGATAAAAAAGTGGGGTGAAAATCACGAAAAAGGTGTGGATCATCTGGATTTTGCGGTGAAACGAGGGTGGTTGGATTTTGAGAGAGGGGCAAAGGTCGCGGGAGCGAAGTTTTATTATTTGAAGGGTGATTTGGCTTTGATTGAGAACGCGCTACTACAATACGGACTATCGAAAGTCTTGGAGCACGGATTTACTTATATGACGGTGCCAGATATGGTGTCTTCGAGGGTGCTTGAAGGATGCGGGTTCAATCCGCGGACTTCTGAGCAATCTGATGAATACTATATCGAGGGTGAAGATTTGGCTATGATTGCGACCGCAGAGATGCCTCTTACTGGTTATCATATGGATGAGATTTTGGATGAATCGCAGCTTCCGCTATTTTATGCAGGATATTCAGCGTGTTTTAGAAAAGAAGCAGGGACGTATGGCAAATATACGCGAGGGCTCTTTAGGGTACATCAATTTAATAAATTAGAGATGTATGTGTTCTGTTTGCCAGAGAAGAGCAAAGAGATTCACGAAGAAATTTTGGCGATAGAAGAAGAAATTTGGCAGGGGCTAGGAATTCCGTATCATGTAATCAATATTGCGGCAGGGGATCTCGGGGCGCCAGCAGCTAAGAAGTATGATATGGAGTACTGGAGCCCGGTCAATCAAAAATATCAGGAAATCACTTCTTGTTCAAACTGTACGGATTTTCAGGCAAGAGCGTGCAATATTAGAGTGCGACGCAAAGATGGGACGCTTGAGTATGTACATACTCTAAATGGTACAGCGATTCCTCTAGCTAGGGCACTGGTGGTTCTCATGGAAAATTACGCAACTGAAGACGGTAAATTTATGGTGCCGGAGGTTCTAAGGCCATATTTAGGTGGAAAAACGGAGCTATAAACATTTTAAAAGGAGGAATATGATAGAAAAAATTGAAATTACCGGAAATGGCTATAAAGTAGAGGAGGGGCTCAAAAAGTACGTAGAAAAGCGAATTGGAAAATTGGATCGGTATTTGCCACGAGGTTACAAAAAAGACATCGTGGCTAAAGTAAATGTGGCAGAATCTGGTAAAGGCAAGAGTGACAAGTATGAAATCTCGGTGGCGATGGAAATTCCTGGCGGCAAAGTAATTGCTGCAAAAGATGAATGTTCGAATATTTTTGCTGGGGTGGATTTGGTTGAGGCTAAGGTGACTGGGCAAATTCGACGCTATAAACTAGAAATGCAGCCGCATCGCCAAAAAAGAAGCCTCAAAAACCTCTTTATTAAGAGAGGGTAATGTGCTATAATGGGGGTAAGTTTAGGAGTGTAATAATGGTAAAAGAAAAAAAGCCAACTGATAAGTTGGCGGATAAGACCGCTCTAACCAAGTTCCTGCAAGGGGTGTTTGGTGATGCTGAAAAGCGAATACTGAAGAAGCTGTGGAAGAGAGCTAAAGGCATTGGTGAGCTAGAGCCAAAATATGAAGCGATGTCCGACAAAGAATTGCAGGCTCAAACAGATGAATTTAAAGCGCGAATCGACAAGGCTATAAAACAAGAGCGGGACGAAAATGGCCGAGTTATCACCAAACGAGGCGAAATAGCAGATGATACAAAAATTCTAGACGAGATTCTCCCTGAGGTGTTTGCTGTAGCAAGAGAGGCTTCAAAACGGATTCTCAAGATGAGGCCGTACGACGTACAGCTAATCGGTGGGATGGTGCTAAATAGCGGAGCGGTAGCCGAGATGAAGACGGGCGAGGGTAAAACTTTGGTTGCAATGCTTCCAGCATATTTGAATGCTCTCTCTGGGCACGGGGTGCATGTAGTGACGGTGAACGATTATTTGGCGCAGCGTGATGCGGGCTGGAATGGTCCGATTTATGATTTTCTTGGGGTAAGTGTGGGGGTAATTATCAATAACGCCTCGTTTATTTATGACGCTGAGTACGAAAACGAGCAACACGATGATGAAAGATTCCGACACCTCAAGCCTTGTACTAGAAAAGAGGCTTACAACGCCGATATTACTTATGGGACAAACAACGAGTTTGGTTTTGACTATTTGCGTGACAATATGACTTCTGAGGTAGCGAACCTTCGTCAGAGAGAATTGAACTTCGCAATCGTGGATGAGGTGGACTCAATCTTGATTGATGAAGCACGGACGCCTCTAATTATTAGCGCGCCGGCAGGAGATAATCCAGAGTCTTACTATCAATTTGCTAAGATTTGCTCTAGACTAACTCCGGATGACTATATTTTGGATGAAAAGAGACGCTCAGTGACTCTCACCGATGTGGGGATTGACAAAGTCCAAAATATGCTTGGGGTAGACAATCTGTATTCGACTAAAAATACACCGTTGGTGTATCATATAGAGCAAGCCTTGAGAGCAGAGGTGCTGTTTAAGCGAGACAAAGACTACGTAGTAACAAACTCTGGCGAGGTGATTATTGTAGATGAGCACACTGGGCGTTTGATGCAGGGGCGGCGGTACAATGAGGGTCTTCACCAGGCGATTGAGGCTAAAGAAGGTGTAGTAGTAAAACAAGAGTCGATGACACTTGCGACGATTTCGTTCCAGAACTTTTTCCGTTTATACAAGAAGCTTTCGGGGATGACCGGTACAGCCTTTACTGAGGCGGAAGAATTCCAGCAGATTTACGCTCTTGACGTGATTCAAATTCCACCAAATCGGCCGATTATCCGGGTAGATAAGGATGATTTGATTTATAAGACCAAGGCGGGGAAGCTGAAAGCAATCGCAGAGGCGGTCAAAGAATATCATGAGAAAGGGCAGCCGGTACTAGTTGGTTCGGATTCGATCGCAAATAATGAGGAAATTGCAAATTATCTAGATCAGTTTGGTCTGCCTTATGAGATTTTGAATGCAAAAAATAATGAGCGGGAAGCTGCTATTATCGCTAAAGCTGGTGAGAAAGGTGCGATTACGCTTGCTACGAATATGGCAGGGCGTGGTACAGATATCAAACTGGGTGAAGGCGTAAAAGAACTTGGTGGGCTCGTGGTGATTGGTTCGGCTAGACATGATTCCAGACGGGTAGATAATCAGTTGAGAGGTCGTGGTGGCCGGCAGGGCGATCCAGGGACGACGCAGTTCTTTGTGTCTTGTGAAGACGATTTGATGCGGATTTTTCAGGGTGACAGAGTGAAGATGTTAATGACTAGGCTCGGAGTAGATGAAGATACGCCGATTCAGACGCGGGCGATTTCGAAGACGCTTGAATCAGCACAAAAACGCATTGAAGGATTTAACTTTGACTCTAGAAAGAATGTGGTACAGTATGATAACGTGATTAACCGACACCGCAAAGTGGTATACATGATGCGACGGAAGATTCTCGAAGGTGATGATATTTATCCAGAAATTAAGAGATTGATGCGAGACGAGGTCCGAGCTCTGACGGAGTTCTCATCTAGAGTAAATAAGGATTTTGACGCACAATTTAAGGCAGTGTTTGATTTTGACCCTGATTTGATTCATGAAATTGGGGTGAAGCGGAAAGAAAAGGAACGTTATCAGCTAGGATTGGAAGCAGTAGAGGAGGCTTATAAAGCTCAAGAGGAGAGATTCGGCGCAGAGACGATGCGCAAAGTTGAGCGTGAAGTCTATCTGAAGGTGCTTGATATGCTCTGGATGCAACACCTAGAAAATATGCAGCATTTACGTGAGGGGATCCATTGGCGTTCGGTAGGCCAGAGAGATCCACTAGTGGAGTATCGATCGGAATCGCAGAAATTGTTTGATGGATTGCAGCGGAATTTGCGTGAGGAAGTTTTGAAGATTCTGCTCACGATTACACCGAGCGAGGCTGCAGAAGATAATGTGGTCGATGGTGAGGAGTATGAATCTGAGCTAACTAAGATGGCTACTGGTAACGATAAAGGGGTAAATGAAATTTCGGCTGGTGAAAAGAACTTAGACGACGAATTTAAGAGACGAAAGAATACCGATGAGCTTAAAAAAGCCCCTAAGGCTAAAACTGGGACTAGAACTGGCTCTAAATCCAAGAAAAAGAAAAAATCCGCTAAGAAGAAAGCCAAGCGGAAATAGTTATGAAGCATTCAGTTGAGGAAGTTACTCTAAAAAATGGGGCGAACGGGCTACTGATTGATGTCCCTAATGCCTCGGTGATGGCGACACGGATACAATTCCGGGCGGGGATGATGTACGCCAAAAATCACGATATTTATGAATTGCCGCATTTGGTGGAGCATTTGGCCTTTGGGGCGAATGCAAAATATAAAGATGAGCAAGACTTTGAGGCGGAATTTACTAAAAATGGGGCTTATCATAATGCGTGGACTTCTGATATCTCAGTATGTTATGAGACTGAATGCGCGGATTTTGAGTGGGATAGAATTATGGAACTGCAAAAAGTTTCGATTGCAGAGCCGAGATTCAACGAAGACGAATTGAAATCCGAAAAGGCTAATGTGCGTTCGGAGCTGACGGGGTACATGAACGATTACTATCGGCTGCTTTGGCCGAGACTACAGCAAGCGGTAGGAGAGGACATATTGGATCTTTCGGAGAGATTGAAGACGATTTCAAATATCGAACTAAAAGACATCCGTGAACATTATCGGCGGACTCATACTGCAAAAAACATGATGTTTATTATTGCTGGGAAGATTCATGGACGGAAACACAAGATTATCCGGGAGTTGGAATCGTGGCCTCTTAAAGAGGGCGAAAAGTTTGAGATACCTATAGCTGATTTGCATTCTTCGGAGGCGGTGTCTATTAGAAGAAAAGATGCATCAAATATTACCTTTGGGTTTTCTTTGGTGACGCCGAGGCATTTGGATACTAAAGAAGTCTATGCGATGAACTGTCTTAATCATATTCTGAACGGAACGATGAACTCGCGGATTTTTGGTAAGGCGAGAAAGCGTGGCTTAGTCTATGGGATGGGCAGCGCCGCTAACGCTAACGCGCATAGTACTTATTGGGATTTTGAGGGGGAAGTCAACGAAGAAAATGCCGAAGAACTATTCCTTCTGATTCAACGTGAACTAATGCGGGCGCTAAACGGTGAAGTATCGGATAAAGATTTTGAGGCGGCAAAGCAGTATGCGCTAGGGCGATTCCAGATGGGGGCGCAGACGGTGGGGCAAATTGCGGACTATTATGCTGAAAATTACTTTACTAATGAAGAAGTAGAAAAATATGACAATGTGCCGAATTTGATCAAGGGTATTGATAAGTCAAAGATGATTGAGCTAGCGCGCGAGTTTGCAGGGTCAGGAATTAAGGGGTTTGTGACGGTTTCCTCGGTAGAAAAGGCGATAATCTCATCGCTTGAAACGAAGCTGAACTTTTAGAAGAAAATAGTAATGGATTTTATCGCCGTGGCAAGCCAGAGGCTCAAAAATCTAATATTATTTTTTTGTACTGGTCGCCCCTATCGTAAACATTCTCAAACATATCAAACGAGGCGGCGGCGGGGGACATGACGACGAGATGGGCTTTGGTGATTCTGGCGGTGGCGTAGGCTTTTTCTACGGCATCTTTTAGTGAATCTGTCAGGACGAATCTTTGATCGTGGTAGCGTTTTTCTAATTCGCGGCCGGATTCTCCCATGAGGATAATAGCTGGGATGTAATCTTGATTTAGAATCTCGTAGAGCTCTGGCAAATCTTGATAATCGGTCTTGTCGAGACCACCGATGATGGGGATGATTTTTTCACCAGGAAAAGCAGTAAGAGCAACTTTGGTAGAAGCGACATTGGTGGAGAAGTTATCATCATAAAATTTGATGCCGTCTATCTTACGGACAAATTCGAGGCGATGAGGAAGGCCATGGAAGCTCGATAGGCCGGTGATGATCTCATCTTTATATTCTCTTAAATATTCGTCTGGTGATATATTCTTGTAACTGGCAACAGCGGCAATGGCAGCAATGGCATTTTCTAGATTGTGTAAACCTGGGATTTCAATGGCGGCTTTGACATCGTCTGGGATTTCGAACGGGTAGGGGATTTTGTGGGGTTTATCAGTGGTTCTTGCTAGTTCGACTGATTCGGGATTTTTTTGGTAATAGATGAGGTAATCATCTGTGGTCTGGTAGCGGCAAATGTTGGCCTTGGCGCTTTTGTATTCGCTATAATTTTTATGGACGTTGAGATGATCTGGTTCGATGGTGCCGATACAAGCGACGTGAGGGGATTTTTCGAGATCCCAAAGCTGAAAACTAGACATTTCGTAGACGATTACGGAAGTTTCTTTAAGCTCGTCTAGAGCGTTGATGGCAGGTTCGCCAATATTGCCGACGAGATATGCATCTTCTTGATGTGCGTCTAGTAAAGATTTGATAAACGAACAAGTGGTGCCTTTGCCTTTGGTGGCGGTGACGCCGATGACTGGGCAAGGGCAGTGGTCGAAGAAATACTTGGTGATTGACGACTCGTTTTTAAGATGTAGTGGTGGGACGGAAGGGCTCCGAAAAATTATATCATAGGATGAATAATCTCTCTGTTTTAGTTCTTTGGGTGTGAAATCTTGCCAAATTTCAATTTCGGCAGATTTTTCGTGAGATTTGAAATAATTTTCGAGAGCCTGGCCTTCTTTGCCGTAGCCTAACAGTAGTATTTTCATAGCTAAATCCTTAAATGGGGGTTGATTTAGTGTCAACCCTATGTAACTACTGTAGCATATTTTGTACAGAGAAACAAGGTGGGGTCGAAGTTAAGATTAAATAAAAACCAGGTGTAAAGAGCACCTGGTCTTATTTGGCCTAGACTAGGCCGCAACTAGTGTCCAGGAAAGGTCCACCGAGTTGAACTCGAGTCGGACTTTTTCTCGTCCCACTAGTACGTCGAAGATATGGATAGTTGCGCGGCCTGCAAATCGGATGGTACTCCGAAGAAGCTCTGAAACTTCCACTTCTGCCTCGCCCTTCCTGCGGAAGGTCAAAGGCTGGCAAGGCGTCATTTCGTAGCCGAAAAGCGCCATTACCTCGACGGTTTCTGTTTGGTTTTTGTTAAAGTTTTTCATAAAAGACTCCTTAAATTAATTGATAAAAGAGTCATTCATGTGAGCCTTTGTTGGCTCAAAGTCAGGGGTACAAATGACAATACCACGAGACCATTAAACTTTTCTCATTGCCAGTGACCGAAGTATAGCATGAGCTATTTCTATTTTACCATAAAAATGTTATAATTTAACAATGATTTGGGATGAACTAAAACGGCCATTTTTAATCCTTGCGCCAATGGAGGGTGTGACGGACGTGATTTTTCGTCAGGTCGTAGCAAAAGCAGGGCGACCCGACCTCTTTTTTACTGAATTCACTAATGTCTCTTCTTATGCTTCCGAAAAAGGCCGCGCGAATGCTCTTGAGCGCCTTGAAATAGCGCCATCAGATGCGCCGATTATTGCACAAATCTGGGGTAAAGAGCCTGTGCATTTTGCGGAAACGGTGAAGGCCTTGAAATCCCTCGGTTTTGCGGGGGTGGATCTCAATTTTGGCTGTCCCGACAAAAACGTCAACAAAACGGGTGGTGGCGCCGCTATGATCAAAACCCCAGAGCTTGCGGTGGAGTGTTTTAGGAATGCTTGCAAGAATATCGATTTGCCAGTTTCTGTCAAAACTCGCCTTGGCTGGTCTCAAATTGACGAATATAAAGAGTGGCTTCCAGTACTTTTGAATGAACATCCGGCCGCTCTCACTGTGCATCTTCGCACTAAAAAAGAAATGAGCAAAGTTCCTGCTCACTATGAGCTCATCCCTGAAATTATTAAACTTCGAGATGGTCTAAGCCCTGAAACGAAGTTGATTATCAATGGCGATATCAAGGATAAAGAGCACGCTCTAGAATTATACAAAAAATATCCTGAAGTCGACGGTTTTATGATTGGTCGCGGAGTTTTTCAAAATCCGTATTGTTTCACGGGCTACATCCCTACTCGCGAAGAGCTGATGGATTTGCTGTTTTTACATTTAGATTTATACGAAGAATATAGCAAAACTCACAAAGTTTCTTTTGAGCCTCTAAAACATTTTTTCAAAATTTACATTAACGGCTTTCCTGGCGCCTCTGACCTTAGAGCAAGGCTTATGGATACCCACTCTATCAAAGAAGCTAGAGACGTGCTGAGGTAAAGAGTACTGATTGATGTGATATAATGGAAGTATGCAGGAATTAGAGAAAAGGCTGTCGGCGCTTGAGGCGGAGTTTGGGGATGCCTATGAGAAGCTGAAGATTTCAGAAAAGTTGGAAAAATTGCATGACTTAGAAGCTCAAGTGGCGGAGCCGGAGATTTGGCAGGATGTAAAGAAAGCGACCGAAATGAACCAAGAGGTGGCAAGGCTTTCTGATGAGGTACGCCCGTGGGAACTTTTAAAGACGCAGATTAGTGATCTGAAGGAGCTAATTTTGATTTCGGACGAGGAGTTAAAGTCTGAAATTGAGGGGCAAATTGAGGCGATGGAAAAGGATTTTGCGAAAAAAAGACAGGCGCTTCGATTTACTGGTCCATACGATTCTTCGAATGCGATTGTGAGAATCACCTCTGGGGCGGGAGGTACTGAGGCGATGGACTGGGCGGGGATGTTAGAAAGAATGTACTTGCGGTTTTTTGAACGAAAAGGATTTAAAGCGACATTGATTGAAAAAACCGCAGGTGAAGAAGCCGGGATTAAGACTGCCGTTTATGAGGTGACTGGTATAAATGTGTATGGAACTTTGAAATCGGAACATGGGGTGCATCGACTGGTAAGACTCTCGCCATTTAACGCAAATAATCTTCGACAAACCTCTTTTTCTCTGGTGGAAGTTTTGCCGGTAATAGAGTCTGATACGGATGTAGTGATAGATGATAAAGACCTCAGAATTGACACTTATCACTCTGGTGGGCATGGAGGTCAAGGGGTAAATACAACTAACTCGGCTGTTCGGATTACGCATCTGCCGACCGGGATAGCAGTAGCGATTCAAAATGAGCGGAATTTTCATCAAAACAAAGAAAAAGCGATGGAAATTTTGCGCGGGAAATTGGCGCAGATGGCGCTCGAGCAAAATGCCTCGGAAATTTCTGAGCTTCGCGCGGGAGAATCGGCGGGATGGGGACAACAGATTAGAAACTATGTTTTGCAGCCGTATAGGTTAGTAAAAGATACGAGGACAGGGTTTGAAACTACTGATACTGATGCAGTGCTTGATGGCGAAATTGACGAGTTTATCGATAGCTACTTAGATTCCAAATAAGGAATTTCAAGAGCCGCTCCCAACAAGAGGCTCATGAAATCCCTTATTTGGAATCTTACAAAACCTCTTGATTTATCTTGAAACCTGTGATATAATGGTTTTAATAACTAGATATGGGGTTAGGTCTTAGTTTGCTAAACACTCTACTAAGAAACCGGCTCGAAAATCTAGTTTTAAGAGTGTTATAAAATTAAAGGAAAGGAAAAAATGCAAGTCATTCTCGGCACCAAAGTTGGTATGACCCAGATTATCGGTGAAGATGGCAATGTCACTCCTGTGACAATCCTTCAAGCCGGTCCGTGCACCGTGACTCAGATAAAAACTGTCGAAACCGATGGTTATAATGCTGTGCAAGTGGGCTACGGTCAGGGCAAGAATTTGAGCAAGTCCGTGGCTGGTCACGCCAAAAAAGCTGGTGAAAATGTCTGTCCGAAGGCATTGAAAGAATTTCGGGTGGATGAAATCCCTGAAGGGATCAAACTTGGTGACACCCTCACCGTAGAAAATTTCAAATTAGGCGATAAGGTATCGGTAACTGGCACCTCTAAGGGTAAAGGTTATGCTGGTACAGTGAAGCGCTGGAATTTCAACGAATCCAGAAATACCCACGGCTTTAAGGGAGACATCAGAAAAGTCGGTTCGATTGGTTCGATGTACCCACAAAAAGTTTTTAAGGGTAAAAAGATGCCAGGACGTATGGGCCACGATACTGTGACCGTCAAGAATCTCGTTGTATCTTATATTGACGTAGAAAACAACTTGATTGGTCTCAAAGGCGCTGTGCCTGGTCCTAGAAAATCAATCGTAACGGTGGAGGGAAAGGAGTAATATGGCAACTTTAGATAAAGATATATTTGGCCTTTCCGTAGAGAATCATGAGCTTGTTAAATTAGCTTATGATGCATATCTTGCTAACTCTCGAAGCTCGCACGCTAAGACTTTGAAGCGGGGCGAAGTAAGAGGCGGTGGTAAGAAACCATGGAAACAAAAAGGTACCGGTAGAGCTCGTTTTGGTTCTACTCGTAACCCGATCTGGCGCCATGGTGGTGTAGCATTTGGCCGTACTGGTCTTGAGAACTTCACCAAGAAGATTTCAAAATCTGCTAAAAGACAGGCAATTTGCCAAGCTCTTTCGATGAAAAATGCAGATAAAGCTATTATCGTGCTAGACAAAGAAGTCAAGTTAGATGGCAAAACCAAGACCGCAGTCAAAATCATGAAAGATTTGAAGATTGCAAACAAGAACGTTTTGGCTGTTGCAGCAGAAAAGACTCCTGAGGTTTTGCGTTCGACTAACAATATTTCAAATTTGAAATTAGTACGGGCACAGTATCTCAATGTATTCGACATTATGAATGCGGATGTGATTGTATTTTCAGAAGCAGGGCTTAAAGCTACTACCGAGTGGTTGAAAGGAGATAAGTAATGGCAGACACAGAGAAAAAGACCGCAGCGGTAAAGCTAAATATTTTAGAGCCTAGAGCAACCGAAAAGACCTATGCTGAATCTTTGAAGCGTACTTATGTTTTTCCGATTAAGAAAAATGTAACTAAGCAAGAGATCAAAAAGATGGTCGAAAAAGAGTTTAACGTAACAGTTGTATCTGTTAGAACTCTGATTCGTGATGGCAAACAGACTAAATATTCTAAGGGTAAACATCAATATCCAGGCATTACTTATCGCCAGGATAAGAAGTTTGCTTATGTAACCTTGAAAGATGGTGACTCTATCAAGGTGTTTGAAGAACAAGAAGATAATAAAACCAGCGCAAAGGATGCCAAAGACGCTAAGAAGGAAGCTAAAAAAGCTGAAAAGGAAGCGAAAAAGGCGGACAAGAATGCAGGTAAGGAGAATAAGTAATGAGTATTAAAGCATATCGCCCGATGACTCCGGCACAGAGACAGAAGACGACTGAGGATTACGATCAGATTACTACCCGTAAGCCTCTCAAATCTCTGGTTAAGGCCAAGAAACAACAGGCGGGTAAAAACAATCAGGGCCGCATCACGGTAAGACATCGTGGTGGTGGTGTGAAGAGACATTATCGTCTCATGACCTACAACTTGCCAAAGGATTTGACTTTTACTGTTGAAGAAATCGAGTATGACCCAAATCGTTCGGCTCGGATTGCACGGGTCAAAGACCAAAATGGTACGTATTACTATGTTTTGGCTGACACTATGATGACAAAAGGCACAGTCTTTAAGACTGGTGACGAGGTGGAAGTAGAAAATTCTAACCGAATGCCACTAAAAAGCATCCCAGTAGGTACTTTTGTTTATGCAATTGAACTTACTCCAGGTAGAGGCGCACAAATGGTGCGTGCAGCTGGTGCTCAGGCACAGCTAATGGCAAAAGAAGACGGCTATGCTACTCTTCGAATGCCGTCTGGGGAAGTACGTAAGGTCTTAGAGGCTTGCGAAGCGTCAATCGGTACGGTTTCGAATTTGCAACATCAGAACGTAAAGATCGGCGCGGCGGGGCGTCGTCGTCGCAAGGGGATTCGCCCGACTGTAAGAGGTGTCGTAATGAACGCAACGGATCACCCACACGGTGGTGGTGACGGTGGTCGTCACGGTACTGGTAAAGCGCCACGGACTCCATGGGGTCAGTTGACACTTGGCTATCGTACACGACACAATAAGAAAACTAATAAAATGATCGTGCGCAGTCGCCACGAAGGAAAGAGGAAATAATGTCTAGGAGTATGAAAAAAGGTCCTTTTGTGGACTTCAAACTAGCCAAAAAGATCGCCGCACTTTCCAGCGAGGACCGCACCGTGATAAAGACTTGGGCGCGTCAATCTACGATTTCACCAGAGATGGTGGGTCGGACTATTGCCGTACACAATGGTAAGGTACATGTACCGGTATTTATTTCGGAAAATATGGTTGGTCATAAGCTAGGTGAGTTTGCGCCGACACGTAAATTTAAACGCCATGGTGGCAAAAAGGCCGCTGAGGCAGCTGCAGCAAAGGGAGGTAACTAATTATGGCTACTGTATTTGCGCATGCATATGAAAAAGGTATCGACATCCAGCCTAGAAAGACTAATATTGTAGCTTCTCTAGTGCGAGATCGTTATGTGCAAGATGCGATAGTGATTCTAGAAAACACTCCGCGTCGAGCTGCTACCGCTGTGAGAAAGGCAATTGAATCGGCCAATGCAAACCTTCTAAATAACAGCAAGGTTTCGATTGATCCGAAAACTATTAGGATTTCTAGAATCGTGGTAACTACTGGTACAAGAATGCGCCGGTACATGCCAGCTTCCAGAGGTCGTGCCCTTCCGTTCGAGAAGATTAGTAGTAATATATTCGTCGAGGTCGCCGGCGAAGAGAAAGTTAAGAAGTCAGCTGACAAAGAGGATGGCTCGGAAAAGAAAGCCGTGAAGTCTTCTGTGAAAAAAGTTGACGATAAGGAGAAAAAGTAATATGGGTCAGAAGGTTAATCCCATCTCTTACCGTCTCCAAGTAAGCAAAGATTGGAGCTCCAAGTGGTTTACAAGGAAAGCTAACTATCGGCGCTGGCTATATGAAGACGATAAGATTCGCGGGCTGATTGAAGAACGGTTCAAGAGCCGTCCAACGATTGCTCGAATCAACATTGAACGTTCGGCGAACCTCACTACCATCACAATTTTGACCGCCAAGGCGGGTGCTGTGATCGGTAAGCAGGGTGCTGGCATCAATGAACTAAAGAAAGATTTGGAAAAGATCGTTGAGGGTCCAATCCGAATTAATGTAGAAGAAGTCAAAAAGCCAGAGCTTAATGCTAAGCTCGTAGCTGAAAATATTGGTTTTCAACTGGGTAAGCGGATGAATTTCCGCCGAGCTGTCAAGATGGCGCTATCTTCTACTATGAATGCGGGCGCCAAAGGTGTGCGCGTAGAGGTGGCAGGCCGGTTGAACGGTGCTGAAATGTCTCGCCGTGAGAAGTTTATCGAAGGCTCAGTGCCTCTACATACACTTCGGGCAGACATTGACTTTTATTGTCATCATGCACCAACTATCGCTGGTATCGTAGGGGTAAAGGTCTGGATTTATAAGGGGGAGAAATAATCATGGCTATTTTACTTCCAAAGAAGACCGCACATCGCAAGGTGAAAAAAGGTAAAAACGAGGGCGTGGCTTCTCGTTGCAATACCGTAGCTTTTGGCGATTACGGATTAATGTCGCTTGACAATGAACGCGTGACTTCACGCCAAATCGAGGCTGCTCGTCAGGCGATCACTCGCTATATCAAGCGTGGTGGTAAAATCTGGATTCGGATTTTCCCACATACCCCAGTAACCAAGAAACCACTTGATGTAAAAATGGGTTCTGGTAAAGGTGAACCACAGTTCTTCGTAGCTAAGGTGAAGGCTGGGACAATGATGTTTGAAATTGCGGACGTGACCGATGAGCAGGCCAAAGAGGCTCTCCGGCTCGCTTCACACAAATTGCCAGTTAGATGCAAAATAATTAAGAAAGAGGAGTTTTAATATGGCACACACTTTGATTGGAACTGTTACCTCCGATGCGCGTGATAAGACCATTACCGTCTCGATCGTCTCTCGGGAAACTCATCCACTTTACCGCAAACAATACTCGAAAACTCGCAAATATACTGCTCACGATGAGAAGAATGAAGCTAAAAAAGGCGACAGAGTAGAGATTGCATCATGCCGACCACTATCAAAGACTAAGGCTTACACTTTGGTAAGAATCGTCGAAAAAGCACGTGGTGTGGTAGAGCTTAAAGAGGACGTCAACACCGTAGTTGAGGAGAAAAAGGTGGGCGCAGATGAAATCGCTCGGGCTGAAGCTAAAGAAGCTAAGACTGAGGAAGGGGAGGATAAATAATGATACAACAAGAAACTAGACTAAAGGTAGCCGACAATAGTGGCGCTAAGGAGCTTGGAGTGATCCGGGTACTTGGCGGTACTCGCGCGCGCTATGCTAGAGTTGGTGACATTGTGACCTGCTCAGTGAAAGACGCTTCGCCTACTGGTGGCGTCAAGAAAAAAGCTGTGGTCCGTGCAGTAATTGTGCGAACTGTAGCGCCGATTCGTCGTCCAGATGGCTCAACTATTCGTTTTGACGAAAACGCAGCAGTGCTTGTAAACGATGACAAGACTCCAAAGGGTACACGTGTCTTTGGGCCGATCCCTAGAGAGCTTCGTGACCTCGGATTCTCTAAGATTATTAGCCTTGCGCCGGAGGTACTATAATGAAAACTCTGAAAGTAAATGACAAGGTGAAAGTAATTTCTGGCAACCACAAAGGTGTGGAAGCTAAAATCGTCAAGATTGACCGTGTGAACGGCAAAGCTTGCCTTGAGGGAATTGGTTTGGTGGAGAAGAAATTGAAGCCAACTACAATGAACCCTAGAGGTGGCAAGAAAACCATTCATCTTGGTATCGACTTCTCTAATTTGAAGCTCGTCGAGGCTTCGAAGTACGTGAAGTCGGCTGTGAAAAAAGTTGACAAGGCTGACAAAGCTGATAACAAGCATAAGAAAGGAGCTAAATAATGGCGGAAAAGAAAACGGCTGCCCGAGAAAATGCGGCACAACCACGCCTCAAGGCTCTCTACAACTCTGAACTGAAGGGTAAGCTTCAAAAGGAACTCGGACTTAATAATATCAATCAGGTGCCAGAGCTCAAAAAAGTTGTAGTGTCGGCGGGCGTAGGCAAAAAGCGCGAGGATAAGAGATTTACTGAGACGGTAGAACTTACTCTCGCTAAGATTACCGGTCAGGCAGCGACATCAAGACTTGCTAAAAAGTCGATTGCAACATTTAAAATTCGGAAAGGCATGGGTGCGCCGGTAGGCTATCTCGTGACGCTTCGAAATGACAAAATGTATGAATTCGTGGACAGATTGATCAACATCACTTTGCCACATGTACGTGATTTCCATGGTGTTTCAAAGACAGCTTTTGATAAGCAAGGAAATTACAACTTGGGACTAAAAGAACAAACTGTGTTCCCAGAGATTACCTTTGAAGATGCATCGGTTCTCCATGGTCTTGAGATTACGTTTATTATTAAAAATGGTTCGAAGGAAGGAAGCTATAAGTTGCTAGAATCTTTTGGAATGCCGTTTGAGAAAGGAGAGAAGTAATGGCTAAGAAATCTGCAGTACTTCGCGATGAAAAACGGCGTGAGATGTACGAAAAATATAAAGCTAAACGCGCAGAGCTCAAAGCGGCGGGCGACCTTGAGGGTCTTCAAAAGCTCCCTAGGAACGCTTCGCCAACTCGGCTGAAAAACCGCGATATGTTGGATGGACGTCCTAGAGGTTATATGCGCCGATTTGGTTTGTCTCGTATTAATTTCCGGGAAAAAGCCTCAAAGGGTGAAATCCCAGGTGTAACAAAGAGTAGCTGGTAGGAGAAAGGAGAAAATATGTCAATACAATCTACAGATCAAATTGCAGACCTTATTACGCGGATTCGTAACGCGGCTATGGTAGGCAAAACCGAAATTCTCGTTCCTACTTCTAAATTGAAGGTGGCCGTGATTGAACTTCTAGTGAAGAACGGATACCTTTACTCCTTCGATATTATCGAGGGTGAGCCACGTGGAATGCTTCACGTAGTGATCAACGAGCCAGGAACGGTAGCTCGGATTTCAGAGATTACCAAAGTTTCGAAACCAGGACGCCGTGTTTACTCTTCTGCGGAAGATTTGAAGGCGGTCAAGTCTGGTCGAGGAATGTTGATTGTTTCTACTTCCAAAGGTCTAATGACCGGTAAGGATGCTAAGAAAAATCATCTTGGTGGCGAAGTGCTCGTCAAAGTCTGGTAACTAGATAACAAAAATATATTTGATTTTATCGCCGTGGCACGCCAGAGGCTCAAAAATCAAATATATTTTTGTTTGTTACTCTATTTTATGGTATAATTACAGATATGGATAGATACGAACCACTGAAAATAGAAGAAAAATGGCAAAAAATTTGGGAGAAAACTGAGCCTTTTAAAGCTGTCGATTTTGAAGACAAGCCGAAGATGATGTGTGCGGAAATGTTTCCGTATCCTTCTGGGGCGGGGCTTCATGTAGGACATGTGCGTAATTTTACCATCGTGGATGTGCTCGCTCGATTTTATAAGCAACAGGGTTTGAACGTGCTAAGACCTTTTGGCTACGATACTTTTGGACTTCCCGCAGAGAATTATGCCATCAAGACTGGTACGGCGCCACAAGAAGTGACTCTCACTAATATCGAGAACTTCCGCAAACAGGCCAAGAGGCTAGGGTATGCGATTGATTGGTCGCGTGAGATCAATACATCTTCTCCTGAGTATTACAAGTGGACGCAGTGGTGTTTTTTGCAATTATTCAAAAAAGGGTTAGCGTATCAAAAAGAATCTTATCAGTGGTGGTGCCCAGAAGACCAGACGGTGCTTGCGAATGAGCAGGTGGAAAATGGCAAATGTTGGCGTTGTGGGCATGAAGTCGAAAAGAAAAAGATGAAACAGTGGTTTTTTAAGATTACTGAGTATGCAGATGAGCTTCTCGATGAGATTGATTCTTTAGAGTGGCCAGAGAAGATTAAAACCATGCAAAAAAACTGGATTGGGCGATCTTCTGGGGCAGAGATAGACTTTAAATTAGAAGACAACACTAAAATTACAGTGTTTACTACTCGGCCGGACACTATTAAAGGTGCAACTTTTCTTGTCTTGGCGCCGGAATATGCCGGGCTTGATTATATCGTGACGGATGACTGTCGTGATGCGGTGGCGAAGTATAAAGCCGATGCTCTGAAAAAATCTGAGGTAGAGCGGCAAGAGAATAAAGAGAAAACCGGCGTGTTTACTGGGGCCTTTGTGATTAATCCAGCGACGAAGGAAAAAATCCCAGTTTGGGTGGCGGATTATGTGCTTTCTGGCTATGGCACTGGTGCGATTATGGCGGTGCCGGCGATGGACGAGCGAGACCATGAATTTGCAGAAAAATTTGATTTGCCGATCGTAGAGACAGAGCTTGTCGACAGAGATTTGTACGGTATACCAAAGACGACTTATAAGATGCGAGATTGGCTAATTTCTCGTCAGCGTTATTGGGGCTGTCCGATTCCGATTGCTTACGACAAAGAGGGTAATCCACACGCAATCCCAGAAGATCAATTGCCGGTGCTACTTCCCGAAGTGAAGGATTATAAACCTGATTCTACGGGGCGTTCGGCACTAGCGAAGGCTAAGGATTGGCTCAAAGTAGAGATTGACGGAGAAGAAATGACGCGCGAGACTGATACTTTGGATGGCTATGCTTGTTCGTCTTGGTATCTCTGGCGTTATGCTTCTCCACGAGACACAGAACACGCTTGGGACCCGGAAGCGATCAAATATTGGGAGCCGACGGATTTTTACGTAGGGGCAGATCATGCAGTGGCACACCTTCTTTATATCAGATTTTGGTGTAAATTCTTTGCGGATCAGGGGTATTTGCCATTTAGAGAACCGATCAAGAGACTACTTTATAACGGTTATATCAACGCGCCGGATGGCAAAAAGATGAGTAAGTCTAAGGGTAATGTGATTGATCCGCTCGATGTGATTAATGATGGCTACGGAGCGGATACTCTTAGAACCTATGAAATGTTTATCGGGCCGTATGATATGGATGCGGCGTGGGACCCTAGGAGCGTCGGTGGTGTGTATAGATTCTTAAATAGATGCTACAATTTGTTAGACAAAATTGATGAAAATGCTGACAATAGTATCATTAGGAATAAAACTATTAAGAAAGTCACTGAGGATATTCATCGGTATAATTTCAATACTGCGGTGGCGGCGTTGATGGAATATGTGAATGAGTTGTATAAAGTGGGCTCTTCAAAAGAGGATTTGGTGGTACTGGCTAAACTTTTGAAACCGTTTGCGCCGCATCTGGCTTCGGAAATGCTAGAAAGATTGGGTACTGATGACGAATGGCCGAAGTGGGACGAGAAATATCTGGTTTCGGATACCGTGACGGTAGTGGTACAGATTAATGGAAAGCTTCGCGCAAAATTTGAAGTTTCGGCGGACGATCTTGATGATGAAGAAAAAATCATGGAGATGGTTTTGTCTGATAAAAAGGTACAAAAATACACCGAGGGCGGCGTGAAGAAGCAAATTTTCGTCAAAAAAGCCAAATTGGTAAATCTGGTTGTATAATGGAGCTGGTTTTAGTCCTTCACAATATCAGGTCTTGTTATAATGTGGGGGCGATTCTTAGGAGCGCTGAGGGTTTTGGTGTTTCTAAGGTGATTTTGTCTGGGTATACGCCGAGAGTGCATGATCCTAAGCTTCTCCCACATCTTCGGGAGAAGTTGGACCATGAGATTCATAAGACCGCTTTGGGCGCGGAGGATTTAGTAAAAACAGAGGTTACGGAAGATTTAAGGGCGCTTTTATTAGACTTTTTGAGGCAAGGTTTTAAGACTCTTGGGCTAGAAAATCATATTGAAAAAGAGACTTTGTCTTTGAACGACCCTAGACTAAAAGAAAAAATCGGCGAAAAGTGCGTTTTGATTTTAGGTGAAGAAGTCCATGGCATCCCGGCGGATCTGTATGATTTGGTTGATTTATTTGTGGAAATTCCGATGAAAGGCCAGAAAGAGTCTTTTAACGTCTCCGTGGCAGCGGGGATAGCGACATACGAGCTCACAAAATAACCCCAAATAGGGGTTGACTTATTAAATGGTGTGAGGTAGAATAAGATTATAAGGTTATGTTATTTGCTGTTTTTGCGACAGCAAATAATTTTTAGATGGAATATCGTAAATGATAAAAACCGGAGTTTTACTCCGGTTTTTGGGGTTAGAAGCAACTTCTGTCAACTTTAGCGGGTATCTTTACGACTTTTGCCACTCCTTTGCAAAGGTTGGGGCTTTCGATGAGTTCTTTTAGCTTTCTGGGTATTTGATAGCTATCTCGTTCATCATGGAAGTGGCAGCTTAGCGTAAGGTGTATTTGTGTTTCTGGTCCGAGTTCGACTTTGTCTTTTTCTGCGGTTAATACTTCAAAAAATTTAATTACTAATTTTTTGCCGCCGTAGCCAGGGATATTTCTGAGTGCCATTACGATGTAGTCACCTGCTTTTAATTTTATGCGCCATGACTTGTTGTAGCTATTGGCTTTAGAAGTGCCGTGATAAGTATAAATACGACTGGTGCCTTTTTTGAGGTCGCCGTCTTTATTTATTACGGTTCTGATGCCAAACTGTTTTTCGCTACATGATGTACAGAGAGTGCCTCTGCACCAATCTTCGCGTCCACAGCTGCTGTAGCCTTCATAACAAGTGAGTCTGCCTGCATCGATGTAAATTTCTGCGCTTTTTTCAAATTCATCAATTGGGTAAATAAAATGACGTCTTTCCATGTACTCCTCCTTTTTTTGAAGATGTAGTTGCTTCTTTTAAGATGCAAAACGTAAATAGTTTCGTGTTTTATTATAGCATAAAAAGCATTAAAAGTAAAGCGCCTAACGGTGAAAGGATTTTCGAGGCTTATCTTGGCTTTTTATCCCGCATATGGTATAATGTGGGTATGGTAAAAGTTTATACGACGCCGACTTGTGCGTATTGTCATGCTTTGATGGATTGGTTGGATGAGATGGGGGTGGAGTATGAAGAAAAGGATGCGACGAAGGAGTCGGACATTGCGACGGTGCCAGTGACGGAGATTGGAAGCGTTCGCATTGTAGGATTCGACAGGCCGGCTATTAGGAAAGCCTTGCGGAATCTGTAAAATCGTGGTACAATGGTCTAAATTATCTATTATTAAAGGAGCAAAATGCCTGAACCTAAAAAACAGAGTAGCCCAAGAAAGACTGGACTTCGGAGAAGTCATTTTCGTCTCAAATTGGCTCGCACAGTTAACAGCAAATCTCCAGTAAAGGTCTTTGAAACTAAGAAAAAGACTCCAAATCTGAAGGTTAAAACAGTAAAGGGGAAAAAGAAATAGCGTATGGCAAGCAATCGACATTTAGGTAGAGTAATAGTTCTTCAGAGCTTGTACGAATACGAGTGTAGAACTCTCGCGCATGACCCAGAAGTCGATCTCGATGTGATTATCGCGAAAAATATCGAGCCATACGAAGGTACCTTAGGTGATACAGAATTTGTCTATGATCTTACCCACAGAGTAGTGGATAATATTGAAAATCTAGACAAGGCGCTTGCACCGATGGCGCCAGAGTGGCCGATTTCGGCGATTGCAGCGGTGGATCGCAATGTGCTGAGAATTGGCTTATACGAACTTTCGGAGTGCGGAGACACCGTACCGCCGAAGGTAGCAATAAATGAAGCAGTAGAGCTCGCGAAAGCGTTTGGCTCGGATTCTTCGTCACGTTTTGTGAACGGAGTGCTCGGGACGGCTTTTAAGAGACTCGGACTGGTTGCAGAAGAAAATGATGGATCAAAACACAGCAGCAAAGCTTCCGAAAGCGACAGTAAGAAAGGTGAATCCAGCAAGGCCAACAAATCTAGCGAAGCTAGCAAGACCGATGGTAAAGAGGCCGACGATGCGGCCGACAAGGCCGATAAGGCCAACAAGACCGGCGGTAAGGCCAGCGACAAGGTCGGCAAATCCGCTGACGAAGCCGATAAGGCCGACGACAAATAGAGAGCCGGTAGAGAGACGGGCTTTGAAAGTTCCAGAAGCTCTACCGACTGACGAGGCCAAAGAGTCACCGTTTAAGAAATTTACTTCAGCAGTTTTTCGGAAAAAAGTAGCAATCCAAGAGATTGTGAGAGAACCGACCTCTGGTGGGATAGTTTTTCGGTTGACTGCAGACAAAACTGATATTGAGATTCTTCTGATTCAAGATTCAAAAGGGCGCTGGACGATTCCAAAAGGGCATATTGAGCCAGGAGAGACTGCCAAGATGACGGCGCGGCGTGAAATTGAAGAAGAGACGGGGCTGAGAAATTTCGACATTTTGACGTGGCTTGGCAAAATCCATTTTAAATATCGTCGAGCAGAAAAATTGGTACTGATGACCACGCAGATTTATTTGGTGCAGGCGCTTGATGCAAGGGAGACGCCAACAGCCGAAAAATGGATGAGGGGGATCAAGTGGTTCTCGTTTACAGAGGCACTGGATTTAATTGAATATGAAGACATTGAAAAATTGATGTTAATTGCTAAACGCAAGATACGCGCTGGCGATTTTTAGCAAATAGAAAGGGAAACAGATAGAAATATGAATGAAGAAAAAAAAGAGGCTTTGGCAAAAGATGCGGTAGATACTACCCCGTATCAAGAGTTCGCCAAAGAAAAGTTGGGATTTGAGTTTAAGAATATTTATCTTTTGGTGACGGCTTTGACGCACCGAAGTTATGTAAATGAGCATCGCAAGGCGGCGGTAGCGCACAATGAACGGTTGGAATATTTGGGCGATGCGGTACTCGAATTAGTCGCTTCAGATTTTTTGTACCGTAGGTACGACGAATCCGAGGGGATTATGACTTCGCTGCGTTCGGCGTTGGTTCGGACAGAGTCAATCGGTGAGTCTGGGTATGAATTAGGGTATGAGCCACTAATCAGGCTGTCTAAAGGTGAAAAAATGGGCTCAGAGAGAGCGCATGAGGTAATTGTGGCGGATTGTTTTGAGGCGGTAATCGGGGCGATTTATCTGGATCAAGGATACGAAACGGCAAAGGCTTTTATTTCTAAACATATTTTGAGAAAGATTGATGCGATCGTAGAGGGAGGGACTTGGCGAGACCCGAAGTCTTATGTGCAAGAGCTTTCGCAAAAAGTCTCAGGGGTAACGCCGACTTATCGGACGATACGTGAGGAAGGTCCAGATCATGACAAGCATTTTGTGGTGGCGATGTATGTGGATGGGGAATTGTTTTCTACTGGTGAAGGACATTCAAAGCAGGATGCGCAGACAGAAGCAGCAAAAGTTGCCGTCAAAAAATATCGTGAAATGCTAGGGCCAGAAATTGACCAGTTTAAGAAGAATATAGAATTTCTAGAAGTGTAAAAATAGCCCCTTTAAGGGGCTATTTTTATGCTTCTGCTGGAGCTTCAGCTGCTACTTCTTCTTTAGGTTGGTTTTTCCGTAGCTTGTCGGCGTGTTTGGCTTTGGCAGATTTTGCCGGGGCTTCTTTGTACCATTTTGGTAGCTTGACGCCGTTTTTCTTTAAGATGAAAGCCACACGAGATGAAGGCTTTGCACCGTTGCTTAGGTATTTTTCTACCATTTCTTTGTTTAGGACGCAAGATTTGGCAGCTGGGTTGTAATTGCCGACCTCAGCCACAACGCGTCCAGAAAGAGGATGGCGCTGGGATTCTTGGACGACTATCCGGTACACAGGTGAGTGTGTCCGGCCATTACGCTGCATACGAATCGCTAGCATATGTTCTCCTTAAATTAGTATTCTTCTTATTTTAGCATAAAATTTACAAAAATACAAGGTGTGATATAATGGAATTATAATAATAAAAATTAAAAAGTAGGAGTAACATGGCTACTATTGACCAGCAATTTGTAGAATATATCGTAAAAACCTTAGTCAACAATCCAGATAAAGTTTCTGTGGACCGTAAAATCGACGAAAAAGGCGTGCTATTATCTCTTACGGTGGATCCAGAGGACGTTGGCCGGGTGATTGGGCGTAAGGGGACGACGGCGCAATCGCTTCGGGTATTACTCCGGGCGCTCGGTACAAAGCAAGATGCGCGTTATAACCTCAAAATTGTCAACACTGACGAAGAAGGTGGCGAGACAAAGCATTCAGCTCGGGTAGAAAAGCCGGTAGCACCAGAGGTGGAAGAAGTAGAAGAAGTCGAGGAAGTAGAAGAAGAACCAGAAGAAGAGGATGAAGAGGACGAAGGGGAAGAAGAGGAAACAGAAGAAAACGAACATTCTGAGCTTGCCGAAAAAACTCGCGCCGAGATGGCGGATTTGGATGATTTAGATATCTAAAAATGGAAAACCGGAGCTAGCAGCTCCGGTTTTTTGGGGGGTGAAATTAACTTAGCTGACGATTTCGACTTCGGGGTGATTTTCCTCGATTTTGCTGAAATAGCCAGTGCAACTCTCGAAAGTCATACCTTCGCTTTTGATGGCGTGGTGTAATAATTTTCGCATGGATGGACGCATGTGCTTTTTGTAGTCACGTATAAGATATGTGGCGTTTTCGGTGTTGATGTATAAATCCATCCTGGGGCTTCCTTTGACGAAGACTCTTTCGAAATATAGACCGACAATGCGTGGGGTGTTAATGAGATCACCACTTTGTATCCCACGGTTGGGTGGGGCGATTTCTACACTACCATGCAAGTAGACGTTGTACTCTGGTTTGATTTCAACGTCTTTTTCGTTGGCAATCGCTACGGCGACAGCTGCTTCGTCTCTTGCGAAGTAATTCTTGTTTTCGGTGTGTAATCCGAAATTTGTCAACGTCGGCTGGATTTCGTACATTTTTTGGTTTCTCTTTTCCATAGTTTTTTCTCCCTTCTGTGTATAGTTTTTTGTGTGTTGAAAAAGAGATAAGTTAATCTCTTAAGGTGCAATTTGCAAATGCTTATTTTGCTCTTCCTCTATGATATCATAAACTAGTAAAAATGTCAATAGATATTAGCATTTTAGATTGACTTTTTTGTGAAAGTGTGATATTATAAAGGTATAAGCTTGTTTTTGTGCAGAAAACAGGTGGAACATTAAATTTTCTTGGAAAAAGGGGGAAAAATTATGCAAGTAATAGTGTCTGATGACAAGACGACCGTGGTAACGATCAACGGGAGATTGGAAGAGCAGTATACCATGGAAGAGTTTATCTTGACCTTTGGGCTAGAGACTTTGCCAGCTTCAGAGAGGTTGATTACCGAGCAGAGGCTTGAGGCAATCAGGAAGGAGACCGAAGAGGCAGAAAAGAAATATCTGAATGCGTTTTTGGAATTTCTGGACGCCGTGGGCAGCTACGCTCACCTCTCTAAGCTAGAGAAAAATGTCCAGGACGGAGTATATCCGGTCCAGCAGGTGGCTTATAACTACGGTCATATGGGGCATTTCGAACAAGAGCTTGCAGAGAGAGACGCCGCTCGTTGGAATAGATTGAGATTTCTCAATGCTACTTCTCAGAGAGCTGGGTATCTGCCGATGGACGAAACTGGTATGCGGCGTGTAATGACGTTTTATGAAGACCAGGACAGGCGTAGGTATACGCGTGATAACGTCCGGAGGATGCTAAAGACAGGAGAATGTCTGTCGATTGGAGATTTGATGCGCAAGCGCTATCTAGTCGAGAAAAAGAACCAAGAAAGGAGAAGAAAAGCCACCCAATAATGGGTGGTTTTTAATCCAAAAAACACCCTCAACGTGGGTGTTTTTTAGACATATATAAGCTCTCAACTTTTTTAACTCAAGCCGACTCGCAGTTAGTTAGCTTAAGTATTATTATATGCGAGTAGAATGGTTATTGCAAGCATGAAATTTGAATTTTTTGAAAAAAGTTGTGGAAAAGTCTGATGACCCTTGATTTTTCTATAAATGTGTGCTAGACTTGATATTAAGAAGTAGTGTGCTTTTGACTCAAAAAATCTTTAGGGATGTGGCGAATCCTATAGGGGGAGTTAAGGCAGTAATCTTCGGCGCTGAGACTGCTAGAGGCGTGAGGACTTGTGGTGGTCAAAAAGATACTAAACACTAATAAAAGAGGTAAAATGGCGACAAAACCAAGCGACAAGCGCGTGTTCTTCACTGAGGAGGACAAAGCGGTAGAAGTCCCAGATATGGTAGAACACCAGAAGAGATCTTGGGAAGACTTCATCGAAAACGGTTTGCAAGAGGTTTTTGACGAGCTTAATCCGATCGACGATTATACCGGTCAAAAATTTTCACTCCGTTTCAAAGAATACAAATTTAAAGAGCCTCAAGAGTCTGAGCAGGAAGCTAAGTACAATTTGGCTACCTTCGAAAAACCACTTTACGTGGTAGTTGAGCTCGAAAACAAAAAGACTAAGGCTAAGAAGAAACAAGAAATTTACTTCGGTAATTATCCTTGTATGACCGAACGGGCAACCTTTATCATCAATGGTACTGAGCGGGTGATTGTATCGCAGTTGATTCGATCGGCTGGGGTATTTTTTACCGCTGAAAATATCGGGGTAAAGAATCTCTACGGGGCTAAGGTGATTCCAGGTCGGGGTGCGTGGCTCGAATTTGAAACTACGGCGGGTGGCGCGATCAATGTAAAAATTGACCGTCGTCGCAAAATCCCAGTAACAACGTTCCTCAGAGCTCTTGGCATGAAAGAGTCTGAGATCAAAAGAGCGTTTGAAGGGGTTGATAACGGTGAAAAGAGCTTTATTAAAGCAACTCTCGAAAAAGACCCATCTTCTACGCAAGGTGAGGCACTTCTCGAGGTGTATAGAAGGATTCGTCCAGGCGATCTCGCTACCGTAGAAAACGCAAAGTCGATGATTGATCGGATGTTCTTCGACCCGAAGCGATATGATTATTCGAAAGTCGGTCGATTCAAGATGAATCGCAGACTCGGATTTGATACGCCAAACGAGCCAGAATACCGCACTTTGCAAATGAAAGACGTAATCGCGATTATTACTGAGATTATTCGTCTTAACAACACTCAGGATCCAGCTGATGATATCGACTCTCTTTCGAATCGTCGGGTCAAATTGGTTGGTGAATTGGTTCAGAGACAGTTCCGTCTAGGTATGCTTCGCTTGCAAAGAAATATCTTGGACCGGATGTCAATGGCAAATCCAGATGATGCAGTGCCACTCCAGCTGATCAACCCACGTCCAGTAGTGGCAGCCGTGAAAGAATTTTTCTCTACCTCACAACTTTCACAGCTAATGGACGAAGTCAACCCATTCTCTGAGCTCGCACATAAGCGCCGGCTTTCCTCGATGGGTCCTGGTGGTTTGACTCGGGAACGCGCAGGTTTTGATGTACGTGATGCTCACCCGACTCACTATGGTAGAATTTGTACCGTAGAGACGCCAGAAGGTGGCAACGTAGGCCTAGTGCTTAACCTTGCAACTTATGCTAGGATTAACGAATACGGTTTTATTGAAGCGCCATACCGTGTCGTTAAGAATGGCAAAGTGACTGACGAAGTAGTCTATATGGATGCGGCAACCGAAGATGACAAGATTATCGCGGACGCATCGGTCAAAATTGACAAAAATGGTAAATTCGTGGAAGATTGGGTATCGGCTCGAGTCCACGGTAAGCCAGCACAGGTGGAAGCTGGCCGTGTGACACACGTAGACGCAGCACACAAAGAGATTCTCGGCGTCTCGGCGTCTCTCATTCCATTTGTAGAGAAAAACCGGGTTGACCGGAGCTTGATGGCTTGCGCCATGCAGAAACAGGCAGTGCCACTACTTAGGACCGATAACCCGATTGTGGGTACTGGTATTGAGGGAGAAGTTGCCAAAAATACTTCTCAGCTAATCGTAGCAGAGGGGCCAGGCGTAGTAGAAAAAGCTGATGGTGAATCAGTGGTAGTCAATTATGACAAGGGCGGCAAACGCGAATACAAGATTGTTCACTTCGAAAAGACTAACGATGACCGCTGTTATAACCAACGCTGTACGGCTTGGAGAGGTGAAAAAGTCAAGAAAGGCGACGTTCTTATCGAAGGTGCTTCGGTGCATAACAAAGAACTAGCCCTTGGGCGAGATCTTCTCGTCGCCTTCATGCCATGGCGTGGGTACAACATGGACGATGCAATCGTGATTTCAAACAGATTGGTTGAAGATGACACTTTGACTTCTATCAATATCAAAGATTTTGACGTAGAAGTGCGCGACACCAAACTTGGCCCAGAACAGGTAACAAGAGATATCCCAAATGTTTCGGAACATTCTCTGAGACACCTTGGCGAAGATGGTATCGTGACGATCGGTTCGGAAGTCAGAAATGGCGATATCTTGGTTGGTAAAATTACACCAAAGGGTGAAAGAGAGCTTTCTTCTGAAGAGAGACTGCTCCGCGCGATCTTTGGTGAAAAGGCTAATGACGTGCGTGATACTTCGGTGCGGATGAATGGTTCTTCCGTCGGTAAGGTGGTGGATGTACGCGTCTATGATGCAGATAAATGTCGTGAGCAAGGACACGAACTCAAAGCTGGAGTTTTGAAACAGATCAAGATCTACGTAGCTGAGATGCGTAAAATTGGCGTAGGCGATAAGCTTGCTGGCCGTCACGGTAATAAAGGTGTGGTCTCTCGGGTGCTCCCGGTAGAAGACATGCCGTTTATGGAAGATGGTACGCCAATCGATATCTTGCTTTCGCCAATGGGTGTGCCTTCACGTATGAATCTAGGTCAGCTCTTTGAAATCCACCTTGGTATGGCGGCAAGAGCTTTAGGATATACTGTGGCAACTCCACCGTTCAACGGGGTGCCAGATGAAGTGATTTCAGATGAGCTAGAAAAGGCTGGTTTTGCTCGAGATGGCAAAGTCCAACTTTATGATGGCCTTACTGGTGAACCATTTGATGGTCGGACTTCGGTAGGTGTGATGCACATGTTGAAGCTTCATCACATGGTAGAAGACAAGATTCACGCTCGGTCTACTGGCCCTTACACCATGGTGACCCAGCAGCCACTAGGTGGTAAAGCACAGAATGGTGGCCAGAGATTTGGGGAAATGGAGGTATGGGCGCTTGAAGCTTACGGTGCTGCTACTACTCTCCAGGAAATGCTTACCATCAAATCTGATGACGTTTACGGACGGGCCAAGGCATATGAAGCAATTATCAAGCACGAGCCGATTGAGGGGCCAAAACTTCCAGAAGGCTTCAACGTGCTTGTAAAAGAGCTTCAGGGTCTAGGGCTGAAGGTAGATCTTCTTGACCACGGTGAATCATCTGATGCGGGTGACGTGATTGAAAAGACTTCAAGAGAGATTGAAAAGAGTAAGGATGATCAATCGATTTATGATCAACATAAAAAAGACACCGAGCCAAACATTGTAGATCTCGATGAAAATGAAGCGGCTGCAATAATGGCAGAAGAAGGTGTTGAAATAACAGAGGTAGATGATGAACCTGAGTCTGACTTGGAACCTGAGGATTCTTTTGAAGAACCAGAGGAAGAAGAGTTAGAAGAGGGTACAATTGACCTCGGAGAGGAGTTCTAATATGGCGTGGATGGACAATTTTATCAGCGCCTCAGACTTCGATTCAATTCGTTTGTCGGTGGCAAGCCGAGACGACATCTTGAATTGGAGCTATGGCGAAGTAACTAAGCCAGAAACTATTAACTATCGGACTCAGAAACCTGAGCGTGACGGTCTGTTTTGTGAAAAAATCTTTGGGCCAACCAAGGATATCAATCCACATGACTCGAAGCTTAAAGGTGTGAGAAGCCGTGAAGCTGCAGTAGATAAAGAGGGGAATCTCGTGACCAAGTCGATTACTCGTAGGGAACGGATGGGGCATATCGCTCTTGCAGCGCCAGTCGCACATATTTGGTTTATGCGCGGAGTGCCTTCAGCTTTGTCACTTCTTCTCGATATCACCGTAAAAAATATCGAAAAAGTAGTTTACTTTGCAACTTATCTGATTACTGATGCAAAAACCGATGAAATTCAATCAGTTTTGGAACGGTTAGAAGAGCAAACTACAGCGGCTAGAGAAGCGATCAAGATTCGCTATGCTGAGGCGGCTAAGGCTAAAGATGCTGACATCAAGGCTCTCTCTGAACAGCAAGAAGAAGAGATGAAGACGCTTGATGACGATTATACGATGAGGAAAAACTTGCTAGATTCCTTTAAGAAGGGCGGCGTGATCACAGAAGTTGATTACCGCAATCTTCCTGAGGAATACGAAGAGCTCATCACTGTAGAAATGGGTGCTACTGCTATCAAGAAAATGCTTGATGAGATTGATCTAGACAAATTGATCGAATCTCTCCATAAGGAAGTAGAAGAAGCCAAGGGTCAAAAAGAGAAGAAGATACAAAAACGTTTGAAGACTCTTGAGGGGATGCAGGCAGCCGGTATCAAACCGGAAGATTTGGTGCTTACGGTGATTCCAGTAATCCCACCGGATCTAAGACCAATGATTGCTCTCCCTGGTGGACGTTTTGCGACATCTGATCTTAACGATCTCTATCGTCGAGTGATTAACCGTAACAATCGTCTCAAGAAATTGATGGATTTGAACGCTCCAGAGGTGATTTGTAGAAACGAAATGCGAATGCTACAAGAGGCAGTAGATGCTCTGATTGACAACTCTGCAGCTCATGGTTCGAGAGGGGCTAATTCGACCAATGGTCGCAGAAAGCTCAAATCTCTCTCTGACCTTCTCAAGGGTAAACAGGGGCGATTCCGTCAGAACCTTCTTGGTAAACGCGTGGATTACTCTGGTCGTTCGGTGATTGTGGTAGGTCCAGAACTAAAACTCAACGAATGTGGTCTACCTAAGCAGATGGCGCTAGAACTATTTAAGCCATTTGTGATTTCTTGGTTGATTTCGCATGAACACGCTAATAATATTCGCGCGGCTTCGAGGCTGATCGAGGCTAAGGAAACAATCGTCTGGGATGCACTGGATGAGGTAATCGAGGGCAAATATGTACTCCTTAACCGTGCTCCGTCGCTTCACAGACTTTCGGTACAGGCGTTCCAGCCAAGACTAATTGACGGTAAAGCGATTAAATTGCATCCACTCGTAGCATCTGGGTTTAACGCAGACTACGATGGTGACCAGATGGCGGTACACCTACCTCTCTCTGAGGCTGCACAGATGGAAGCTAAAGAATTAATGACGGCCGAGAAGAACCTTCTGAAGCCGGCAGATGGTTCTCCAGTGCTTGCTATCTATCAGGACGTGGTACTTGGGGCTTACTATCTGACTTATGATAAGCCTGGTACTGATACCGATAAGCCAAAAGCTTTCTCCTCTGTTTATGAGGCGGAAATGGCTTATGAACAAGGCGTGATCGCACTTCAAACACCAATTCGTGTGTTTGCAAAGAAAGAAGTTAGAAATACGACGCTTGGTCGGGTGATTTTCAACGAAATTCTTCCAGAAGATTATCCTTATGACAACTCAGTACAAACCAAGAAACATCTTTCTCGTGTGATGGCGGACATCTTTGACCTTTATGGGGCAGAAACTACCGTAAAGACTGCAGATGCTCTTAAAGACCTCGCCTTTGAATATGAAACAGTAGCTTCGATTTCGACGGCAAAGGATGATTATCCAACTTACGATGAGATCGATGACTTTATCGCTGAAGGTGATGCTAAAACCGCAATGATTCAGCAAGATTTCAATGATGGTCTTACTACTGAGGATGAGCGTTATCGTCTCACGATTGCCAACTGGCGTGACATCGATGGCAAAATTTCTGATTTTCTATCTTCTAAGCTATCAGAGATGGATACCGATATCGCGGTGATGGTGAACTCGGGTGCTCGTGGTAATATTTCTAACATCAAGCTGGCTTCGGCAGAGATTGGTATCATGGTGGATATCAACAACAACGAAATCGAGCTTCCAGTGAAATCTTCGTACAAGAAAGGTCTAAATACTCTAGAATCCTTTATTGCGACTCGAGGTGCACGCCAGGGGCAGGTGTCGACGGCTCTTCGTACGGCGGACTCTGGGTACCTCACTCGTCGTCTTGTAGATGTGTCTCAGGATGTGTTTACTACTGATGAAGAGGCAGAAGATCCAGGATTTGTGGTTTATAAGAGTGAAACCGAGATTTCGGGGATTGAATTCTCGATGAGAATCGCTGGTCGTTATACTGCAGAGGTGGTGCCAGGTTATCTTGAAGCAGATGAACTGATTACCAAGGAAGTAGCAGAACAGATTGAAGCTGATGACAATATTAAGTCCGTCAGAATCCAATCGATTCTCTCGACTACAGCGGTAAACGGTGTGCCACGCAAAGCTTACGGAGTTGATATGTCTACTCGTATGTTGGTAGCGGCTAATGAACCGGTCGGGGTGATCGCAGCACAATCTCTCGGTGAGCCAGGTACGCAGCTAACGCTCGATACCAAACACGGTTCAGGTGTGGCAGGTTCTGGTGCTATCGCTAGAGGTCTTCCTCGTGTGGAAGAGCTTCTCGAAGCTCGTACGCCGAAGGGTCAAGCTTTTGTATCGCCAATTTCTGGTACAGTGACTGTTACTGAAGATGGTAATCACTATGTAGTGAGAGTAGAAGCACAGGCTGGCCCAGTAGTGAAAATTGAATTAGATGGTCGTAAACCAGCGGTCAAAGACGGCGAAACGGTAAAAGCCGGAGCGACTTTGATCCGAAAGAGCGGTGATAATCCAGCAGTGAAAGCTCCAGAGGCTGGTAACGTACAGCTAGTCAAAGATGCAATTTTGCTTGTAACTGAGTCGAATGACAATGTAGAAATTCGGATTCCGAACGACGCAGAGGTGATTGTGAAGACTGGTGACAGCGTAGAAGCTGGTGATAGGCTTACTACCGGATCTCTAAATCTCCAAGATTTGATGAATTACAAGGGTATCGAAGAGACTGAACGCTACATCATGAACGACGTTCTCTCTGTTTACTCGGCACAGGGTCACGAGATTTCGCCAAAACACCTTGAGATTTTGGTAAGACAAATGTTCTCGAAGGTAGAAATCAAAGATCCAGGTGATTCACGGTTTATCTCTGGTGAGATCATCTCTAAGGCTGACGTTTTGGCAGAGAATGAAGAGATGGAGAAAGCTGGCAAGACTCCGGCGACTTATACAAATAAGCTGCTTGGTATTACTAAGGTATCTATCTACTCTGATTCGTTCTTGTCTGCGGCATCCTTCCAGGATACTACCCGTGTTCTGATCGGCGCAGCGATTAGGGGCTCAGTGGATCATCTCCGTGGTCTCAAGGAAAACGTTATCATCGGTCGTAAGATCCCAGTAGGTACAGGGGTGGCACCAATTGAGGATTTTGAAACGCCAGATTCTAAGATTCCGACCGAGGAAGATCTGGAAAATCTCTAGACTAGTGGTAAAAAGTCAAGCTATAGTACCATAGCTTGACTTTTTGTGTTATGTGTGGTATAATAAGGGGAGATGGTAGTTTTGGGGGTATAGATGAAACTATATTGAACTTTTACTTTTGGAGGTGTGCCTATGAAGAGTTATTTGAGACTAGAACCGAAGGCGGAGGAGGAACTTACTCCTCAAATTATCAGTGAAGGAGGATTAGCCAGACTGCTGGACGATCTCTACGACGGAATTGGCGAAAATGCAGCGGTAGAAATACATATTTACCGTAAATTTGTGCTGGTTGGCACTCGTGAGAAAGGTCACGGAGACAAAATGGTGAAGAAATTTACCAATTTTGGCCTTTCGCTTGACCCTTCTGATAAGAGATCTGTCTCTTTGGCATATGCGATTCGGGCGATTGACGATGGCAATCTTCCCGACTATTGCTATATGGCAATTAACGGAGATATTGAGGCTTTGCGTCAGACCACTGAACACGTTGTCCGTGCTTATGATGCCAAGATTCGTCGCATGCAGGAGAAAGGAAAGCCCGCTTCTGAAATTGAGCCTTTTATCATAAGGAGAGACACAGCAAAACGCCGGTTAGAACTTGGAGACGAAGAACTTCTGGAGGTCTCTGAACCGATTATTATCGAAATCCCTAAGGATTATAAAACCTTTTATGGAGAAAACGATATAGCTATCGGAAATAATTTAGAAAATTGACTCGCCAGACGTCGTTAGACTGATGGCAATTTGAAACCACCCCCCCAATGTACCTTGAAAGAGGCCCTACGAAAGTAGGGTCTTTTTCCTTGCTTTTTTCTCTATTCTGTGGTACAATTATAGGAATAACATTAATGTAAAGGAAGATATGAGTCGTATCGGAAAACAACCCATCGATATTCCGGCGGGAGTGACAATCACGGTCGGCGACAAAGAGATTACTGTCGCAGGCCCGAAGGGTCAACTCTTAGTTCCGGTGCAGCCTCAGACCACTACAAAGGTTGAGGGCACTCAGGCGATCGTCACAAGAGCTGACGATGAGCCAAAATCTCGGGCTTGGCATGGTCTCCAGAGAGCATTACTAAACAATGCTGTTATTGGCGTGACCAAAGGTTACGAGAAAAAACTAGAAATTAACGGCGTTGGCTTTCGTCTTTCTGGCGGTGGCCAGGAGATTGAAATGGCGCTTGGTTTTTCACACCCAGTGAAATATCGTGCACCAGAAGGCGTGCAACTCGCTACCAACAAAATGGAGATTACCGTATCGGGTATCGACAAGCAGAAGGTAGGTCAAGTAGCAGCTGAGATTCGCACCTTAAAGAAACCAGAGCCTTACAAGGGTAAAGGTATAAAGTATGTGGACGAAGTGATCATCCGCAAGGCTGGAAAGGCAGGTAAGAAATAATGAAAAGCGAATATAGAGCAGCGAGAACTCGCGCTAAGATCCATGGCACGGCGGAGCGGCCGAGGCTTTCGGTTCATTTTTCGAACCTCAACATTACCGCCCAAATCGTGGACGATGATAAAAAAGTAACTCTAGCTTATGCTACTACTGTTGGCGCAAAGATGACTGGCAGCAAAACCGAAAAAGCAGCTCAAATTGGTACAGAAATTGCCAAAAAAGCCAAAGCTAAGAAAGTTTCAAAGGTAGTATTTGACAGAGGTGCAAAATTATATGCAGGCCGGATGCATGCACTTGCAGAAGCGGCTCGCAAGGAAGGATTGGAGTTTTAAATGGCAGAGAATGATGCTAAGGCCCCAAGAGTAATTAATAAGTCCGGCACTCTTAAAATGGACGACAAAGTAGCTGCGACTAAGCAGACTCGCGATATTTCTGGCAAAAAGATTGATCGCAAAGGTCGCCGTGACAGAGTAAAAGCTGAGACTGGGCCAAAAGAATTTGATGAGATCACTATCGCAATTGATCGTGTGTCTCGTACAGTGGCTGGTGGTCGCCGGATGCGTTTCAAAGCGCTTGTTGCGATTGGCAATCACAAAAACAAAGTTGGTATTGGTGTAGCTAAAGGTAACGATGTAACGACCGCTGTAAACAAAGCTACGACCAAGGCAAAAAAGTCGATGATCACCTTCAACATGGATGGTGAGACGATTTGCCACGAAACTCGGACCAAGGTAACTGGCGCAGATGTTTTGATGAAGCCAGCTGCTCCTGGTACTGGTATTATCGCTGGTGGCACCGTGCGTTCTATCATGGGGCTTACTGGGGTAAAGAACTTGATTTCGAAGTCGCTAGGCTCTACCAACAAGGTTAACATTGCTTATGCGGTGATTGAAGGGCTCAGAGCTCAGGTGCCACGAGGCGAATGGGTTGGCTACGAAAATAAGACTCCAAAGGTAAAGACTGAGGAGAAAAAAGCCGAAGTAAAGAAAGCTGAAGCTAAAAAAGCTGAAGCTCCAGCCAAAAAGGCAGCAACCAAAAAAGCTCCAGCAAAGAAGGCTCCGGCCAAAAAGACCTCTAAAAAGGAGGATAAGTAATGAAATACAATGAATTAAGCGTAAATAAGAATACTAGGCCTTCCCGCAAGGGCCGTGGTATTTCCGCTGGTCAGGGTAAAACCGCTGGTCGTGGTACCAAGGGTCAGAAGGCTCGTACTGGTCACTCCAAGATGCCGGCAGGCTTCATGGGCGGTCAAAGAGCAATTATGCAGGCTGTGCCAAAGCTCAAAGGCTTTAAGTCTTTCCACGCTAAGGCTGAAGTAGTCTATACTGATCGCTTGAACGATTTGTCTGGTAAGGTAGATAATCTAGTTCTCGCTGAGAAAAACTTGATTTCTAATCCTTATTCCAAGGTAAAAGTAATTTCTCGTGGAGAGATTACGAGCAAAATCGAGCTTGAGACTCAGTTTGCTTCGAAAACTGCTATAGAGGCTATTAAAAAAGCCGGTGGTAGTTTTAAGAAAGCCAAGATTCTTAAAAAAGCTAAAAAAGAAGCTTAGATAAATTATAAAATAAGTGGTTTTAATCGTCGTGGCAAGCCAGAGGCTCATAAAACCACTTATTTTTTGTAATTCTGTGATATAATATATCTAGTAAGTGGAGCTTTTATGGAAGAAAAGGAACTGAAAACCAGTACTGGGCAGAGATGGGCGATTGGGATAATCGCATTTATTATGTTAGGATCAATTATCGCGTCCTACGCGGCGATTATCGTGGGTGGTAATTCTAACAAGTCAGAAAACGCAATGCTTTCTGATGAGAGGATGGCTTATTATTCTTCAAAATACGCTGAAAAATTAAATACGTTCAAAGAGATGACAAAAACCGACTACGAGACATTTGTCCAGTATAAGTCAGATGTAAAAGCGTACAATGAAACTTCGGCTAACGAAAGTGGTGTGACGACGAAGGATCTGCTTATTGGTACGGGGCGAACGCTTGAGGCTCAGGATAGTGATTATCTAGCTTATTATGTTGGTTGGTGTGCTGATGAGACGATTTTTGACTCTTCCTTTGATAATGATAAAAGTCCGTCGGCCTTTGCAAAAGCTCTCAACGTATCTCTGGGGATGATTGAAGGATGGTACCAGGGAGCGGAGGGGATGAAACTTGGCGGGGTGAGAGAGATTTCGATTCCGGGTTCGCTAGCTTATGGCAATCAGACTGAGATTTGTGGTGGCTATAACAAGCCGCTTAGATTCTTGGTAATGGCAGTAGCAAACGATGAACCTCTAAAGACCGTGGCGACAGAACTAGACGCAGCTTATATGATGCTACAATATGCGTATTACGGCATTGATTACGAAAAAGATGCCGGCACACAATAATTCTTATACAAAATTGTTGATTTTCGAAAACGTCTATGTTATGATGGGTGTATGAAGGTCAAACATATTATCTCAACATGCGGTGTCCTACTAGGGGGACTTATCGTGGCGCAAGCCGCAAGCGCTACAGTAACATACAAAACTAGTACAAACGTGCAATTTACGTTTAACCCTACTCTAGGTGTGACCATATCGGATGATTTTCTCATCTCTAACTTGGCGCCGGGCGCATCTAAAGATAGCAATGACGTAGATGTGACGGTAGACACGAATAATGTCGGTGGTTATACTCTGTCGGCGACGGTGGGTGACACTACGTATGATACTACTAGTCTTGTGCTAGACTCTATTAATACGTTTTCGATGATTGGTTCTAGTTCTACGTCTCTAACTAGTGGTACATGGGGTTATGCTCTAGGTTCGGGCACACCTTCTTCTTATGGCGCACTTGATCGGACTACTCCTACGATAATCAACAAGACAACTGACGCTAGCGGTACTGCAGCTAGTGGATATAGTGGTACCGATACTACCGTGATGAAAATCGGAGCTTACGCTACCTCAACTCAACGTGCGGGTGATTACAAGAACGTGATTAACTTTACTGCGGTTTCTAACGTGGTAGCTTATACTGTGACGGTAGTTCCTGGCACTAATGTGGCTTCGGTCACGCCGGCTACTGCGGCATCTTACGATAATGGTACTTCTATTCCAATTACTGCCACTTGTAACTCTGGCTATGCCTTTACTCAGTGGATCAACTCGACCGAGTACGGCAACGTAGCAGATCCATCATCGGCTACCACGACCTTTACGGTGGGTCCGTCTACAACGACTTTGACTGCGTATTGTAACGCTGTCGCGCCGTAATTTCGACTCAATGTTTGACCAGGACACTGCCTAGATTCTAGGCGGTGTTTTTATGCTATAATAAGACTATGGCACAGACTTTTTTCTTTTATGATCTTGAGACGAGTGGGTTAAAGCCTAGAGCAGATAGGATTATGCAATTTGCAGGGCAGAGGACGGATATGGACCTAAATCCGATCGGTGAGCCAGTAGATATTTTGGTGAAAATAACTGATGATGCTTTGCCGAGTCCGCAGGCGATTGGTGTAACGGGGATTACTCCGCAAAAAACTTTGGAAGAAGGCATAAAAGAGGCGGAGTTTTGCCGGAAGGTGACGGAAGAAATATTTACACCAGATACGATAGCTTTAGGATATAATACGGTGAGATTTGACGATGAGTTTATGCGGGCGACTTTTTGGCGAAATTTTTATGACCCATATGAATGGGAATGGAAAGATGGTCGGAGTAGATGGGATATGCTTGACGTAGTGCGTCTTACAAGAGCGCTTAGACCAGAGGGAATAAATTGGCCAGTCACTGAAGAGGGTAAGCCGACGAATCGTTTGGAACTTCTCACTAAAGAAAATGGGCTGGAGCATGCTCATGCACACGATGCGCTTTCGGATGTTTATGCAACGATTGCGGTAGCAAAATTAATCAAAAGTAAACAACCGAGCCTGTTTGAGTTTTTGTCGAAAAACCACGGCAAAAGAGAGATTCAAAGATATGTAAACCTGGGGAATCCTATGCCGGTGGTTTATGCATCAGGAAGATACGAAAACAGGTTTAATAAAACTACTGTAGTGGTGCCGTTGGCTCCTTCTAGGAATGGGAATATCTTGGTTTATGATCTTAGGTATAATTTGGAAGAAATTTTGAAAGAAGAGGAACCAAAACTTTATCCGGTGGTAAAGGAGCTTTGCTATAACAAATGTCCGGCGGTGGCGCCACTTTCGGTCCTTTCTAAAGGTGATGGTTGGAGCAAAATTAGCTTGGACGAAACTACTGTGAAATATAATCTTGAGATTTTGAAAAAACATCCGGAGTTTGCAGAAAAAATGCAACTTTCTTATGCAGAAAAGCCGGAATTTCCGGAGGCGCCAGAGCCAGAACAGGCGCTTTATGATGGATTTTTGAACGACAGAGATCGGCTGAAGGTGGAGGCGGTAAGGAACGCTGAGACAGACAAGCTGGCAGATTTTCATCCGGAGTTTGATGATGAGAGGTTAGCGGGACTGCTTCTTCATTATAAAGGCAGAAACTATCCAGAAAGTTTGTCGGAAGAAGAGATGGAAGAATATGAAAAATATCGGACTTCGCGTCTAAAGGCGCAGGCGCCGATGTTCCTCGCAGAGCTTGAGAATGTCAGGGATGATTTTATTAAAGAAGAACTTAGACTCTATATAGAGTCACTTGTATAAAATTAAATAACCCCGATTTTTGAGCCTCTGACTTGTTACGGTGATAAAATCGGGGTTATTTAATTTTTATTGTGCTTATGGTATAATATGATTATGGATAATAATAAAGTGATGATTGTGGGGACGGGGAATGTGGGTGCGAGCATTGCTTTTGCCGCTCTGAACCAGCGGACCGCGATAAATGAAATCGTGCTGACAGATATCATGGCAGAAGACGCGGAGGGGGAAGCGATGGATCTCAAAGACGCTTTGGCTGTTTCGCCGAGTCATCTCAAGATTTCTAGCGGTACTTATAAAGATGCGAAAGATTGTGATATCGTAGTGATTACGGCGGGCGCAGCACAAAAGCCTGGCGAAACAAGAATGGACCTCATCAAAAAGAACGTGGGGATTTTGAAAGACATGGTGGGGCAGATTATGGAGAGTGGGTTTGACGGGATTTTTCTTATAGTATCGAATCCGATGGACGTAATGACATATTATACTCTTAAAATTTCAGGTTTGCCGACAGAGAGGGTGATAGGGTCTGGGACTTTGCTAGATTCGGCGAGGCTAAGACAGAGGATTTCGGATTACCTTAATATAAATGCAAAATCGGTGCATGCCTACCAAGTGGGTGAGCACGGCGACACGGAACTTACACTTTGGTCGGTTGCTGATGCGGGCGGGCAAAATGTCTCGGAGCTACTTCCGAAAGAGACGCTTATGGGTATTTCGGATTTTGTAAAAAATGAAGCCTATATGATTATCGAGAAAAAGGGTGCGACTTATTATGGCATCGCTACCTGTGTGCTTCAGATTATTGATTCGATATTAAATGACGAAATGCGGATTTTGCCAGTTTCGTCTTATGATGAATTCTCGGGTACGGCATTTGGCTGGCCAACGGTAGTAGGACGAGAAGGCGTGGTGCGACGACTAGACCTCAGGATTTCTGAAGAAGAAGGGATTTTGCTACAAAAGTCGATCAACTCTCTAAAAGACGCGATCAAATCGGTAGAAAATGAGGTTTAAAAAATATCAAAATATAGTATAATATAGTTAAGTATAAGAAATAACTAAAAAAGGAAAGAAATGGAACCAGCAAACAATAATCCAGCACAGCCGATGCCGACTGCGCCTGCGCCTGCAGAGCCTCCAGTAGAACCGGCTGCACCGGCTACTTCGCCGGCACCAGCAGAGCCTGCAACACCGGCAGAGCCGGCCACTTCGCCTGAGCCAACTGCACCAGTAGTACCACCAGTGCCTCCAGCACCGGCGGGTCCAGCTGCGATGCCACCAGTACCGCCAGTTCCGGCGGGTCCAGCTCCGGCAAGTCCAGCAGCTGCTCCGGCAAGGCCAACTCAAGACAAGCCAACTACTGATGTTTCAGCACCGGCTGCACCAGCAAGTCCAGCTCCAGTGCCTCCAGCGCCGGCGAGTCCGGCTGCGGTAGCGGCGGCAGCTGGAGCTCCAGTGGCAGGTGCGGCTAGCGCGATGCCAGTAAATCAGATGTTCCAGGCACAGCCAGCAACGAAGGCAAATGTGTTTGATGAAACGACGGCGATTTCGGTGCCAGAAGGTCCGAAACCACCAGATCCAGTAGAAGAGGAGCTAAAAGCCCCAATCAAGGCGGCTGCTCCGGTACCAGGTTCGATTGGTAGTTCGGTGTCGATGCCACCTGCGGATGGTGCTCAGCCGATAAATCCTGGTGTTAATGGCCAAATGATGGCGAACGCAAATTCTCCGGCTGGCAAACAGCCAAACATCTTGGACAAATTGATGGCCAAGACCAAAATGTCTAAAAGTACTTTGATTTTAGTGTCAGTGGTAGCAGGTTTGATTGTACTGGTGCTACTTGTCGTACTAATTTTACTGGCTACTGGTGTACTTTAATCAGGACAAATTAAAATAAAATAATCCCCCAGTGGGATTATTTTATTTTGTTTTGGGGAATAGTGGAGATTCTGGTGGAGTGATAGGGTCTACGAAGATTTTAGCGATTTTGTCGGTAGTTGATGGCAAAAATGGTTTTAGCATTTGGTTGCAAAAGAGGAGACTTTCGACTTCGTTTTTTAATGCTTCTTCTAGCTTTTTGACTTCACCGTTTTTGGCTAAGCTCCATGGCTTGTCATCGTCGATTTTTTTGTTGACGTTTTGGACTTTTTCCCAGACGAAGTCAAAGGCGTCTTTGAATCTAAATTCATTCATGAGTTTTTGGTATTCTGGATCAAGCTCGATTTTAGGACTTTGGAGTTTGAAATTATTTTTGTGGCACAAAGTCGCTAGCCTTTGGACTAGGTTGCCGAGGTCGTTGGCTAGCTCGTTGTTATAGGCATCTTCGTATTTTTCCCAGGTAAAATCTGAATCAGCAAAAGTATCAATGTGACGGAGGAAGAAATAACGAAATGCTTCTACTCCGTGTTTGTCTAATACTTCAAGTGGGTCAATGACGTTGCCGATGGATTTGCTCATTTTTTGGCCGTTTGAGAGAATCATGCCGTGGGAGACTAGAGTCTTTGGTAAAGGAAGCCCTAGTGCCATGAGCATAGCTGGCCAAATAATGGCATGGAACCTCAAAATATCTTTTCCTACAAACTGGGCGTAAGCTGGCCAAAAATCCGAAATG
Organism: Candidatus Nanosyncoccus sp.; assembly: GCA_045649325.1. GTDB lineage: Bacteria > Patescibacteriota > Saccharimonadia > Saccharimonadales > Saccharimonadaceae > Nanosyncoccus. The sequence goes on from JAZRPQ010000006.1 coordinate 53,187, forward strand.
TCTTTTTCGGGATAGCCGAGTACTGTAATATAATTGGCTAGAGCATCTACCCAGACATACATAACTTGAGTATCGTCGTCTGGCACTGGGACGCCCCAGGTCAGTTGTGATTTTGGTCTGGAGATTGAGACGTCTGGTGATTCGTCGAGCAACTTCAAAATTTCTTTTTCGCGGAATTCTGGCAGAATTAGCATCTGACCTGATTCAATGGCGTCACGAATGTCGGCTTTGAAATCGGAAATCTTTAGATAATAATTTTCTTCTTCTAGCTTTTCGTAAGGCTTTTGGTGATCTGGACAGATACCGTGATTTTCTTCGTATTCTTTCTTAGTAATAAAGCGTTCACAGCCACTACAATACCAACCCTCATATTTAGAAAGATAAATGTGATCTTTTAGCTTTTTCCAAATTTCTCCAGCTCTTTTTTCGTGCTCTTTGTCTGTGGTCCGTACGAAATCGGTATATTCTACATTTAATTTTTTGATAAAATCTTGGAATTTTTTGGCATTTTGATCTACATATTCTTGAACCGGGATACCTAACTCTTTGGCTTTTTGGAAGATTTTGTTGCCATGCTCATCGGTGCCGGCTTGGAATCTAACTTCGTTCCCGAGCATCTTTTGATAGCGGCTGGATACGTCTGCTAAAAGATAATCCATAGCGTGGCCAACGTGCGGAGCGCCGTTGACATAAGGAATTGCTGTAGTGATATAGATTTTTCCCATAATTATATTTTACAATATCCTGAAAGTATTTTCAAGAAAATAAAATAAGCCCTGACTACCAGGACTTATTTTATGATTTTTGTTATTCTTTTTCGCCAGAGAGTCTAGCAGTGAACTCGGAAAGGTAGAAGCCGAGTACGCCGCCAATCATTGGCAAAAGTGCATAGACGGAAAGTGCTTGGCAAATGCCACCAAAGATTTCGCCAAAGTTGTCGCCAGTGGTCGGGAAGATTTGGAACATCAACGCGGCTGCTGGGTTGACGATGAAGTTGCTAGAAAGGCCCAAGAAGGCTGCCGAAATCACATAAGATATCACCATGACGAGAGCGAAGCCGCCGGCAACTACTGCTGCAAAGGTGAAAACGCTCTTTTTGTATTTGATGGCGCGTGCATATAGAAATGCAACGATGATAGCGGCCGTGAACTCGATCATCGCAGTGACTAAGAATTTGCCTTCAGCGATAGCAGTGATCGATGGTAGGCTGTAGGCGGAATCGCCACCAGCCAAATGGAATGAGTTGAAGACGAGCCAACCAATCCAAGCACCGATGACTTCGGCGATGATGTACATGACGCCGCGAATCACTGACATTCTACGAGTAGCCATCATCCCAGCAGTAATGATAGGGTTGAGGCAGGCACCAGAAAAGGCATAGACACCGATAAAGACGGCGATCAGAGCGAAGGAGTAGGTAGCAATGCTAGATAGACCTAGGAGTGATAGCGCGAAAAGTAGTAGGGTGATTAATGCCGTACCAATAACCTCTCCGAGTAAAGAGCCGTAGAATTTAGGATTTTTGAAGATAGTGAGAATGCTCTCAGTGCCTTCGTATTTTTTGTTGAAGAAGCCTTTAAAGCAAGGGCCTTTTTCCTCTGGCTTGCTCACAATGGCTTCGGCTTTGGCCTCTGCTACTGGTTTCGTAGAAGAGGTGACGGACGCAGACTTAGCGGTCGATCCGGTCGCAGTTTTGGGTTTCGTCGATTTAGTCTTGGACTTTGCCGACGACTTAGGCTTTTTTGTGGCCATATTCCTCCTTTATTTTGATATTATATATATTATAGCACAAAAATTGTGGTATAATGAAAAAAACTTATTTAGGAAAAATATGGGTATAGTAGTAAACAAAGAAGATACAAAGAACCAAAATTTGGAGAAAAGAATTTCGGCGGATTTGCGCGAAAGAGCAGTAAAAGAAGCGCCGGATGGCGAAGTGACGGATTTTGAAAAAGATTCTGAATATATTAAAGACACCAAGAAGACTGGCAAATTTGCTTGGGTGTGGGCGATACTAATAATACTCGCGATTATATCGCTGGTGATTATTTTTATGCCAATACCTAGAGACTAATTTTCTAAAATAACCATAAGTGGTGTATAATATATAATATATGGATAATAAATTAGTTGCGAATGAAGTAGCGGGGCTTTATGCTGGAGCGAAGAGTCGAGTCCAGATGAAGAGCGACACTGGTGATGACGACGTTAAGGGTAGTGGGTCTGGCACTTCTGGTATGCTAAAGGTGCTACTTCCGGTGCTGATAATTTTGATAGCACTAGTTGGAATAGTCGCACTAATTATTGCGATGCCGATGATGGTGATCGGGGCGATAGATTATAATTTGCAAAAAGCTTTGGGGTTCACTGATACGGTGGCGATTTTGGAAGAGCAGGGCGAGTATGTGACGGCAGAGCTAGCCAAGGCAGGAAAGTTTCCGTCTGAATACTCTACGGATTTAGCCAAAAACGGTGTAGATGTGGGGCAGGTAACGGCGAACGGGGATTTCATTAAGACTGATACTTATATCGCCAATATCGAAGAAAAAGAAGGGCTAGTGGCGGCAGCGGGTGGCATTTCTTACTCAAGTGACGAAGAGGGGGAGCTGGCACTACTATTTGAGGGCCAAGTAATCAGGGCGGATGATTTTGTGGCGGCGGTAGAGTCTGATCCGAAGCTTTATGCTGCTTATTCGAATGCGGCGGATATTTCGGCGAAGTATTATTATGGCAAGGACGTATCGGATGCTTATAAAGAAATGGGGCTCTCGCGTGGGAATTTTAACACCTGGGAGAGGACGGGCGACTACAAGGCTGACGAAGAAAGTTTTGTGGAGATTTTGAACCAAGTGCTGGACAATAATGCGACTACGCTGGTAGGTGGAGTGCGAGAGGACGAAAAGCCGACTTTTGGGTTTGATGTCACTAGGTTTGATACTTGGTTTAGAAAGTCTGAAGACGATGGCGAGGATGATGATGGGGGTCAGACTGGCACTTTTGAAGAAAATATTTCAAACGGTGACGCAAGTGAAATCACCTCTACGGTAGCAGAAAAAACGCGCGCTTACATTATAGGTTGGCACAAAGAAACTAGGCAGGAGGAGGTAAGGGATAGCAATGGTAATGTGACGGGGACGACAGATGTTACTGGGCAGGCGGCGGATTACGAAGATACTCAGACCAAACGGGCGGCGGAACTTCTCAACAGCGCAGTTTCGGCGAAGGAGCCTTATACGGCGGCAAATACCTTCCTTGCGATAGAGGAGCCGATTCAGCGGGCGAGAATTGGCGACAACGGTCCGATTAATGAGCTGATGAATGTGATCAGTACGCCTACGAGCGTGTCTTACGAAAATATTTATACTGGCGCGATAGAGACGAAGGAACTATCTATACTCGAGACAGTGAACTTCCAGGCGGCGGTAGGGGAGAAGAACTATTCGAAAGATGAAGCGGCAAATTTTTCTAGAGATAGGGTGCTCTATACTACAGGGCAGGCAGACAAAGAGGTAATTAATAAGACAGTGGTGACGACCAACGGTGGCCAAAAGTCAGAGTCAGCAGTGAGGAATGGCAAAGGTGCGTCGGCAGACGAAGAAGTAATATCTAGAGCTAATAATAGTATCGCACTTGCGATTTCAGAAAAGAATTCTACGCTTTTTCAGAGTGTGATTGGCGCGAATCGAGTGCTAGAGGGTGGTTCGTTTATTTCTAATACTTTGAACAAAAAAGCGATTGGGGCGATGCCATCGGATGCGGCGACGGTAGCAGCGTATCAAGTGAAAGTAGACAAAGCTGTGGCGAGAAAAGAGGAAGCTGAGCGAGCGACGCTTAGCCCTTTTGATATTTCTTCGCCAAATACTTTTCTTGGGAGCATCGTGCATGGTCTAGCTACGACAATACTCGGGTCTTACCGTTCTGGTGGGTCCAGCCTAATTTCTGCAGTGACGACGGCTGGCAGTACAACCTCGGATGCGGTGTCTAATATTCTAGGTACGGCGAAGGCGGAAGGGTCGAGTCAGAAATTCACTACACTAGGTCAGGATAATTGTGAAACAGTTGGGACGGTGGAGGTGGAGGGGGATTTGTATTGTACTTCCCATAACACTGTGGATATTCAGCATATGAGTTATAGTTTGAGTGATTGGCAAAATTCCGAAATTGGGGATTCGATCGATGAGGACGGCAATATCGTAGAGGGGAGTGATTTGGAAAAATTTGTGATAATGGGAATGGACAGAGAAAGCACGGTGGGGGTGAGTAGTGCGGACGTTTGTGAGGCTTCGCGTAACTATGATGGTAATATCTTTGATCGGATTTTGAAATTCTTTGGTAATATCGTGGGGCTTTATAGTGCGTGTAAGGGGGTAGATATGGATCTTGCGACGGGGGCGAAATATTCTTTTAGCACTAATCAGGATGAAAATTTGGCGCTATATTCGGGATACATGCTACACAATCAAGTTTATTCGCTTTTAACTGGAGAAGAAAGTGGCGTAGCTATCGCGCGGGAAAGATATTATGCAAAATATCCAAAGGATAATTCTGAGGCGGGAGTGATTGCAAGGATTTCTGGCATGACTAAGTATGAAGCAGAAATCGCTCTAGCCTATAATGACTATCTCAATGAAATAGCGAGCTACAACCCGGCGGAGCGATACCAATTTGGCGTGGAAGATTTGGGGCTTGATACGGATACGTTCAGCTTGAGACTCCACAGCGACAAAATGGCAGGGGACTATGTAGCATGGTACATGAAAGAAGCTGAATATAGAGATTTGCGCGAACTGACGACTTCGGCGTAAGTAGCCTTGATTTGTGATATAATATATATAATATGGAAGAACTGGAGAAACTGAAACAAGAGCTAAAAGATTTGAATGCGGAGTACGCCAAGATTAAAGAAATCCCAGCAAAGAAGCGGGGTGAGTTTGGTCGTGAGCTGAATACCAAGAAGATGGCGCTGCTTGATAAAATCATGAAAGCAGAGGAAGCTCAGTATGATGCGGCGGTAGAGCCTATCGACATTACCGCGCCGTGTGCACCTAATGAAGCATTGCCAGAGTTTTATTCGGTTTTGATGGGATCGAGGCACCCTTTGATGGTGGAGCTAGACCGAGTGGCGACGATTTATCAGATGATGGGATTTGACGTGGTGGAGAGTCGGCAGCTAGATGATGGGTATCATATGTTCGATTCTCTGAACTTTGCCAAGGAACATCCAGCCAGGGACGGTTATGATACTTTCCGGACAGAGGAAGGCTACATCCCGCCAGCGCATACTTCTACTATGCAAAACCGAGTTTTGAAATCTTACAAAGATCAGCTAGAAAAGACTGGCCGACTAGCGGTGGTAGTGCCAGGACGAGTATATCGGAACGAAGATGTGGACGCTACACATGAGCATACGTTCTATCAATGTGAGGGTGTGTATGTATCTTCAGATTGTACGATGGGACAGATGCTGGGGATTCTCCGAGAGTTTTTTGAAAAATATTACGAGCAGAAATTGAATATCCGCACGCAGCCAGGATATTTCCCATTTACAGAGCCGTCACTCGAGTTTATGATCGAAAAGCCAAAATCACTTGGTGGCAAGAAAGGTGACTTTCTCGAGATGTTAGGCTGCGGGATGATTCATCCAAATGTGCTAAAAGAGGCGGGTATCGATCCAAACAAATACCACGGCTTTGCTTGGGGCGGAGGGATTGATCGTTTGGTAATGCTGAGATACGGACTTAAAGACGTGCGCTACTTTGAGAGCGGAAATCTCAACTTTTTAAGGAACTTTAAATAGGAGAACAAGATGAAGATTTCTTTGAATTGGATCAAAAAATATGTAGATGTAGATATCCCAGATGAGGAGTTGATACGGCTGATTGGAGCGAGATTAGTAGAAGTAGAGGGCGTAATTGACGAATCCCACAAATATGATAATATATATGTCGTCAAAGTAGTGAGTGCCGAAAAGATACCAGACACACATTTGACACTCTGTCAAATAAATGTCGGTAGCGTAAATGTGCCAAAAGTTGAGTCTGACGAGAGAGGACTAGTTCAAGTAGTCTGTGGGGCACCAAACGTACGCGAAGGGATGCTGGCGGCCTGGATAGCACCAGGAGCAGTAGTGCCAGCTTCGGTACACGAAGATCAACCGTTTATCATTGGTAAGCGCAAGATGCTAGGCAAATATGAGTCAAACGGGATGCTGGCCGGGGCAGATGAGCTAGATTTTGGTGATGACCACAGCGGAATTGTAGAGATTGAACCAGACACGGCAGAGCCAGGAGATTTGCTCTCTGATGTATTTGAGCTAAATGACAAAATATTAGAGATCGAAAACAAATCTCTCACTCATCGGCCAGACACCTTTGGCGTGATTGGCTTTTCTCGCGAGGTGGCGGGGATTCTCGGTAAGAGTTTTGACTACGAATATCAAGATACCACTTTGAGACCTACAAAAGGCTTAAACGTAAAAATCCTAGATGATGGTATTTGCGAGCGTTATACGGCGGTAGTATTAGAAAAACATGGCGAGACAGGAAAAAAGTATTTATCACTTGTAGACACACTTCTTTCTAAATCTGGAATGAAGCCGATTTCGCCGATTGTAGACGTGACGAATTATCTGATGTTGCTCACTGGTCAGCCGCTACACGCTTTTGACTATGATAAATTTATCAAAGTAGGTGGGACCGACAAGCCAGAAATCGTAATGAGACTAGCGAAAAAAGGTGAGAAGCTTGTACTCCTGGACGATACTGAGGTGGTTTTGAATGAAAACGATATTGTGATTTGTAGTGGTGAAAAGCCGGTGGCGCTAGCTGGAGCGATGGGAGGCAAATCTACCGAAATATCTGAGGATACTCGGAACGTGATAATCGAATCGGCGACTTTCTCGCTTTATAATTTGCGCAAGACCCAGATGGCGCATGGGATTTTTTCTGAAGCGATTACAAGATTCACTAAGGGGCAACCGCCATATCAGTGCCTCAGAGTAGCGGAGGCAGCTTCTGAGATGCTACGTGAAGGGTATAGAGTGGCACTGGTAGCAGATACGGAGAAAAGAGCCGAGAGACCAGTCACTGTCAATGTTAGCGTAAGTGAAATCAATGGACTACTTGGGACAGACTACACCGAAAAGCAGATAGTCAAAACTCTTTCAAACGTAGGGTTTGAAGTCAACGCTAAGGCAAAGAACCTCATAGTGGTGGCGCCACTTTGGCGGACAGACATCCACATAAAAGAGGACGTAATTGAGGAAGTCGGGCGTCTAAATGGATATGATAACATCGAGCCGATTTTGCCTTTGCACAGGACAGCAGAGAAAAATCCAAACTTGGCTCTCAAGACTAAGGTGCGCGACATGCTTTCGGGCTTTGGAGCTAACGAAATTCTATCTTATAGCTTTATCAGCGGGAGGCTAATGGAAAAGGCAGGCCTCGAAGCGAAGGAATCTTTTAGAATCATCAATTCGATCTCGCCGGAGCTTCAATATGTGAGGCAAACGCTCACGCCGAGTTTGCTTGAGAAAGCTTATATCAATCAAAAACTTCCAGTAGACAAATTTGCGATTTTTGAAATAAACAAAGTTTATCAAAGGTCATGGGGGCTAAATGAAGAGAACGTGCCAGTAGAAGGGATGCGACTAGCGTTGGTACTTGCAGAGAGGAAGTCCACTGGTACGGCTTACTATAAGGCCAAATATTATGTAGAAAAATTGCTCGAGAGCCTAAATATTGAGGCAGATTACAGAGAGCTGTCGGACAAATGTCCAGAAGTGGTCCCGTTTGAAAAAAAGCGTTCGGCGGCAATCGTGGTAAATGGTGAGACGATTGGCGTAGTAGGTGAGTTTAAGAATTCGGTTAAGCGTGCGTTCAAGCTGAATGATTATTTGGCTGGGTTTGAGATCGACTTCAAGAAACTAGAAGAATATGCAAAATCTACCCCAGTGATAGACACTGCGCCAGTGGTAGACAAAAGAGATCTCACGGCGGAGACGGATAAGACTTACAAGGAAGTTATTGATGCAGTAGAAAAAGTATTAGAAAAGCATCAGATAAAGGCTCAGATTTCGCCGTTAGCGATTTACCAGCCAGAAACCATCAAACATATCTCCATTCATCTAGAGTTCAAAGAAAAAATCGACGATAAGCTAATGAGCGAGCTCGAATCGTTGATGTGATGTGGTATAATATGGGTATGAATAATCAAGCCTTTATTGACGGACAAAATCTTTATATCAATACGCTTGCGAACGATTGGGCGGTCGATTTGAAGAAATTCCGCATTTATCTAAAGGAACGCTATCATGTCGAGGATGCTTATTACTTTCTTGGTGTAGTCAATGAAGAAAATCAAAAGTTATATGAGTTAATCCAAAAAGCTGGATTTATTTTGGTTTTTCGTGAACACACTCAAAGTATGGTTGGTAAGAAAAAGGGTAACGTTGATACTGATATCGTTTTTACAGTAATGTCTAAAATTGCAGATCATGAGGATTTTGATAAGGTACTCCTAGTTTCTGGTGATGGCGACTATTTCAAGATGGTTAAATATTTAGTGAATAAAGATCGTTTCTTAAAGCTGCTCGCACCGAATAGGCATTCTGTATCATCACTTTATCGAGTGTTCACTCCTAAATATATAGATTTCCTAGATAATACTGGGGTTAAACGCAAAATTGAGCTCAAGAGATCTTGACATTTTTTGCATGATTTGATATAATAGAGGTATATACCGACGCGGGCGAATCGAACGGAGAAATACCTAAGATGGACCCGCTTTTTGATGTGCAAAAATAACCCCTAGCAGAACTAGGGTGGGCGGGCATTCCCGAAAATGCAAAAATGCAAGGGGTGTGGAAAAGTGGGGGTGGAAAGTGTGTTGGAAAATAGAAAAAACTCTTGCTTAATTCTAAAAGTGTGTGCTATAATGAAAGTGCAACAGTTTTATAGTTTAATTAACAAGAGGGTGTTGAATAAGGTAGTGCCTGTTTTTGAATATTTTGGTGGCGCCATGAGGAGTCGCTATGATTCAACGTAGGCACTAACGCCCTAATTGGACTATAAGACTGTTGCACCTCACGGTGCCATTTTTAAATTAAGGGTCTAAAAATGGAATCGTCTTTATAAAAAATAAAAGAAAGGTCCAAATGTCCAAGGTCATACAACATTTAGGGGGAGAGAGTAATAATTTTGAACTGCGTCGTGGTTTGAAGGTTTTTTCTTCAAACCCTTATTCATATGTAAAAAGTCTTCTGAAGAAGCCCACGGAGGTATCTGAAGAGCTCTCAAGCGGGTTTTCGCCACGGCGCAGTAGCACATATATCAAGAATCAGAAGACTGCACGTATTCTAGGTGCTTCTTCTGCCGCATTGCTTCTGACTTTACTTACTCTGACTGTTTTGCCGGTTTCTACTAAACCAAAAACTGCAGAAGCTGCTTCTGGTACCTCTTCTTCTACTACTCTTACTATCGTAAAAGCTAGTGCAGACCTAGACCTTACCACTATAGCATCTTCTGGCACCTTTGCTACTTCCTCTGCTTCAGAAATGGCATCTTTTAATGTTAAGACCACTAACTATACAGGCTATACTCTAACCATCTCAGCTTCAGACAATACTGGTACTCTCACTAATACTACCAGCACGGGGAGCTTCTCTTCCATTTCGGGTGTGATAGATGAAAAGACCTTTGATGACGCATCCTACAATGGTAAGTGGGGTTATAAGCCAAGCAAAATAAATTCTACAGAGAACGTGGGCTTCTGGCCTTCTCCGGGTACTACTGCTACTACACTAGACGTAACTAAGGCACCAAACCCAACTACGGCTAATGAATACACCATCGCGCTAGGTGCAAGAGCAGCTTATACTCAGCCAACTGGTACTTACACCAAGACTACAATACTTACTACTACGGCTAACCCAGCTAATTACAGCGTCACTTATGCGGATAATACCGGGGATGCTAGCGTAACTAATATCCCAGATGCTTCTACTTCTTCTACTTCTGGGACGGAGATTGAACTTTCTACTGTAACTCCATCTAGAACTGGCTATGTCTTTAATGGCTGGTGTGACGTAGCTCCTACTAACTCAGGTACTACTTGCTCTGGTAATACCTATGCGGTACATGATAGCTTCCCGATCAACCAAACCACTACTAATGATATCACTCTGTACGCTACTTGGACTGTACCTAGCTACAGTATAGTGATTAAACCAACTAATGGTATACAAAGTGTCTCCCTCAATGGTACTTCTTGCTCCAACACGGCAGGTTGTACAATAAATAACCTAACTTACGGCCAAACCTACACCCTTACTGCTACGATGAACGATGGTTACAGTTTCGCAGCATGGTCTCCAGAAGGAGCTGGTACTGTAGCAGACATTACAAGTAGCAATACTACCTTTACTGTAGGACAAGGTACTGCTACCATTACTGCTGTGCCTGCTGGTGCGGCAGCCAAGACCGTGACAGTGAACTTCGCCTACGCGGGTGGCGGTACGACTGGTGTATCTAGTGTAACATTCAAAGAATCTGCTACT
>JAZRPQ010000007.1:0-6927 GCA_045649325.1 Candidatus Nanosyncoccus sp.
AGCTTGTTCTGAAGATGAAGAAGAAGCAAAAGTACCATCAGAAGAAATAGTAGTAAGGTCTACACTAGCAGTAGCTGCACTGGTAGTGATAGTAGTAGAGGAAGAAGTGCCAGCTGCCTCGGCAGTTGATGGTTTGGAAGAGACTGGAAGAACTGTTAGAGAAAGCAAAGTGAGAAGCAAAACAGCAGAAGAAGCGCCCACTAGACGCGCAGTCTTCTGATTCTTAATATATGTGCTACTACACCGTGGTAGAGACATGCCGGTGTCCAAGGTCTTTTTTAGCCCTCCGACAATTCTCCTAGGAATTTTACTTCTATATGAATAAGGGTCAGAAGTATTAACTTCCCGACCACGGTGTAGTAACGAAAAATAATTATTATCTGAATTTGAAACAGAATTCACTTTTGTTTCAAATTCCTTACTTGCTTTCTTTGCTAAACTTTCTTTCTTGAAAGAAAGTTTAATTCCTTGTATGACCTTAAGCATTTGGACCTTTCTTTTTACCTTTTTATCGTTGTGGTCCATTCTCGCCCTTAATTCAAAAATGGCACCACGATGGGTGCAATCATCTGATAATCGACCGAAATGGCTCGACAGCAGACTCCATCTTGGTGCCGTTTTTACTGTCGAACCAAATACGTTTTACATAAAAACGCCTTCGGTCACCTAAATTATCAAATGATTGCACTTTCATTATATCACGCCCTTCCCGCTCATGTCAACAAAAAACTGCTGTATTTTCTACAGCAGTCAAAATCATAAACCTAAATCAACTAAGATTATAGCTCAGCCTCACCAAGTCAAAAAGTTCATCATCCGACAGTTGCCCGCCCGCCAGCACTATTTCTACTCCCCCACGGCCGAAATATCGCGATTCCATCACCGATTCGTATTTTTCTACCAAAAGCTTCCGGAGCTCTTCATCTGTCCGCACTTCAATTGTATTTTTGTTTACCACAAGAAATGCCTTTTCACCCTTAAAATACAAGGTCCGTTCCTTTTCGTCCTTTTTTTCAGTCTTAACGACGTACTTACCAATTCCACTTACTTTAGAAATGTCAAATACCATTGCAACTCCTCCATTGATCCTTCAATATCATCTAACGCTCGATGTTTATCCTTTTTTGTGAATTTTCGTCCACGCGCATTTTCAAAATAAATTTTCCAAGCCGACACATCTAGCATCCGATAATGCAGCCGCCGATTTAGCTCCGGCATTTCTTTTTCAATAAACTTTCTATCCTGATGAATCGAATTACCCGCAAGATACACTTCTTTCCCAAAGTTTTTATCAATAAACTCTAGCAATTCTTTTTCCACTTCAGAAACTGGCTTACCATCTTTATTTTGCGCCATCAATGCATCTCGAGATTCAGCATTTTTCTCCCAAAACTCCCCCACCATTCTTTCTTTCATTAGCTTTTCAGGCACTTTTACTACCGCTTCGTATCGCCCAGCCTCTTTGAAACTCATATTAGTCGCAATCGCTGCTACTTCCAAAATCTTGTCTTTATCCGGTTCAAGGCCAGTCATCTCAAGATCTACCCATAGAAGTTTTGCTCTTCCCATTACATTTCCTCCGGGATTTCTATCCCCAAAATATTTAATCCGTGTTGCATAACATTATGATACACCTGCACAAGCTCTATTCTTTCAGCTTCTTCATCCGCTCCTACCACTGGACAGTTTTCATAAAATCTCGAAAATTCCTGCGCTACTTCGTAGAGATATGTAGCCACCTTATGCGGCGCCATCTCCTCCGTCGCTTCCGCGAGGACCTCCCGATATTCTAGCAGTTTCTTCGCTAAATTCCGCTCATATATATTATATATATACTCACTTTGAGTCTCACCATGGGTAGTTTTTGCGAGAATTTTCTTCGCCCTCACCGCCGAATACAATAGATACGGCCCAGAGCATCCCGTCATCTTCACCGATTCCGACGGATCAAATACAATATTCCCGCCCATCTTATATTTCAAAAACGCATATTTAAGTGCCGCCATCACCACTTTATCATCCGACGAGTCATATTGCTCCAAAAGCTCACCCGACACCATCTGAATCACATCCACCGCCTTGAGAAAATTCCCTTTCCTAGACGACATCTTTACATTTCCAGGTAGTTTCACTAGTCCATGCGTGAGATGAGAAGTTTTAGAAACCAGCTCCGGCGCATATTGCTCCACCGATTTCAAAACTACTTTCATATATTCTAACTGTTCCGACCCCGTGATCACCACCGATTTATCAAAATGAAAATCTTCCCACTTGGTAAATAAAAGCCCCACATCCTTCGTCTCATACGTCGGCACCCCCTCACGGTTCACAAACACTCGCGTATGTAGTCCGTACTTTTCTCCGTCAAACACCACCGCCCCGTCCGACTTTTCATAAACTCCCTTATCCAGCTCACGAAGAACTGTAGTAAGCCCCAGCTCCGCCACGCTAGACTCTGGGTAATATTTATCAAATTTCACGCCTATCCGCGCATAAAAATCCTTGAAATATTCATAAGAAAGCTCCCGCCCCTTCCAGTAAAGCTCCGCCACCTCACCTTCATGAATATCCTCTGCATTGATTCTATAAATCTCTTTGTTTAGCGCCGTAATCGCCGCCTTTGCCTCCGGGTCATCCTCATAAGCAGCCGTCCCCTCCACATAGCACCGCGCAATCTCCTCAATCGTGAGAGTCTCAAAATCTCTCTGCCTCAAAATATACATAGTTTTAGCAACATGCAGCCCCACATCTCCACCAAAATTCGCCCGCACCACCTTCGCCCCTGCATTTTCAAATAACCTCGAAATCGCATCCCCCACAATAGAGGTATAGAGATGCCCCACATGTAGTACCTTGAATGGATTTGGATCAGAAAATTCGCAAACTACTGTCTTCCCACTATAATTTTCAAGAGAAACCTTAAAATCACCTCTGAGCGCATCTATCTTTTCTTTTAAAAACCTCGAAGAAAGCTTAAAATTCAAAAACCCCGGCTTCGAAACAAAACTCCCCTCAATCTTCTCACTAAGTTTTTCTGCAATATTAAAAGGGTTGTCATGCAAATCTTTTGCCAATTTCAAAGCTACATTTGACGAATAGTCTGCATCAACATTTAAGGGCGCCGGCGTAATCTCCGGTTCAACTTCCACATCAAAAATCTCACGAATCGTCTTTTTCAAAAGCTCTCGCAGTTCATCCATATTTTTATTATAGCATATTTAAGAGTAATATGATATAATAAGACTATCCCAAGCGGGTATCGTATAACGGCTATTATGTATCCTTCCCAAGGATAAGACGACGGATCGTCCCCGTCTACCCGCACCAAAGACCCCCACGGGTCCTTTTTTGTATCTCAATTTATTCTAGTCTATTCCTCAGGAATCTCGATAAATTCAGAAATCTTATCTTCTTCCTTCAAAGCTTCAAATTTTTCTTTAAACACTGTAAAGGAAACTTTTATCGATACAAAATTAACCTCAGTATCAGTCTTAGCAATCAGTTTTACAAAATAATACCCATCACCATTTGTCGAGATAAACTTACCAGACTGCTCACCCGGATTTAGCTTCATCGCTTCAGTCGCCCGCCCACCGTCGATATTTTGCGCCGACACATAGCCGCCAGTTTCCTCATACTCCACTTCCGCGCCCAGCGCCTCCGCTACCGCCTGATAATTCGCCCCGTTAGAAACTAACATCTGTTCTACCTGAGCCGCCGTCTGAGACGCCTTATCATCAATTTTTTCTTCTACCTTTGCTTTTACCAAAGTTAGATACAGCATCCGCTCATATTCACTCTTATTAAGCCCAAAATTATCTTCAATGATTTTTACAAAACTTTCCTCGCTTCGTTCCACTCCACCGATGTTTAGATGTCTATTAAACTCCTCATTTATCTCTTCATTCGTTACAGTAATCCCGTTTTCGCGTGCCAATTTTAGAGCATAGGTATACTCTTCGGCCTCCGAAAGCGCCGCCCTCATGTATTGGAGTTTTAGAGTGTCTAGCGATCCCTCATTATCCACTTGCCCAGACTGCCTCAAAGTCGAAGTAATACTACTCCGATAGAACATCAAATAATCCGAAAATCTCACATTCTCACCATCTACTGTCGCCACCGATACCGGCAAAATCTTTGTCACCCTAAAGAGCATATCGTCTGTCATATTAAAACGATACAGCGCTAACCATCCACCTACTACCATCACCGCGATCACCACCACAGCAATCAAAACTGTAGAAACTACGATCCGATGCTTCGTCCATTGGAGAGGGTATTTAAATTTCCGCCCCGTCGCTAGCACTTGCTCACGACGCTCGTCTACCTTTTGTTGTTCAGTCTTTTTCTCTTTTTTAGATAATGATTTCATGGTATAATAATACCAGTATAACATATGTGGCCCGGTAGCTCAATGGATAGAGCAGTTCCGTCCTAAGGAAAAGGTTGTGCGTTCGACTCGCACCCGGGTCACCATTTTTTATAGCAGCAAAAATCCACCAATATTAAACTGGTGGATTCCGCCTAGCCGTTATTTATCTACGACTTCACCTTCAACAGCATCATCGTCTGACTTTTTATCATCAGCTTTAGACTCGTCTTTCGCCGCTTCTTGGTACATCTTTGCCCCAATCGGCATGATTTTATCAGAAAGTTCCTTCGCTGCCGCCTCAAGCTTGTCTTTGTCTGCATCTGCATCATTCAAAACTTTTTTGGCTTCTTCTACTGCCGACTTGATCGTCTCCTTGTCAGCATCCGAGATTTTATCCTTGTATTCATCCGGCATCTTTTCTGCCTGATAAATCGCATTTTCGAGACGATTCTTTACATCGATCGTATCCTTCTTCTTCTTGTCTTCCTCAGCATGAAGCTCCGCTTCCTTTTGTGCTTTCTCGATATCTTCCTTGCTCATGTTGCCAGAGTTCTGGATGGTAATAGATTGCTCTTTGCCGGTCCCCTTATCCTTTGCCGTTACATTGAGAATGCCGTTCGCATCCAGATTAAAGGTCACCTCAATCTGTGGCACACCTCTTGGCGCCGGAGCGATCCCGTCAAGGATAAATCTACCAAGAGATTTGTTATCAGCCGCAAACTCCCGTTCACCTTGAAGCACATGGATTTCTACTTGTGGCTGATTATCGGAAGCTGTCGAAAACACCTCAGATTTAGAAGTTGGAATAGTAGTATTTCTATCAATCAGAGGAGTCCTCACGCCGCCCATCGTTTCAATACCAAGGGTAAGTGGCGTTACGTCTAGGAGCAACACATCCTTCACATCACCTTGCAAAACACCGCCTTGGATTGCTGCACCTACTGCCACTACCTCATCTGGGTTCACACCCTGCATTGGATCCTTACCAAAGATGGATTTGACTTTTTCTACCACCGCTGGCATTCTCGTCATCCCACCTACCATCACAATCTCGTTAATGTCCGAGGTCTTGAGCTTTGCATCTTTCAAAGCCTTTTCTACTGGCTCAGCTAGTCTATCAAGCAGAGGTTTCACCAACTCTTCTAGTTTCGCCCGAGTGAGAGTATATTCAAAATGCTTTGGTCCTTCAGAATCAGCCGATAGAAACGGCAAATTAATATCCGTCGAAGTCGAAGAAGAAAGTTCCTTCTTGGCTTTTTCTGCTTCATCCTTGATTCTTTGCATCGCCGCCGCATCGCCCTTTACGTCAATTCCTGATTCTTTCTTGAATTCGTCTACCAAAAAGTTCACCAGGATATTATCAAAATCCTCACCGCCTAGATGTGTGTCACCATTTGTAGACATCACCTCAAAGACGCCGTCCCCTAGTTCCAATATAGAAACGTCAAACGTACCACCACCAAGGTCAAAGACTACGATTTTTTCGTCTTTTTTAGACTCTAGACCATAAGCCAGAGCCGCCGCCGTAGGTTCATTAATAATTCTTTTTACTTCAAGCCCTGCGATTTTACCTGCATCTTTGGTCGCTTGTCTCTGCGAATCATCAAAATATGCTGGCACCGTAATGATAGCTTCAGTGACTTTTTCACCGAGAAACGCCTCAGCGTCAGCCTTGATTTTTGATAATACCATCGCGCTGATTTCTTCTGGTGTATATTCTTTGCCATCCATTTCTACGGCCACACCAGAACCTTTTTTCACGATTTTGTATGGGCTGATTTCTACGTCTTTTTGCACCTCTTTATCAGTAAATTTCCGCCCAATGAGACGCTTAATACCATAAATGGTGTTCTTTGGGTTAGTTACCCGCTGACGTTGCGCCACTTTACCGACCAATCTCTCGCCCTTCTTAGTTACCGCCACCACCGAAGGGGTAGTCCTATCACCCTCAGAATTGGTAATTACCTCTGGCTTACCCGCCACCATATAGGCAAAAGCCGAGTTTGTTGTACCAAGGTCAATACCAATGATTTTACTCATATTTGCTCCTTTTCCTTAATGTTTTCGCTGGCACTCATACACACCGAGTGCTAATCTACCTCTATTGTAGCAAATTAGCACTCGTATGTCAAGACCGCTAGACACAGAGGTAGAGGCAAAAACGAGGCGGATAGAATTACCCGCCTCGCTGGCTAGAAGGTTAAGCCCTGACACACCGGACGTAGAAGCCGAAGTAGCGGCTATAGTAGTGCGTATACAGGTAGGAACTATAGTATTTCAAGAGCCAGCGATTAGTACCCCCACCCGCGCGGCTAGACCACCAGTACCCATCCCCGGTAGCGAACAGCGTACCGCCGTAGTAGTAGCCGCCTGCGACTGGGCTAAACGCTGTTTTGTTAGATGCCGCTGCAGAGATCTGTGAGTGGTTTGGCAGTTTCCAACCGCTAGGACAGACCGAGTAAGCGGCTTCAGTAGAATTATCTGCTGTGTTAATAGTATTTGCGGTGGCAGCTACATAATTATACCAAGCACCATAAGTATTAGAGCAAGTCATA
>JAZRPQ010000008.1:0-8451 GCA_045649325.1 Candidatus Nanosyncoccus sp.
ATGCCCTTAAAATATGAACTTCTTCCCGGCGCAATTTTGAGTCCCGAAAAATCTGGATTAAACTTCAGTTTCAAATATCTCATCAAATCTTGTATCACGAATAAATTAAAGGCGATATCTTTCGGCTCTGGATGGTCAAAATGAAAAGTCGTGTCACCGTAAGTAAAATCGGTCGAATCCGGATAAACTACGTATTTTTTGAGTAGAGTCTTCTTAATTGCTACTACCTTGGCTTTGATCCCACGAGTTGCGTCCACCATTGCCTTAGACCCAGCGTCGATATAAACCAACTTCTCGGTGTTCTGTGGCAAATTGGCAAATTCGGCGGTAATGGCACTCTTTAGATCTTTAAATTCTCCCTCTTCTACCACCTTTTCAAACTGTACTGCATGCGAAAGTCCCGCTGACACCCAGATCGTCACCTCTGGCTTTAGCCACTGAGCTAGAAACTCAGCTTCATGTGGCCTTTCTCCGTCAATCTCCACCACATAAAAAGGCTCTTTGTGTTTATAATAAAGCGAGCGAATCGGCGCTGCCACAATCAGATAAAACCATTTTAGCTTTGAAGCTTTCACTCCTTTAAGGCCTAGCAAATCAAACGGTACCCCAAAAGCCGAATTGGCATCATGCGAATAATGGGCTCTTTTCCCCATTTCGTGTTCCAAGAGACTCAGCATAGTGGTTTTGCCTGCCGAACCAGTCACTGCAATAATCCGCGGATGCCATCGTTTCAGAGATTTATTTGCGAGACGTCGAAAATAACCCGCCAACTTAAAATAAAATCGCTTCTTGAATTTCGCGAAACTCATGTATCTATTATACCCCATATTGCTTTTTCGTGCAAAGTGTGATATAATAGAAGCATAATTAACTAATTATCTACCCCTAAAAACTTATCGCCTTGTCATCTAAGTACAAAGCTAAGGTTATAGAGGAGAAAGGAAACTAAAAATATGGCAGAAGGAAAAACCGAAGGTTTGACCATCCGTATCAGACTAAAAGCTTACGATCACCGTGTGATTGATCAGAGCGCTCGCCAAATCGTAGACACCGCTATCCGCACTGGTGCGAAGGTGTCGGGACCTATCCCACTTCCAACCAAGAGGAGCAGCTTCACTGTAGTGAAGTCCCCGCACGTCTACAAGACCGGTGGTGAAGCTTTCGAAATGAAAGTTCACAAGCGTTTGATCGACATTTTAAACGCCACTCCAAAGACCATCGAGAGCCTTCAAAATCTCTCTCTTCCTGCTGGCGTAGACGCAGAAATCAAAATGTAAATCAGGCTTTTGGCCAATTTAAAACCCTCCGTCTAAGACGGAGGGTTTTTGGTTTGGTTATGGTTTTAAAGTCCGCGCATATCGCGGAAGTCGACAATAAGTTCTTCCATGTCACTGAGCAAATTCCTGTCATAGACATAAAAATAATTAGAAGAAATAAAAATTGAATTGTTTGCGTATGGGGTGAAGTAAAAATGACGAGTGTCATTTTGGCCAAGCTGGCCCCAGCACTCAGGGTTGCTATTATCTAAGCGTAGGTCGCTAGCAAAGTTGAAAGCATAGGCAAAGACATTTTCGCCTTTTTCTGAGTCGTACACCGCAGTTTTTGGAGCGAGTAGTCTCTCTAGGGAGCCATAGTCTTCGTTTAGATTAGCATAGAAGTTTACTTGGACACGCTTAGCGCATGGGTCGTCCATGGCAAAGCAATAACAAACTGCGTCAGGGCCTTTGTCGCCCCAGACCTTGTCTGAGTCGTTTTCTACGCAGGTCACCAGCAGAAGTTGCATATTGTGTTCACTCAATATCTTCTGGAGCTCGGGGTTTACCCTTGGTACAGCATAAGTCACCGTGAGGCTAGTCGGCTGATTGTTTGATTTGAGCGTTTTCTGCGCTAATACACTGCCAAATCTTGGTCTGGTCAAATCAAAACTTAGATTAAAAGAGGTTGCTTCCTTTCTTTTCTGCTCTTCTCGTTTCTTCCTCTCTTCCTCTTTTCTTCGCTCTTCTTGCCTACGCCACTCCTCTTGTTTTCTCCATTCTTCCTGTTTTTCCCATTCCTCTTGGCGCCTTTGCTCCTCTTGTTTTCTCCATTCTTCCTGTTTTTCCCATTCCTCTTGGCGCCTCTGTTCTTCTTGCTTCCGCCACTCTTCTTGCCATTGCTGTTGTTCCTGACGTCTCTGTTCTTCTTGCTTTCGCCATTCTTCTTGTCTCTTTGACTCTTCTTCCCATTTGCGTTGTTTCCAACTATTGAGCTTTTCTTGTCTCTTCCAATCGTCCCAGTTGTCCCAGTTTTGCAAAATCTCCATCACTATTGGGATTTCCCAATACTCCAGGTCTTCCCAGGTCGGCCAGTTGCCGTAACTATTCTGGTTCCACCATTCTTCTTCTCTTCTCCATTCGTCCCATTCTGGTGGGATTTGTCCATTTTGGAGCCCTGGCCACCACTGAAAGATGTTCTCTGCTGCTTTTGCTGGTATCACAAATTGTGATGTCCCCATCAAAAAAACTAAAACCATAATAACCAATTTTTTAATAAAATGCCAGTTTTTCATTCATTACCACCTCCTTAGTATGAAAAACTCTTATCATATAATTATGCCACACCTGATTAAAAAAGTCAAGAGAAAAGGTTATGCTCGTAAAATGCCCTCTTGTATTTGTGTCTGCTTATGCTATAATAAAATTATTATAGTCAAAAACCAACATGAAAAAACTAAAAAAATCTAAGACCTCATCTAAGACTTCTAGGGTCTCCAAAACTAGTAAGGCTACTAAAGCCTCCAAAAAAGTCTACAAAGCAAAACCGATGCGCAAATCCTCGGTCAAAAAAATGCTTTTAGCTCAATCTAAAAAATCTTCCAAAAAATCTCTCGCCCGTTCCCGCAAAAACGCTGGCCCACTGGCTCGGATTTTCAAAAAACCAATCACTAAGATTTCTCTTGGCGCGGCCACAGTCGCATTGGGCGCATTCTTGATCATTAATTTCAATCAAGTTCCTTCTCTAGAATCTATCCAAAGTTCCGTAGTCCAAATCGAGGCATGCAACACCTTGAACTATGGGTGTGGTTCGGGCTCTGGTTTTGCGGTTTTTAGAGATAATTACATCGTGACTAACTATCATGTCATTTCTGGTGCCGATACCATCAAAATCAAAACGGTTGATGATGTAGAAGGCAAAGCCACCAATGTTGTCGTTTTTGACCCAGTCCAAGACATCGCCATCCTCGAATGGGACCATAAACTTAATCCTATCGGCGTCGGTTCATCCGAAAACGCCAAAGTAGGCGACAAAGTCTTAGCTATCGGTAACCCATTAAGCGAAAGTAATGTCGTCTCCGAAGGCATTATTAGTAGCAAAACCTCTGAATACGGTCTGATGACTACCGCCGCCATCTCCCCTGGCTCATCTGGTGGTGCCCTAATTCTTGACGAAAATCACAAAGTTATCGGTGTTACTTATCTCAAAAAAGCCAACGGCGAATCTATGAACTACGCTGTACGCATCGAAGATGTCGTCAAAGTCAACGACGAATACAAAAAACAAAATTACTACAATATTAGCAGCAATACGATTGATTCCTGCTACACTACTCTAGACAAAATTGCCCTCAGCGCCAATGAACTTGACTTCTCTGGTTGTAAAGATTCTCAGGGCGACATTTATACGGTCAGTAGCCTCAGCACTTTTTACCAGGCCACCAATCGCCGTACTCGGTTTGAGCAGGCTCTCATCGCTAGACCAGATTGGAAGGTCCTATATGATCGCCTCTCTTCTTCAGTCAAAAATCAACTAGTCGATCATCTGGATTCTACCCATTCAGCCGCCTTTAATGCCAACTGGAAATATTACATTTGGTATGCCAACGAGAAGTTTTACTATGCCTGCCAGACCACCTATTGTCAAGTCGGGCGCTACATTGACGGCTACTATCCAACAGCTAATACTGGCGAATCCCTCACTGGCACCGAAGCCGATCTAGAAAAACTCTAGCATAAAAAATCTCCCCCTGAGGGGAGATTTTTTGAAAGTCAAATCAAACTATTTGATGACTTTGGTGATCACGCCAGAACCGACAGTCTTGCCACCTTCACGGATAGCGAAGCGGTCTTGATCGTTCATAGCTACTGGAGCGAGCAATTTAACCTTGAAGGTTACCTGATCGCCAGGCATGACGATTTCTTTGTCAGCTGGAAGTTCAACTTCACCAGTTACGTCAGTAGTTCTAAAGTAGAACTGTGGCTTGTAGCCCTTGGAGAATGGAGTGTGGCGGCCGCCTTCCTCTTTCTTCAAGATGTAAACTTGTGCCTCAAACTCGGTGTGTGGGGTGATGGTGCCTGGTTTAGCAATCACCTGACCACGTTCGATTTGATCACGTTCAATACCACGAAGGAGAAGCCCTGCGTTGTCGCCAGCTTGACCCTGATCCAAAGTCTTGTGGAAGGCTTCGATACCAGTTACAACTGACTTCTGAGTGTCGCGAAGACCGACGATTTCAACTTCGTCGTTCAATTTGACTACACCTTGCTCGATACGGCCGGTAGCCACAGTACCACGACCCTTGATCGAGAAGACATCCTCGATTGGCATGAGGAATGGTTTGTCAAGATCGTGCTCAGGAATATCAAAGTATTCATCCATTGCATGGACGAGCTCCATGATTGCGTCTTCGTTTTCCTTATCACCTTCGAGAGCTTTAGTAGCAGAACCCTTGATGATAGGAGCGTTGTCGCCATCAAAGCCGTACTTATTAAGAAGATCTCTTACATCCATCTCCACGAGTTCAACGAGTTCAGGATCAGCAAGGTCCATCTTGTTGAGGAAGACGATGATCTTTGGTACGTTCACCTGGTGAGCGAGAAGTACGTGCTCACGAGTCTGTGGAAGCGGACCATCGTTCGCTGCGACTACGAGGATAGCACCATCTACCTGTGCTGCACCGGTAATCATGTTCTTAATGTAGTCTGCGTGGCCTGGCATATCTACGTGTGCGTAGTGGCGCTTTTCAGACTCATACTCCTGGTGAGAAGTAGCGATGGTGATACCACGCGCTTTTTCTTCTGGAGCGTTATCAATTTGATCATAAGCAACTGCTTTGTTGACATCACTTGGAAGTCTCTTAGCGAGTACGTTAGTGATTGCTGCAGTTAAAGTGGTTTTACCATGGTCGACGTGACCCATGGTGCCGACATTAATATGCGGCTTGGAACGGTCAAAATTTGCCATTCTTTCTCCTTTATTTTGTTATTACGGTTGGAGCGCTAATAAAAACCAGCTCCAAGACTCTACCTTATTATTTTAGCCTATTTCTTCGAAAATGTAAAGAGGTTTTTCTCTCTAGTTACTTAGAATTCCTAGCTTCGATAACCTCGGCTGCTACGTTTGGTGGAACTTCTTCGTAGCCATAGAGCTCCATCGAAGAAGCTGCTCGCCCCTGGGTCATGCCACGAAGGTCACCAGTGTAACCAAAGAGGTTAGCGAGCGGACAAAACGCCTTAATGAGCTTAGCGCCACCATTCAAATCTTCCATCTCGTCGATGCGGCCTCGTCTAGAGTTGATATCGCCAATTACGTCACCCATGAATTCTTCTGGGGTGGTGATTTCCATCTTCATGACAGGCTCAAGTAGCACTGGGTTAGCTCTAGCGATACCTTCGCGAGTAGCGAGAGCACCAGCAAGTGTAAAGGCGAGCTCTGAGGAGTCTACATCGTGGTAAGAACCGTCATAGAGTGTAGCCTTGACGTCTACTACTGGGTAGCCTGCGATCACGCCACCAGCAAGAGTGTCCTCGACACCTTTTTGCACTGGTTTACGATATTCCTGAGGTACCACACCACCTTTAATCTGGTCGATAAACTCAAAGCCTTTCCCTGTTTCGTTTGGCTCAAACTTGATCCAGACATCACCATATTGACCACGACCACCAGACTGTTTGATGTGTTTACCTTGAGCTTCTGCAGTACCACGAATGGTTTCGCGATAAGCTACCTGAGGTGCACCGGTGTTGGCTTCTACGCCGTGCTCACGTTTGAGACGGTCGATAATGATTTCTAGATGTAGCTCACCCATACCAGAGATGATGGTCTGTCCAGTCTCTTCGTCGGTATGGACACGGAAAGTTGGGTCTTCCTCTGCCATCTTTGAAAGGCCGATGCCCATTTTTTCTTGGTCAGCCTTGGTCTTTGGCTCCACGGCAATTGATACCGGTGGATCTGGGAATTCAATTGATTCAAGTAGAATCGGATGTGCTGGATCACAAATCGTTGTACCAGTGGTACAGTTCTTGAGGCCCACCACCGCGGCAATGTCGCCTGCGCCGATTTCGGAAATATCCTTTCGGTCGTTTGCGTGCATTCGCACCAAGCGTCCGATTCTTTCCTTGTCGCCAGTTGAAGCGTTGAGCACAGTGTCGCCAGATTTAAGTTTGCCAGCATATACGCGGATGAAGATCAACTTACCTACAAACGGGTCGGTTGCAATCTTAAATGCGAGAGCGGTGAGAGGCTCGTTATTGTCAGCCTTTCTGACGATCTGGTCGCCAGTCTTTGGATCGGTACCTACGGTTTGACCTTGGTCACGATCGAGTGGGGACGGCAAATAATCGGTCATGAGATCGAGTACTTTTTCTACGATCACGCCACGACCATCACCGCCAGTTACTAAGAAGAAGTCGCCATCAAGCACTCTTTTACGAAGAGCAGCTTTAAGCTCATCTATAGTAATGGACTCTTCGCCTTCGGAGAAGTATTTGTCCATCAACTTTTCATCAGCTTGGACCGCTTCTTCTACTAGCATCGAACGTGCATTCTTGGCTTTTTCCTTCATGTCTTCTGGGATTTCGCCTACCGTCAGCTCGTGGTCAGCATAATCTTTGTAGGTGTAAGCCTTCATGTCGATGAGGTCTACGACGCCGCAAATATCTTTTTCAAAGCCAATAGGGAGATGGATCGCCACTGCGTTTTTAGAAAGACGCTTGTGAATCGAATCGAGAGATTTATAGAAATCACCACCGATTTGATTAATTTTGTTTACAAAACAGATGCGTGGCACACCATATTTGGTCGCCTGGCGCCATACTGTCTCAGATTGTGCTTCTACGCCCATCTTACCGTCAAACACCACTACTGCACCATCGAGAACACGCAGAGACCGCTCTACCTCTGCGGTAAAGTCGATGTGCCCCGGGGTATCGATAATGTTAATCTGATGATTTTTCCAATAAACGGTCACCGCTGCTGAGGTAATCGTGATACCACGTTCCTTTTCCTGTTCCATCCAGTCGGTATCAGCACCACCGGTGCCACCCTTCACTAGGTCAATCTTGTGCTTGAGCCCCGTCCGGTAGAGAATCGCCTCGGAAGTCGTGGTCTTCCCCGCGTCAATATGGGCAATAATCCCAATATTGCGGAGTTTACTTAAATCGTTATTCTGAGTAGCCATATGCTCCTTTTATAAATTATTATTTTATTGCCCTTGTATCCACACTACAAAAAGACACGTTGGAACCATTATACCATACATTTTGGATTTTTGGGGAAAATCTTGACTTGCATTTGTAACACAATCTTCAATCGGGGTTGACTTATTAATTAGTGTGCGGTAGAATAGAACTATGTTATGCGTTATTTGCTCTTCCTAGAAGGGCAAATAATTTTTATATGGAATAATCCAAATAAAAGATTTATTTCTAAACCCATATAACACCTCCTTTCTCCCCGCAAGTTTTTAAAGTGCCAACCCCGCATTTTTTACCCTAGCACACTCCATCTCAAATTTCAACCCCCCGCCTATAGCTTATGGTTAAATTAGGATTCTTGAAGGAGGCAACGGGCTGTAAGGGCATATTCCTTCCAGACACTATGCTCCGTCGTGACGGTCGAAGAAGATACAGACCCCATATATACTCTTCCGTTAGAGTATATGGTCTTTGACCAGTATATACCTTGCATGCCGATATTGGAAGCACCACTACCAGTATAATTTCCGCTAAGCAGGAACCCAGGAATATATTGGCCATTAACATTTTCTGTCGTGGTAGTTGGGTTTGTAACAAGAAGCTTGGCAGGTAAGTCATCATAATCCGAAAATAGCGTTTCAAGTTGTCCGCCACTTCCACCAGTAGGCAGACTCCAACCAGCCGGACAAATAGAATAATTTGCATTACCTGTAGTAGCAGAAGTACCCATAGAGCCAGCGCCAACAGTATAGGCGTTGTAGTAGCAACCATAAACATCCGTACAATAATATGCTGAGCCGTCATATATGTACGAGGTGTCGCCTCTAACTGAATCTGTAACAGCGGTATATGGGAACACCCCATCCGCCACCTTATTATTCAACGTAAACCCACCCGAACTCACATTAGAATCCGCAGCCGTCAGTGTCAGGCTCTCAGTCTTCGCTCCTAGCTTTAAGTTTTGTAGCATCCAGCAGTTACCATCAGCTAGTCTCGCGAT
>JAZRPQ010000009.1:0-83574 GCA_045649325.1 Candidatus Nanosyncoccus sp.
ATCGCGAGACTAGCTGATGGTAACTGCTGGATGCTACAAAACTTAAAGCTAGGAGCGAAGACTGAGAGCCTGACACTGACGGCTGCGGATTCTAATGTGAGTTCGGGTGGGTTTACGTTGAATAATAAGGTGGCGGATGGGAGAATGCCGTATACACAGATAACGGATTCGACCACTAGTAGCGCTGCATTTATTTATGACAGCCAAGCATATTATTGCGCCGATACCTATGGTTGCTATTACAATAGCTACACCGCTACTGCCGGCTCTATGACTTCTTCTACTGGGGCAGGTGTGACTGTAAACTATTCTATCTGTCCGGCTGGCTGGAGCTTGCCTACTAGTAACTCTGGTGGTCAGTTTGAGACTCTCGCTAACGCTTATGGTGGCACCGATGCTGCAGCTGCAGCAGCCCTACTTGTAGCCAATCCTACTACTACGACCGAGAACGTCAATGGTCAATATATACCCGGCATTCTGCTTGGCGGTCGTTATGAAAATACAGGCGCCAAATATGTAGGTAGGAATGGGTTTTATTGGTCTCAAACCTCTTATTCTGTGGGAAACGGCTACACTACTGATATTGATACTTCAGGTCTTGATCCATTATATCATCACTATAAATACCTTGGTCTCGCAGTCCGCTGCCTCCTCCAAGAATCCTAATTAAAATCAAAAATACCTGAAATCTACGCTTTCAGGTATTTTTTTGTTTCTATTCTTCTGCTGCTTTGAATTTTATCTCGGTTTCGCCGTTTTTGATTGTCAAAGTCTTAGCTCCTTGATCCAAGGTGTAGTCGAACTCGTCATTTAGGTCGTATAGCCAAGTAGTCTCGATCTTAAGCTTGCCATCCTTAATCGCCCAAATAAAATCATAGTTGGTGTTGCCGGCATCCGTGGTGAGTGAACCCTTACCAACCTCGGCAAAGTTCCAAACTACCGCAGATTCATCTTCCCGCGTCCATTTGCCGCTAGATACCAAAAACTCCGCATCCGCCACCGCCGGCGCAGACACTAGTTTGATTATTAACATCGTAAGTCCAGCCGCTAAAAAGGCAGCCCCAATTATAAATACCGCTAGCGGCCATTTATTAGATCTTTTCTTATCTCCACTCATGCTTATATTTTAGCATTTTGCACCAAAAAACACAAATTTACTACCAAATTTAATAGTAAAGCTTGGTTTTCATCAGCTTCAGATATTGATGCAATGCCATCCGGAAATTATTAAGTTCGGCCCCGGTGATTTTTTCGTATTTTTGACCATTGACGCGCTTAAAGACGCCGGCTGGACGCACTTCGTAGCGTATCATCGTCCCCTCAACGCTACCGTTTTTGCCGAGCCACCCCTCATACCAAATCCAAACATTCTTTTTGTACTCAAAGAAATTCCTCTGATGCCCCGCCGGAATCGGCCCAAAGAGGATTCCCCCCCAGAGTGATTCCATGTTTATTAGTTCATCAGGAGTGATTTTGTTTGAATAAACCGAAGACGGCGTCTTTTTCTTGTTACGCTTAAGCCACCCCGCCTTCTTAACTATAGTCTGCTTATTGTTTAGCTGTTTCTCGCTCGGCATCTCTCAATTTCCTCCGAAATCGCGTTTAACTCTTCGTAAATCTCGATCGACTCAGGGCTAGGGACAAATTTGTCGGTATCAAAATCAATCAGCGTCTGCCTATGAAACTCTGGTACCATCGAATCTAAATAATTTTTCGGCATTTCTCGTTGTCTCCTGTACTACTTCGTCAAAACTGATGGCTAATTTCCCTGATAACCACTCGGCAATCTCTCGGACATAGCCACTTTCATTAATTATACCACGAAACGGTACTGGTGTCAAGAAAGGCGCATCGGTTTCTAGTAGAGTTCGATTTAGGGGCGGGGTCGGCAGAGTCGAATACGTCGCCATCCCATTCACTCCAACATAAAAATCCGTTTCATTTAGAATTCTACGAAGATTCTTCTTATTATCCGAAAACGAGTGTACCACCCCACGGATTTTGGGAAAATTTGAAACGACCGGGAAAAAGTCCTCAAACGCCTCCCTGACATGAAAAGATACTGGCAAATCGTTATCTGAAGCCAGCTGCAACATTTGTTCAAATAACTTAATCTGAGCATTACGATCATACCCCTCATAATGATAATCAAGCCCAACCTCACCTATCGCGATAGGAGCTTCCGAAACTATTTTTTTGAGACCGTTGTGACCAACGGGGAGCTTCAAAGCCCCTGAGCCCCGTAACGACGGGCGCGAAGGAGCGGGTCGAGAAAAAATAGTTTCGTAAGCATGCTCGGGGTGTATCCCATAAGTCCAATAAACATTCTCATGAGAGGCCGCAAAATCTCTGGCTTTAAGCGAGTCTTCATGTGAGGTCCCAATACAAATAACCTTCAAAACCCCCTTTTCGTGGGCTCTTTCTAGTATTTCTTCTGCTTGCTCAGCGGTAAAAAATTCAGGATCGTGCAAATGGCAATGTGTATCGATGAGATAATTATTGGACACGATTTTCTCGCTTCCGTTTAATCGGATCGAGCTGACGCTTACGGAGACGGAGAGATTTTGGTGTGACTTCTAGAAGTTCATCATCAAGTAAAAAGTCCAAACATTGCTCTAGAGAGAGCTGCGTGTATGGCGTCAGCTGAATCGCCCCATCCGACGCGTGTGTCCGCATGTTAGTGAGCTGTTTTTCGCGGCAAACGTTAAAATCTAGGTCATCTTTTTTGTTGGAAAGCCCCACAATCATCCCCTGGTATACCGGTACTTGTGGTGGGATATACAAAATCCCCCGCGCCTGCGCCGCGTCGAGCGCATAAGCAGTCGAAACTCCATCTTCGGAGGCGATCAGAGCTCCATTTCTCTCTGGACGATATTTGGAATCTACCGGTCGATACCCCGACGGAATCGACGACATGATTACTGTACCTTTGGTAGCGGTCAAAAGATTATTACGAAGACCAATCAGAGCTGCCGTCGAAATCTCATAGACAAACCGTGTCGAACCAGACGAAGTGATTTCCTGAGACTTGAGCTCAGCCTTTCTGATTCCTAGTTCTTGTGACACTGCCCCCACAAACTCCGGCGAAACCTCGATCGTGAGAGATTCAATTGGTTCGGACTTTACCCCGTCAATCTCGCGGTAAACTACCTCAGGTCGCCCTGCTTCTAGTTCGTATCCTTCCCGTCGCATCGTTTCAATCAAAACAGAAAGGTGCAGTTCTCCACGCCCAGATACTTTGTAGCCAAGCCCATCCGGCTGAATCTTGAGAGCGATATTGGTTTCTAGCTCTTTTTCGAGCCGCTCGGCGATTTGCCTAGAAGTTGTAAATTCGCCTTCACGCCCCTTGAGTGGCGAAGTATTTGGCCCAATGTAAATAGAAAGAGTCGGAGCCTCAAGCTCAATAGTCGGCAAAGCTTCTGGGTTTTCTCCAGTTGCAATGGTGTCTCCAATGTTTGCTTCAGAAACTCCAGTAATCGCCACGATGTCACCAGCGATCGCTTCAGACACTTCTTCTTTTCCAAGTCCTTTATAGACAAACAAATTATCAATTTTGCCGGACTTCACGGCGTCCTTACTTAGGACTTTGACTCTTTCGCCTTTTTTAAGTTTACCGGCAAAAATTTTACCAATACAATATTTGCCAAGATAATTGTCTGATGCCAAGGCTGCCACGAGCAGTTTGGCATCAAGAGAATCCGAATTAACGCTTGGCG
The DNA here is from genome assembly GCA_045649325.1 of Candidatus Nanosyncoccus sp. Lineage (GTDB taxonomy): Bacteria > Patescibacteriota > Saccharimonadia > Saccharimonadales > Saccharimonadaceae > Nanosyncoccus. The sequence continues at coordinate 3,717 of JAZRPQ010000009.1, forward strand.
CCGGGATGTCATTGATAATAGATTCAAAAATTACATGTAAATCGTCGTCTAGATCGGTGGTCTTACCTGCTCGGCCATCCCGTGCCACTGCATAATATACTGGATAAAATAGCTGTGATTCATCAGTTGCAAGTTCCAAAAATAGGCTTTCAATCTCCGATAATACCTCATCGATGCGGGCTGCCGGTTTGTCAATCTTGTTAATTACTACCACTGGCTTCAGCCCCAAATCTAGCGCTTTTGACAAAACAAACTTAGTCTGCGGCATTGGCCCTTCTTGTGCGTCTACAATGAGCAGCACCCCGTCCGCCATATTTAGCGTCCGTTCTACCTCACCGGAGAAGTCCGCGTGTCCCGGCGTATCAATGATATTGATTTTGTATCCATCATAATATACACAGGTTTGCTTGGCAGTAATTGTGATCCCTCGCTCATGTTCCTGATCCATCGAATCCATAATCAAAGTCTGGTTCATCTCGGCTTGATTGTCACGAAAAGTATGAGACTGCTTCAAAAGTCCATCTACTAGCGTGGTCTTGCCGTGGTCCACATGCGCGATAATCGCCACATTCCGAATTTTGCTTCTGTCTAAAACCATAGAGATAATTATATCATACATTGACAAATAATACAATATATGATATAATGGTAGTATATGGCAAAAAACCTAAACCTAAACAAAATTTACGAACCTCCGCGCTGTTGGGTTGGCGACCAACACAAGATTTGCTACGATTCTAAGGAAGAAGCCGAAGCTGCCGCCAGAATCGCCGAATACGACCATCATCTAAACACTAGACTTACAGTCTACAAATGTGAATACGGCGATCACTGGCACCTAAGCTCTAATTAGCTCTGCCGGTATTCGGTGCTTTTGGGATGGTAACGCCTTCTACTTTTAGCTCCCCCTGGCCTAATTCTAAATCCACTTCCACTCCTTCGCCCCTCACATTTTCTCCTAGTGGCACCAAAAACACTTTGTTAGAGGCGTCCCGATTTAGCCCTGTCAAAACGATAGAATTTGTTTCTGCCACCCCAAGCACATAATCATTGAGCGCCACCAAAGTTCTTTTTCCGTCCGTATCCCAGCTAACTTTCGCTTCGGTTTCGGACAGCCAGACGGAACTAGTCCTACCAATCGTCGGCGTCTCTTCATTAGTCTCTAGATTCTCTTCCACTCTCGGCAAACTATCAAATCGGCTCATGATGCTGCCAGTCAAAATCGACAAATCGCTCGTCGAATTCACCACTGCTCCGTCCGTAGCCTCCGCTAGGCTACTATATGTATCCATATGATATCCTGGTGTAATTATATAAAAATTCACCGGGTCAATACTTTTGCTGAGAGCCACCACTTTGTCAAAAGTTACTCCGTCAATGTCCGGGCTATGGTAAGTAGCGTCTGTCAAAATCACCACCGATTTGGTTGCGCCGTACTTCCAACTTAATTTTTGCATTATATGAAAACTTGCCGAAAGCACTGATTCTGGTTCATCTCCGCCGCCATCCACTTCGATTTCTCTCAGCCCCGCCTCGAAAGTTTCCAATGTACAGGTATCAAAATTGCATCTTTCCTGCGGCTCGTAACCATCCCGGACGTCTCGATAATCATAAAGTGCTACCCTCCCGCCGTTTCCTAAGGTCTGTCGGGCTAGCTCTAGGGCCTCACTTTTATATTTGTTAATCAAGCTCCCCATCGATCCGGTTGAATCAATCAAAATCGCTGTATCGTGCATCGAAATATACCGATTAGGGATTCCAAAAGCCTGGACGATTTTATCAAAAATCGTTTTTGAGGCCTCCGCATAAATTTCATCCGCCACGTAGGAAGTGTGGTCTCTCATACTAAGATGCGATGAGCAGAAAAAATCCGCTTTATTGCACCAAGTCCCTAGTTTATCAATATACGAAGCCGTCTGGTAGGGATTATATCCCCCTAGCATACCAGAATAAGCGCGACAATCCGGCACATAAATCCGGTAATTTGATAAATTCTGCCCACTGCAAGCCGGCGGCACCGCTCCTTGTCCCTCCGGCAAATATAATTTTGGATCGCCAAAAGTCGCCGCGTAGATTATTTTGTTTGGATCTAAATACCTAAGGGCCTTAGATACCACCATCGCCCCTTGCGAATACCCCGCTAGGACATATTTGGTACTAGGGCAACTAGAATTATTGACTTCTCTCACTAGTCCCATCACTCCATTCGTTACACTATCTCCAAAGTCATAAGCTTCCCCGCCGCTCACAAAAGTCGTAATGAGCGTCAAAGGATTCGCTACGCTAATCGCTGGATAGTCCAAATCATAAAACGCATAGTCTAGATGCGTGAGCGCCAATTTATCCGTCATCTCCCGTTTAAAATCCAAATAATTTTGGTCGGTTTCTCTTTTTTCGCCCGAGCCCCTAGCAAAAATAATTTTTACATCTGGGCATTCTGCCGCTTTTGCCTCCCCGCCCGGCGCCAAAAACGTTAGCCCTACTGCCGCTATGAACGCCGCCACCGCCATCCCACCAAACTTTATTTTTGACATAAACCTCCTTTTTATTAAATTTGTATATTATAGTCACATCCTGTCCAAAAAATCAACCCCCCACCCTCAAGAAGTATGCTATAATAGAGATAAATTGGAGGTTTTATGAATCAGAAACAAGCCGCGTGGGATGAATATTTCATGAAAATTGCCGAAACGGTTGCGCTTAAAAGCAAAGATCCATCAAGTCGAATGGGCTGCGTTATTGTCGACGACAAAAAACGTGTCGTCTCGGTTGGCTACAACGGTATGATTCAAGGCGCCGATGAGTCCAAAATGACTCTTTCTGAGCGTCCCATGAAATATTATTTTGCCATCCATTCCGAGATGAACGCGTTGATTTTTGCTAGGCGTGATCTCACCGGTTGTACCGTCTATAATCGCGTGGCCACCTGTGAAAACTGCCTCAAATATTGCCTCCAGGCCGGCATCAAAAGATTTGTCTATGAAGAACTTCGCGTTCATTCCCACTCTACCGATCCATCAAAATCCATGACTAATGTCGAGACCGACGAAGCCATCATTCGTTTACTCACTTCCATGCCAGAAGTCGAGACTCTAAATATCAAAAACGGCAAAACTTACATCGAGGATATTCTCGATTCCTATCCCAAAGATTCAGAAGCATACGCTCGTCTGAAAAAGTTCACCATTTAATTGGCTCTTTGCCGTTTTTCATCAAATAGTCATTACATTTTGAAAAATGTTTGCAACCAAAAAACCCGTTATAAGCCGAGAGCGGTGATGGATGTGCTGCTTCCAAAATTAGATGTCTAGAAGAATCAATCAAAGTTTTTTTATTTCTCGCATCTCTCCCCCACAATATAAATACTAGCCCGTCCCGCTCGCAGTTTAAGTATTTGATCACTTCCGTCGTAAAAGTCTCCCAGCCCTTCCCGCGGTGCGACCCCGCTCGGTGCGCCTCCACAGTTAGTACGGTATTAAGGAGCAAAACTCCTTGTTTTTGCCACCCGCGTAAGCTCCCCGAAGTATTGACGTGATGCCCAATATCAGCGTCAATCTCTTTATAAATATTGACGAGTGACGGCGGTATTGGTAAAGGCGACGGTACCGAAAAAGCTAGTCCCTCCGCTGCACCCGGCGTATGGTACGGATCCTGCCCCAAAATCACCACCTTGACTAGAGAAAGATCGGTAGAAAACGCGGAAAACACCAACTTTTTTGGCGGGAAAATCACTTTTTTCTCGTATTCGGCATGTAAGAATGCAGACAATTCTTTGAAGTATGGCTTATTAAACTCAGAGTTTAAAAATTCCTTCCAAGATTCGTGCATAGTGCTATAATTATATCATACGAAAAAGGAGTTATCATGTATATTGTGATCGAAGGCCAGGACGGTACCGGCAAATCCACTCAAGTCAAGCTTTTAGAAGAATATTTCAAAAAACAAGGAAAAGAAGTTATTACTATGGATGAGCCAGACGGAGATTTGCCGCAGGCGCACGATTTGCATGATTTAATTTTAGTCAAAGGAAAAGATTACAATTTGGAGCCTATGACCAACGTGTTACTTTTTACGGCTTCCAGAATGGAGCTTTGGCGCAAACTCGCCGAGCCGGTTTTAAAAAGAGGCGGCATCGTGATTTCTGCTCGCAACTGGTGGTCCACACTGGCCTACCAGGGCTATGGCGAAGGTGTTTCAAAGTCCAAAATCGTCAAACTCACTCACGACTCTTTGTCAGACAAATACGTCAAGCCAGACAAAGGGTTCATTCTGACGGTTTCCGATGAAGTTCGCGAGAAACGTCAAGGTACGCGTGGCAAAGCCAAAGAAACTTTCGAAGCAAAGCCTGATGATTTTCAGCAAAAAGTTAACCACGCCTATCCCAAAATCGCCAAAGACTTCGGTGCCACCATTATTGACGCCTCCGGCACCATAGAAGAAGTATTTGACTTAATTCTCCGCGAATTGTGAGTTGTATAGTTCTGCATAGAACCCATTGAGTTTCAGAAGCTCTTCGTGATTTCCCGACTCTACAATTTTTCCATCTCGCATCACTAGGATTAAATCCGAATTGCGAATCGTAGATAGTCTGTGCGCAATTACAAAAGACGTCCGATTATGAGTCAGTTTCTCCAAAGATTCTTGGATCAATTGCTCGGTTCTAGTGTCTACGTTTGAAGTTGCTTCGTCTAAAATCATCATTGGTGGATTTGCTATCATTGCTCTAGCAATCGTGATTAGCTGTTTTTCTCCAGCCGAGATATTATCCGAATCTTCCGAAATCATCGTCTTGTAATTTTTTGGCAAAGCTTCCACGATGTGGTCTACGTTAGAAGCTTCCGCTGCCTTTCTAATTTCCGCGAGCGTTGCCTTGGTGTTACCATAACGTAGGTTCTCTTCTATCGTGCCAGAAAACAGCCAAGTATCCTGAAGCACCATACCAAACATTTTCCTGACGTCTTCGCGCTTCATCTCTCGAATCGGCACGCCGTCTACTGTGATATAACCAGAGTTCGGCTCATAAAAACGCATCAAAAGGTTGATAATTGTAGTCTTGCCAGCTCCCGTTGGTCCTACAATTGCTACTTTCATACCCGGTTTCACCGAGACAGAAAAATCACGAATAATCGGAGTATCTTCAAAGTAACCAAAGTTCACATCATGGAATTCCACCGCACCTTTTACGTCGGAGAGCACAAGCGCGTCTTTTGCATCCGGTTCTTCTTCTGGCTCGTCTAAGAATTCAAAGATCCTCTCGCTCGCTGCAAGTAGCGATTGTAAAGTTGAAGTTGATGAGGCCACCTCAGTGATTGGGCGATTAAATCGCGACACATATTGTAAGAAAGCCTGAATCCCACCAATCGTGATATGCCCTTCCACGACAAAAATCCCGCCGATAATGCAGACCGCAATGTAACCAAGATTGGTAAACATATTTGTCACCGGAAAAGATAGTGACGAGAAAATCTGCGCCCTTGTCATGGCTCTAGCTAGTTTGTCGTTAGTCTCATCAAAATCTTCGGTCGCCGCTTTTTCATAAGAATTAGACTTTATGATGATTTGCCCAGAATAATCTTCCTCGATCTTGCTATTCAAAACTCCCAAGGTGTCTTGCTGTTCGCGGAAATACTTTTGTGCATGGCGCATAATTCTCCCGACGACTAGAACCGACAAAGGAATCACGATAAACGAAATAAAAGAAAGCGGCACGCTGATGGTCATCATCATCACCATCACGCCAATCAAAGTCGTTAGCGAGAGCGAAACGTCTGCAATCTCCTGCGACATAGAAGTCGTGAGTACATCTACGTCGTTCGTCATCCTAGAAAGAGTGTCGCCATAGCGATGTTTGTCAAAGTACGCGATTGGCAGTCGTCCGATTTTGTTTATAATCATCGTACGAAGGTCCGCCGTGTACCTCGCCGTTACAATCCCTAGGATGAAGCCTTGCGCATAGTTTAGTACTGCTGATACCAAGAATAGTATAATCACGATGATCGCATCTCGGCCGATCCCATCAAAATCAATATCCGGATAAGAACTTACTGCTACGTTTGTCATATCACCCAAGATTTTTGGGATAAAAATCGCTACCGTGGCTGAAGCAATCGAACAAACCACCGAAACAAAAATCCATACACGGTGTCTTTTGAGAGAGCTCCAATAACTCTTCCAGGCCGCTTTAGAATTTTTGGCTTTTATTGTCGAAGCCGCATGATCATGCATGGGAAGCCTCCTTTATTTTGCTGGCAGATTTCATCGCTTCCTTGAATTCGTCATCCGAAAATTGCGACTTCACAATAGCTTGATAAACCGGGCATTTGTTCAAAAGTTCCAGGTGTTTTCCCTTCCCTACTACTTTGCCTTTGTCTAATACCACGATTTCGTCGGCGTCTTTAATCGTGTTCACTCTTTGAGCGACAATCAAAACCACCGCATCGGACGTGATGGTCTTTAGCGCTATTCTTAATTTTGCATCAGTTTTCATATCTAGCGCCGAAAAAGCGTCGTCAAACACAAAGATATCTGGTTTTTTACAGATCGCTCTAGCGATCGATAGGCGCTGTTTTTGTCCACCCGATACATTAGTCCCTCCCTGCGTAATGTACGAATCATAACCCTTTGGCAGTTTACTAATAAACGCGTCCGCCTGTGCGATCTTGGCAGCTTCTTTCACCTCGTCTAGCGTGGCATTTGGTGCGCCAAATTTAATATTAGAAGTCACCGTCCCGGCAAACAAAATCCCTTTTTGCGGCACTAGACCAATCCGTTTCATTAGATCGTCCTTTTCGTAATTTTCTATCGGTAGCCCATCGATTAGTATCGTGCCGCCAGTCGCCTCATAAAATCTTGGTACCAAATTAATCAGCGTCGACTTGCCAGAGCCAGTCGAGCCAATAAAAGCCGTAGTTTTTCCAGCTTCCGCTTTGAAAGATACATGGTACAAAACTTTTTCTTCTGCATTAGGATATGAAAAATCTACATTTTTAAATTCTACTGATGCTCGTTTTTCCGGGACACCAGTAGTTTTTGTTGGCCACTTGATTTTTGGTACGGTTTTAAGCACTTCATTTACACGCTCCGCGGATACATTTGCTCTAGGTAGCATCACAAACATGATCGAAAGCATCAAAAATGCCATCATTACAAATGATGCATACTGCGCGAACGCCGTCATGTCGCCAAGATACGAAAAGTTTTCTTTCAGAAGTGAAATCCCAATCCAAGAGCAAAGTAACGACATCCCATTAAAGATAATGTTGATGAAAGGATTTTGTAGCTCGAATATCCTATCTACATAGATAAGGAGCTTCGTCATCATAGAATTGGACTCTTCGAATTTTTTTCTTTCAATATTTTCATTGTTAAAAGCTCTCACTACTCTAAGTCCGGTCAAATTTTCTCTTGTGATCAAAGTGATTTTGTCTACCAACTTTTGGAAAATCTTAAACTTTGGCATTACTAGCGCGATAATGAGAGAAGCCATCAAAACTACTGCTACTACCCCTACCAGAATAATCCAACTCATATTCGCTGCAGTCTGTACTGCCATGATGATACCCATAATACAAAAGAGCGGCGCTCTCAGCATCATCGAAAGAATCATCACAATGACGGACTGGACTTGATTGATATCATTAGTAGTTCTGGTAATTAAACTTGCCGTACTGAAATTCTTTGTATCGGTCAAGTTGAAACTTAGAACTTGCATAAAAATCGCTTTTCTTAAATCTTTTGAAAAATTCGCTCCTACCACTGCCGCAAAATAACTCGAAACAAAAGAAAGTACCGCCGAAAGCGCAGTCACCGCTAGCATAATCCAACCAATCTGCCAGATTTTGTCGATGTCGCCTGGCACTATCCCTTGGTTAATGATGTCGGCCATGAGTGCCGGAAGCTGCAGAGTCGTGTAAACTTGACCCGCGGTAGTTAATACCAAAATCAAAACTTGCCAAAAGTATGGTTTTAAGAATCTCGCGAGTTTTAACATATCTATTATTGTATCACCATTTTATTATCTACTCAACAAGTCTAGACTCCATTCACTAGATTTGTTACTAATCCGCGCGCCAGTAAGTAATGTTCCAAAGAATCGTAAGCTCCGTTATTATATACTCCAGTCGCAATCTGGGTAGCCGCATAAACCCCTACATAGCGATAATGCCAAGTCTCGTATAATCCAGTAGAGCCGCTGGCGTCTATATTCATTGGTTCTGCCATCGAGCCACCCGCCCAAGCCAAAGGAAATCTATCGATAAAACCATATTTATAAGAATTTGCTTTGAGCCATTGCCAGTCCAAATGTTGATCGTAAGTATCAGTGTCCAAAGAATCTCCATAAGACGCGTCTATTAAATCGCAGGTCAGACCCGTGTGATGGTCTGATGCGCCAGTCGGCATACAAAGTCTCCCGCAACTCGTCCCTACCGAGCGGAAGCACGAAACGGTCTGGATTTGATGTCCAGGATAAGCGGCAGTGTAATCAGCGAGCATTTGGTTTAACTTCTCCCCCGCCTCTTTTTCAATCAAATTATCGCCGTTATAAGAATGTAGTTCTAAAATCCCGTAAGTGCTGCTAAGGCTGATTAGCTCCGTTCTTCTTGCCGCAATAAAATTGCTATCCACCATAAAATTTGGATTGATCAACATTAATCTCCCGTATTTAATGGTCGGGTTACTAGAGCTAATGCTGGTAATCGGCTGAATACTTAACTCGTCGTCAGACACGGTTTTTTCTGGTTCTGGCGAAGGCTTTTCTTTTGGCTCCTTAGGTTTTTCATTGTTGTCTGCCGATGATGTATTGTTTGTCGGTACATCGTGGCTGGCATTTAAGTTAGAAATAACGACAATCGTCACGATAGCTCCAATGACTAATAAAATTATTACAAAAAACCCTACCCAGAATTTTTTCGGAATTTTTTTCTTGAGGTTATATTTTTTAGTAAATGCATCCATATTGAATTTTTCATTAGGTTTTGCGCTGATCTTGCCAGAACGTTTATTCTTTGTGATCATTCTTAGCTCCAGATTTTTTCGCGGCACGTTTCTTTCCGAGATATCTCAAAAGATAAATAATCGGCCCCACTATAATATATATATAGTAAGAAAATAGCCGCCATACCAGCATTGCCCAAAATACGTACCCGGTCGAAAGCCTAGAAAACACAACATAAAAAGTGCCTTCCGCCACGCCCGAGTTGCCTGGTGTTGGTACGTAATAAACCGCCGACTGGATTGCAACGCTAAGTACAAAACATTCAAAGAAGTTGATATCTCCGCCAAAGGCAATCAAAACAAAAAACGGTACTAAAGAAATCAAAATATTCGAAAAAAGTGACATTAGTAGTACATTTACCATTACTTCGCGCGATTTGGCGATAAGCTTTACATTTTTGGCATATTCATCTACTTCTTTCTCAACTTTTTTAATAGCAGCTTTTTTGTCCTTGACTATTCTAAGCATTGCCAAAAATTTTACAAAAACATTAATTACCTTTGCGGTAAATTTCGCCGAAAACACCGTGCCTATCACCATCGCCGGCCAAAAAGCATAAAATAAAAGCCCAATCCACGCCGTCGTCAGCAGTACTGGATTTACATCCATGAATGCCCCCGCGATAAAACATGGAATCGCGATCAAAATAAATGTTACTTGCCCGGAAATCATACTATAAATCGGAATCGCCGTAGTCAGCCCAGCTGGGATTTTGCCGGTTCTTCTAAGATTGAGAATCTGGGCCGGTTGCCCGCCTACCGCCGCCGGCGTAATCCTATCATAATATCGCCCAATCATCACCGTTTCAAAGCCTAGTTTAAAGGCTTCTTTTTTAGAAAAAGTGCCTGGCTTAGTCGACTTTAAAATCATCAACATATATTTCCAATATTCTAAGAGAATCATTACGATAAAACATAGCGCCGCCGGGACTAGTAGCCAACCATTTAGCTGTACCGTCGCGAGTTCTGCCGCGTTTTCATTGTTGCTAAATTCATTCACGGCCGTTGCAATAATTACCGCAACGCTGAACCCAATAAAAACGGCATACAAAAGAAACTTACGGATTTTTTTGCGCGAGATGCTCACGAGCTCCGCCTATTTGCTAATTTAATATTTGGATATTCATCAACCAGCACTCTAATGCATCCAGCAATCGGGATGGAAATAATCGCACCAAGTAGCCCAAACATGTACATCCCGATTGTCACTGCAGAGAGAATCATTACGGCAGGCAAGTTCAAAGCATTGCCCTGAATCTTTGGTGAAATCAAGTTGTTTTCGATCTGTGCATATAATATATATACTACGGCAAAAATTACCCCTGCAAATGGCGCATTAAAGACCAAAATCAAGGTTACCAGTGTGCCGCCAATAAATTGCCCAAACATTGGAATCATGTAAAAAGTCATCGTGATCATCCCCATTGGTATCGCCAGCGAAGATGGAATCCCAGTGAAAAACGAAAGTACAAAAACAATCAAAGCGGACGCACAGCCATCAAGGGTAGCTACGATTAGCTGTCTCGAAACGTAAGTCGAAATCACATTGGCCATCTTTGACAAAATTCTTTTTGCTACATTTATCGGTCGCTTGTTTTCTTCCCCACTACTGAGACTCTTCCATAGAACTTCCGTCAAGGCTGGTCCTTCTAGCAAGAATAGTAGCGTCAATACCAAGACTAGCATGATTTTCATTGCCGAATCTGCTACTCCACTCACGCTTGCTACAAAATTCGAACCAAATTGGCCAAGCAAATCTTGCGACAAACCATTTAGCGCATTTACAATCTCGGAATGCAAATCAGAAATTCCAATTGTACGACCAAAATCGTTAATTCCCTCCCAGCCACCAAAGTTATTTTCAAACATTTCTGGCGCATTTTTGATAAATTTAGAAGTCTCGCTAATGACTACTGGCCCTACTACCGCGATAATCCCACCGACTACCACTACCACAATAACGTAAGCAAGTATCGCCGAAAGTTTCTGGTGTTTTTTCTCGGTTCCAAAATGTTTGACAAAAAATCTGTTTACTCTGTTCACTAGTGGTCTAAGAGCCAATGCCAGAAAAATCGAAATCCCGATAACGATAAGTCCGGTCAACGCCTTAGAAAAAATTAGTATGATTATTGCAATAACTAGTGGTACTGACCAAAACTTCACAAAAGTCCTGGTGTCTGTTTCGATTAGTTTAGACATTTACCTCCTCCATAGACTTATTGTAACATATTTGGTATAATAATGGTAAGAATTTATGGCAAAAAAGGTTCTGATGCATACTTGCTGCGCCCCTTGCAGCGTTTATTGTATTGACTCATTGCGCGGTGAAGGCATTGAGCCAACTTGTTTTTGGTATAATCCCAACATTCACCCATATATCGAGTACAAAACTCGCCGTGACTGTCTCAAAGATTATTGCAAAAAAGTAGATGTAGAAGCCATTTTTGTTGAAGATTACGGCCTAGACGAGTTTTGTAAAAACGTCGTTTCCGATATCGAAAATCGTTGTGTCAACTACTGCTACAAAAAGCGCCTCACCGAAACGGTTCGTTATGCTGCAAAACACGGCTACGAGGCCTTTACTACTACGCTCCTCGTCTCTCCGTATCAAAAACATGAAGAATTGATCAAAGTCTGTAAAGAGCTATCTGCACTTTCTGGCGTTGAATTTTTGTATCGTGATTTCCGTGTCGGTTTCCACGAGGGTCAGAAAAAGGCCCGCGAGGAAGGACTCTACATGCAAAAATATTGTGGTTGTATTTTTTCGGAAGAAGATAGATATAAAAAACAAATAGAAAAGGATTTAAAAAATGTTAGTGTCTGATTTTACTTATGATCTCCCAGAAGATCGCATCGCCAAATTCCCGCCGGAGGTTCGCGGTACGACCAGGCTTCTAGTTTTAAATAAAGAAACTGGCGAAATCAAAGATTCTCATTATAAGGATTTAGCAGACTTTTTGAATCCTGGCGACCTTTTGATTTTGAACGACACCCGCGTCATGCAGTCACGACTATTCTGCGCGCTTCCAGACGGCCGCAAACGCGAACTTGTAGTTTTGGAAAAACACGGCAACGAGCCCCAGCGCGTAATGTACCGCGGCAAACTTCATGACCAAGATATATTGCACATAGATCAAAACAAAATTGTAATTACAAAGATACTTGGTAATGGTATCGCGGAAGTTGAATCCGACACCCCGCTTGCTACCCTCGCCGAAAAATACGGCACCGTGCCGCTCCCGCCTTACCTTCATCGCGATGCTACCGATGCTGACAAAAAGCGTTATCAAACTGTCTGGGCCAAAAATATGGGCTCCGCCGCCGCCCCAACCGCTTCCCTCAACATGACGGAAGATTTGCTAGAAAAACTCAAAAATAAAGGTGTAATAGTAAAGTATTTAACTCTCCATGTCGGCCTCGGTACTTTCCTCCCAATCAGAACCGATAATATCGAGGATCACCAGATGCACTCCGAGTGGTACAGTATCCCAGAAGACACCCTGGATGCCATTAAAAATGCAAAAAGAATTATTGCTCTTGGTACTACAGTTGCTCGCACCTTGGAGTATTATGCTAAAACCGGGAAAAAAGAAGGCGAGGACGACATTTTTATCTATCCTGGTTTTGAATTTAAGCTGGTGGACGCACTTATTACCAACTTCCATGCCCCTAAATCCACAGTTTTGATGTTAGCGAGCGCTTTTGCTGGATGGGTTCATTTGAAAAACGCCTATGATCACGCCATCAAAGAAAAGTATAATTTTTTAAGTTATGGAGATTCAATGTTTATATGTTAAAGTTTGATATAGAAAAACAAAATGGTTTGATGCGCGCTGGTGTGATTCACACTCCCAGTGGCGACATCAAAACTCCATGTTTTGTCGGTGCTGCTACCAAAGCCACAGTAAAAAGTCTCACCATGAAAGAAATGCGAGATTTAGGCTCGCAGGCTATTCTTGCTAACACCTATCATCTTATTCTTGCTCCCGGCCCAGAGCTAATCGAAAAAGCCGGTGGCCTCGCCGAGTTTTCTAGTTGGCATGGTCCTACTTTCACCGACTCTGGCGGCTTCCAGATTTTTTCCCTGCCCGATGTCAAAATTACCGAAGAAGGCGTCAAATTTAGATCATATCTCTCTGGCGCCAAATTCGAAATGACCCCAGAATCTTCGATGAGGTCCCAATGGGCTATTGGTGCCGACATCCACATGGCCTTCGATCATCTCGCCAAATCCGATAGCTTTGAAGATATGAAAGAAGCCATGGATCGCACCCACCGTTGGCTCGAAAGATGCAAAAAAGAACACGATAAATTATCAGAAAAAACAAAAAAAGAACAGTATTTGTATGCGGTTGTTCAAGGTGGAGATTTTCTCGATCTGCGCGCCCAGTCCGCCGAATTTTGTAAGAATATCGAGCCCGACGGCTTCGGTATTGGTGGCGTCTTTGTCGCTGACGGCATGGACGAAATGCTAAAGACCGTCAATAGTATTTTGCCTAGCGACAAACCGCGTCATCTTCTTGGCATGGGTCAAGAGCCGATAGACTTATTTGTCGGCGCTGAGTATGGCTGTGACACTTTCGACTGCGTTGCTCCGACTCGTATGGCCAGAAACGGCACTCTTTATACTTTGGATGGTAGAATTAATATTAAAAACGCGCGGTTCAAAGAAGACTTTACTCCGATCGATCCAGAATGTGATTGCGAATGTTGCCAGAACTACACTAGAGCTTATCTCCATCATCTTTTCAAATCCGATGAAATCACCGCCAAAGTCCTAGCCAGCATCCACAACGAACATTTTGTCGTAAAAACCGTCGACAAAATCCGTGAAGCAATACTTGACGGTACATTCAAAGAATACGAAACAAAGTTTCTAAGTAGGTATTATAAATAATACCAAATTCCGCCATCCGGAGTATCTTTTAGTAAAATTCCTTGTTTTTCTAGTTTATTTCTGATCTCGTCAGACTTAGCAAAATCTTTGTTTTTTCTTGCTTCGTCTCTTTCATGAATTAGATCATAGACTTCGTCCGATACATCCGGTGTGTCGGCAATCAGCCTCAGTCCAAATAGCTCGTCGATTTGTCTCCAATCATTGAGAGAGAGGATGGAATTATCGATAATCGCGCAGGCTTCGGCCGAGTTCAGATTATCGTTAACTGCTTCGAGTACTTTAGTGAAGTTTCCCTCTGTCTCAACCGGTTTTTGGTAGCAGGCCGCGATTCTGGCTCGCCAAGCTGTTCGACGATTCTTAGCCGCTTCCAAACTCTCAAAAGTGAAGTTGCGTGTCCCTTGATAATGCCCGGAAAGTAACCACATTTTGTAATCCAAAGCAGAAAAACCTTTTGCCTCTAGATCTTCCAAAGTGTAAACATTGCCAAGCGACTTTGAAATTTTTTGACCATCAATCGTGATAAAATCGCAATGTAGCCAAAAACGTGATAGTTGCGTGCCCCACGCTGCGTAAGTCTCGGCAATTTCATTGGTGTGATGTACCGGAATATGGTCAATCCCTCCCGTATGAATATCGATCGGCTCGCCCAGTTCTTTGTGAATAATCGTGGCGCATTCTAGGTGCCAACCTGGATAACCAGGCCGACCCAGATAATCCCAACGCATCGCATGCTTTTCTCCGGGCTGGATAAATTTCCAAACCGCAAAATCCGACACGCTATGCTTTTCCGACGAAAACCCTACTCTCGCCCCCGCTTGTAGTCCAGAGAGGTCAAGATGGGCGAAATCCGCATATGAAGGAAACTTCGAAGTATCGTAATATACGCCATCACGCGTCTCGTAAGTATAGCCGTTTTTAGTCATCAGATCCACGGCTTCCATATCTTCCCTAATATAATCAGTGGCGCGAGCTACTATGTCCGCCGGCAAAAACTCCAATTTTTTATAATCATCAAGATAGATTTTAGAATAATATTCGGCCACCTCAAACGGTGTCTTACCAGACAGTCTCGCGCCTTTTTCTAATTTATCCTCGCCTTCATCGCCATCCGATGTCAAATGTCCTACGTCTGTCAAATTCAAAACTCTTTTTACTTCGTAGCCATCAGCCTTCAAGGCTCGCACTAGCAGATCCCAATAAGTATACGCTGCATAATTACCGATGTGCGGAGTATTATATACTGTTGGGCCACAAGTATAAATCTTTACCACGTCGCCAGCTGGCTTGAAGTTTTCGACTTTGCGTGTCAACGTGTTATACAGCTTCATTTAAAATCCTTTCTAATATAGGCACGATTTTGGCATATTTATCATTTCCTACTCCATGCGCACCTGGAGTTTTGATTGCGGAAATTTTGGGATTTTCTTTAACTAGCTTTGGAATATTGTATGAAGCAATAATCTTGTCCGCTATACCATATATAATAGTAGTTTTTCTCGTCAATCTTTTTAAGACTTCGTAATTTTTCTTATTTTGCACAATCAAAGCAAGTTCATTCTCAAAAACTTTGTCGTTTTTTAGCGCAGGCTTTTTTGCAAAAATTGCCATCTTAAATCCTTCCATGCCTACCGCGAACTTTGGTGATTCAAAATCTTTCAAAGTGTAGACCGGTGGTGAAATCAGAATTAGTTCCTTCACCATTCTTTTGTGAAGGTCGGCAAACCTCGCCGAAATCAAACATCCCATCGAATGGCCTACGAGAACTAGCGGGGTTTTGACTTTCAAACTTTCAAGCGAATTTTCTAATGCCTCTAGTTGGTCGTGCAGATCATACTTCAACTTGTCAGACTTTGGAGATTTGCCACTCCCAAGCAAATCAAAAGCCACAAACCTCACGTCCTTCAAAGAGGTGGTGCCTTCTAAATAATCAAGGGCCTTATTAAATCTCGAAGAATCATCAGCGATCCCATGAATAAAAACCACAGTGATTTTTGGTTCACCTGACGGGCAAAAATCGTGAGTCTTGGCGAGCTTAAAAGGTCGGTTCAAAATTTTGTCAAACATTTTTATTCCTTTCATCTTCTTCAATTAATTTTGGTACAATCGAAACCAAATCTCTCACAATATCTTCATAAGAAATATCATAAGTCCTAAAGCCGGCCGCATACGGGTGCCCGCCCCCACCAAAATAACCCGCTACCGACTCCGCGATCCTGGTGTCGCCCATGCAGCGGATTTTGCCGGTTACTTTGCCGTCTGGATAAGTCTTGACGGCAACGGCCACCTTCACACCTTCTACCATTCGGAGCTCTTCCAAAATCAAAACATTTGGGTTGTATTCGTCAGAGTACTCTTCGATTTCTTCCCACGGAATCAAAACCGTCGCGAGCTGTCCATCTAGATGAAATTCTACTCGTCGTATCAAATCGGCCTTGTATTCAAAAACTCGCTGAGATTTTTTCATGTATTCGCGGCGTTTTTCTTCTAGGACACCTACATCTGCGCCGCGTCTAGTCAGTTCAGCCATAATCTCGAAGGTTCTTGCTGTTACTGCTACGCTAGTTAGCCCCAAAGTGTCAGACATGATTGCCTGCGTCAACGCTTCGGCTGCTGGTTTGTCGACTTCTAATCCACATTGAGTTGCGATTTCAAAAATTAGCTCTGCTGCGGCTGGACGTACTTCGATAATCGAATCGTGTGGAAATTCCAAATCATCCTCTGTCTCGTGATGATCGATCACGAAAACCGGCGCCGAGTACAAGCGATTCCGGATAGCAGTATCTTCTAGTAGCTTAGATAGAAGTACAGTTGCTGCTGTGTCGACAATGATATATCCGTCTGCTTTAAAATTAAAATCTAGTTCTACTCTTGACCAATCTTCAAAATAATGCAAATATTTCGGAATTTCAATCGGGCAGTACATAGACACATCGTAATCCTTCAAAATATAATCAAGCGCGATGCTAGATCCCAGAGAATCTCCATCTGGGTTTTCTGCTTGAATCACACAGATAGATTTTTTGTCCTTTAAAAACTCCGTAAATTTGTCATACATATAGATTTATTATACCACAATGTGATAAAATTATATCATGACTATCTTTCACGCTGACAAAAAGTTCGAACGTTTCGAAGATGTCACGCCAGATTTATTAAAAAAAGAAGGCGTCAAGCTTTTGATGTGTGATCTAGATAATACCTTGAGGCTTCACTCCGAAAAAGAGCCAGCCGACGAGCTAGCTGACTGGGTTTCCGAGGTCAAAAATGCCGGTGTCAAAATCGTCATCATCTCCAACAACGGTCGCAAAAAAATGATGCAAAAATTTTGCGAGCCACTTGGCATCGATTGTGCCTGGTGGGCCAAAAAACCAGTTTCGACCAAGCTTACCGAGATGATGGAAAGATTCAAAGTTGCGCCCGAAGATGCTGTGATGCTTGGCGACAAATGGTCTACGGATGTTCTTGCCGCGAAGTTCGCCAAAGTCCGCTCTTGGCAGGTTGAACACCGAAAGGATATCGTGTGAATTTGCCCACAGTCTTAACCTTTATCAGGATTATCCTGGTCGCGCCAGTAATGATTCTGATTTTTATGGATAGCCTTCCGGCAGAGATCGCTACTATCGTTCTGTTTACACTCGCTTCTCTTACGGACAAACTCGACGGTTATCTCGCCCGTAAAAACAAACAAGTGACCGACCTCGGTGCTTTTTTGGACCCCTTGGCTGACAAAATGCTTATCAACCTGACTTTTTTAGCCCTAGTCATGTTAAATTTTGTTCCGCTTTGGATGTTTGCCGTGATTCTCATTCGTGACTTCGCCGTGGACGGTCTTAGGATGGTCTCGGCCGGTAAAGGTGTCACTATCCCAGCCAATATTTACGGCAAAGTCAAAACTACCGTACAAATGATTACAATTATTTCGATTTTACTCAATCGTATTTTGGACCTCGCGCCGCTTGGCATCGCTAATACCGTACTATTATATATAGTGATGTTTCTTACCGTCCTGTCCGGAGCTATCTACCTCTTTAAAGGCCGAAAGATACTAAAATAATTATCAGAAGCACCGTACCAGAAAAGGCCGTCGAATCAATGCGGTCAAGGTAGCCACCGTGTCCTTCGCTGCCACCTACAAATAGTTCTATAAATCTAAATGATTTGTTTTTGATGATGATTTCGTTGGAATCTTTTACGTTTGACTGGCGTTTTAAGAAGCTTTCAAACAAATCGCCCATCAGCGCCAAAGGTCCACAGAAAAGGAACATCCAATCGGTGTCAAAACTTCCCTGACTCAATATCCGGATTAAGACAAAAACCGTAGCAGTGAGTAGCCCTAGGAACGTCCCTTCCCAAGTTTTGTTCTTGGAGACGTGTGGGAAAGGTCGAGATTTCTTAAAAATCTTACCGCCACAAAGTTTGCCAAAAAGATAAGCAAAAATATCATACCCACAAACCCCGAGTATGATATACCAAAAATGGTTTAAATCTACTCGCGCCACAAATGCCGCCCCGCCAATTATAAAGATAGTTTCAATCGCAGCTAGAACTATATTATATATATGGTGCTTTCTTTTAAAAAAGGAAAACAGCTCAATAAGAGACATCGCCGAGAAAAATCCGTAAATAATTTTAAAAGGAATCGAATCGAAAGTATAAAGCCCAACTAAGGCTACCGCAAACATCGACAATCCTACTATAATTCTCACTTTGAAGTTTCTATCCATATATATATATTATATAACAAAAATTAAAACGGAATTCACTTTCGTTTTGATTTTTAAACTGATTTTCTTTGTTGGACTTTCTTTTGAAGAAGAAAGTCTAAAGTGATATAATTAAGTATATTATGTTGGAGTTTTTATATAACAAAATCAAAAGTGGCGTAAGGAAGCTAGACGTCCAGATTGAACGTGCTAAATACGGCCATATCGAAAAACTACCAAAAGAGGTCAAATATTTCGAAGGCAGTATGTATGAAGCCGTTTTGAAATCTGCAAAAAAGTATCCAAACCGCACTGCTCTTGAATATTTCCATATGGAGGTCTCTTACAAAGACATGATCAAAAAAATCAACCACGTCGCCGCATCTTTAAAAGCTCTTGGCGTCAAAAAAGGTGAGCGTGTTACTATCTGTATGCCAAATACTCCTGAGTCTGTCTATGCTTTTTATGCCGTCAACGAAATTGGCGCTGTCGCCAACATGGTTCATCCTCTTTCCTCCGAAAAAGAAATCGAGGATTATTTGATTCAATCTGAGTCTAGAGTCATGCTCTGTGTGGACGTAGCCTACAAAAAGACTGAGAATATTATCAAAAACACCAGCGTAGAACATTTGGTAGTCGTGTCTCCAGCTCGCTCTATGGACTTTTTGGTGCGTTTTATTTTTAAACTCACCAAAGGTCGCAAAAATCACGTCAAAAAGACCCAAGAAGTCACTACCTGGGATAGATTTTTGCTAAAAGGTATGACCTACTCTGGGCCTTTGCATGTCAAAACTGATCCAAATGACCCGGCCGTCATTCTCTACTCTGGTGGCACCACAGGAAAACCTAAAGGCGTAGTGCTCACTAGTTTTAATTTTAATGCGCAGGCTCTTGGCGCCAAATATCTCGTCTCGGAACTTTTGAAACCACGCTATTCTATGCTTAGTTTCTTGCCAAATTTCCACGCTTTTGGACTTGGCGTTTGCATCCATATCCCATTATATTGTGGTATGCGGGTAGTCCTCATCCCGCAGTTTAACGCCAAAAAATTCAAAAGCTATATCAGGGATTATCGTATCAACGTGATCGTAGGTGTGCCTACCGCTTTTGAGTATCTCACCAAACTCAAATTCGGTCCGCGCGAACTCCGCCGCGTCAAAGGCGCAGTGTCTGGCGGCGACGTCATCTCGGATTCCATGAAGAAAAAAATCAACAATTTCTTCAAAAGCCACGGCTCCAAAGCCATTATCCAGAACGGCTATGGTCTCACTGAGGCTGCTGGCGGGATGATTTTTTCCGAAAGAAGCATTGCTGGGCTTTCTGGTACTATTGGCTTTCCGTTGCCAGACAGCGAAGCTTTGATCGTAGATCCAAAAACTCTTAAACCAGTCAAGACTGGTGAAGATGGCGAGATTCTCGTCCGCGGCCTTACTACGATGAAAGGCTATCTAAACAAGCCCAAAGAAACCGAAGCTGCCTTTGTTAAAGTTGGCAACAAAAAATATCTTCGCACTGGCGATATTGGCTATGTCAACGAAGACGGCGCAGTCTTTTTCAAATCTCGTTTGAAGCGACTAATTATCTCTAAAGGTTATAATGTCTATCCTACCAATATTGAAGAAATCACTTTGAAATGTAAGGGCGTCGAAGCTTGTGCCTGTGTCGGTATCCCTGACGAAGTCCGCGGCGAAAAAATCACAGTCTTCATCGTTAAAAAACCAGATTCTTACGAGCGCATAGTCAAAAGAGAGTTAAATAAATTATACAAAAAATACCTCGCCAAATACGAAATCCCTCACGAGCTAAGATTCATCGACGAACTTCCTAAGACCAAACTCGCCAAAGTAGACTTTATTGCATTAAAAGCTAAAGGTTAGTCCGATTTTCTAACGCCGCTGATAACGTGATTTGATCTGCGTAGGACAAATCTACACCGAGCGGCAGTCCTCTGGCTAGCCGAGTCAACTTCAAATTTGGATTTTGTTCATGCAACATTTTTTCGAGCAGTAGCGCTGTAGATTCTCCTTCCACAGACGGATTTGTAGCAATAATTACTTCCTTTGCGTTGTCGTCGTTTACTCTTTTGATCAGCTCGCCAATATGCAACTGTTCCGGTGTGATTCCGTCGATCGGCGAAACCGCCCCACCCAGCACATGATAGGTGCCTTTATAAGTCTTGGTTTGCTCGATTGCGTAGATATCTAGAGGCTCCTCCACTACGAGTATAGTTGTCTTATCTCTCGTCGGATCACTATAAAGTGGCGACACAGTCTCGTCTGCATCAACCAAAGCAAAAGTTTTTGGGCATGATTTTACCTTTTTATGTAGCGTACTAAGCGCCTCAGCGATCGACTCGGAAACTTTTTCGTTGGACTTAAAAAGATAGTAAGCGTATCTTTCCGCTGTCTTTGACCCTACACCAGGAAGCATGCCCAGTGCTTCAATCACTTCTTCTAAGGCGTGCGGCAACATTTTGTTTAAAGCCCAAGTCCAGATAGACCACCCATGAGTGGTTTCATTTTGTCGGTGGCAATTTCTTGCGCTTTAGCAAAACCATCACGCATGCAATTTTCGATCCAGCGTTCAAGTTCGTGAATGTCGTCAAGATCCACCCTTTCTGGGTCAATCGAGACCTTTTTGACTTTTAACTCGCCAGTGATTTGTACTACTACGGCACCATCGCCAGCTTCTACTTCTACGATTTCATTTTTAAGCTCTTTTTGGGCTTTTCTAAGCTGATTGATCATCTTCATCTGATCTATGGTCTGTCCCATTTTATTCTCCTTTTTTCGTATATAGATATATTATATCAGAATTTTCCTTCATCGGCGAGGTAATTATGCGGGTAAGAGAGAGGCTAGTATCTTCCGTCATCGTGTGTAGGAATGCTACTCTTTCGGTTTGGATGTTTTCGGCTTTGTCTACTACCTTAAGTTCCGTCTTGTCCTCCAAGATTTTATAAAAATCATAATTCTGATCTACTACCAAAGTCTCGTCAGTCAAGGTTTGGCGGACAATTTCTAGACTATAATCAAATTGGCTAGCTACTTTAGAATTATAATGGTAACCATAAACATACTGGAGCAGTCCAGGTATAATTATAATGCCAAACAGAATTGTCAGTGGCACCAGCGCCGTAATTCTGGCGTAAGGGTTCTCCGGAAAGAGACCGTACCATTTTTCTAGCAGGTATTTTAGTCCGTGCGCAGTCAAAATCGAGAGTGGCAAAATGATAAATACTACCGCTTGTGGGTTGATACCGGTGATAATTATAGTAAACAAAATCAGAAGTGAAGCAATCGAATTCCTTGAGGCAAAGAAACCTTTTGTGGTAGAGAATAATCCAACTAGTGCTAGCGCTAGGACCGGAAGCCCGATCAGCGGTGCTAGGAAAATTGTTTCGCCACCACCAAACCATCTAAACACCGGCTCCATCCCAGCCACGATGTTTGAGCCAAAGTTGGCCAAACTGAAATCTTTATAGAGTAGTAGCTCCTCGATGATTTTTGGTTGGTTAATCGCATTGACAACCAAAGCTCCTACCCCAGCCAAAATAATCGCACCAGTTATACATAGCGGCAACTTCGGTAAGCTCCTCAGTACAAATCTGAGGTGTGGCTGCAAAAATACGAAGATTACGCAGAAAATCGCAAAATATAGCATATACGGTGTAAATATCGCCATAGAAAGAGCAATCGCAAACAGGAATGAATACATTGGTTTTGGACGTTTCTCGCCCTGAATTTTAGATCCCAACCACAAAAGCAGAGTCGGCCAAAACGCCAACATGATGAGAGGCGTGCCACTGCCAGCCAAAAACAAAAACGGTGTAGATAAAACTACAAGACAAGAAGCAAGGAGCGACACGTTGTTTTTGAACCACCTATTTAGTAGTAAAATCAGTAGAATTCCAAATAGTAGCCCAATAATTATACTTGGCAACTTAATCGTGTAAGCCGTAAAACCAAAAACCAAGATAGAAATTTTTTGGAGTAAACGGTATGGCAAATCTACCAAATCGCCATGAAGTGGTGCGTCAAACGTCAAATGATAAGACGAAGTCGCCGACTCCATCTCGGCGCTAGACAAACCATCCTGCGCAATTAATGGCAAAGTAAAGAGCAAAGCCACAAAAGCTAGTACTAGCACAATATAGCCGATTACAAATCTGCGACGGTACAGAAAAAGTTTAGAAATAGTTATTTTCTTCACTTTATAATTATAACATAAAAATTAAAAGAATAGAATAAATACATGACGGGTGACGCCGCTTGGGGGTGCGGCGGCAGGACCCGTCAAGCACTATTCGTCTTCTTCTGTTCTAGTTTTATCAAGTGACATGAAACGAAGCAGCTCTGGGTGGAAGTAAAGCTGAATCTTTCCTACCGAACCATGACGATGTTTCGCGATAATTAGCTCGGTGATGTGTGTTTCTTCGTAGTTGTCGTCATTTTGCTTGTAATAATCCGGGCGGTGAAGGAACATCACAAGGTCGGCATCTTGCTCGATAGAACCAGACTCACGTAAATCCGACAAAACCGGTCGTGGATTGTCTCGTCCGGTTACGTTACGAGAAAGCTGCGCCAAAGCAATGACTGGTATCGAAAGTTCCCTCGCGAGAATCTTTAACCCACGCGAAATTTCCGTCACCTCTTGCACACGGTTACCCGCATAACGGTCGGAACCTTGGATCAGCTGCAAATAGTCTACAATCACAATTCCGATATCATGATCGTGCATTGCTCGCCTGGCTTTATTTCTTAGCTCCATAATTGTCATTGAGCTGGTATCGTCAATATAGATAGGAAGTTCCGACAGCTCCGCCATCGCATCACCGATCTTGGTATATTCTTCGTCAGACACATTGCCGGTCCGGATTTTCCAGTTGTCTACTCCCGAAACATCAGAAAGCATCCGTTCGATAATCTCATTAGCCGCCATCTCCATCGAAAAAAACAATACACCTTTTTTGTTGATACTAGCAATATTGTAAGTCATATTTTGCGCAAAAGTCGTTTTACCCATGGCCGGGCGTGCGCCGATAATCACCAAATCTCCTTTTTGGAGACCTGCTGTCATTTTGTCGATGTCGCGAAAACCGGTCTTGAGCCCCCGGAGCGCTCCTTTGTTATTCCTAAGTTCTTCCATACGGTCAAAAGTAGCGGTGAGAAGATCGCTCATCGACCGATATTCACTTTTTACGATTTTGTCAGAAACTTCAAATAATTCTTGTTCGGCTTTGCCTACCAAATCGTCAATTATCGCGCCATCTTCGTAGGCCCTAGCTGCGATTTCGGTACCTGCTTTGATTAACTTCCTTTGGATTGCGGTTTTTCGGACAATGTCAGCATAAGCCTTGGCGTGAGACGCTACCGGTACAAAATTAGACAGCTCCGTGAGATATGGCGCTCCACCTACTAGCTTTAACTTTTTGAGAGATTTGAGCTCTGCGGTCAAAGTCAAAAGGTCAACCGGCCGATGACTATCATAAAGGTTTGTCATTGCCTCAAAAATCGCTTGATGTCTCTCCTCATAAAAATCCGAGGCCTTAATTACCGTCATCACCTCAGGCAAGGCGTTTTCGTTCAACATGATCGCACCGAGCAGTGATTTCTCGGCTACAATATCTTGCGGCGGCGTCCGGCCGTCCGTCTTAGAATGGGCTACCTCCTCCATAATTCTGTACCTCTCCTCCCATTATATCAGATATTCTAGATTTTAAGTCGGCTTTTTTGGCTGAAATTTCTGGCTTTTTTGCCGGCGCTGTGGGCGCTACCGGTGCTGCCGCCCTAACTGGCTCGGCCGGTTTTTTAAAAGGCGCTTGCGATTGTCCCACGCTAGAAACGAGTATATAAAGTAGTTTTGCTTCGGCAAAAGGGGCTTTTACATCTGGCAAAGATTTTAGTAATTCTAAAACCTGCGGTCTAGGATTTTCGATAATTTTAGAAATCATTTCTTCGGCGATAATCTCTGGTTTTACTCCTCTAGAATACAAATCTTTAAGTAACGTCGTAATCTTGACAGCGTCAGCATCGGCATAAGAATCAATCATCTCGTCAATAATTCTATCCTCAGGTAGACCAAAAGCTTCTTCGATCATCTTTGTTGTGATCAAATCCGCGCTAAGATGCGAAATTTGGTCCAGCAGCGACAAAGAGTCTCTAAAAGACCCGCCGCCTCTTTTTACTGCAATCTTCAGTGCCTCAGGTTCGATTTTGATTCCCTCTTTTTCGCAAATATTCAGAAGATGCTCTAAAACTACTTTAGGTTCCACTAACTTAAAATTATAAGTTTCTGCCCGCGAAGTAATCGTAATCGGCACTTTGTGAAAATCGGTCGTCGCCATAATAAAAATCACATGCTCTGGTGGCTCCTCCAAAGTTTTGAGGAGAGCGTTAAATGCCTCTCTTGTCAGCATGTGTACTTCGTCAATAATATATACTTTGTATTTGCCTACAGTAGGTTTGATTGCGACTTTTTCGCGGATTTCGCGGATGTTCTCAATCCCGCGATTAGAAGCGCCATCGATCTCAATAATATCTACATAATCATCTTCTAGCTCATAAGAAAATCCGTTGATTTCGTGAGCAAAAATCCTTGCCACCGAGGTCTTTCCTGTTCCTCTCGGCCCCGTAAAAAGATAGGCGTGCCCTACCTTCCCTTCTTTCAGTGCATTAGAAAGCGGCTGGGTTACCTGCTCCTGCCCGATTACCTCCGCCAAACTGAGCGGCCGATATTTCCGATATAATGTCTTCATTAGAGGGCAGCCTCTACGGCAGCCCAAGCAGCGTCATCGTTCTTCGCCGGAATTACTACTGATACCTGTGAACCATTCCTGAGATGAAAATAAGTCACCGAAGCATACAAAATCTGGTATTCTCTACCAGCGACTTCTACGTAGTATTTGTCGTCATGCTGAATCAAAGTACCAATCACGGTCTTGCGCTCTACTGGGCCAATCTGCTTATAAAGGAATTTACCATCTTCAGTGATCGTTAGTTTCAAAATATCACCCTCGACCAACTTCGACTTTGAAGCATAGTTGGCTGGTACTGGATAGTTCTTGCCATCCGGGCCAATCATGATTTGTCCGTCAAAAATCCCTTCAATTACTTTGCCATCCGGAGTCGATACGATCGAATCTCTCGGTGCGTTAATCGTTTCGCCATCGCCAATAATAGAAATCAAAAGTTCCTTTGCAGCTGACAAATTGGTCTCTGCCTCAGAAAGAAGGCTTCGTAGTCTCTTTATTTGTTTTTCTGATATTTCAGACATCACCTCGCATCCTGTCTATACAATATTTAATACCATCATATACCATCGTACATAATATGTCAAGATAAAACCCAGGCGAATTTCCTGAAACTTTTCCACCATCATAACAGGCTATCCTTAAAAAGTGTTGTAAAAATTACATATTTACTTTTTCCATAATCCCGTATGTCTAGCTCCATCGTAAACCATGGTTGGAATGCCTTTGATTTTTAGCTGCTCTTCTATGATTTTCCGGTTCTCTGACATTTTGGTGTCTGTCTCTGGATAATTTGCAATCTTGCGAATCTCTGCTACGCCTTCTTCGTTGACGCCATATTCTAGTAGCCAAGACTCTATCTTTGCTACTCCTTCATCCCTAGAATATTCATTATTAAACATATCTTGATAATATATACCGTCGTGATTCTTGGTCGTAAAAATCCTATCCAAAATTTTCACGGCAAGACCTGAGCGTACCTGCTCTGCCGCCAGCATATACTTCACGATAATCTCAGAGTTAGCAAATTTGTAATTATTGTCGGCATCTTGGATTGCAAACGGCACGATATGCACGTCATAATCATCAAAGAACCCAGCTTCCTTTTGGTTGCGATACGATATCATACATACAGAGCAACCCGGATCCAAAATATCCAACGCAATCGGTTTATCTGCTCCTATTCCAGGATTTGCCGAAATGTAATTAAAGTCATAGCTAGCGGCGTCGTAGGTCTTAAATTTGTCCGGGATAGCTTCAAATATTTCGCCCCATTCTGTAAACCAGCGGCCAAAGGCCTCAATCGGATTTTTGGGCTCGCTCTCATCGATCGAACAGACTTCTGCTCCTAGTGTGCAGGCGGAAGGTTTTGTCACGTTGCAGCTTCCGAGTGCCCAGAGCGCTAGCAGCGACTTGATCGCGGTAAGTAACGCCCATACTGCTACCACCACTATTATAATCGAAGCTACTTCGATCAAAGCAGAAAGCGGCTTCACCCACTTTGGATGTTTGATAATCACGCGAGAAAGCAGAGTGTTTTTGACGTCATCCTTAAAACCGGTTTCGCATTTCTGTAGCCGCACCTTTTTCCATAGGCAACCCCAAGCTTTTTTCATAGCTTTGAGATAGGCTTTGCCGATTTTCGGTTTAAAAATCGAAACTGCCGCAACAAACACCCCAATGATTGCGAGAATAATAAACGCCGCTATACACACCATAATAAACTTATTTTAGCATTATTATACGATTTTTGCCATTACTTTTTTGACTTTTTCGATGTCCTCTGGGCGGTTGTGCAGTCCCAAAGAAAATCGCACTAGTGGTGGCAAACCTAGTACATGATCTAGGTAGTAATGTACGCAAAAATATCCAGTTCTCGCCATGACGTTCTCTCGTGACAAAGCTCCGCCGAGAAGATGCGAATCAAGCCCTTCCACATAAAATGACATCGTCGGGTTGGGTTCACGGTTGATCAAATGTACCTTAGAAGAACCATTTAAAAATTCAAACAATTCTGTGTAGTTATTCTCTAGATTTTGCCAAGCTTTTTTAGGCAAATGTTCTAGCCAGTCAATCGCCGCGTTTAACCCAATAATCTCTCCCCACGCCTGCAAGCCGGATTCAAATCTAGTATAACGGTGTTCTTTGCCTTCGGCCGAAAGTTTGAAAGTAGACTTCTCGACATCATCTACCATTCCGCCACCCAGCCACAGGGGCCTAAGTACCGAGTCTAGCTCATCACGCCAAACGATCACCCCGAGTGACGGCGCATACATTTTGTGAGCAGAGAAACAGAGTGCATCAAATTCTGCACCCTTCAAAATATCCGACGAATGCGCCATCGCTTGTGCTCCGTCGACAATCAAAATCCCCCCAGCCTTGTGTACGGCCTTCAGCAGCTCTTTGATATTTAGAAGTTTTCTTCCGTCAATATTGGAAGCAGAGTTCACTACTACGATCGCCTTATCAAAATCATATTTAGATACGTCAATCGTCCCGTCCTCGTTCCGCTCTATTACTTCACGCGGGAGCCCAGTCCTTTCCGAAAAAGCCATAGTAGCAAGAAACGGTGAATTATGCTCAATCTCGCTTGTCATCACTTTTTTGAAATGCTTTGGTTCAATTTGACTTAAAATCAAATTGATTCCATAGGTCGTATTAAGCGTAAAAGAAGTCGTGTACTTGCGTGAAGAAAGTTTCAAAAATTTCAAAACTTTTTCCCTGGTCTCTTCTACTAGCTCATCGGTTTCTATGCCCCACTTATATTTTACCCGCTCGCCGCAAGAATTATGTTTGGTGTAATATTTATTTAATGCTTCTATCACTGGACGCGGCCGGAGACTCTGGCATGCCGCATCAAGATATACCTCACCCTCACCTAAATAATCAAAATCTTCCATAACTCTTATTATAACACGAAAAATCACCCACTTTGGGGTGATTTTCCACTAACTAGCTAGTATTATAAAAGTTATGCTAATTCGACAGTTGCACCAGCTTCTTCGAGAGCTTTCTTCATCGCCTCAGCTTCATCTTTTGCAACCTTTTCTTTGACGGTTGCAGGAGCGCCGTCTACGATTGCCTTAGCCTCACCGAGACCAAGACCAGTAGCTTCCTTGACAGCCTTGATGACTGCAATCTTCTGAGCACCAGCGTCTTTGAGGACAACATCGTATTCAGACTTGCCTTCATCAGCAGCGGCTGCGTCACCGGCAGCAGGAGCAGCGACTGCTACAGCAGCAGCGGCTGGCTCGATGCCATATTCATCTTTCAAAGTGTTTTTAAGTTCGTTTACTTCAAGAACGGTAAGATTTACCAATTCTTCAGCTAATTTTTTAATATCTGTAGCCATGATAATCCTTTCTAATAATATATATTGTATGAGTTGCTAATTTGCGTGTGCTTCGAGACCCGAAACAATGCCAGATAGTCCGCCAGCAAGTGCAGACACAGAGTCTGTAGCTGGAGACAAAAGTTGAGCAACCACCTGTGCGATGAGCTCGTTTTTGCTTGACATTGCTGCAAGGGCTTTGACATCGTCGGTCGAAAGTGAAACGCCAAGGTCATTGAAGCCACCAACGAGAGAAAGCGCATCGTGCTTTTTGGCAAACTCAGCCAAAACTTTGGCTGGCATTACCTCGTCGTCAGCAGATACCGCGTACAGAAGCTGACCAGTCAGGCCAGTCGTATCGGTGTCTTTGTAAACGGCGATTTGCCCCATCGCAACTTTCACCAAGCGGTTTTTAACTACCTTGATCTTCACTCCGGCTTCCCGGGCAGCTTTTCGAAGTTCTTGAATCTCTGCCACGGTCAGACCTTGATATTTAGCATAGACCGTAGTCTTAGCGTTTGATAGAAGCTCAGTCAAATCAGCAACCAGTGTATTCTTTTTTTCTTTGCTAATTGCCATAAGAATTCCTTTGGTTAAAAATTTGTATTGAAATACTAACTAGTTGTTAAACTCCGTCACCAAAACTATTATAAGAATAATTCCTCGGTGGCATGATTAAGTGTATATATAATATATAGCACCGCCACTGTCTTTGGCAACTACTCCTATTATATCACACTTTAGAAGTCGTGTCTAGTGGTAAAGAATTGGACACCCGCACCAAGCAAAGAAAACCCACCAATCATCGGCCAAAAGAGCATTTCCTTGTCCAGATTCGGTGCCAGGGCCAAAATCGCCAAAGTCAGCGCATATCCACCAGCTACCGAAGTAGCGATAATCGTGGCTGGTTTCATCATCATCACGGCGAGTCCTCCGGCTAGCACCCCAATCACTCCACCGATCGCCATGGTTTGGATTTCTGTCCCAAAATATTGCGCTGTCATCATTACGACTAGACCAAAACAGATCCCACCGAGACAAACTTTTTCAACCATAAATCCCATCAGAGCGAGTAGTAATCCACCACCAATTGGTAGTAACGACTGCCAAAGATCGCTATTTGCAATTTCTGCTACCGCCCCATTGATGATCGGCATCAGATATCCAGTTGCGATATAACCGAGCAAAAACCACACGACAAAAAAGGCGATTTTTTTAATTTTGTAACCAAAAAACATGAGTAGAAGGCCCGCCCCGCCTACTACCCACATTTGCCACTCTTCGTAATGAGTTAAATCAAGATCAATCTTTTTTACTTCTTCAATGATATTATCCATAAGGATAATATATCATTAATTGTAAAGATTTTCAATCTGGATGGAAGGGCCCATCGAAGTGGTGATATAAACCGACTTTACGTAAGTGCCTTTAAGTGATGCTGGTTTCTGAGCCTTGAGAGAATTAAAGAAAGCTTCTGCATTCTCGAACAGTTTATCTGCCCCAAAGGAAACTTTGCCTAGCCCAATATGTACGATCGATTGCTTATCTACGCGGTATTCTACCTTACCAGCTTTGGCTTCTTTGACGGCTTTTTCTACGTCCATCGTTACTGTGCCAGCCTTTGGATTTGGCATCAAACCTTTAGGGCCAAGCAATCTTGCGTATTTACCAAGCTTCGGCATATATTGTGGCGTAGAAATCAAAACGTCAAAATCAATCGTGCCTTTTTCGAGTTGTTTCAAAAACTCTTCATCTTCAGCGATATCAGCGCCGGCTGCTTTGGCCTGCTTGGCTACGTCAAGTGGAGCAAACACTGCTACACGCACGGTCTTGCCATTACCGTTAGGTAGTACCAAGGTAGTGCGGATGTTTTGATCAGCTTGTCTAGGGTCTACACCTAGTCTCACGTGCGCTTCTACCGAAGCGTCAAATTTGACAGGGCTAGTCTTGGTAGCGAGTTCCATTGCTTCTTTCAGCGTATAAACTTTGTCCTTTTCGACCAATTTAGCGGCTTCTTGGTATTTTTTGCCTCTACGTTCAATCAAAGGGCGAGTCACTGGCTTCGCGCCTTTTGGTTTAGCAGCTTCCGCCGCATCCATCTCTGCGCGTTCTTTCTTGCGCTCCTGGCGTTCTTCTTCGGCTTTGACTTCCTCGATGTGTTTCTTGGATTTCTTGCCAGATTTGGCAAACTTTTCCTCACCCGCCTCAGCGGTAGTTTCTACGACTTCTGGAGTCTCTACTACTTCCGGAGTCTCATTAAGTTTTTCGGCATCCCCTGCCATAAATTATCCTTTCTGTGGTACTAGCGGATAAATCCTCCCACATCTTAATTTTATTAAATATATTATATCACAAATTTCCCAAAAATAAAAGAGGGAGCGATTTTTATTATCGCTCCCATTAGGTAGAGAATTTTAGATGTTTTTAGGTGCTTTTGAGCGCCTGCTTTTTGTTCTCCTCGTACTTTGCCCTAGTCAGCGAATACATAAAGTCTGTGCACCAGGCTTTTAATGTGTTGTACGAAGGGTCAGCAGTCAGGACGTACTCGATATCATCGAGTTTTTTCTCTAACAGTCTATTTTCGGCCCACTCCTCAATTTGAGCTAGAGCTTCTTCCTCTGACTCGATTTCAAAGAACTCAAGTTTTGGATACTCAGCCAAGAGATCTTTTGGTACCTTTTTCATCGAAATTTTGAACTCTTTCTTTTTGGCATAAAGAGTCAAGTATTTAGTGGGCAAATTCCTGAATTCTTCGGCGTTTGTCCGCCATAGAGAAAACAATTTTCTCTTGTTTTCCTCCAGGATTTGCTGTTTTTTTACCTCTACTCTTTCTCTAAAAAGTTCTTGCGTCATCTAATCACCCCCCTTCGGCATCTCTGACGCACGTTTATGGTTACCTATCTTCATTATATCACACTTATGTAATTTTGTCAATGGTTGACAAACCCCTGAGAACAGAGTATAATAAAGGAGTTACGCACTGATATTAGTAAAATTAATAAT
Organism: Candidatus Nanosyncoccus sp.; assembly: GCA_045649325.1. Lineage (GTDB taxonomy): Bacteria > Patescibacteriota > Saccharimonadia > Saccharimonadales > Saccharimonadaceae > Nanosyncoccus. Next base: position 35,396 of record JAZRPQ010000009.1, read on the forward strand.
CGTTTTCAAAAATCAGGACATGTGCCTGTTTTTGAAAACACACTCAAAAGGAAAGGTGGAAAGGGAAATGTGTTCCCTTTCCAAAAGGATTTATGGCAGAAGCCAAAAAAGTTATCGGTAATTTGAAACTTCGTATCCCTGGTGGTAAGGCCACCGCTGGTCCTCCAGTAGGTTCTACCCTTGGTCAATGGGGGCTCAACATGATGGATTTTATCAATCCATTCAACGAAGCCACCAAAGATTTTATGGGCAAAAACGTCATTGTCCACATCAAGGTATATGATGACCGCACTTTTGACTGGGTTTGTCTCGGCCAGCCAGTTGATGATTTGATTCGCGAAGCGATCAAGATTCAGAAGGGCTCCGGCAAGCCAAACGTCGACAAAGTTGGCAAAATCACCCAGGCTCAGCTCGAAGAGATTGCAAACAAAAAGATGGCACAATTAAACGCTGTCGATCTCGATGGCGCCGTCAAAATCGTCGCCGGCACCGCCCGTTCAATGGGCGTCGAAGTGGTGGAATAACAGCACGAAACTCTTTTGAACCCCAACGGGGTTCAAAAGTAATAATCAAAAAATAAATCAGGACATGCGCCTGATTTATTTTTCTTACTGGCCTTTTTTGCTAAACTTTTTTCCTCCGGAAAAAAAGTTTAAGTTTAATTATTGAGTTGCTTTACTTGTAGCGCATCGAGCTCTACTGGTGTTTCCCGTCCAAACATTGACACCATCACTTTGAGCTTACCCTTAGCCGCATCAATTTCTGATACTGTACCATCAAAGCCCTTGAATGGTCCATCAGTAATCGATACTACTTCCCCGATTTCGTACTTCACTGAGAACTTCGGATCTTCTACGCCCATGCGCTTCTTGATCTTGGCGATTTCTTTCTCAGAAACTGGGGTCGGTTGTGTGCCGGTACCAATAAATCCAGTCACACCTGGGGTATTTCTGATAATATACCAAGTCCCATCCGAAAGCTTCATATTCACTAGTACGTAGCCCTGAAGAATCTTCCGGTCCACCACTTTTCTTTTACCATTTTTAATTTCAATCTGCTTTTCTTTTGGCACGATTGCCTCAAAAATCTTGTTGGCCATTTCTACGCTCCCCACACGCTGATTGATAGAATCCGCCACTTTGTCTTCATAGCCAGAGTAGGTAGAGATCGCGTACCATGCTCTAGTGTCATCATATCTGTTTACTGCCATATTTTCTCCTTTAAATCCTTATTTTATAATTAAACTAAATAGCCATGTAAAGAACAGGTCAAGTAGCGAAATAATTGCTACAAACAGTGCGGTATAGACAAACACCGCGAGTACCATTTTCCAGGTGGCTTTGCGATTTGGCCATCTGACCTGCCGGATTTCTTTCCAAGAATCACGTAGATATCGTCCTAGCGCCACGAATGGCCTAAACAGGATAAAGACTTTTTTGCTCTCTTTTTTCGCTGCCTTTTCTTGGACAATTGGTGGCTCGTCGATATGATCCGCCGGTTTTTCCTTCCGCGGAGTATCGTTCGCCTTAATTCTGGTAATTTTTGCCATTAAACTCCTTTGTTTAAAAAAAGTCTGTTTACCAGACTTGTCAATATTATAGCACGCGTCAAGCCGAATTTCAAGGACAATTTTAAAAAACGAGCCCCTAAACATCAAGGGGCTCTTTTACTGGCAAAAGCCAGCATAGGAAAGTGTAGCGGCAAAAACTTCGTTAGGATGGGCAAAAAGCGATTTGAGTGGCGATATCCAATATATATAGCTATTGTCGTCTATCCCACTGGCCTCTTCCATGTAGATAGGGTCGGCATTTACAATCAAAAGCACCTTATTAACGGTAAAAGAATTAGTCGCCATCCGACAGAGCAAATACTTTTTCTCGGCAGGCTCCACCAGCTCATCAAACCGAAAGATCGTATACTCGCTCTCATCCTGGAGGATTGCGCTCCCTACAATTGCCTCTACTCCCGCAGTGCGGATCGAAGGCATCACTGGCGCTTCGATCAGGCGGCTAAAATGTGCTATCGCTTCAGACAAGTCGACAAAGTATTCTTCAAAAGTTTTTGGAAAAACCTGATTGTAGTTGCTAGAACCAACACTAGTCGGAATCACAATCCCTAAACTCTTTGGAATCTGTTTATCAAAGTCGTAAACGATCCAGCCATCTTCGCCAAATGCCACACTCGGATGTAGTCCTGGAAAAATGTACTTCACAATTTTTTCACTTAATTTGATTTTTGCCTTTGTCATCCTCTCCCCTCCTTTCAAAAAAACAAAAACCTCTTGCAACTGCTTAAATTATAACACAATCTGCCAGAAAGGTAAAATCTTGATGATTTTTATTCCGGCAACAGATAACTGAGATAGTCCGAAAGCATTCTAGACCCAGAAATCACCGGTAGAAACTCCGCAAGCTGTGTCCTCATCAAGACTTCTAGGTCGAACCCGTTCTGCCAGGCGTTCGCGGCTTCCTCCATCCTTCGGTAGAGCTCACTTACTTCTTCGTCTTCATTCGCCCCATAAACATTGAGATACGAAGAAGACGACCCGTCTGCCACTCCCCCATCGTGCGTCGAGACTAGCAGGTTCAAATTTGCTACATCCTTTTCCCAAGACGTCCCGCAGGCCTCTAGTCCTACGATCGGCACATTGATCGCTACATTCGACCCCACCGACAGCGCATAGGCTAGCTCCTCGTCATAATCCGCAATGTAATGCACGTGCGTCCGGAGATAATCATCAGAATCCACCGCTAAGAGGACATCCGACAAGATAGACGCCATCCTCGTGTCCCCAGTATGTACTCGCCCAGCTAAAATATAGTGCGCATTGTAAGGCTCCAGCACTGCCCTAAGCCTCGTAGGATCGCGAAACGGCAAATTTGGCCGCTTATAATCCACAAATCGCCTCTTAAAATCAAATAGTAACTCCTTCGACTCAAAATGTAGGATTTCTCCGTTCTGATCTGGCCGTTTTGACAGTACCGAGTTCAAAATCCCTCGCCCGAGCTCTTTGAGGCTCAGAATTTCATCCGAAGAAAGCGCTGTTAGTTTTTCCGCAAAATCCATCGTTGGCATGTCGTATTCGTCCAGAATTTCGTCTTTATGATAGAGCTCCATAATCTCCGGCAGCACCCATTTTTTCATATCAATCCCATTGGTGATCGCCTTAAATTTTACTCTCTCTCCAGCGATGTCGTGATAGTTTGCTACCCTAGCATGGAGTTTTGATACGCCCGAACGTAGTTCTGCGATCTCAATCGTCACTGAGGAGAGTCGGATTTTTCCGTCTTCAAATTTGTCTCGCAACCATTTTCTCACCGCCTTAGACTTGAGATTCGGAAAAACAAATCTCTCAAACTGCTCCAAAGAAAACTCCGCCTCTGCCGCCTGTACGAGAGTGTGGTTAGTATATAGAGTGTGTTTACGAGTATATACTACCGCTTCATAGAAATCCATCCCGTTTGATGCTAACTCGTCTAATCTTACCAGCGCCGCAAAAAACGTTGCCACTTCATTTAGCTGCATAATAGCAGGTTTAATCCCGAGCAGCTTCAAAGCTAGATACCCACCAAACCCAAGCGAGACTTCTTGATAAAGCCGATGGTCAGACCCGCTCATTCCAGAGTATAGCTCGCCAAAATTCGGCTCAGTGATAGCCACAATCCGAGTGTTTTCAAAAGTTTTTTCGACCACTTCCAGCCGGCACAAATTCCCACAACATTTTACAAAAACATCATCTATGTGTCGGAATCCAAAATCCGCATAATTCACTGGCCTATGCAAATCTACAATCTGCCCATTTTCCCATTTTTGGTGTGTCTCCGACGGATAAAATGGCGTCACTAACACAAAAGGTACGCCTACTTGCTCCGCAATACGCCTCGTATCTGCCGCCAGTATCCCTAGTCCCCCGCCTCCACGGATACCGTTACCCTGATCGTATAGTTCCAAAGTCCAGTAGGTATAAGGCCGGTCGCTTGAAAGCTTGTGGTTGAAAACTCTTCTATCAATCGCTGTTTCAAAAATCTCTGTATCTTCGATATTTTCTAAAGGATGATAAAAATACCCACTGTCATTATCATTCATGGCTTTAATTATACCACAAAAATCTTTCTAAACCCAGAACTCTTTTGGTAATTTGTCTGCGATTCTCTTATGAAATTCCCAATCAAACCCTTCTAGCTTGTCTGGAGTTTTGTCTTTATTGAAGTATTTGCCCCGGATATAATCAGCTGTCATTACTTCTCCCGGTATCAAAGTGTATTTTTTGCGGATATTGAGGCCTCTCTTGTAATTTTTAGGTGGCAAAACCGCCATTGGTAAGAAATCGCAATTCATCTCTGGATCTTGATAAAGCCGAAGAGCCAGGACGCTCATGGTCGGAATTACCTCTTCCTTACCCTCATAGACCGCCTGAGATTTAAATACCTTAGCCTGTCTTGTAGCAGACGGCGCCACAAATATCACACCACCGTTTTTGATTGTTTCGTGGGACAAATCCGTGTATATATCTCGAAACTCGCGCTTGATTCTATTCCCCTGTTCATAAAGGAACGTGCCTTTTTTAAGCTTCATTTTGGCCCAAGTCGAAGGCGTAATCGTCGGGGTAATAATGATCCCGAGCATTTTGATCTCGTCATAAAACGGCGCGAGAGCTTCATACCACGGCAAATTCACCGGGAAAAGCATCAAAGATTCTCCCATCACATCTGCCTTCATCAGCATGATTCGCCCAATTTCACCAAGAGACGGATGGTTAAACCCTACCACTAGCCCCTTCTTAGTATCCTTTGGGAAACCTTTATATTCTCCCGGAGCAATTTTAGATAGCCCCTTCACCATTTTCTTGCGCGCATTTTTAGAGTGCTTCTTAGGGTCTCCTTTTGGTCCAGTCGTTTTGACAAAATAATCTACCGCCGCTTTGCAGACCTTCCCTACCGGCACCATTTCCTTGCGCAAGTTCTCCGCGCCGAGTGTCTTTAGCAAAGAATAATTTTCGTAAATAATCTTGCGATTAATTTCCCCCGCAGAAAGAGTCTCTAACTCTTCTTTAGTAAAAATTTTTTTACTCATAACCTAATTATAGCATTTTTTTTAAAAATATGGTAAAATATAAAAGACCAGATGATACATACTGGGGATTCGCCAAGTGGTAAGGCACTGGGTTCTGGTCCCAGCATTCGGGGGTTCGAATCCCTCATCCCCAGCCAGGAATGTAAAAAATGACCCGAAGGGTCGTTTTTTAGATTCCTCGTTAGAGGAATCAGGGGTTCGAACCCCCAGGCGGGTTCGAACGGAGGAGCGAAGCGACGACGTCCCTATCCCTCATCCCCAGCCAAAAGAAAAATTGAGAGCTTGCTCTCATATTTTTTAAACTATGCAATTTTAGCATAATCCTATTGAATTTTCTTGCAGAATGTGCTATAATAGACAAATGGGCCCTCGATTAGTATAGAGAGCAGTAATTTAAAAATCATTAGTACAGAGACAAAGGGGGATATTTTTTTGAAAGGGGTGGAAGAATGAAAAATATCACAAAAGAAAGGATTGTAGATATTTTGCTCTACGCAGGTGTAGGGCCAGATAACTACGAAATGGTAAAGCCTGCCATCATCAGAGCGAACAGAATTGCGGTCAAAGCCCTATCGACTGCTGCTGCGATTCTTATTGCCGTCATGTTGATTGGCGCTTTTAGGATGCAAGGCATCCGAAGCAATCAGATTGTCTACTTAGTCGGTCTGATTATCACTGGAGCTATGGCTATTTGCTCCATCAAGCTAGATCGGGCCTCTTTGGTCAGACCCATGGTTTATTTGTGTTATTCCGTATTTTACCTTTACGGGATTATGATCGGAACGATCACTGACCCAGGCGAGAAGACCGTCACCTTTATGGTGATGCTAGTGCTGATGCCAATGGTGTTCGTAGATCGGCCTTTGCACGTTTTCTTCGTCTCATCGGCATACATAGCTCTTTTTATTGGGCTATGTCTTCATACCAAGACCGGCAATGCTCTCGAGAACGACATCATTGATGCAATCGTTTTTGGTATGCTGGGTATGACTACTGGTGTGCTTAGTGATTACATCAAGATACATGGCTATGTAGACCAAATCCGATTGAAAGAGATTTGCCTCAAGCTTAGGGACAAATCTCGTGTTGATGCGCTGACTGATATGCAGAATCGTAACGCTTACGAAGCCGATTTTTGCAAAGTCGCCAAGCGCTGCGAGGAATCACTCGGCTGCATCTATATAGACGTTAATGGTCTGAAGGACCTAAACGACACGCTCGGTCACGAAGAAGGCGACAAAATGCTCAAGGTCGTCGCTGACTGCGTCAAGAAATACTTCGGAGAGGAGTTTTCTTATCGCGTCGGTGGAGACGAATTTGTCTCCTTTGTCATAGATCCCAAAAGCTACGGGATTAAAGACATGGTGGATGATTTCCTCGCCGAGATTCATAATTGGGATTATTATGCATCCGTGGGCTGGAAAATCCACAAACTAGATACGCTCTCGATGAAGGATCTAATCGCCGGCGCCGAGAGTGAAATGTATAAAAAGAAGGTAGACTTCTACAAACAGGTCGGTTTCGATCGGCGTAGCAGTCATAACCATACTAATGACTAAATAAAAAGGTCGCTTTCTCATTTGAAGCGGCCTTTTTCATGCCCTCACAACCCCCAAAATCTTAAAATCTATTCGCTTCTCAGTGCTTCTACTGGGTCTTTCTTTGAGGCAGCTCTCGCCGGGATTAACCCACCAATCAGAGTCAAAACAATAGAGAGTAAAATCAGAATCACCGCGGCATTCGGATAAAGTTGCGCCGAGAGCGGAATATCGCCCGTGAAATGGTGCAAAACCAAATTGATTAAAGGAATCACTAAATACGAAAAGGAAATTCCAAAGAGCCCGGACAAAAGTCCCACAATAAAAGTTTCCGCATTAAAGATACTCGAAATGTTGTGTTTCGAAGCCCCAATCGCTCTAAGGATCCCAATTTCTTTCGTTCTCTCATAGACCGAAATATAGGTGATCACCCCAATCATAATCGACGAGACTACGAGTGAAATCGAGACAAAGGCGATCAAAACATAAGAAACTGCATCCACGATTACCTTGACCGATCCCATCAGAATCCCCGTCGTATCCGTATATTCTATTACTTTGTCATTTTGTCCGTATGATTCCATCAGCACATTGTAGTTATCTACAAACTCCATAAACTTCGTCTTAGAATCAAACGAATTAAAATAGAACGAAATTCTAAACGGATCGTCCAAATCTTGATATCCCATCAAGGCCAGGTTCGTGCTAAGCGTCGCCTCAGACTTATCGAACATTGCCGAAACCACTCTCGAAAGTTCCTCTTCAGAAAAGTTTAGTTTAAATGCCGAGAGTAGCGCCTCTTGATCCAAAGAGAACGCGTTAGCAAAGCTAGTAGAAAGATACTGCGTCAGTCCTCCTACTGCCGTTAAGATCTCCGATTTCATTACAATTTCGGTGACCGTGATTGAAAACGCCTTGATGGTTTGGTCAACTATTTCTTCGTCTCCAGACAAAGAATATCCCACCATCCCCTTGAAAAACAGCGCAAATTGTTCATTAGAAATCAGATATTTTTCTGTAAATTCAGAGAAATCTTGTTCCGCCATAAACTCGTCTAGAAGTTCTGCGGTTTTTTCTGGTGTCAAATCTGCTGGCGCAATTTCTCCTGACATGATTTTGCCCTGCAAATACAGCTCAAACCCTCTCACCAGTGCATCTTTTTTGTTGGTCAAATCCGTCTGTACCGGCGAAATATCCGCCGTAATATCATCCGAAATTTTTGTCATATATTCAGAAGTTTTTGCTGTGATCGCATTTTGATTGATCGTCGTCTTAAAAGCCGAAGAAATCTTACTCTCGTCAATCGAAACCAAATCGGAAAATTCAAAATTAAAGTTGTTCTTTTTCTCGCCAAATTTGGTATTAGAAAAGACGTCAATTGTAGGATTTTGCAGTTGTCTTTGCACAATCTCGCTGTGTTCAGATTTTTCGATGATATGGGTGACTAAAGACGGCAAATATAGAATTCCGCTGCCCATACCAAAGTTAGAATCAGGTGTTACGATGCCGACAATTTTTAGTTCTTCAGACTTAGTATCGTAGATATTCTGCATATAGGCGGTGTCATCAGACATATCTTCATAGACTTCATATTTTTCGTTGTATTTGTATATGTCAGCAGGCAAAATCAATCTTAGTTTAGCATTCATGATATCATCATATTCAAGCGTCAGCGGTTCTTCGGACAAATCAACGTATTCTCCACCCATTATTTTGGTGATGGAATTACTGATTTTGTCAGTATCATGAAAACCCAGCGAATAAGTCAAAAAATCCGAAATCCTCGTCGGATCAGACAAAAACACCACCATTTCGTTGTATTTTTCTGGGTATCTACCAGCCACCAATTTCATGTCGTCTCGGATATTTTCTGGGGCATATTGCACAAATGCCGAGGTGAGGTTGGAATAAGAATTCATCAAAGAGTTAGACCCGAGTACCGTTTCAAACAAACTGTTAGGGTTCAATTTTGCTAGCTCGTTAGTCGCGTCAATCGTATAAATTATTGGGTCGATATTGTATTCGTATTCAATCAAACGTATGTCATCTTCGACCTCATCATAATGATTATCTAGATAGGTCCGGAAACTTTTTAGGTCGTTCTTCGTCACACTGCCGAGCGTAGAAGACATCACTGGATCCTCATGTAGTTTGCCATCATCTGGTGCCGGTCCCCCGCCACCAGTTAAGCTAAGCAGCATACCAGCAATATTGGTCGACTCTTTTTGTAGTGACAAAGGATAGGACGTCAAAGTGTCTTGTTCGATTTTATCAATATAAGATTGAAACCCAGTCGAAACCGCCAAAATCAGCGCAATCCCGATAATCCCAATCGATCCCGCCGCCGCCACCAGTATAGTACGAGCTTTTTTGGTCAGAAGATTGTTGAACGACAAAGACAGTGCCGTAAAAAACGACATTTTAGTCTTGTGCTGTTTCTTTGCCACGGCTTCTTCGTCTAGCGTAGTATTGGCTTTTCCATCGTAAATATTCGAATCAGAAGTTATCTCGCCGTCTTTCAAAGTGATAATCCTAGTAGCATACTTTCTAGCGAGCTCAGGGTTGTGTGTCACCATGATTACAAGCCGAGTTTTAGAAATCTTTTTCAAAATTTCCATCACTTGGAGGCTAGTGTCAGAATCTAGAGCACCAGTTGGCTCGTCCGCAAGTAGAATATCCGGATTGTTCACTAGAGCTCTAGCGATCGCCACACGTTGCATCTGTCCACCCGAAAGTTGTGCCGGACGCTTATTGATATGCTCGATAAGTCCTACTTCTTCTAGAGCTTTTTTGGCTCTCCTTACTGCCTCGGTTTTAGAAATCCCCGAAAGTGTCAAAGCTAGCTTTACGTTATTCAGAATCGTCTGATGCGAAATCAAATTGTAACTTTGGAACACAAAACCGATCCGGTGGTTGCGGTAGGCGTCCCAATCTTTATCTTTAAAATCCTTGGTCGAAATCTCATTGATAGAAAGGTCCCCAGCATCATAATTGTCTAGCCCGCCGATGATATTTAGGAGGGTAGTTTTGCCAGACCCGGATGGCCCCAAAATCGCCGCAAATTCTGATTCACGAAAATTCAGCGAAACGGACTTTAAAACTTTTTGTTTTTTGCCCGCCGTGTCATAGACTTTAGATACGCCTCTAAGTTCTAACATTATTTCTATTATACCACACTAAAAGGCCAAAATAAATGTGGTATTTTTGGCTGATTTTGCGGTTAGCTTCCAATGGTTTTTCTCTGCTACTGATTTTGCAATGGCGAGCCCCAGTCCTACTCCGTCTTTGCTTTTGTCAACCTGATAAAATCTATCAAAGATATGCGGTAATTTGTCAGAAGAAATTTTAGCTCCGTCGTTGGAAACTTCTAAACTATGGTCAGTGAGTTTTACCGTGATGTTTTTCTTGGAATATTTTATTGCGTTGTCGAGGAGAATCGAGAAAATTTGCTCAAAATCCTCCGCCGAGATTTTTGTTGTTATCCCCGTTTCGATTTGCCTAGCCAAATTCTTTTTAGAAAGTCTTGACTCAAACCTATCTATCACTTTCAAAACCAGCTCAGAAAGATTGGTCTTAGCTGGTTCTTTTTCGGCCATCAAATCCGTTCGCGCAAGAGCGAGCAACTCGTTATTTAGGCTAGTTAATTTGTCAGTTTCGATCACTACGTTATCAATCCACTTATTGCCATGAATGTCAGCCGCCTCGAGATTCGCCGAAATCGAAGCAAGTGGTGTCTTAATCTCGTGTGAAGCGTTGGCGATGAAGATTTTTTGTGCTTCGTAAGCCTCTTTTACTGGTTTGATTGCCTCTTCGGCCAGAAAATATGATACCAGCACTACTGCAATTTCGATCGCCGTGCCCGACAGGACTAAGGTAAGTAGCAAATTGCTTGCAGCATTTTGCTTTTCTTCGCGTACGGAATTCATCACCATTTCTTTTACTTCGTCCGGCACCAAATCCGTCGGCATTTCGCCCCCGCCCATGTCTTCGCGAATGTAAAGCGGGCGATTCTCGGCTGATTTAGTAGAAATAAGATAAATCATCGCAAATACCGCCACTACAATAAAAGTAGTGATAGAGAAATTGATAAAAATTAAACGATTTCGAAGTTTCTTAAACATACTTTTACCTCACTAATTTATACCCAAGATTTCGGATAGTTTTGATTTCGACTTTTGATTTTAGAGCTTTTAGTTTTTTCCTCAGATAACTCATATATACCTCCACGTAATTCTCATCATGCCCCGAATCATCTCCCCATACATGTGCTAAAATTTGTTCTTTCGAAACTGCCTGCTCAGGATTTTTGATCAACATGAGCAGGATTTCGCCTTCTTTGTCGGTCAGTGGCTCGCCATTGAGAGTTCGATTGTTAAGATCATATTTCAAATCTTCAAACTCCAAAACTTCCGCTTCCGCCATTGGCGGCCGACGTGTAACGGCGTTAATTCTCGCAATTAGCTCTGCTGTCTTAAACGGCTTTGCTAGGTAATCATCTGCACCCCTTTCTAGACCTTTGATTTTGTCTTCTACTTCGTTAAGCGCAGAAAGCATGATTACTGGAGTTTGCACTCCCCTCTTTCTGATCGTCTCCAAAATTTGAAGACCCGAAAGTGAAGGCAGCATGATATCTAGTACGACACAGTCGTAATTTGGCTTCAGAGCAAGTTTCAACCCTTCTTCTCCATCGTGGGTCCAGTCTACGGCGATTTTATTGTTCTTTAGGATATGTATCACCGCTTCGGCCAAAAATTCTTCGTCTTCTACATATAGTATTCTCATTTTACCTCCTTTGTCCTGGGCTCATTTGCCCCTGATTATTTTGTTCTGGCCCTGGCTGGGTCTGGCCAGGCTGTCCTTGCCCATTCTGGCCGCCGCCCATATTTTGGAAACCACCATTCCCTACTGTTGTAGTGACGCCAGAAACTGTAAAGGTTTCATATGGGGAATCGTTTATATAAATAGTATAGGTTTCCCCACTCTCAAGCGCACTTGCCCCAGCAGCTAGATGGTTAAAAGTCTTAGCCGAAGTATGTGAAAGCACTGTTTCGCTAGCAGAATTTTTGATTTCAATTTTTGTGCCAGCAGACAAAGCCGAAGCAAAGTATACGCTGATATTATATACCGAAGAAGATGAACCAAGCGTTTCTGCCATTCCGCTCGCTCCGACTGCTATTACTGTGCCGCCATTTATTGTAATCCCCGCTCCTGCATCCAGTGCGCCATTGCCATTATTGGCCGGGCCATCTACGACCACCGTGCCACCATTAAAGTACAAATACCCGTTCGAATCTATCCCGTCTCCCGCGGCATTAATATATATATTGCCACCGGCAATCACGATCTTACAATTCTCGTCCGCAGCCATCGGGTCCTTGGACGACGAATCCGCTCCACCACCAGCATTAATCCCATCGTCATTTGCCACAATCGAAATTGTACCGTCGTTAATAGAAATTCTTTGTGCCTCAAGCCCCTCGTAAGATTTGGCAATATCAATCGTCCCGCCGTCAATGATTAGGGCTTGGTATGCTGTAATTCCATCATCGCCAGCACTAATTTTGACATCGCCATTCTCGATAAGGATAAATCCCTTGGTCGAGTCGGTTTCGTTGGTAGATTTGATCCCGTCAGCCGAGGCGATAATCTCAAAAGTCCCATTTTCAATATGAACAGAATCTTTGCCGCGCACCGCGTCGTCTGCGGCTGTGATATTGTACCTACCAGAGCGGAAAGTCAAATCATCTTTCGAAACAATCCCGTCTGCGTGATTAGCCTTTAGAGTCAGCGTCCCGTCGCCAGTAAAAGACAAATCCGACTTAGAATAAATTGCTCCGGTCACGTCTTCGTCCCAGCTGGAATTATATTTAGTGCCATCCTCAAGATAATTTTCGCCCTGGAGCTTAATCACTACGTCGTTAGCCATAAAACAGGCAATCGCCGGCCCAGAAGAGTTCTTGATCGTGACTCCATTTAAGACTATCTGTACTACTGCTTCGGAGTTTGCATTTATGATGATGGCGCCATCATCCAGAGTCCCGCTAAAATAGTAAGTTCCAGATGTCGTAATGGTATAAGTCTCGCTAAGTTCCACATTGTAAGACGGATATCGGCTCCAGTCTATTTTCAAATCACCATTGTCTATATTGAAAGAGCTAGAACTACCGCTGATGATAGTGCTATTTTGGTTATAATTTAGGTTGATTGCTACGCCGAGTCCTATCATCAGCCCGACTAGCACCACCCCCGAAGCCACCCACTTCCAGTTATTATCTTTTTCCATTGGTCTCCTTTCTAAAGCTCTTCCTCTTGCACTGGCTGACTGAGAGAAACTTTAAGATTACAGTTCTTTACCCGGATTGCGTCCAGCATTTCCTTTTCTTTGATGCCGCTTTTTAAGCGTACGTTGTAAGTCAAATCATATAGGCTACCCATGTTTACAGTCTTAGCCGTCACAAGATCCACGCGCGAAAGATATTTTTTGAAAATATCATCAAAAACTTCTGTATAATCCATGTCTTCTGGCACTACGATTTTTAATACTTTTTCTTTGCGGCTCGGCTCGAGTACTGGAGACAAGGCAAAGAAAGCCATCGCTATAACCCCAATCGCCGTCATCACTGCGCCAAACAGCACGTGTCCCATCCCACAAGAAAGCCCAATCATCATTGCAAAGAAAATCGAAAGTAGGTTTCTAGCGTTTCCTCGCATCGAACGAAAACGAATCAAAGAGAATGCTCCGAGAATCGCGATGGAAGTCCCTAGATTTCCGTTTATCATCACCATTACGGCCATCACGAGAAGCGGCAAAATCGTGAGGGTGACGAGAAACCCTTTGGTGGTATTATTTACTGTAAAACGATGTGCTATGGCAAGTACTAGCCCCATCAAAAGCGCTGCGCCCGCCGCGATCAAAGCTGTCTGGATCTCCATTCCAGTTGTGCTTGTATCAAATATACTATTAAACATTTTTTTCTCCTTTCTTTATTAATTCGTATATTTTTCCAATTTTCGAAAACTGTACCGGATAAGCCTGCTCTTTCGACAAAAGTTTTACCAGCCATAGCGGCATTACTCCATGCGCTTTGACTTCCATAATGATATTTTTGTCGTCTTTAAAATATTTTTTGTCGCTAGATTTTTTGATGAAAGAAAGGTCCGTGTCGCGGTAACTTAAATTCTCATCAAAAGTGATTCGAAGCCCATCAGAAGAAACATAACTCTCTCGATCATAATAAACCAAAATCCGTGGTTTCAAATCGAAATAGTTTAAGATATAGTCCACTTCCTTTGCGATTTGTAGATCGTTGTTAGTTTTTATCATTTGCTCTGCTAGCTCTAACGCGGTCTTTTTTCCGGCTACTAATTTTTGGTAATCTTTGTGGGTGATAAGAAATCTTCTTTTGTGCCCCACTCGATATTCTTTTTGCTTCATTTTGGTTTTGATTTCAAGGAAGACTTTGCCATAGCCCTCATAAGACCTGGCCCGCAGTTTTTCCTTGAAATCTGGATTGTCAATGGATTTGACAATGAGATCAAAATTGTCGGTGTCAAAATAGATATTCATCACTCCCGACTTAAAATACCCGTCCTTTTCCATATTCTTCTGGACTTCTTTTAAAATCTCCTTTTTCTGTTTCTTGGAGATTAGGTATTTCTTTTCGACTCTATCAAATACTTTGGTGTCCATGCCTACATTATACAATGGAAACCTTAAAAAAATCTTGAAAAAAAGTATATCAAATCAGACTTTCCTTAAAATGAATAAAAGGCCTCTTCTAGCATTTTGGCGAAGTTTCTGATGTATTTGAAATCTACTTTATTAGACATCACTGTCACCACGAAATCTCGCGTCGTCCCGTCCTCCATCGGGAATTTGACGATTGCCGTATCGTGATAAATTTTCCAGTATTTTTCGTCTGGATCAAAATCCCAACCTACTTTATTGTAGGCAGTAGCTTTTGAAAACCCGCTTGGCAAACCTTGTCGCCAGTTGTAAGTTGTAGTAGGCTGATTCAAAAACGAGTCCCACATATTATTTAGTAGCGTCTCGTCGTTAAAGTCCGGATGACGATAAAACCTCTTCATTATTGCCGAAATATCCGCTACGTTTGAAATGAGCCCTATGATATTTGAGTTGACAATCCCCCATTCCTCTTCAATAATTTTGGTTAAATTACTGCGGCCGATGAGTCCAAGCAAAACTTCCGCGCATTCAGAATTAGACTCCCTAATCGCAAGGTCTAAACATTCATTAACGGTATATCCTGTCGCGCCAGCTTTTTCTGCTCCGTCCCAATCACCATTATTGATACGCTTGTAGCCTTCATAAACTACAAACAATTTATAAAGAGATGCTGTATTATAATCAGCCTCTACGTTATAAGAGCCAACTACTTTGTCTAAATTCAAATCATAGATGTAAACGCTCTTAGTCCCTCCCACTGTCTTTACCCATTTATCTACCACCGGCTGAAAATCAACTTCGGTAACTAGAGGCTTTTCTTCTATAGCTACTTCTGGCTCTTCTGTGGACAAAGTTTCATTTTGGGTTTTTTCCGCATCATCGCCTCTAGTCCAAACCTTTAGCATACAAAAAGTGAACCCAGCAATCAAGGCTATACCACTCACAACAAAAGAAACTATAGAGATAGTCTTTTTGGCTTTAGAGGTGACCATATTTCTATTTTACCACAAATATGATATAATTACAGGCGAAGGGTGGAGTAGATTAATAAGGAGGTAAATTTTATGAAGAGACATAAACTTCTTGAGCCAGTTATAAGAGACGGAAAAGAAATTGAGTTTGCTAGATACGTTGTAATTCATAAACAGCAGGTAGGGCCTACCAAAAGAGAGCTTTTTGATTTGCTAAAAGACGAGTTCTACGCCTCACACACATCCGTAGAAAAGTCCAAGTTGGACAAAATATGGGAGTTTATCGGTCCTAAGATCGAGGATAACGCCGGTATGGCCGAGTTTACCAAAGACAACCAAGGTCATAAGTCCGATTACTTCTTTCCGTGGCTGATCAACGTTTTTCGTTCCCCGGCTACGGCACTCGAAATGTCTTATGGCGCCGGTTCAGACCTGAATGGCGATTGGTCCGAAGGTATTTTGAATACTAATGACCCACTTGTTCCTTTTATCAAGGATGATCCCGCATTCGTCTATAATCGTGAGAGGCAGCTTTATGTCGCCGACCTAGCTAATTCGGTGCAAGATTTGACAAAGTCCCAAGCCAGAAAGGCCAAAATCGTTGACTTTGGTGCTGGGCGCTTAGCTTGGATTAGAAAGCATGGCTACATCTTGTCGGCCGAGCAGGCCAGTATTTATGCATTCGACAGAGACCCCTCGATCAAGCCAGAAGAACTTTTTTCTAGTAATCTTGAAGACCTCGGGATATATTTCAAACACGGTAATTTTGCCGCACAGTTCAAAAATCCCGATTGCCAGAATGCGGATTTGATTATTATGGCAGGACTAGCGTCGTATATTAAGGCAGCAGACTTTGTCGGCAAGATCATCCCAGCCATTTATGGGTTGTTGAATCCAGACGGAATATTCTTCTTTGACTTACAGCTCGATTGCCCGTGCTATCGGCACAGTATGGATATCCTGGATTGGCCAGAGTTTAAACTGCCGTCTAATATCGGAGATGCCATCCATGATGTCGAAAAATCCCGCAGGATGCTTTGGGAAAAAGGTATCAAATTCAGTGCAGAATATCAGCCAGATACTTACAACACTATTCCATCCGGTGTGATGGTAACGATGCAGAAAATCACCTAATTTACCACCTTTCAAGGACCCGCCAACTTGGCGGGTTTTTAAAAGTTAGAGAAATATTGTGACCAGTGAGTTTGGTATTTGGTATTAGCGTCATAATAAAACCCGACTGCAAGCTTGGTAAAGTTTGGATTCAAAATATTTTCGCGGTGCTTTTCGGAGTTCATCCAGGCAGCCACTGCTGTTTCTGGCGAAACTGCAGAGTTCCCTACTACTAGATTCTCTCCCTCGATATAGGAACCAAATCCTGACGGTTCTATGCAGGCGGTATCCCAATCTGATCCATCTGGTCTAGTGTGCGAGTAGACCTGCACAATCTCTTCGGCTCGGATTTTCGCTGCGTCGGTACAACTATCTCCCCAAGTCAGCTTCTCTAGACCATTTCGTACCCGCTCTTGATTTACTAGAGAGAGTACTTCGTATTTCCATTTTTCTGATGGTACTTCCAGTACGTACACGTCTATCGAGTCCCGTCTAGTGCCGTCATAAGTACCTGCCGTAATGGTAGTTTTTCCTACTCCTGCAACGATCGGGAAACGACAAGTGTCAGAAGAATATCCTAGCCACGTCCTGGCAGTCGCGTAAAAGCCAGAAATTACACTAGTGTTACTAGTCTGCCAATACATAGAGCCAAGGTTTTTTAAATCTCCACCTACGCAAATATCGACATTGGCAGTCTGATATATAAAAATCGAATCTCCAGCCCAGAGCTCCCCGCTAGGGACAGGGTCAGAATCCATCCCGGTATTAGTGCGCACGGAAGTGACATAGGCCTTTTCTTCCTCGGTTAACTCTACTTTATTGTTGCTCTCGGCACCAATCATCTCCGACTGAGAAACACTATCAGAAACTTCATCGGTTCTCTCGTCCACTACCCTGAAGTCTAGTCCGCCGTTTAACCAAATAGCACCAGCAATCAAAATTCCCGCGATCAAAATTGCCGCCGCATTCAGCGAGAGCAAAATCGTCATCCTGGTGTGTTTAAGACTTGCTGCGGCTGCCATTTTCTATCAGCGTCCCCATTAAGCTAACTATCATCGTAATCTCTACCAAATCTTTGTGCTCCAAAATAGATTTTGAAATCGGACGGCCAAAGACCATCTGCCCTACTACTTTACCATTAGCCCCAGTCATCAATGCAACTCTAGAAATATCCGCTTCCTTCAAATTTGTCACGCCAAGCTTGCTAGTGTCTTGCCAAGCTCCACGCATCGGCGCCGGTAGTTGGGAGATTGTAGACAAAAGATCATTGGAAATTTTGCAGTCTCCTACTACATAGAACTTGCCATTTATAATTATTCCAACATAAGAAAAATGTAGATGCTCAGCCAGAAAACCCGAAACTTCCTTGAGATTCATTTTTTTAGGGTTTTCTCTGGACAACTTCTTCACGATAAAAGGCAAGTTGATTTGTTTGGTCATAATTAGGGATTTAGTCAGACTGATGATTTCCGAAAATGCTGGGACCAACGCTAGTACGATTGCCACCATGATGAAGTTCAAAAGAATCACCTGGAAAGATGGGTTGGCAACTTTAAATAGAGCCGAAAATACCAAATGGAATATCAGAAGATACACAATAAACGCCCCAGAAAGCAGTACTACAGCAGAAAGCATCTTGAGCCACCTGACGTTGATTGCTACCATTTTATACTTTAGAATTGAGAAGTAAAAGCCAAGAATAGTAAGACCAATTGTGATCGGACCCACCCAAATCAAATCGTATCTAGTAAGTGGCAAAATCAAATCAAAAATCCCAGACAAAACCCCAGTACACATCATGCCGATCAGAAAGAATAAATATCCACGTTTGGAGTTTTCGTTGCTTGCGTGCTTGATTTGCCGAATCAAGAAGAAGAAAATGGTCAGATTTAGTAAGAAGAAGAAAGTTAGATAGGCGATGTAATATGGACTTAGCCCGACCGCTACGCTGTTGCCCGAATCTTTCAAAACAATTTCAGAATATAAAATCGACGGGTTGTAGATTAGTAGCGTTGCTAAAATTATCGAAAAAGCGATGAAGACTAGTGAGGAGGATTTGCCAAATTTGTATTTCCAGGAGACGTAGGCCAAAAGTCCGGCATCCATAATCAATGCGCCGATATAAATCCCGAGCACCAGATGCGGGGCTACTCTATAATCTACTTCACCATTACCGAGCGACAAAAACACCGCAATCGAAACCGCCCAGATTACTTCCCCAATCGCAGCTACTAGAAACCACACACTACGGGGCTTTTCGGACTTTGCGCTACCAAAAACTAGCGCCAGTGCCGCAAGAATCGTTAGAACTGCTACCGCAATTACTAACATGTAAATAAAATGCATGAAATAGCCTCCGTTATTTACTCCAATTATAGCACAAGTGCTTATGAATTCAAGCTATGGCTTCACCGAGATCAAGCGTTCTAGCCACCAAGCCAGTTTTTCGTCATCAAGAAGCTTAGTCTGCATATCCTTGCCATAGACCGTGCCAACGAGCTTAGTCTGTAGCAACTTACCGTTATGTATATAGTGTGACAAAACCAAACTTCTAGTAGTCCCTGGCCACCAGATTTGGTCAAAGAATATATTACCAAGGCCATAATAAATTACGCCGTTTCCATAGAGTTCAAAAGTCTGTGCTTGGTGGGCACTCGTTCCTACTACCACATCCGCTCCGAGGTCAATCAAATGCCGGAAGAATCCTATTTGGTCGCCAGCCGAAGAATTTGCGCGGTCGCAAGTCGGATCTTCGTATTCAGAAGCATATGCACTACATTCATAGTATTGAATATCTACTACCACCAAGTCGCCACGCGCCTTAGCCTCTTTGATTTGCTCGGCCGCTACTTCTTCATAATATTGGTTGGCACCCGGCGTGTCGTCGTGAGTTGCCCCTCCAGTCGATTGGTTAAAGGCTAGCATCGTAATATTTGAACCTTTTTGTGATAATTTGAGAGGCACTTTGGCTTCATCTGCAGTTTTGCCCCCGCCTACGATTTTGATGTCTTTTTCCATGTAAGTATCGATTGTCTCAATGGCCGCAGTGTCGCCACAATCCTGATTGTGGTTACCAGTTAGCTCTACTACATCTAGTCCAATTGCTGTCAAAGTATCAATAAACCTTTTGTCGGAACAAATATTCGAAGAACTCGCAAAATCAGTAAACGAAGATTCGTTTGATGTATGCGTAATGTCGAAGTTAGAAAGAAAATCTTTAATTCCTTCCGCAAAATAAGTCGCATCTCCACCTACCGCATTTAGTCTAGCATTCATTCCACGAGAAAGCGCTGTCACTCCAGTCTGGGCGAAGGTGAGAGTCGTGTCTTTAGTTGGGGCTTTTACAGTAAAGCTATTAGTTACTAGTGGTTTGATTTCTTCGTTAAACTTGTCCGACACGAAGCTTACAATCCTATACACTCCACCACTAGTAAACTCGTCCAAATAATATTTGTTATTGAGCGACAAGAGCTTTTTGGTAAAATCTAGCTCACTAATCGGTATTAGTTCAAACTTATGTTCGGCCTGGAAGTTTGTATCATAAATCTCTTCCAGTGAGTTTGTATCTATATTTGTTTCGGTACTATAAAAATCCGTCACTGGCACATATATATTATATATATACTCACCCTCATTAAGCTCCGGAGATTCAAGTGAGTTCCTAGCCGAAATCGTTACGTCTTTGTCCAGGTCAGTCTGATAGGCAAAAATTTCTTCTAGCTTGGCTCTTTCATCAGAACTCAAACTTTCGTCATAATAGACTACTCCAGGTATTCTAAAAATCCCAGTTTTTGTAATAAACTGCACCCCCAGAAACACCGCTACAGAAACCAATATAAAAAATAACGCGAAAAGAATAAATTTCGCGCCAGTACGACTATTCTCTCTAACCATACTTATATTATATCATCAAAAACAAAATTTGAAATGGAATTCACTTTCATTTCAAATTTCTTACTGTTTTTTTGTTGGGACTTTCTTTCTAGAAAGAAAGTCCCACTATGGTATAATTGTACTATGAGTTGGTGGGCAAAAATATTTGAAAAAGATGAAGCCGAAAAAATCTTTTTTTCTCCCGATGGCAGGATCAAATGCAAATTTTTGCTAAAAAATAGCCAAGCTTTCTATTCCGTATCAAAAGACGGCAAAAAAATCGTCGAAAAATCTCGTCTCGATCTAGAAATCGTTGGCGAAGAGCCACTCCATAGTAGACTCAAATTGATTCGTTCGCGCCTTTCTAGACATCAAGAAACCATCGAAATGTCTTGGGGTGAAGATCATTATATTTCCAATAACTACACTGAAGCGGTTTTTTATCTCGGCGAAGCTACTGGCGCGCATCGAATATATACTTTGAGATTTAGAGTTTTTGATAATGCCGTAGCTTTTCGTTATGAAATCCCGCCTCAGCCTCAATTTTTCAAAATTACCATCAAAAACGAGTTGACCGAATTTAATATCAGTCTCAACTCTATCGCTTGGCAAATTCCGGCCTATCAACCCGACCGCTACGAATATAATTACGAGCGAAGT
Organism: Candidatus Nanosyncoccus sp.; assembly: GCA_045649325.1. Taxonomy (GTDB): domain Bacteria; phylum Patescibacteriota; class Saccharimonadia; order Saccharimonadales; family Saccharimonadaceae; genus Nanosyncoccus. The sequence continues at coordinate 56,311 of JAZRPQ010000009.1, forward strand.
GGCGTTTATGAGCTACAAAACTCCGTCCATACGCCGCTTACCATCAAAACCCCTAACGGTTTTTATTTGTCCATTCATGAGGCGGCTCTATATAACTATGGTTCTATGGCATTAAAATTAAATGGCGATCAAATTCTTTCCTCTGATATCATTCCGCTATCCGACGGTTCTAAGGCGCATGTGATTTTGCCTTTTCAGACCCCCTGGCGCCTCATCATGATCGCAAACTCTGCTATCGAACTTACCGAAAATCGCACCATGTATGCACTAAATGATCCCCCGGCGGGAGACTTTAGTTGGGTCAAAACTTTAAAATTTATTGGCATTTGGTGGGCTATGTACGTGGGCGAATGGACTTGGGCGCCCGGCGAACGCCATGGTGCTACTACTGAGCACGCCAAAGAATATATCGACGCTGCAGTCCGTCTTGGCATCAAAGGCCTCCTCATCGAAGGCTGGAACGAAGGCTGGGAGGGTAATTGGCTAGAAAATGGTATGGACAATAAATTCTCTACCCCTACCCCAGATTTTGATATGAATGCTGTAGCAAGTTATGCCAAAAGTAGAGATATTGAGCTGATTGGTCATCACGAGACGGTCGGTTTTGTTGATAACTACGAAAACCAGCTAGAAGAAGCTTATAATTATTATGCCTCCCGTGGTATTCATTATATCAAAACCGGCTATGCAGGTAGTACCCTCACTATCGGTGGACACAAAGAGCACCATCACTCCCAAGTCGGCGTCAATCATTACCAAAAAACCGTTGAACTCGCCGCCAAAAAACAAATTTGTTTAGACATCCACGAACCTATCAAGGGTACAGGCATCGAACGTACCTGGCCAAACCTTTTGACTAGAGAGGGCGGCCGCGGTCAGGAATATGAAGGTGGCGCCATTTGTCCTTCGCACGCTTGTTTTTTGCCTTACACACGTTTACTCTCTGGCGGCATGGATTATACCAACGGCATTTTTGATATCGAAAATAGCGTCAAACGTATTTCTACGACTCTCGCTCGTCAAGTTGCATACTTTGTTACTATTTATTCCGGGATGAGTATGGCGGCAGACCGGCCTTTTATGTACGAAGAAAGATTTCCGGAATTATTTAAATTTATCCGTGAAGTTCCGGTGAATTTTGAAAAAACTTATCCGCTCGCTGGCGAAGTAGGCGAATATTACGTCGTCGCCAGAAAAGACCGCGGTAGCCAAAATTGGTATATTGGCGGAGTTACCAATAGTACCGGCCGCCACGTTCATATCAATCTCGACTTTTTGGATGAAGGTACGTATCACGCCTATTTCTATACCGACGCCGAAGATGCGCATTTTCGCAAAAACCCATACGCTATCAATCTGTACGAAAAGCACGTCGGACGCAGTGACAGTCTAGACATTTATATGGCGCCTGGTGGCGGATTTGCCATTAGCCTAGTCAAGACTGCTTAGCTGCTATACTTTGGTTGCTGTTACGATTAGTCTATGAGTGGCATCTTTGGCGCCTAGTGGTTGCCCAGCGCAAGTCATGATTACAAGCGTAGTTTCTTTGCTTGGCATCAAGAGTAGATTCATATTGATATTGGCTTTTTCTAAAGTCTCAATCCTAGTGACCTTGAAGGTCTTATCGTCATAATAAATATATTCATTTAGGCTTACGTTTTTGAGATTTTTAAATACCGTGCTAGAATGTCCAACGAGAAAAATCTTGCTACTGTATTTACTATAGCTCCCCACGATTGTGTCTGGAGTACCCAGCCTATGATCGACTAGCTCTAGCGTCGTCACGTCTGAAGTTAGGCCAATGCTCGGGATGTTGATTTGGCCCGAGATCTCATAGTGCTGAGCTCCTGCTGGCTGAAATCCTATCACAATAAAAGCCAAAAACGCCACTATATATAATATAGTAAAAGCCTTCCGAAAATCAAACCTCCGTTTTAACTCCACACTATCTCCTTTACTCCATTATAACATAAACAATTTAAAAAATATAAAAATCATAAACATAAAAAGCCCCCTATCTTATACGCCAGGCGAAAAAACTTTGAGTTTTTTGTCATGAATTTTGTATCTAGGGTCGTGCTCTCCTACTTCTGCCCAAAAAGCTTTCGAATGATCCATGTGGTTTAGATGGGCTAGTTCGTGCAAAATCACGTAATCTCGGAGTGGCTCAGGTAATTTCATCAGTCCAATATTTAGAGAAATTGTACGCTTAGATGAACAACTCCCCCAGCGTGTATTCGCATGAGTTAAACGACATTTGTCATAGCTATAGCCGTATAATTTGGCGTAATATTCGAGACGATAAGGCAAATAATCCCGGGCTTTTTTCATTAGCATCTTTTTTTGATAATCCCGCGTACGTTGAGTTGTCGGATTATTCACTGGTAATTTTTCGCGGATTTTGTCCCGGTTTAACGACAAATATCGCTTAACCAAAAAATCTGGCGTGGATTTAGGCACCGACATCGAAAGTCGCCCAGAGGTAGACACCGAAAATTTTACGCCTCTAGACCAGGAATTTTTTCTTACGATAACTTCACCAAATTCTTTATCTTCTATAATCATTAAATTTTACTAACTTCAGCAAGGCCGGCAAGGACGTGCCTGGTTTGAGTCTCGAAAGTATGTTTGCCCGAAAGAATAATCGGATCCTCCATTTCGGATGGAGCCTCCATCGCGCTGACTTCTCGTTCGTAAATTTCCTTGGCCTTAGAAACTGATTTGTAACGTACCTTGAGACGATTACGAATTGTGGTTACATCCGTCTGAATCCAAACTAGCGATGGATCGTATCCGGCTGAGCGAAGTAAATTGCGAATTTCCTCACGCTCTTTTTCGGTCGAAAGACCACCTTCGATGATGATAGTTTTGCCAGTTCTTGCAATTAACTTAATAATTAAGAGAATATTTTTGCGAGTCAAACGGTATTTGACTTTTAGCTCATCAAAATCATAGAGGGCCAAATCAAACTTTTCGGCGAATTTCTCACTAAAAGTAGACTTACCGCTACACGGCGCCCCGAAGACAAGTAGAGCTCTTGGTTTTGACTTATTACCTTCCATAATATTCTCATTATATCACAAAAATCAAAATATATAAATTAATTGTTGACGCCATGGCGAATTGCCGGAGAGTCTTTTTCTAGCGCTTTAAAATCATAGCCGTTGGTAAGTCCGTATTGGATAATTCTCTCCACTGCGTCCACTGAATAACCCTTGATGTCGTGTTGCAAAACTACATTTGCTCCTTCTTTTAGGTGTGTAACTACACTGGTGTATACTGCATCGGCTGAAGTCGCGCTTCCCGCATCGTTAGAACTCACGTTCCAATCAAAATAGACGTACCCACGATTCAAAACTTCCTGGGTCAAAATACTCATAATTCTGATTTTTCCGTCATACTTGGCGCTCACGGTATTTGATGCACCACCCGGAAATCTGATGATCTTTGCATCAACGCCAGTAATATTTTTTACCCTCGCTGCTACCTGACCAAGATCAGCAAAATAATTCTCTACGCTACTATATACATAACTATAATCATGAGTAAAAGTATGCAGTGCTACTGTGTGGCCTTCATTATACTCGCGCAAAATTGTCGCATCGTCACCTCTGCCCGTCACAAAAAACGTCGCTTTTATATCGTATTTTTTCAAAATATCTAACAATCTATCTGTATGCTCTCCCGGCCCATCATCAAAAGTTAGATAAATTGTGCCTATATTATGTTCAAAATTTTCACTAATATCTTCTATTTTTGCTTCAAAAATACTCACACTCCAAGTGTCTAAATCGTCGTAATTGTCGTACCAGCTTCGAGTAGGTAGCGTAGCTGTCTGTGCCACCAAAATTTCTGACGCCATCAAAGTCCCGATTAAACTAAAAAGCATTATGCCAAAAGCCGCCACTAGACCCGAAATTATCAGTTTGTGCTTTCTAATTTTTATCTGCCTCGGTTCCATACTTTCATTATAACACTTTTCATGATAAAATAATGATAGGCACCTAGGGGTGTAGCTCAGTTGGTAGAGCAGCGGTCTCCAAAACCGCGTGTCGTGGGTTCAAGTCCTGCCGCCCCTGCCACTTTTTTTATGTTTTTTTAACATAAGTATGATATAATGGTATATGATGAAAATACTCATGCTAGGTTGGGAGCTTCCACCCCACAATAGTGGGGGCCTTGGAGTTGCTTGTTTGAACATGGCGCATGCCTTGAGTGGGCATGACGTAGATATAGACTTCGTCGTTCCCTACACTGCTGAGCATCCGCATACCGAATTTATGAACGTAGTTCCAGCTACTCCGCTTGACCCGATTTATCGTTATGGTGGTGGCAGCTATGCTTCACTCGAGATCGATAAAAAACAAATTCCTATAAAGAACCAACCAAAACTACTTTCTATCCGCGACGTCCAAAAAAGCTATCAGGATTTTGTCAAAAAACATATGATGGACTTCAAGCCAGACGTAGTGCACGCTCACGACTGGCTTACTTACGAAGCTGGCGCTCTTCTCAAGAAAAATTTTGGCGTTCCTTTGGTTGCTCACGTTCACGCTACCGAATTCGACCGCGCTGGTATGCACGAGGGAAATCCCCTAATTCACGAAATCGAGAAAGAAGGCCTCATGCTCGCAGATCGTATTATTGCAGTTTCTGAGGCTACCAAACGTATCATTCACGAAAAATATCACATTCCTTTGATAAAAATCGACGTAGTTTATAACGCACTCGACGAAGAATTTTTGACCGAAAAATATCATTACGACGATAGTCTATATAAATATATCGACGAGCTCAAAAAATCGGGTTACACTATCGTTTCTACTGTAGGGCGTTTTACAGTCCAAAAGGGGCTCGAGTTCTTCATGCAGGCCGCCAAAAAAGCTATCGACAAAAATCCAAAATTGCTCTTTGTCTTTGCTGGTGATGGTGAAGAAAGAAATCATTTAATTTCCGAAGCTGCTACCCTTGGCATATCTAGAAACGTAGTCTTTACTGGCTTTATCCGCGGCAAAAAGCTCCGTGACGTTTATTCCCTTTCTGATATTTTTGTGATGAGTTCAGTCTCAGAACCATTCGGTTTGACCGCCCTCGAAGCCGCCCATCATGGCGACGCACTGATTCTTACTAATCAATCTGGCGTGTCAGAGATAGTTTGGTCTTGTCTCAAGTATGATTTTTGGGACGAAGACAAACTTGCCGACGAGATTCTAAGTATCGCAGCCAGCCCTGCACTCATGAAGAGCCTAAAAGACAACGTCAAAAACGAATACAATCAGATTTCCTGGGACAAAGTTGCGAAAAAGTGTCAGAAGATATATAATAGTGTAAAGCATAAGAGGTAAAATGCGCGCGATCTGTTTATATTTGCATATCCACCAGCCTGTTCGCTACCGCGAGTACTCGATTTTTGATGTCGGCAATATCTCTAATTATTATCAAGATAATTATAACGGCCGCCAAAACAACGAGCGCATTTTCAAAAAAGTTGCTTCAAAAAGTTACCATCCGATGCTAGATTTATTAGAAAAAAATCTAGGAAAACATCCCGATTTCAAGGTTTCTCTTTCCATCACTGGCACTTGGCTTGAGCAGGCTGAGGCCTGGGACAAAAGTTTGATCACTCAGCTTCGACGCATAATTAGAAGTGGTCAAGTCGAAATAGTCGGTGAGACCTATTATCATTCACTCAGTTTCTTTTATGATATGGATGAATTTGAAGTTCAGGTTAAGCTCCATGCCGACAAAATCAAAGATCTTTTTGGCGTTACTCCACGCGTTTTTCGTAATACCGAGCTTGCTTATAACGATAAGCTCGCGCATTGGGCGGAGTCGAAAGGTTATGCCGGCATTCTGGCGGAAGGTTGGGACAAAATCCTCGGTTCCCGCAGCCCAAATTACGTCTACAAACCTACTGGCTGCGAGAATTTGCGCTTACTTCTCAAGAATTACCGTTTGTCAGACGATATCGCCTTTCGTTTTTCCGATCATGGCTGGAGTGATTGGCCACTCACGGTGCCAAAATACCAAAGTTGGTTAGACGAAGCCTGCCTTAACGGCAACCTGGTCAATCTTTTTATGGATTTTGAGACCTTCGGCGAGCATCAATGGGCAGACACCGGGATTTTTGAGTTCATGGAGCAATTTATCTCTGCTTGGCTAGGCGAATACGACAACAAATTCCTCACCGTCTCCGAAGCTTGTGCTATGTCCGAGCCAGACGGCGAGATTTCTATGCCGAGTACCGTCACCTGGGCTGACACCGAACGCGATCTTTCTGCGTGGCTGTCCAACGATATGCAAAAATCCGCCATGAAGGACCTCTATATCCTACATAGAAGAATCATGGAGACCAAGAATTCCAAATTAATCAATGATTGGCGTTATCTCACCACCTCCGACCATCCATATTCTATGTGTACTAAATATTGGAACGATGGCGACGTGCACGCTTATTTCTCGGCTTACGCCTCACCGTACGAATCATACATGTATTTCATGAACGTACTGCGCGATATCGAATATCGCCTCCATCTGATTGAGTCCAAAAAGTCCTCCGACCCAAAATATAGGATATGATATATAAAAAAACATTTCTAGAGATGCATAGCGAGGAAGGAGGAGCAGCAGAGCAAATCGTACTAATGGTACGATGAGCGAGCAGCGCATCTCCTGACGAAGCTAGGCACTCTAGAAATGATTTTTTAACGCTTCTTCTCTTTAACTTCATTCCTACCGAGATTCTTCTTCGTCTCAGTAAAAACTACATGCTTCCGGAGTACCGGATCGTACTTCTTGAGCGAAAGTTTATCTGGAGTATTCATGGTGTTTTTCTTGGTATAGTAAGCACGCACTCCTGATTCTTCCGACACGAGTCCAACAAGTTTTCTCTTAGTATTATTCTTCTTTGCCATAATTATTCCTATTTTACCACAAAACTTTTAAATTTTCAAGAGTTAAGAGTAAATATCTTTAGTACTTGAAAAAGGGGGCAAAAGCCCCCATTGATAAAATGTACTTATTAGGTTTGGAGATTAAAACGGGAAGGTACCTTTTTCTTATTTTCTTTCACAAGTTTATAGTTAACTGTTCCTTAATTGCTGCCGCAAGAAAGCCAATGAAGCTTCATATCGATTTCTGAAGTAAATGGTCTCCCACAGCGTGGGCAGCTCCAGGTCATACACCTAATTCTGCGCGGCCTGATTCTGCGATGGTTCATAGACATTTAGGATCACCTCCTTTACTGTTGGCCCAAACCTTTTAAAGTACTATTTGACTATTTTATCAATATTCACTATTTTTTGCAAGCATGAGCTTTAAGAACTCCTTGATATCTTTCATTCCATACTCCCGCTTTGGCTTAATAAATATCTCTGGATCATCTATAAACTTGAGAGTTGAGATCTGTCTATATACCGCCTTGAGTAAATTCATGAACTCTTTTTCGTCCTCCGGGGTGTACTCGTAAACTTTGTCATAAACCTCGCCATCATTATCCGGTCGCACAAACAGAATATGAGCCCTTTCTACTTTATATTTGCCATACATAGGCGAGTTATTTAGAAGCATTTTATAAAATTGTAATTGCAACATATATTTATATAGAGTCGGATGAGAAGAAAAACGGTCTTTGTGGTATTTTCCGGTCTTGAAATCATATATTTCGATAGTTTTATTTTTTCCGTCAATTGTAATATGGTCGATTTTCCCAGTTATTGGCACTCCGTCTACCACCAAATGCTCAAATCCAAAATCTACTTCGGCCTTACCGTTCCGAATAATAGAAGAAAAAGCCGACAAAGAGGTCAAAAGTTCCGCTGGCCCTTTTTCGCGGATTTTTTCTTTCAAATTGATTGGAAGATCTCTTTTTTCTAGCTCATTAAGATAAAAATTCACCGCCGCCTCATCTGAAATTCCACTCTCGGTTACCTCCTCAAAGGTCGCGTGAATCAAATTTCCCATGGCAAGGATTTCGTCTTCTGGCTCCGGTTCAGCTCTCAAGATAGTTCTCTTAAAAAACTCTACTGGCCCCGCGTTCACAATGTCTATAAAAGAAGTTAGCCCCGAGGCAGAAATCCGATAATTTTTAACCCGTTCTTTATAAATCTCGCGCATGTCCGGAGTACTAGTAATAAATGGCGTAAGATAATCTTTCAATCTCTGCACCGCCCGTTTATCAGAAGTGGTAGGCTTATCTTTATAAGAAGTCAAGACCTCCTTTAGAGGCAAAAACGGCGACATCACCTTTTCTGCTCCGGCTTCGGTTTTTTCTAGTCTTTCATCGAAATATTCAAGTCTATCTGGTGCTTTACCGTTAAAATCTGCCACTGAGTTTGTGATATATAAAGTATGCTTGGCTCGGGTCAATGCTACATATAAAAGCCGAATTTGCTCGCCCTCGGTAGTGCCAGTGTGCCGAATCTGTTTCAGATTGTCTGGTAAGGCCAAGAAATTATTATTGCCCTTACCTTTACCCCAAGCCGTATGGTCTGCAGATATAATAAATACATACGAAAATTCCAGCCCCTTAGCCTTGTGTGCTGATAGTACCTGCACCGCCTCGTCTGCGTCTCGATAAGGGGAGGTTGTAATAAGTGGCATCTCGGCCGCCGCATAATCATCAGCCATTTCAACTAGATCCGTCATTCTTAGAGGTTTCTCTCCGGCATACTTAATCAATTTTGCTCGAAGCGAAGCCAGATTTTCATAAAATCTAAACATCTCAAATGGCTCTAGTACTTCCACCCCCATTTTTTCCGTAATCTGATTGAAGACGATTTCTAGTGGGGTATCCATGGCTTCAGCCGAAAGCTCAGACAAAAATTCCATTGTTTCATGCAGATTTTCGCTAGTCTCTTTGTCTAGCAAATATTCAAACACCGGTCTGTGCGCGTCTCTAGCCTCCGCCACCAGTTTAATCACCTCAATAGTCGAGGTATTTAGCCAACTGTACGTTAAAATCTCCAACATTGATACCGTCGGCTTTTCGCCTTTTGCTACTTGCACCGCTAGTCTCACCACATTCAAAATTTCATGGATTTTTGCGTCCTCGAACAAGTTGTCGCGCCTCTCATAGGCTATTTTGATCTCTGGATGCTCCTTTAGATATGGCAAAAGTGGCTGGAAATATTTGTGTTTGCTAGAAATAATCGCGATATCCGACTGCGGCACTCCACTTTGGATTAGCTCAGAGATTTTGTCCGCTACATATTCGTATTCCTGATCAGAAGACAAAAATTCCATCCTAAAAATCTGCGTAGAAGTAGGGTCTTCGAGGTGAGCAGACAAAATTTTTTCATTCACAAATCGGTCTGGTGCTTGATTGATAATTTGCCGACTAAAGTCCAAAATCTCTTGCGTGCTACGGTAATTCTCTGTCAAAGTCACCACATGTGCCCCGTAGTATTCTTGAAAATCCGACAAATTTGAAGCCGAAGCCCCCTGAAACTCATAAATCGCCTGATCATCGTCACCCACCGCCATCACCATTGGCTTTTCATAGTCAGTTAGCTCCTTGATGATTGATAGTTGCACCGGGTTGGTATCCTGGAACTCATCCAGCATGATATATTGATATTTTTCTTGCATTGTCTGCTTGAATGCGGTGTCAGAGGAAAGCGCTCTCACTGCCTCGATAATCATATCGTCAAAATCATAAAGTCCCTCTTTTTCTAGATATTCTTGGTATTTTTTCATTACTACCGCAAGAGAAGCCAGTTTCATGTTCGAAACTCTATCTGCCAATCTGTAACCGCCCTTGCCATCTTTCTCAAAATAACTATCTTTCCAATGCGAAAGCGGAGTAATCTTCTCGCTCGCTTCCGCTTCCAATATCGCCTGCTTCAAATCTCTTGCCATCCCCGCAATTGAACGCTCGATCCTCCCCGTAATAGGCGGCAAATTTTCGTATTTTTTCAGAATATTATAAATAGGTAGATACGCATTTTCATAAGACGCCTTAAAAACTCGCGGTACGATGTTCAGAAGTAGTGGCGAAATCGCTTGAGACAAAACCTTGGAATCTTCGATATTCTGCGCTGCGATTTTTTCTAGGTCAGAAGAAGAAAGCCCCGCCGACTTAACCGAAGAAATCGTACTAATAATATCTTTTATCTTGTCTCCGTACAAGATATCTCGCGCCGGCAATTTGTCACGAATGTTTTTGATAATCTTAAACTGTGCCACCTCGTCAATGGCATTATCGAGTACCCTAGTATAATCTGGTGAAAAATTTTTGTATCTAGAAAGAATATCTTGCCCAAAAGCATGATAGGTGCCAATACTTATCTTGAGGGCGTCTTTTCCGATCAAAGATTTCAACCTTTCGCGCATATTATGCGCACCAGACTCAGTAAAGGTCAAACAGAGAATATTCTCCGGCGCGGTATCGGTATTTTTTAGGATATAGACTACCTTCTCAGAAAGCAGCTGAGTCTTACCCGTACCTGGACCCGCTAACACCAAAAGTGGCCCATCAAGATATTCTACCGCCTCTTTTTGCTTTTGATTTAGCCCCATAAAGTATCACTGACTTTAATTAGCTCTTTCATCTTTACTGCCGTATCTGGTACAATGATTTCCCCACGTTTGACTTTAGAAAGCGCCGTCAGCCCCTCTACGGTTTTTTCTGGCTGAGCTGATGGGTTGTCTTTTAGAATTTGCCCAAACTCATAGTTTCTCGACGGATAGTCACAGGTAAGCCTGAGATCCCCTACTCCACAGGCATGATCTACCGTCGAAGGCTTTGCTCCGTTGACGGATAGAAGCGCCTTCATTTCTTCCGCCGCCTCTGTTAAATATTGTTCGTGGGCCTTAGAGCCAGGCTTCAAGTCTAGATATCCAGCGTAGAGCGCATAGATATTTTTGAGCGCCCCGCACATCAGCACCCCCTTGGCGTCGGTCGTCATATCAAAAGTAAGAAAATCCGTCGTAAAAAGCTCTACCACTCGTGGATCCGTAGCCGTAAGGTGTGTCTCCTTGCCTGCCTTGATATCCACCGCAAAACCCGGGCCAGATAGCACCATATAATCTTTGAAATCTTTAAAATAATGGTCATCTAAAAAGCCCTTTGTCGCTACGATCATAGGGATATTCTTTGGCAAATACGGTAGTAAATGCGGTGCAGCCTTAGACGGAACCGCTAGAACTATATATTTAACCTTAGAAAGTACGTCTTTCAAACTCTCACGCTCTAGTTTTGAATCGTAGTAATCTATATCAAAAGCCTTTGAGGCTAAAATTTCTCCGAGGGCCGTACCAAACGCCCCTGCGCCTAAAATTGCTATTTTCATGATATAATTATAGCATGACTGAACAAAATTGGGTGTATTCTGACATCGTAAAAGATCATTTTTTGAATCCTCGCAATTTCCTCATGGGTGACGAGTCAAAATTCAAATACGACGCCTGCGGGATAGTCGGCAACCCTATCTGTGGCGACCAAATGAAAATGTACCTAAAAATAGACAAAAAAACCGACAAAATCACCGACATCAGATGGAAAACTTACGGTTGCGCCTCTGCTATTGCTTCTACCTCAGCTCTTTCTGAAATGGCCAAAGGCAAAACTCTCGACGAAGCCTTAAAAATTACCGCTAAAGACATCGATAATTATCTTGGCACTCTCCCAAAGCACAAATTCCATTGTTCAATCTTGGGCCACGATGCCCTAAAGGACGCCATCGAAAAATACCGAAGCTAAGCACCTACGGTACTGATTTTTTGCAACCTATCAATAATTCCAGGTAGTACTTCCATCACTTTTTCTACGTCATCCATGGTATTATCAGGCCCAAAAGAAAATCGAATCGACGAGTGAGCGACTTCAGCATCGCCCGTCTTTGCCATCAAAACGTGCGACGGCTTAATATCACCCGCTGCACAAGCCGATCCAGTTGAGACTACAATTCCTTCCGCATCTAAATATAGCTGAATCGACTCCCCCTCTGCTGCTTTAAAAGAAGCATTCAAAACATTTGGTAAACTTTTGTCTCTTTCTATATCTGTATTAAGAGAGCTCCCCGGGATTTCTCTTAAAATCCGTTCCGCCAAAGTATCTCTAAGTTCTCGGACTTTTGTATCGTAAATTTTGAAAATACCTCTATCTTTTGCTAAAGAAAGCGCCTTTTTAAATCCCGCAATACCGACCGTATTGTAAGTCCCACCCCGACGTTTATGCTCTTGCAACCCGCCAATAAGGAGTGGCTTGAACGGCGCTCCGTCTCGCACGTACAAAGCTCCTACGCCCACCGGCCCACCGATTTTGTGCGCCGAAAAAGTCGCATAGTCAAGCCCTAATTCTTTTACGTCAATCGGGATTTTTCCTAAAACCTGGGTCAAATCAGAATGCAAAAAACCATCTTTTGCGTCAGGCAATTTCAAAAATTCTCCCGTTTCGTTATTTGCAAGCATATATGAATATAACTTCGGCTTTTTAGGGCCACCATATATCTTCGCTGCCTCCAAAATCGAATGATGTTCGAGTGGTGAAGTTTCGATTTGGTGTCCCTCAAAAGTCCTGATTATAGTATTGTTTGACTCTGTTGCAGAAGAAGTAAAAATAATTTCAGAGGGGTTTGCCCCCACCATTTTAGCTAGAGCCTCACGGCACTCCTCAATTACGTTGTGCGCAAGATGTCCAGGCGTATGTAAAGCCGAAGCATTAGCAAAAAACTGCGTTTCTGCTTCGTGCATAGCTTCTCTCACTTCTGGAAGAAGCGGCATTGTAGCTGCATAATCTAGATACACCATCTTAAACTTATTATAACACAAAAAGCCCCCGATAAGGGGGCTAGTTGTTTCAAGTAGTCAAAACTTAGATAGCGACAATAGTATATTCTACGCCACCAGAATAGGTATCAGATACTTGGGTAGAAGAAATCGAGACTTCATAATCGGTCCTAAATTTACCAGTCACGATACTAGATGCAGAACCCGAGTAGGTAATAATAGGGGTAGCCGAAGCTGGTACAGTATGATAACTGCCATATCCACTAGCAATCGAAGCGGTTCCACCAGAAATATCATTAGAAGCACTCGACACCTTAAAGGCCCAGTAAGAGCTACTACCAGTAGTATTGGTAGCGATATCATGACCAGCGGTAGTCCCAGCTAGCACTGTGCTTGGGTTCCCAGCTGCCTTTACGTAAAAACCATCCGGATCATTGCAAGATACAGAAACCTCCTTAGCCGAATCAGCTACCGAAATCGTATCATAAGTACCACCAGCAACCGCAGAAAATGTCCAGCTATAGCCGGAGCTTCCAAATGCACAAGAATCGACCACAGATACTGTCGCATCTGCTGACTCTGCCGAGACTCTGCTAGCTGCAAGCATTACGCCACTAAGAGCTGTAACCAAAGTTAATGATAAAGCTGGTAGATATATAATTTTATTTTTCATAGTTTTGACCTGATTATGATTCTATTGTATCATCAGTATTTTCAAAATGCAACTGCTTTTTTGGATTTTTGAGAGATTTTCCGCGTCGCTTGGAGATTTTATAGGCAATTGTACCAATTATAGTAACGATCAAAAGTAGTACTAATACTATAAACCAAATCGGGCAGACTAAAAGCACTGTAGTATTGCTAGAAAATTCATCAATATAAGAAGCTTCCTGCGTTATTTCAAAAATCCCAAGCTGCGGCAAACCGTCCAGGTTCCTCGACACCACTCTTGTGCTAGTTGGCAAAATTTGAGATTTGTATTCGTCAACTTCTTCACCAGTAAGAGATATGTCCTGTCCGCCAATCATATTCTTGACTTTCAAATTCACTGTCAAAGTTTCGTGTACATTGCCGGTGTTTGAAACTGTCACAAAGGTGGTCGGAGTACCAGCAGCAGAAAAACTCGGAACATAATTTTCCAAAATTTGCCCCTCGTGGACAGTCTTCCCATCCATCCGCGCGAGGATCAAACTTCCCATCGTAAACGAATCCTTGAGGCTACTCGTATTCTCATGAGTATCAGATACCGATGTCACTCCAATCATCGCATACTGCCCACCTGTCGGAGCCGATTTTGGTACGTCAATCGTAAAACGAACCTCTCTAGATTCATTCGGAGCCAAAGTCCCGGTCGGCTCATCTACTGTAATCCAGTTGACGATTTTTGACCAGTCCGATATAGTCTCGATGTCCGGCTCGGCCTCGTTACCAGTCACAAAATAAGGTTTTACCGTGACCTTGTAACTGAAATTTTCCGTTGCCGCTTTGGGATTAGTAACCAAAATCTTCCCCTCGTATTTTTGACCAGATTTGAGTTCGATCTCTTGTTTAATTGGTGACACTACGAAAGAAATTGCCATCTATTATTCAACCTCCAAAATCTCAGCTGTACCGAGTTTTAAGTATAGCAGTCTTTGGTTTTTTGACCCTCTAAATCTCAGGGTAAGGTCTTTCTGGCTCTGGATAAATGGTCCGTCGATTAAAGCATCAAGAGACTTCAAGAATAAAAGGGCCTCGCCGCCAGCTTCTTTGATTTGCTCATAGGTAAACCCCGAGAAGCTCCAGACGTTCCATCCTAGCTCCTTTCGGACCCTCTCAGCTATCTCACGGCAAGCTTTTGGTTGGACGAAAGGCTCACCCCCACAAAAGGTCAATCCAGTTTGCCCCTTAAATTCAGACAAGCGTTCTACGACTTCGTCAATCGGGACAAGAAATCCACCATCAAAATCCCAAGTCTCCGGGTTTTGACACCCCAGGCAATGGTTCGGGCAACCTTGCGTCCAAACCACCGCCCGAAGACCATCCCCATTTACGATATTATCGTGTTCCAAGGGCCCGGAGAGCCGAATCATGCCCTCCGGTGGTTGTTTGGCCTCCTTTATCTTAGCAATTGCAATTTTGTTCCAATCTTTCAAAGCTGACATCTCCTTCTAATCGCCCGCAGTGAGGGCATCTTTCTCCCTTTATTATACCACTAAAGCCGCACACTGGGTCGCGATCTACTGGGTGGTTGACCGAACCATAACCAATCCCCGAGTCATGCATCTTGCGAATCACTGCTTCAAAGGCTGCAATATTTTGAGATGGATCGCCATCTAGCTCGATGTAAGTGATGTGCCCAGCGTTACACAGATTATGATAAGGCGCTTCAATCTCAATCTTGTCAAATGCGGAAATTGGGTAATACACTGGCACATGGAAGGAGTTGGTATAGAAATCCCTATCCGTCACACCCTTGATTTTACCATATTCCTTACGATCGATCCTGGTAAACCGTCCCGCAATCCCCTCGGCCGGAGTAGCGAGCAGCGAGAAATTGAGGTGATATTTCTTGCAGTATTCATCGCATTTTTCACGCATATGACTCACGATATCTAGCCCAAGTTCCCTTGCATCTTCGTCTTCACCGTGATGCTTGCCTACCATCGCCACCAAAGTCTCAGCCAGCCCAATAAAGCCAATCGAAAGCGTCCCGTGCTTAATCACATCGCGCAGCGTATCGTTCCAGCCCAGTTTCTCTGAACCAAACCAGTTACCCTGGCCCATCAAGAATGGGAAATTTCTCACGTGCTGGTTAGCCTGAAATTCAAAGCGCTCGAGAAGCTCATCCTTTACTAGATCCATTTTTTCATCCAGCTCTTTATAAAAGCCATCCCAATCCGCTTCTTTTCTCTCTTTCAAGCAAATCCCGTGCTTAATCCCAATCCGCACCAAATTAACAGTAGTAAATGAAAGGTTGCCCCGCCCGGTCACGATGCCGTCCGACTCTGGGAACACAGAAGCAAACACCCGCGTCCGGCAACCCATCGTCGCAATCTCGGTTCTATAGTCGCCCTTCTTGTAGTATTTCAAGTTGTACGGTGCATCAATAAAACAAAAGTTCGGGAATAGTCTCTTGGCCGAAACCTCCATTGACTTTTTAAACAAATCATAGTTCGGGTCATCTGACTCGTAGTTAATCCCGCTTTTGACCTTAAAAATTGAAATAGGAAAAATCGGAGTTTCGCCCTTGCCTAAGCCCTTTTCGGTCGCCTCAAGCAAATACTTTGATACAAGTCGACCCGCCGGCGTCGTGTCAGTACCAAAATTAATCGAAGTAAACGGCACCTGTGCACCCGCACGAGAATGCATTGTGTTGAGGTTATGAATAAACCCTTCCATCGCTTGTAATGTTTCTCTATCTACATCCTCATTTGAAGCTTCGATCACTTCTTTTGGCCATTTAGCCTTCTTTAGTTTTTCGTCGTCCCCAAATTCATAATCCTCTTTAACTTCTAGGTCGATTTTTTTGCCAGAAAACTTATTATATTTCTCCAAATTCCGCTTCAGGGCCTTTCTAAAGGATTTATTTACCCCTGGCGCCATTGCATAATCAAAATTCGGGATCGACTGTCCACCATGCTGCTCGTTTTGGTTGGCCTGAAGAAGAATCGCAGCAAGCGCCCCATAGGAACCAATCGAATTTGGAGTACGAAGATGCCCGTGGCCAGTGTTAAACCCACCGTTTTCAAATAGTACAAACGGATCAGACTGGCAACAGGTCAGAGTCCCCGTCGCATAAAAATCTAAATCATGAATATGGATATCGCCATTATCGTGCGCTGCCGCAATATCTGGACGTAGCATCAAAGTTTTTGCAAATACTTTAGCCCCTTCCGCACCAAACTGAAGCATCTTCCCCATAGCGGAGTTGCCATCAACGTTAGCGTTAGAACGCTTTACATCTGAATCTTCAGATGCATCCGAGTGTGAAATCGTCTTGTAAATATTCATCAAATCCGACTTGGCATCACGCACCCTCGAGCGCTCCTGACGAAACTTGATGTATTCTCTGGCTGTCCGTTTAAAACTTGACTCCATCAATACTTCTTCTACGATATCTTGAATCTGCTCTACGCTTGGAGTCCGAGCTGTGATCGTCTCCTCAGCTCTCTTTAGTACTTTGTCAGCCAATGCTTTTGCTCGATCGGCCTTAAATTCCTCTGTTGCTGAACCAGCCTTCGCGATTGCCTCAGCGATTTTTTCAGGATTGAAATTGACAATTTTCCCATCCCGTTTTTTGATTTTCTTAAACATTTTGCATAACCTCCTCCCCCCATATTTAGCGTCTAATTATTATTCTAGCACACCACATATAGCGATTTCAAGACTTTTATGCTAAAAATGTAAAAAATACAACATTACCTCGAGATTCTAGACAAAATCCAAGATATATGATATAATAAAGAGGTGGGTGTACATTTATAGGAGGTGGTAATATGAGTAGTATCAGGATTTATCAGATTGACGAATGCCATACAGTAGATTTGACACGGATCATTTCGACGAGGTTTATTAGGTATTCTAAAGACAATGGTACGAACAAAGAAGGCGACGGCTGGATCATTATCAGCCTCGAAACCGGCATCCTAGAGGTGCCTTGCACAGCTGAAGAGCTCAAGCCAAAGTATGATGCTTTAGTCAAAGCATGGGAAGACTATGCTATCAGCCGCGCAAAGACTAAAAGCAAAATCAAACATTGTAAATAATCCACCCACTCCCATTTTTATACCCCGGCCAGCATCATCGGCCGGGTTTTTACTGCACAAAAAATGGTGGGGAATACAGGGCTCGATTCGAAGAACGACGCCCTACTTTTTGAGTTTTTTGAGAATCAAAAAATGGTGGGGAATACAGGGCTTGAACCTGTGACCTTACGAATGTGAATCGTACGCTCTAGCCAGCTGAGCTAATTCCCCACATTTGTGGTATAATTATTATATCATGGATTTATCAAAAATAAAAGCTGAGAAAAAAGAAATAGAGGAGTTTTTGGCTAGACCAGACGCTTATACTGACCCAAATTATCCAGCAAAAGCCAAACGCGCCTCCACCCTTCAAGAAATTATCGACTTAGACTCTGAGATAACTAGATTAGAAAGCAATTTAGCCGAAGCAAGAGAGCTCAGTGCCGATCCAGAACTCGGCGAAATCGCAAAGAGCGACATCGAGACCATCACTAAGGACTTAGAAGTCAAAAAATCCACTCTCGAAGAGCTTTTGATTCCGCGTGACCCTACCGACGACAAACCGGCCATCGTGGAAATCCGTGCTGGCGCCGGAGGTGACGAAGCTTCACTCTTTGCCGGCGAATTGTATCGCCTCTATCAACACTACGCCGAAAAACACGATCTAAAATGCGAGCTAATCAGTGAGAACGAAAACGAAGCCGGTGGTATGAAAGAAGTCATTTTCAAAGTCTCTGGCGATAACGCTTACGGTCAGCTCAAGTTCGAAGGCGGCGTCCACCGCGTCCAGCGCGTCCCAGTCACCGAGTCGCAGGGCCGCATCCATACTTCTACTGCCACCGTCGCTGTACTTCCAGAAGCCTCCGAGGAAGACCTCGAAATCAAACAAGAAGATCTCCGTATCGATATCTACCGCTCTGGCGGCCATGGTGGTCAGGGTGTCAACACTACCGATTCTGCCGTCCGTATCACCCACCTTCCGACCGGCATCGTCGTTGCCATGCAAGACGAAAGAAGTCAGCAGCAAAACCGCGTTAAAGCCATGAATATCCTTCGTTCCCGGCTTCTCGAAAAGAAAAAGGAAGAAGAAATGAAAAACGCTTCTGAGGCACGAAAGTCCCTAATCGGCACCGGCGACCGCAGCGAAAAAATCCGCACTTACAACTTCCCTCAAGACCGCATCACTGACCACCGCATCCACTATAGCCGTTCTAATATCAATGCGGCCATGGACGGAGATATTGACGATATCATTACGGAACTAGTCAAGCATGAACGAGGGCTCAAAGAAAGTTAATTTTTGCGGCTACGATTTTCTCGTAAGTAGAGACGTCCTCACCCCCCGCCCAGAAACCGAGCAAATCGTTGACGAAGTTTTGAGGCTCTGCGGGAAGCCCATTCTTCCTGGCGTAAAGCCAGAAAAACCCGTTTTAGACCCCAGTAATCTAAAAATCCTAGATGTCGGCACCGGCTCGGGTTGCATAGCTATTACCCTCAAGAAAAAACTCCCAGATTCAGATATCTACGCCACCGACATTTCAGAAAAAGCCCTCAAAATCGCCCTAAAAAACGCCGAGAAAAACGGCGTACCTATTACCTTCATTATATCACACTTATGCCAAAATGTCAATTTCGCCCCTAACATCATCGTCGCCAACCTTCCCTATGTTGACAAGAATTGGGACTGGCTCGACCTTGACTCCCTAAAAGACGACCCAGATATAGCCCTCTACGCCGAAGACGGCGGTCTCAAGCTTATCAAAGAGCTCGTTGATACTGCCACCTCCAAATACCTCATCCTCGAAGCTGACCCTTGTGAGCACCAAAAGATTATTGATTACGCCAAGAAAAAATATAAACTGATGAATAAAAACGGTTTTGGGCTAACTTTTATTAGGGATTTTTGAGCCTCTGACTTGTCACGGCGATAAAATCCCTAATAAAAGTTATTTAGTGGTTATTTATCGTTGTATCCTTCGAGCGTTACATTTACCGCAATCTCTTGACCATTTCTAATCACAGATAGCTGCACCGTGTCGCCAGGCTTGTACTCACCAATAAGCGTAAAAAGTGAACCCGCCGAGCCAATTTTTACACCATTTACCGCAGTAATAATATCTTTCTCTTTGAGTCCTGCCTTTTCTGCTGGTGAACCAGACACAATAGCAGAATATTTTCCATTAGAAGCATAGAGATAAGCTCCACTCGTTACTGGAAGATCATAAGCCTTCGCCGAGTCTGCGGTAATCTCCGAACCATAAACACCGAGATAGGCGCGTGAAGCTTGACCAGATTCTTTCAATTGGGCCAACATCCCCTTGACCGCTGCAATCGGAATCGCAAAACCCACGTTCTCTCCAGAAGTCGAGTTCGCTGTATTGATGCCAATCACTTCGCCAGCCGCATTAATAAGCGGGCCACCCGAATTTCCAGAGTTAATCGCTGCGTCCGTCTGAATCATATCGGTCAGTTTCTCACTCATCGTACCAGTCGAATCCGTCGCCATTAGAGTCCGGCCAGTCCCCGAAATCACCCCAGAAGTTACCGTGTTTTGGTATTCACCTAGTGCGTTGCCAATCGCCACCACCTGTTGACCTACAGTAATAGTCTTAGAATCACCCAAAGTCGCTGCCTTGAGCCCAGCAGCATCCTTGATCTTGAGAAATGCCACGTCGTTAAGCGAGTCCACCGCGGCCACCTCCACATCTTTGTAGGTCGTACCGTCTGCTAACACTACTTGAATTGATGTAGCCCCCTCGATCACATGCTTATTTGTCAAAATATAACCATTGTCTGACACTATAATGCCGGTACCCGCAGCCGAGCTAGTATAGCTCTGTCCAAAATAGCTTGCAGTCTTGACCGAGGTCACAATCGAAACCACGCTCTCCGAAACTTTATTCACTACCTCCGCGATTGACCCTTCGACAAAGCTCGCCGAATTACCATCTGCGCCCGAACTCAAAAAGGTCAAAGGAGTATTAGCCTTTTGATAAGAAAGAAACGAAAATGTCGCACTTACGCCTGAAGCCACCAACGCTACCGAAGAAAGAATGATCGCTGCCTTATTGGAATTGTTTTTTGCTTCTGCTTCTGGAGCCTTTGGCGTCTCAGTTTTTTTCTTTTCGACTTTTTTTCCTGACTTTTTTTCTGCCATTTTTCCTCCTTTTTGATTTTAATAAATATTAAACACCGGTTTGCTAAAGAATATCACGATAATTCCGATTAGGACCACACCAAATATCACTGCCCCCACGATATTTTTGAAACGAAAATCTTCTCGGTATCGCACCACCGCTTGCCTGGCATAATTGTAAACAAAGGCAAAAATCGTCAGAATAATCGCCGATTGCGGCACGGTAATACCGGTCTCACCGAAGCTGTAAACGATCGCCCATGAATGGCATAGCCAGGCAATTTCCGCAAAAACCAAACCTGAAGCTAGAGTAGTTAGCACGAAATTTTCCGACTCAGTCTGCACTAGCACGTGTCGGCTCGCTGCATATCCAATCAAAAACGCCATCAGTATAGCAACCGTTGCGTCAAGCTCTGCTGTCATAATTGTCGATGCCGAAATCCCGAGAAACACGGCGATAAGCGACTGCGCCAAATTTGCCCCCTCAGAAGACATCGGCTTGATAAACAGCAGCCAAACCACATAAATCAGCATCAGTATAAGATGTACCGGCAAAAAGGAACTACCAGCAAAGTAAGAAAGCATCACCACCGAAAGCCCTACGATGAGGTCTACCAAATTAGACTTAATATTAATCCAAATATAGCGCTTTCGAACCGCAAACACCCGCCACTTCGACATCAAAACTAGTATAATCCCAAGCGCCGGATTTGCACTAAAAACTGTCAGAGCCACCGCGCCTATCCCTAGTAAAATGTTTAGTAATATATGTACCGCACTTGAGGCGATATTACGAGATTTTCTTGCTAAAACATAGTCTGCCATACTTCTATATTATATCAAAAAAATTAAAATAAACTTAAAAATAGTGTATAATGGTTAGGTATGGAAGTGAGTTTTTTTCAAAAGCACCCAATCGCAAAAGATATCCTAAGTCTAGCGTCTTTTGTCATCGCTATCGTGCTTTGTACGATTTTTCTAAACACTTATATTTATCGTTCTTACAACGTAGTCGGCTCCAGCATGGAAAACACTTTACAGAATGACGATCGCGTAGTGGTCAATCGTGCAGCTGTATCTTGGGCGCATTTTTTGGGCCAAGAGTACGTCCCTGAGCGCGGGCAAATCATTGTCTTTATGAACGAAGACGAAAAGGCCATCCGTGAGTACAAGTCTAAAGGCGTCGAAAACCCAATGACTTGCACTGCGCCAAACAACGTTTCCGATCAGTATATTATCAAACGCGTTATTGCCTTCCCTGGCGAGCATGTAACCGTAAAAGACGGTGTCATGACAATTTACAACGAAGAACATCCTGAAGGATTTGTTTATGATAATGAGTGGCGAGTATCGAGCACCGATGGCCCTAAAGAGTACACTTCCGGCGAAGTCGACACTATCGTTCCGGAAGGCGAGCTATTTGTCTCTGGCGACAACCGTGAAGGCTCCAACTCTTGGGACTCTAGAAACGGCCTCGGTACCATTCCTTATTGCCGCATTATCGGCCCAGTCGTTCTCCGCCTCTTCCCATTCGACAAAATCCGTGGATTCTAAATCTCACCAATCAGTTTTACCGACTCGGCTTCTGGAAGCTCTTCTACATTTTTGAGTTTTCTCTCAATCTGACGAGAAGTGGTTTTAGCCGACTCAATTTTGTTTGCCGATTCCTGCAACTTCTTTTGTACACCTTCAAGAAGATCGCCAAACTTACCAAATTGTGCCTTAACTGCGCCAAGCACCTGCCAGACTTCCGCCGAGCGTTTCTCAATCGCCACCGTTCTAAAGCCCATCAAAAGCCCCGAAAGCATCACGGGGAGCGTAGATGGCGAAGCGATTGCAATGTTGTATTTTTGCCGTACTTCATCAGAAAGACCAGGAATCCGGATGATTTCCGCATAGAGAGATTCTGTTGGTACAAACATTAATCCAAAATCGGTAGTTTTAGGCGGATCCAAATATTTGGTCGAAATCTTCTTAGCCTGCTCTTTTACATCTAATGAAAGCGCCTTTTGATATTCCGCAATTTCTGCCTTATTTCCGTTATCATAAGCTGCGATTAGCCGCGAATAATTCTCCACCGGGAACTTCGAGTCAATCGGAAGAAACACATCTGCCTCTTTCCCCGGCATTTTTACTGCAAACTCCACCCGATCCGAAGATCCAGTTTTAGTGGCGATATTCACTTCATACTGATTCTTAGACAAAGTGTCTTCAATAATCGCTCCAAGCTGCACCTCGCCATAAATTCCCCGTGTTTTTACTCCCTCCATCACTTTTTTAAGATCCCCCACGCCATTAGCTAGAGTCTTCATTTCGCCAAGCCCCTGATAAACTTGAGTTAACTGCTGAGAAATCGACTTAAAACTCTCGTTAAACCTTTTTTCTACCGAAGCTTTCAACTTCTCATCTACCGTCTCACGCATTTCTTCTAGTTTTTTCTCGTTGCCATTCTGGAGTCGTTCCAAATTTTCTGCAATCTCTTTGCGATTTTCACGAAAATTTCGATCAATCTCTGGACTTAACTTGGCAATTTCCCCCTCCATCCGAATCAATCGCTCCTCCATTTTTTTGAAATCAAAATTAGCACTCTCTGGTTTCTTCTTCAATTGTAAAACTAGTAAAGTTACTAATAAAATAATTATTACACCCCCAATCACACCTAAAAATATATCCATAAATTCATTATAGCATATCTATTTATTATGCAACAAGAAAAAGGCTAGCCCTAAGGCTAGCCAATGTAGGCAGGAGTTGATTCCCAGTAGCTGACAAGCGATGCCAAAGCAGAAAAGCCATCATAACGAACTCGCGACTTACTAAGAAGCGCCTTTTCAAGCGAATCTACAAGGGGATCCTCTTCGCAAATTCCTACATATGGGAGCCATTTCTCCAAATCAATATAGTGAGCAATGTTTCCATTACAAAAACAAATCTGAAATTTTTCATATTCTACAAAGGTGATGGCCTCACGCGTCATAATCCACCAAGTCAGATATTCATAAAACGTCATCTCGCCATTATAAAAAACTTCAGCTGTATCCTCGATATTCCAGGATATTCCATTTGCGTACCAAGATAGCACCTGTGCACTGAAAAAACTCTTAGACTCTAATATCTTGTCTAGCATTTTAACAGCTATCTCCGACTCCTCAGGATACTGCTCGTCATTAATAGAAAAAGCGAACCTATCTTCAGCCATTCCTATTAGCGTAAAAACATCCTCTTCGCGAAGATCGGTAGTATAATTCGGGTTCAAGCAATGCGTAAAGATATAGTCTAAGATAAAAGCGTCTCTATACCCCCTAGGAATCCCCTCAAGTAGAGCGATTATCTCATTACTATCAAAACTATTTACATCGCCACACTCCCAATTCACCGCCATGCTGTGCAAAGTACCGTAATCATCCATATTCTCACTCCTTTCAAAGAACAACAAAATATTGCACACTTTTGTAACAAATATATTATATCACATCCAACGTTATTTCGCAAGCAACAAAATGGAGCCGAGTGTCGGGCTTGAACCGACGACCTACGGTTTACAAAACCGTTGCTCTACCAACTGAGCTAACTCGGCATTAGATAAATTATACCACAAAAAATCCAAAATTTTAAGATTTTTTTAAGTTTTTGCCATAAGCATGATATAATATAGATAACAAAAGTAGTAGAAAGGAGTTTATGGAAACTACAACCACATTAATATCAACTAATGAGTTGACAGCTACGGAGGCAGCATTTGCCGGTGGCTTTCTCGGCAGCTTCATGGTTATCGGCCTTATTATCGCCGTTCTTATCATTATTGCCGGCTGGAAAATTTTCGAAAAAGCCGGAGAAAAAGGCTGGAAAGCCCTTATTCCTATCTATGATATCTATATTTTCTTCAAAATCTGTGGCATAAAAAGTTGGTTCTGGGGCCTACTTCTTATCTCCGTAACCTGTAGTATCACTATGGCAGTCAACATGCCAAAGGGCGTCACTTACATCGAAGATTGGGCCGGCTACCACATGGATTATTCGTTAGTCGAATGGAGCAACTACCCAGCCTATTTAATCGCTCTTACAATCAGCTGTATGGCTAGCATTGTTGCCGAGATCGTTCTGTCTTATAAGCTCGCCAAAGCTTTCGGCAAAGGCATCGGTTATACCCTCGGTCTCATTTTCTTCCCATATATCTTTACCATGATCCTCGGCTTCGGTAAAGCAAAATATGACAAGAAATTACTAAAGTAGCATTATTTAGAGCATAATAATCAAAAAAGAAATCAGGACATGCGCCTGATTTCTTTTTTATGATAGTTCCTTTCGTCCAGAGTTTAGTAATTTTCAGCCTTGATTTCAAAGTACGCTTGCGGATGATTACATACCGGGCAAACTTCCGGCGCAGATTTGCCGACTACGATGTGCCCGCAATTCCGACAAACCCAAATTTTGTCACCATCTCTAGAGAAAACCCGCTCGTTTTTGACGTTATCAAGAAGTTTTCGATATCTTTCTTCATGAGATTTCTCGATCATAGCTACCTGCTCAAACTTCACAGCCAACTCCTCAAAACCTTCTTCTCTGGCAGTTTCGGCGAACCCTTTGTACATATCAGTCCACTCATAATTTTCACCGTCCGCCGCCGCTTCCAGATTCGTCTCAGTATCCTCTACGACGCCGCCATGCAGCTCCTTGTACCACATTTTGGCATGCTCTTTTTCATTGTCGGCTGTCTCAGTAAAAATCGCCGCAATCTGCTCATAACCATCTTTTTTGGCCTTAGAAGCGTAAAAAGTATACTTATTCCTTGCCTCGCTCTCCCCCGCTAGAGCCTTTTTTAAATTCTCAAAGGTCTTCGTTCCATCATAAATAGTTTTCATAACTCCTCCTAAATACATGTATAACCGCCATCGACCGGGAGAATCACACCATTAACATAAGATGCTTCTTCTGATGCCAAAAACACTATCGCCGCATCTAGTTCACCCGGCTTACCATACCTCTGCATCGGCACCATAGCTTTAGCAAAATTCTGGAATCTCTCCGTATCGAGTACTGCTGTAGTCAGCTCAGTATAGAAATACCCTGGACAAATCGCATTGCAGGTAATTCCCTCGGTCGCAAGCTCCGCTGCTACTGCCCGAGTAAAGTTCACCACTGCGCCTTTAGAAGTATGGTATGCAACGGTTGGGATCTCAGTATTCCCGACTAAGCCATACATCGAAGCGATGTTGATGATGCGGCCGTATTTGTTTTTCTTCATAATTTTAGCAAAAGCTCGTGTCATCTTAAACACAGAAGTCTCGTCTGTGGCAATAGTAAAGTCCCACTCCTCATCGGTCATATCACAGACGCCCTTGTCTTTAGAAGAGCCAGCACAGTTCAAAAGAATGTCTACCCGACCAAACTTCTTTTCTGCCTTTTTAGCAGCGTTGTTAATGTCTTCAGTCGAAGTCACATCGCATTTGATAGGAAGAACTTCCTTAGCTCCTTCTTTTATTAATTTTGGTTTAAACTCCTCCAATCGTTCCATTCTTCTAGCCAAAATTACAAGATTAGCACCCTGCCGAGCTAGTGCCAAAGCCATCTGTTGCCCTAGCCCCGAAGACGCCCCAGATACTACCGCTACCTTACCTTTCAAACTAAACATAAGTTATACTCCTTTCTACTTTTCCATAATTATATCACTTTTTTACAATATGTGATATAATAAATAAAATGCCTTCTTAGCTCAGTAGGTAGAGCGCATCCATGGTAAGGATGAGGTCACCAGTTCAAACCTGGTAGAAGGCTCCATTTTTATATCTAGTCTTTAAGAATCTTCACTATATCTTTGCCGTCTTGTACTGTCCCACGGATAGTCTCTGGGGTCAAAGCAGAAATCACCTCTAGAGTCCCTGCGACTATCGTAAGTGCGCCCATTGCCACATACCACCCGATTTCAATTCCATCCGACATAAACACAAAGCATAGTCCTAGTACCAGTTCCACCACCGTGAGGACTAATCTCAACCAAAATCGCACATTCCTCTGCTCTCGCCTCTTGTATAAATTAATCGCCCCCAGTACGCCATTAAGCGTCGTAAACCCTCCAGCCATCAAATTCAAAATTTTATTCATAAAGCTCTGATTGATAAGAAGAAAAATCCCTAATCCCGCCACCACCAGATAAAGTAAGGTCTCCGCCCCTTGCGTAAAAAGCGCAATTTTGTAAGTAGACCGCTCATTCTCGTCTCTAGTCCTGTCTAGATCAGATTTGATTCGCCCGATTTTATAAAAAGACAACGCCGAAAAAACCACCCCAGCGACTGTAATCCCTAGTGGCATCATAAAGGTATCGTTCCCCTTCCCCTGAATCGCCGCAATAAACATCATTACCCCCGACACCAACATCATCACCGACATCGCAATCTTGTTTTTCAAAAAGATTTTGTATATAGAAAGCCCCCGTTTCAAAGCCTTGCTCATATCTTTATTATATCATTTTTTAAAAATCTGTGTTATAATATAAATATACCTGCTGGAATCGTCTAGTGGCAATGACAAGAGACTGTAAATCTCTCGCGCTTCGCGCTTCGTAGGTTCGAGTCCTACTCCCAGCACCATTTAATAAAAATATGCCCTTTAGGGCTATATTTTTATTAAATTGTATCTGAAGTAGGACGAGATCCTAAGGTTCGACCGGACGAC
>JAZRPQ010000010.1:0-24321 GCA_045649325.1 Candidatus Nanosyncoccus sp.
AATGTACCAGAACCCGACAACCCAGGTGATGCACCAGACACTGGTGGGCTATTCCAAAACCTTAATATCTCTAAGACTGATTATCTGATTACTGGCTTGATTATATTCTTCATAGTTGCAATCGGTGGTTTTGCACTTGTGTTAAAGAAAGGTAAGAGATAGTTTAGCCATTATGTAAAAATATGGGCGCCAAAAACTGCGAGGGCGCCCATATAAAAAATACCCCCTTGCGGGGGATTTTTTATTCTTTTTCAGAAGCTTTCTTCTCGGCTTCTTTGGCGGCCTTTTTGGCTTTGTTTTCAAGAGCATCCTTCATCTTGGCGGCTTTAGCGGCGCGAGCCTTAAAGCGGTCCACACGGCCTTCGGTATCGATGATCTTTTCTTCGCCAGTAAAGAATGGGTGGGAAGCAGAAGAGATCTGTACCTTGATAAGTGGATATTCTTTGCCATCGGTCCACTTGATAGTTTCGTCGCTTTTCGCGGTGGATTTGGTCAAAAACGAAAAGCCAGCGGCTTCGTCTGAAAAGACGACAGCACGATAATCTTTAGGGTGTAAATCTGTTTTACTCATAATTGCTACTTATTATATCAGAGATTCTAAAAAATGTAAAGAGAAAAGGCGAGCTTAAAGCTCGCCTTCCGTCAAAGTATAGAGGTGATATCCATGACGATTTCGTCGATAAAGCCATGTTTAATAGCGTCTTCGGGGAGCATATAGTACTCCACTCTGACAAGAGCATCATATTCGGTGCCGGGCATTACGCTGTATTTCAAGACATGAGGTCTTACGACTTCGTTTTCGAAGCGCTCGTCAAACTTCATTTTGTCCTGAGCCTTGGAGCCGCTGTCAAAAGCGCCATTAAATCCATCATGCATTAAAAAAGTCATGTAAGGCAAAGAAAAACGCTTGTGTCCAGTAATGCCGATTAAGAATGCCGTGGAACCCCATTGGCCGATATTGATAGTGTAAACCGGGGTCTTGCTTAGTTCTATTGCAGAAATCACCGAGAATCCTTCGCCTTGGTTACCGCCAGGGGAATTAATGTATATCCTAATCGGCTTGCGCTCTTCAATAGGGATCCTGTGTTTTTCATCATAACGATTGAAGTCCATAATATCATCCACAATCCTAGTGCATACAGATACGTCATCGTATTCGTCATCATCTCCGACAGCGTTGATTGGACCGGTCAGATACAACCGACGGTCGTTTCTAGTATCTACTGCCACGTGATCAGTCAAATTGAGATTGTAATTATATTTAACTTTTTCTGGCATATCAAATAACATAAAATCACCTCCTTCTTAAAGTGCGTATCCCACCTCTATGATGGGTATTTTATCAGATAGACTTGATTTTTACAAGCATGTGTGGTATAATAAGGGTATATACTATTTAATGAAGCAGTTTCCAGGGGATTTCCTGATGCGAGGTCCTGGGAGCAAAGAGAAAGGAAATCATATTATGGCAGTTGATGTCGATATGAAGGCTCTGCTCGAAGCTGGTGCACATTTTGGGCACAAGTCGAGCCGGTGGCACCCAAAGATGGCACCGTACATCCACAGCAAGCGCCAAGGCGCGCATATTATCAATCTCGAAAAAACCGTAGAAGCACTTGAGACAGCGCTTCCGAAAATCACCGAGATAGCAAAGACCGACAAAAAAATTCTTTTCGTTGGTACTAAGAAGCAAATGAAAGAAATCGTCAAAGCTGCGGCCGAATCCGTCGAAATGCCTTACGTGACAGTACGTTGGGTTGGCGGCACCCTCACCAACGTTGAAACCGTGAATCGCCAGATTCGCAAGCTCAAAGATCTCGAAAAGAGAATGGCTTCAGGCGAGCTAGAAAATCGCTACTCAAAGCTTGAGGTCCAGAGATTCCAAGAAGAAATCGATCTTCTAAACGAACGCTATGGCGGCATCAAGAACATGAGTGAACAACCAGCTGCGATTATCGTAGTAGATGCAAACGAAGATAAGAATGCAATCAAGGAAGCTAACACTCTAAAAATTCCAGTATTTGCACTCACCGATACCAATGTCGATCCAACAAACATTGACTACGTAATCCCATGCAATGACGACGCAATCAAAGCTACTCAACTAGTCCTAGATTACATCGTAGCCGCTATCAAAGAAGGTAGAAAATAATTAAGTCTTAAAAGGAGGCAAAAAAATGGCTGAAATCACAGTCGAACAAATCAAAAAACTAAAAGAGCTCTCTGGTGCAGGTTTGACCGATGCCAAGAAAGCCCTCGTCGAAGCAAACGGCGACTTTGATAAAGCGCTCGAAGCGATGAGAAAGAAAGGTTTGACCAAGGCTGAAAAGCGTGGTGACCGCGAGACTCGCGAGGGTCTAGTGGAAGCCTACATTCACGATGGTCGGCTTGGCGCGATCGTAGAAGTCAACTGCGAAACTTCTTTCGTAGCTAAAACTGAAGAATTCAAAACTTTGGCCCACCAAATCGCGATGCAAATCGCATCAATGGCTCCGCTCTATGTTTCTGAGGACGACATTCCAGAAGAAGCTAAGAAGGCTAAAATCGCCGAGCTCGAAGCGAACTTCAAGGGTCCAGAAAATATGAAGGAGAAAATCCTAGAAGGACAAGTAAAGAAAGCTTTCTCGGATAAAGTTCTAATGAATCAACCATACATCTTGGACGATTCCAAGACCGTCGAGCAGTTCATCAAGGAAGCAATTGCAAAGACCGGTGAAAATATTACCGTAAGGCAGTTCAAGAGAATCGAATTAGGAGTAACCGAATAAAAAATAGCCCGAAAGGGCTATTTTTTATTTGCCAAATCTTCTACTTCTTGAGTCGTATTCTTTAATAATGTCCGCCATATCTTCCTCGGTCATCTCGGGGAAGTATTTTTTGATGAACATGAATTCGGCATAGGAAGCGCGCCAGAGCATGAAACCAGAAATTCTTTCTTCACCAGAAGTTCTTACCACCATATCAATATCTGGGACTTCTGGGTGATAAAGATGGGCGCGGATAGTTTCTGGAGTGATTTTTTGATTGTTCTCAAGTGCGAGGTTCGCGGCGTCGGCGATTTCTTGCTCGCCGCCGTAGTTGAAACAAAAACAAACCGTGATACCAGTGCAACCACGTGTGACTTCTTCAGCCTTTTCGATGGTTTTTAGAAGGCTTTTTGAGACGCGATTTTTGGAACCCAAGATAAGCATACGAGCGTTTTTCTTGGCTAGCTTCTCGGCGTATTTCAAAATGCGAGTCTCGGCTAGTTTCATGATGTAGCTGACTTCATCACTACTTCGGCCCCAGTTTTCGGTGCTAAAAACGTAGAAAGTAATATATTTGATGCCAGCCTCATCGGCGGCGCTAACTAAAGTTTCGATGCTATCTAAGCCTTTTTTGTGACCTTCGATAGTAGGTAGGCCTCTTTCTTTGGCCCAACGACGATTACCGTCGGCGATAATTCCGAGATGAGTAATCATATCTTCATAATCTCGTCAGATTTAGCTTTGAACTCGGCTTCGACCTTGTCAGAAAATTCTTTGGTGAGTTCGTCGATTTCTTTTTCGGCGCGTTTTTTGACATCTTCGCTCATTTCGCTGGCGATTTTGACAGCTTTTCTGGCATCTTCACGAACGTTTCTGATGGCGATTTTGGCGTTTTCGACCTTCTCAGAAGCATTTTTGACGATTTCCTTGCGGCGTTCTTCAGTAAGGGGAGGAATCGGTACGCGAATCACGCGACCGTCGTCAGCTGGATTAAGCCCAAGAGCCTGATCGGCACGGATAGCTGATTCGATAGCGGCGATATTAGCCGGATCAAACGGAGTAACTACTAGCATAGTAGCGTCAGCTGCAGTAATATTAGCGGCTTGGTTTAATGGCATAAATTGACCGTAAACTTCTACTTTGATACCAGAAAGCATGTCTGGGTGAGCACGACCGGTGCGGACTTTTTTCATTTCGGCCCTGAATCGCTCGATCGTATCCTCCATTTTTTTACGATCTTCTTTGATGTCAAACATAAAAACTCCTTGTTTATTATTTTCATTATAACACACTGGGGCTTTCTTTCGGAAAAGAAAGCCCCAACGAAAGAAACCAGGATTAAAAAGAAATCAGGCACATGTCCTGATTTCTTTTTTGATTATGATATAATGGTATCATGGATATTTTTCTAGGAATAGTGGTGGGGCTGGTAGTATTAATGATTTTGGTGATTGCGCATGAGTTTGGGCATTTTATTGCTTCAAGAAGAAACGGAGTAAACGTACTCGAGTTCGGGATTGGGTTCCCGCCAAGGGCAGTAGCCTGGGTTAAAGACCCTAAGACCCATAAGTGGCGCAAACTGAAGCGTTCTGAGTGGAAAGACGCTAACGTAGCCAAGGTCGTGGGGATGGATAAAAAGGCTAATCTAGCGGAAAAAGACAAGGCGCTTTCATCCAGCAAAACAAGAGAAAAAATCATCCAGGATGGTCTGATTTTTAGCATCAACTGGCTACCGATCGGGGGGTTTTGTCAGATGGATGGGGAATCAGCGGAAGACGAGAGAAAGGGGACTTTTGGCAACGCCAGTTTTTGGAAAAAGACCAAAATTCTCTTTGCCGGAGTTGCAATGAACTGGCTAGCAGCTTTTATAATTTTGACAGTGCTAGCCTGGACAGGAATGCCTACATTTTTAGACGGGCAATTTACGATTGACGCGGATACCAGAGTAGACAGAACCCCGGTTAAAGTAGCCTCGGTGCGCGAAGGTTCTCCGGCGGAAACAGCTGGATTCGTCAGCGGTGATTACATCTTAAGGGTAAATGGGGAAGAGGTCTGGTACGGAGCAGACATTATAGATATCAACGAAAAACATATGGGTGAAGAAGTGGACTACACAGTATTAAGAAAAGGTGAGGAAGGTTGTAATTGTGATCAAGATTTGACTTTGACCGCCAAACTAAATAACGCAGATTCTGAGTATCTTCTGGGGGTATCGATGGAATCTTCACAATCGCTAGCTTATTCGACTTGGTCGGCGCCGATCGTAGGAGCAGGTTTGACGCTACAGATCACCGGCGAAACTTTTAAAGGGCTTGGGCAGCTAGTTTGGAATCTGATTAGTGGCGTAGGCAGACAATTTAGTTTTGATGATTCGGTGCGCGAAAGCGGGAGAGAAGCAATCAGCTCGGTAGGGGATTCAGTAACGGGTCCAGTAGGGATTTTGGGAGTTTTGTTCCCATCTTTTGTCACGACGGGGCCAGCTAACGTAGCTTTCATCGCAGCGCTAATATCAATTTCGCTAGCTTGCATGAATGTACTACCGATCCCAGCGCTAGATGGTGGAAGATGGGTTCTGATCGGACTTTTCAAACTCCGACACAAGAGACTCACCAAAGAATTAGAAGAAAAAATCGTGACAAGAGCTTTTATGGTGCTGCTTGGATTAATCGCGATTGTAACAATCCTAGATATTACGAGGTTTTTTAGATGAAAAAGAGGGAGGATGCTAAAAAACGAGGGTGGCAAACGTTTTTTGGGATAGTTTTGACGCTGGGGTGGATACTTATTGCTTTGATAGTTCCGCAAATTTTGATCGGGCTTCTTATTAGTTACACTTTGCCGGTAGAGATGCTGCGTTCGCCGATCACAACTGCGACTTTTTCACTAATTTCTTATATCGTGAGTCTAGTTTTAGTGATTTATGCACCAACCAAAGTGCCAAAGATAAAAGATTTTTTAAAGTCAACCAAGGAGAGACTAGGAATCACTGGACTTCCAACCTGGACAGACATCGGGCTGGCGCCGATCGGATACATTGCGACGCTGATAATTTCAGCAGGACTCACAGCACTTTTTTCACTATTTCCATGGTTTAATTCTGGCGAATCACAAAATTTGGGCTATAGTTTTTATATGCAAGGCTTTGAGCGAGGCATCGCTTTTATTGAGCTTGCGATTTTGGCGCCAGTGATTGAGGAGTTGATTTTCCGAGGGTTTTTGTACGGTAATTTACGCGTCAAAATCCCAAAGTGGGCAGCGATTCTGATAGTATCGGTACTTTTTGGCGTGGTACACTTGCAGTGGAACGTAGGAGTGACAGTGTTTGCGATGTCAGTAGTGTCGTGCGGACTTCGCGAAATCACCGGAACTATTTATGCAGGAACTTTGATGCATATCATCAATAACACAGTGGCTTTTTACCTACTATATGTGGTAGGTATGGGGTAAATGTGGTATAATTTAAGATATGAGACTTTCTAAAACTTTTATCAAGACTTTGAGGGCGGCACCAAAAGATGAAACAGCCCAGAACGGCGCGCTTTTAACGCGAGCTGGTTATATTCATAAAGAGATGGCCGGAGTATATGATTATTTACCGCTAGGGGTTCTAACTATTGAAAAGATCAAGCGGATTATCAGAGAAGAACTAAACGCGATTGGCTGCGAAGAAGTACAAATGTCAGCTCTCCAGAATCCTGAACTCTGGGAGGCGACAGGGAGGTTTTCTGACCAAGAAGTGGATATTTGGTTTAAGACTGAACTATCTGCCGGCGGAGTACTCGGGCTAGCGCCCACACACGAAGAGCCAATGGTAAATATGATGAAGAATTACATTTCATCATACAAAGATTTACCTTTGTACACTTATCAATTCCAGACTAAATTCAGGAATGAACTCCGGGCCAAGTCTGGGATTATGCGCGGACGCGAATTCTTAATGAAAGATCTATATAGTTTCCATGCTTCGGAAAAAGATTTAGATGAATTCTACGCTGAAGTTGAAAAAGCCTATGCGAAGATTTTTGAAAGATTAGGGCTCGGAGACTGCACTTATGAAACTTTCGCTTCGGGCGGGATTTTTTCCAAGTTCTCGCACGAGTATCAGACTATTTTGCCAGTAGGTGAGGACACGATTTATTATAATAAAGACAAATCTTTAGTTCTAAACAAAGAAGTGTTTACCCCAGAAGTATTGGCGGATTTTGGAGCCAAGACCGAAGATTTTACCGAAACTAGAGGTGCTGAAGTAGGCAACATCTTTAAACTAAAGTTCAAATATAGCGAGCCTTTAGGATTAAAATACACCACCGAAGACAACAAATCTGAGTTTGTCTATATGGGCTGCTACGGTATTGGTGTATCACGCGTGATGGGGGTAATTGCAGAAAAATTTGCCGACGATAAAGGTTTGGTCTGGCCAGAAAGCGTTGCGCCATTCAAATATTACCTCGTAGGGATTGGCGAAAAAGGCACACTTGAGGCAGAGAAGATTTACGCCAAACGTCAGGATGAGATTTTGTTTGACGATCGCGATGTTCGCCCGGGTGAGAAGTTTGCCGATGCTGAGCTGATGGGGATACCTTATCGGGTAGTAATTTCTGACAAAACTTTAGACAAAAATGCCGCTGAGGTAACAGATCGCGCGACGGGGGAGAGCAAAATGGTTGACTTGGATAAACTTTTCGTGTAGAATATACATAGTATTTATAGTGGAGTAATTATGAACAAAAAAGAGATTCATTTGACTGCTGATGGCAAAAAAGAACTGGAAGAAGAGCTGAAAACCTTGATAGCGAGAAGACCAGAGATTGCCGAAAAGATCGCCACCGCAAGAGCGTTTGGAGATTTGTCAGAAAATGAAGAATATAGCTCGGCTCGAGCTGAGCAAAAAATGGTAGAAAATCGGATTCTAGAGATTCAAGATATTCTCAAAAACGCGAAAGTGATTCGAGCTGGCAAGAAAACTACTGTAGCGCTTGGCGCTAATGTAAAGATCGACCTTGACGGTCGTAAGCTAGAATACACTGTAGTCGGTGCGACTGAGGCCAACCCATCCGGCGGCAAAATCTCCAACGAATCGCCAATTGGTAAAGCTATCATGGGTCACAAAGAAGGTGACACGCTAGAGATGAACGGACGTAAGATTAAGATAGTTTCTATTAGCTAAAATTATATCTTTATGGTATAATAATCTTATGTTACTTGAAGATTACAGAAACGAAAGATTAAAGAAACTAGAAACCCTGAGAGAACGCGGGATTGACCCGTATCCATCGAAGTCTCTTCGCAATACTTATATTTCGGAAGTTTTGAATCATTTTGACGAAAAACAGGGGCAAGAAGTGGTGGTAGCAGGGCGTATCGTGGCGATTCGGTCGTTTGGCAAATTGGTATTTTTGAAGTTAAAAGATATTAGCGGCGAAGTCCAAATCTTTATGAAAGCCGTACCCGAAGAAACCCCTAACGGGCTTCTTGGCGCGAAGGACGTGAAGCTACTCGATACTGGTGACTTTGTCGAGGCGCGTGGAATAGTAGATAAGTCGCAAACTGGTGAGATTTCAGTATTTGCTAATTTTGTGAAACTTCTGACTAAGACCCTTAGACCTTTGCCAGAAAAATTCACCAATAAGGAAGAACGCTACCGAAGGCGCTATGTAGATATGAATGTCAACCCAGAGGTGCGAGAAAGATTAGTGAGGCGTTCTAAGTTTTGGCAGGCGACACGTGATTTTATGAATAAACACGGATTTGTCGAAGTAAATATCCCGGTTCTAGAGCACACGACTGGCGGGGCAGATGCGACCCCATTTGTCACCCACATGGACGCTCTAAACGAAGATTTTTATCTTCGAATTTCGCATGAGCTACCTTTGAAGCGTCTACTTGGTGGTGGTTTTGAAAAAGTTTATGACATTGGCCCACGTTTTAGAAACGAAGGCATTGACGACGAACATTTGCCGGAGCATATTGCATTTGAGGCGTATTCGGCCTACGAAAATTACGAAGACGGCATGAAATTTTATGAAGAAATGATGAAATACGTCTGCAAGGAAACTTGGGGTACTTTAAAATTCCAGGTCAATGGATTTGATATCGATCTCGACTGTGAGTGGCCAAGAGTCAAATATGCGGATCTTTTGTCGGAAAAGTTTGGCGTAGATGTATTTAATCCTGACCGCGAGAAGCTGATTCAGATTTTGCTTGAAAATTGGGAAACCAAAGATCTCTCTAAAGAAGATTTCGTAAAAAAGCTAAACAACACTACAACGCCACATTTGATCGACGATGTTTGGAAACTAATCCGCAAAACTTCGCCGGGGCCGTACTGGATGATAGAAGAGCCTTTGAGCCTCTCGCCGCTTGCTAAAAAATCCTCCGAGAATCCTTTGGTAACAGAAAGATTTCACCCGATAATCGCAGGGACAGAGATGGGGAATGGCTTCTCGGAATTGAACGATCCTTTGGATCAATTAGGCCGGTTTGAAGAACAACAAGCAGCGCGCGATGCTGGAGACGAAGAAGCACAAATGCTAGACCAAGATTTCGTAGAAATGCTAGAATACGGGATGCCACCAGCTTGCGGATGGGGGAATTCAGAGCGGAATTTCTGGCCCCTCGAGGGGGTGTCAGGCCGGGAAGCTGTACCATTCCCAACTATGCGGAGCGTAGATGCCGAGCTTTAAATTAGTTTCAAAATACCAGCCCATGGGGGATCAGCCGAAAGCAATTCGTGAGCTTGCTGATGGGCTTTATCGGGGAGAAAAGGCGCAAACTTTGCTTGGGGTGACGGGCTCTGGTAAGACTTTTACTATGGCAAATATTATCCAAGAAGTCCAAAGACCGACTTTGATTTTGGCGCACAACAAAACCTTGGCCGCACAACTTTATTCGGAGTTTCGAGAATTTTTCCCAGACAACGCAGTACATTATTTTGTGTCATATTTTGATTATTATCAACCGGAGGCATATATTGCTTCGACGGATACTTATATCGAAAAAGATTCCGCGATTAACGACGAAATTGATAGATTGCGTCATGGCGCTACAGAAGCGTTACTTTCTCGTCGCGACGTAGTTGTTGTTTCATCGGTTTCCTGTATTTACGGTATCGGTTCGCCAGAAAATTATCTCGAGATGTCTTTTGAGATTACGCCTGGAAGCAACATGACCCAAGATGAATTGATTCGCAAATTGGTAGGTATACAATATCACCGAAATGATCTAGCGTTTGAACGGGGGAACTTCCGGGTAATGGGTGATACGCTAGATCTTTTCCCGGCCAATGGCGAATATGCATATCGATTTGAATTCAATTTTGATGCGCTCGAGGAACTAAAAATCGTCGATCCTTTGACTTTTGAAATCAAAGAAAAACCAGAAAAATTGCACATTTTCCCAAACACACATTATGCGACGCCAAAAGAACAACTCGACAGAGCTCTAAAACTGATTCGCGCCGAGTACGAAGAAAGACTAGCATACTTTAATGAGCACGAGAAATTTCTCGAGGCGCAGAGATTGTCGCAGAGGACCAAATATGATCTGGAGATGCTAGAACAAACTGGATTCGTGAAGGGGATCGAAAATTATTCTAGGCATCTAGAGGGCAGAAAAGCTGGCGAACCACCACATACGCTGATTGACTTTTTCCCAAAAGATTTTCTTTTGATTGTAGATGAATCCCATATGACTCTGCCACAAGTCCGAGGTATGTACAATGGTGACCACGCTAGGAAGTTGAACTTGGTAAATTTTGGGTTTCGTTTGCCTTCCGCACTAGACAACCGACCACTGACCTTTGGGGAGTTTGATGCTAAAGTTGGTCAAGCAATTTATGTGTCAGCTACGCCGGGTGAGTATGAACTCGAAAATTCACCAAAGCCAGCCGAGCAAGTGATTCGCCCAACTGGGCTACTTGACCCGGAGATAGAAGTTAGAAAGACTGATGGGCAAATTGATGATTTGATGGAGGAAATCGACAGAAGAATCGCCAAAGGACAAAGAACCCTCATCACTACTCTAACAAAAAGGATGGCAGAAGATTTGACTGACCATTTGAAAGAACGCGGAGTAAAGACAGCTTATATCCACTCAGATATTGATACTTTGGAGCGTGGAGACATTCTTCGCGATTTGCGCGAGGGGGTAGTGGACGTACTGGTGGGGATCAATTTGCTCCGCGAGGGGCTAGATTTGCCAGAAGTATCCTTAGTGGCAATACTTGACGCGGACAAAGAAGGGTTCCTTAGATCCGAGTCGGCTCTGATCCAGACTATTGGTCGTGCGGCTCGTCATGTAGAGGGAAAAGTAATCATGTACGCTGATTATATCACTGAAAGCATGGAAAAAGCCATCACCGAAACCAGCCGCCGGCGCGAGATTCAAGAAGCTTACAACAAGAAGCATCATATTGTCCCAACTTCCATCAAAAAAGAAATCTCCTTGGGGCTGCGCGCGATCATTCCAGAAAAAGAAATTGAAGATAAACTAGATATTAGAAAGATTCCAAAAGACGAACTCCCAAACTTAATCAAACAATTGTCTTCAGAAATGCAACTTGCTGCTGCAAATCTTGAGTTTGAGAAGGCCGCAGCGCTTAGAGACGAGATTGAAAAAATTAAAAAAGAGATGTGAGAGCAAAATAAAAATATTTGGTTTCAATCGCCGTG
The DNA here is from genome assembly GCA_045649325.1 of Candidatus Nanosyncoccus sp. GTDB lineage: Bacteria > Patescibacteriota > Saccharimonadia > Saccharimonadales > Saccharimonadaceae > Nanosyncoccus. The sequence continues at coordinate 11,417 of JAZRPQ010000010.1, forward strand.
ACACGTCAGAGGCCCATAAAACCAAATGTTTTTATTTTATCTATTTACATTTTTAAAATCCTCATGTATAATGTAAGCATGAGTGGAGTGGGCAACGAAAAATTAGAATATATCAGAAAGAGAGTCCGCGCTTGTGACTATATGAGTGTAGCGCAACTCTTTTTAAGCGACGACTTTTTGCTGGAAAGGCCGTTAGGGTTTGATGACATCAAGCCGCGTTTGCTAGGGCATTGGGGGACTTGTCATGGTATTAACGTAGCTTATGCCAACCTCAAAAGTTTTTATGGGGACAACCCGAATTTTAGTTTTATTTTGGGACCAGGACATGGTTTCCCAGCACTTCAAGCAAATCTTTTCTTTGATGGTGAACTCGAAAAAGTTGATCCAAATGCCACTCGTGATAGCAGAGGTCTTGCCTATGTTTGTCATAGCTTTTCTTGGCCGGATGGTTTTCCATCCCACGCTAGCCCGTACACTCCGGGTGCGATTGTAGAAGGCGGAGAACTTGGCTATGCACTAGCGAATGCTTATGGAATGAGTCTAGGACACCCAGAAAAAATTTTGGCAGCACTGATTGGCGATGGCGAACTCGAGACCGCCACAGCGCTAGATTCTCTCAACCTAAGAGCATTACTTGCTGGGCCAAAGAATGGTAAAGTAATTCCGGTTTTGCATTTGAACGGCTACAAAATTTCCGCACCATCAATTTATGCGAGAAGGTCCGATAGGGAATTAAACGAAATGATTCGCGGTTTTGGCTATCAGCCAGTCATGATTGACGGCGACGATCCGGAAACATTCCAAAACGCCTTGAAGCAAAAGATAGATTCGCCGTTTTATATTTTGAAGACCGAAAAGGGCGCAGGCGGACCAAATAAGCATCAAGAATCACACCAAATTCCTTTGAAGAGTCCGATGAACGATTCTGATGAGCTAAACACTTTGGAAGAATGGTTAAGAAGCTATAACTTTAACGAATTGTTTGACGCAGAGAAAGGATTTGTATTATGATCGAACACGTAGAAAACCCAGGAGTAGAGACATTTAGTCCGGCCGAAAGGGTAGGCAAATTGCTCGCTGAAGAGTTTAAGAAAAATCCGAATTTTTATTTCTTTTCGCCAGACGAAACAACTTCCAATCGCTTCGATGCGGTATATGAAGTAGAAAAGCGTGCTTGGGGCGATTTGAAGCGGGAAACTTGGGACTTGCCATCCGGTCCGGACGGAAGAATCATTGAGATGCTTTCTGAAAACGTACTCTTTTCGACTATGACTGGGCATTTGATGGCAGGCGGACAAGCTATGATGGGAAGCTACGAAGCGTTTTATCCGATTATCACTTCGCAAATTTTGCAACATCTCAAATTTATCAAACAATCCCGTGAGGTATCCTGGAGAGAAGAGCTTCCTGCAGTAAACCTGCTTTCAACTTCTACTTGCTGGAGGCAAGATCACAATGGCTATACTCACCAATCACCAGCACTGATTTCTACGCTTCTCACATTGCCGACCAATCTATCTAACTGTTTGTTCCCAGTGGACGATGTGGCTGTAGAGACAGCTTTTAACTTTATGCTAAATTCTCGCGACGTAGTAAACCTTGCTACATTTAATAAGACTGAGGTGCCACGTTATATCGATTCTGGGCACGCTGAGTTTCAGTATGAAAATGGTGGGGCAAGCGTCTATGCGTTTGCTTCGGACGAAAATCCAGATTTCGTACTAACGGCAGCTGGCGATATACAGACTCATGAAACTTTGGAAGCAATGAAGATTTTGAGAAAAGATCTCCCGGGGATTCGTCTAAAATTCGTAGGAATTACCGCTTTGTCTTATCGTGCAATTGGTACAACCAAAAATAAATTATCTAAGTCTAAGTTTGAAGAACTGTTTACTGCGGATAGACCAATTATTGCGAATTTCCACGGTTATCCAGAAACGCTTTCTGCGATTTTTGAAAATTACACTGCGCGCGGACGAGTACGAGTGCATGGTTTTAACGAGGAAGGCGCTACAACGACACCGTTTGAAATGCTTCGCATGAATGCAGCATCCCGCTACGACATTGCAGCAGACGTAGCGAAAGTTCTCGGGCGCACAAAACTTGTAGCTAAGTATTATGATCTTTTGAATGAAAACCACAACACAGCTGTAAAGTTTGGTGAAGATCTAATAAAGTAAGAAAAAATATTTGGTTTTAATAGCCGTGGCAAGCTAGAGGCTCATAAAACCAAATATTTTTACTTTTTGACAATCTTCGCGAAGATCATGCGGCCGGAGGAAGTTTCGAGTTGTTTTAGAACTTTGACTTCCACTTCTTGACCGATGCGACGAGAGGCGTTTTCTACGATAACCATGACACCATTTGGCATATGCCCGACGCCTTGGCCGTGACCGGTACCTTTTTCTTTGATGCGAATCTTAAAATGATCACCTGGCAAAAATTCTTCGCGGACAGCTAGCGCTAAATCGTTGATATTTAGCGTCTCGATTTTTTCGGCTTCGGCGACCTTAATCAAATTAAAGTCAATTGTAAGGATTGCCCCTTTGTTTTCTTTGGCATATTTTAGTAATTCCTCATCAACTTTTTTGTTGCCACCGGTATCATCTATGATTTCGGTGTTAATATTAACAACACGTTCGAGCTCAGATACATTATTAAGACCGACTCGGCCTAGTGTGCGTTTTTCTGAGTCTTTGCTATCAGAAATAAGCTGGAGCTCCAAAAGTACAGTCTTTAATATAATCAAATCGCCGTCTAAAAAACCAGACTTAGCAACTTCAATAATACGCCCATCAATAAGGGCAGAAGTATCAACGTAAATTTTGCGTCTACTACCAGACAGAGAGGGACGGAATTTTTTGAAAGTTAGGATAGAAGTCTCTGCTAGGATTAGCAAACAAATAACTAGGATAATCCAATTCATATATATATTATAACAGAAAATCCAATAAAAGCAAGCACTTCCAATTTACCTATTGGAAGTGCTAGTAGTACCTGTAGTAGTCTTTGGGGTAAGAGTAAGAGTAGCAGAAGCAGGATAGCCAGCTGTGTCAGTGACATCTAGTTTGATGGTCTTTTCGGAACCGTCTAGAGCGTAGCCAGATACGATACCCTTAGAATTGATCGAGATACCAGGTTGTTCGATACCATCTACGTATAGAGTATAGCCAGCAATCTCGGAGCTACCTTTCTTGATAGTTGCCACGATATTAGTGCCAGACGTAGAGAGCGAGACAGTTGGCGGAGTATAGTTACATGGATCTTCTTGGTCACGATTGTATGGTTCTGGAACAGAGTAAACTGATTCGCCAGTCATCGGATCAATAGTCTTAGTGACCTCAATTTGGATTTTGTAATCTTCTGGGGTACAGGTAGATGCTAACAAATGATTATATTTGTTGAAAGTGAGAGTCTCTTTGGAGATGCCAGAGTTTTTGCTAGCATTAAACCAGCTTGGCCAGATATCGGTTTTGCCGTTTATGGTGAGTCTTTGCATGCCAGCAGGCTGAGCAGGCTGGTCGCCAGGAGCCCATTTGCCGTCTGGGCCGTAAACTTCGGCGTGGACGCGTTCCATGTAGGTACCTACAGTAGTACGAGCGACCATGTTGGAGTTAGAAGACAGACCAGAACCATCATGGTTACCATTCCAAATCATGGTAGCAAGAGCAGTAGAATAGCTCATGATCAGCGAGTCCTTAGTGACGGCGGAGTTGGTAGTGGTGGTAGTACCAGTCTTGGTGGCAGTCCAGACACCTGGAACAACATAGCCGTAACTTTGTGAGCCACCAGGAGCATAGATGCCGAAGCGAGCGCTACCATCACTTAGGATGTTAGAGATCATGTAGGCAACCTGTTCGTCTACGACGCGAGTAGCCGGGGTATCAGTCCAAGTTTCAACTACGTCGCCGCTGGAATTCTTGAGCTCCAAAACGTAACTTAGATCCTTGTAAGAACCGCCGCGAGCGATAGAAGCGTAGGCGTTGGCGTGCTCGACCATCTTGACTCCACAACCAGAACCGATAGCAATAGAGAGGCCATAGCCTTCGCGATCCTTACAGTAAGAAGTATCACCAAGGGCGTGAGCGATCTCAAGAGAGTTATCAATCCCGTTGATATAGAGAGCCTTCACTGCGGCAATGTTCAAAGAGTGGCCAAGCGAGAATCTAATGGTAACGTCGCCATAGAAGGTGCCGGTAGCGTTAGTCAAGGAACAACTGCCCCTGTAGCCAGCACAGTAGATTTTGTTGATGTTTTCATCTTTTAAGATTGAACCCGGGCCATAATTGACGCCTTCACGTTGCATAAAGAGCGGAGCGTAGTCCAAAATCGGCTTGATTGTAGAGCCTGGTTCGATCAGGGAATCAGTGGTAGCGTTGACCTCGCCATAAACGGCATTGTTGAAGTCAATCGAACCAACCATAGCTATCACCTGGGAGGTTTCTACGTCGACAGAGACTAGCGCGATATCGTCAGATCTATTGACATAGGTGTAAGCAGCACCAGTAGCTACGGCGTCTTCAGCGATTTTTTGAGCGCGATAGTCTAGGGTTGTTTTGATAGTCCAACCACCGGCGCGCATAGTAGAGATGCCATATTTTTCTTCTAGTTGATTTCTGACTTCGAGCACGAAGTGAGGAGCAAGCATATCAGAATACTGGCTGGACTCTGGCTGGATACGATCTAGAACGTTGACAGCCTTAGCGGCGTCAGCTTCTTCTTGGGTGATATAGCCCATTTCGACCATGACGTCCAAGGTATAGCGTTGGCGCCAGATCAGCTGTTCGTGGCCATATTCATTGTATGGGTTAAATACGCCTGGGTTGTTTGGAATAGAAGCAAGCAGGGCGGACTCAGCTAGGTCTAGATCTTTGGCGGATTTGCCAAAGTAGGTCCGAGCGGCAGATTCTACGCCATTACGACGACCACCGTACGGAGACTGGTTGAGGTACATAGTAATAATCTCGTCTTTAGAATACATACGTTCTAGCTCGACAGCGAGAATCAGCTCTTTGATCTTACGGGCAAGACCACCACGGTCTTCGCTTTGAGCTTCGTCAGCAAAGTAAACCTGCTTGATGAGCTGCTGAGTAAGAGTAGAACCACCCTGGACACCATGACCGCCCAAAGTAGAGAAAGCAGCACGAATCAACGCGACAAAATCTACGCCGAAATGGTTGTAGAAGTTGCGGTCCTCGATAGCGATAGTGGCTTGATACATATACGGAGAAATATTGTCGCCGCTCACTACCAAACGATAGTTGTCATTACCGGTGTCTTTCCAAAGTACAGTGCCATTACGGTCTAGATAAGTATTAACAGTGTCAGAAATATCAATTTCATCGAGCTTCATACCCTCGATATCTTTTTTGTAATAGAGGAATAGGCCGCCAGTAATAATAATTAAAATCAAAATAACCGCCGCAATGGTTTTTAGAATAGTCTTTTGACCACGCCAAGAGAACCACCATTTGAAAACGCGTTTCGGATGGAGGCGAGCCCAAAATCTCTTCCAAGGATCTTTTGGAAGCGTCGCTAAATATTCGGCACGACGACGATTAGCTGCATCTTTCTTGGCCTTATGTTTGGTACTTAAATTGGAGTACAATTTAAGCTTTTTACGATGGCCAGATTTTTTGATTTGTTTTGGTACAGATTGTTCTGATTTGGAGTTTTTGGCTTTTTTTGCCTTACCCACACTCTTTGCTTTATTTTTAGCCATATATATATTATAACACGTGTTATAATAAATGTATGAAAAAGTTTCATTTTAAGTCCGTGACTCAGCTCGCCAATTTGAAACTGTCGGTAAAATCCGCGGCAATAGTTTTGGCGTCCTCATCGCTGATTTCGGCGCTTCTCGGGCTTTTTCGGGACCGGCTTTTGAACTCGTATTATCTCGGTACTTACCCAACGGGAATCGATGCTTATACGGCGGCTTTTACGGTGCCGGATTTTATGTTTTTTATTTTAACCTCGGGGGCGCTTGCAGTTTCGTTTATTCCAGTTTTTAATCAGCGTCTAGCATCGGGAAACAAAAAATCGGCGTGGGAGCTATCGTCCTCACTTTTGAATCTACTAGCGATTTTGTCGCTGATTGTAAGCGTTCTAATTATGATTTTTGCAGACCCTTTGATTCGTTATGTAGTATCTCCGGGTCTTGATGAATCGGGGACGATTCTCGCAATTAATATGACGCGCGTGATTGCAATTAATCCATTTCTGTTTTCGATTACGACGGTGCTGACTTCAATGCAACAGGCGGCGCACAGATTTGTGTTTTATGCTTTTGCGCCTACCATATATAATATGGGGATCATTATCGGGATTACCTGTTTTACTGATGGGATTAATTTGTTTGGCGTACAAATTTTTGAAGGCGGCATCATGGGGGTGGCGCTAGGCGTGGTGCTAGGAGCGATTTTGCAGCTCATTGTATCACTTATCGGGATGTTTGGGCTTGGATTTGACTACGAATTTAGAATCAATTGGAAAAATCAAGGTTTTCGGACAATTTTGAGGTTGCTACCACCGAGGTCTCTAGATCAGGGGATTGATTATATCAACTCGATTGTTTCTACCAACTTATCTTCTAGGATGGGTCCAGGAGCAGTAAGGTCATTTGACCAGGCTACAACACTTCACACGGTGCCGGTGAGTTTGATCGGGGTGGCGATTTCGACAGCATTTTTCCCGAAGCTCACAGAAGAGCTAGGCGAAGGGAATAAAAAAGAGTTTTATAATACCTTCCGTCAGGCGCTTCGGACGATTACTTGGATAGCTTTGCCGGTGGCTGCTATTGCGTTTTTTGGTCGAGGGTACGTAGTCTCGTTTATTTCTAATATTGGTAATAATGACAGTAACGGTACGATGGCTTCGATTCTCGGCACGCTCTGTATCGCAATTTTTGCACGTTCGGTTTTTCATATTGCGTCGCGCGGTTTTTATGCTTATCAAGACACCAAAACACCTTTTATTGTGTCGATTTTTGCGATCGGGCTAACGGTAGGACTCTCAGTGATCGCTTATTTCGCGGGGTGGGGAGTAGATGGTCTAGGCCTGGCGCAGTCAATCGGAGCATTAATCGAAATTATCATTTTGCTATCGATTTTGCAAAAAAGATCGGGCGGAGAAATTTTGAATTCGGGCTTTTTCAAAGCGCTGGGTAGAATATTATTTGCTACACTAATTTGTGGATGCGTAGCTTTTTCGATGACGAAGTTCGTGCCTTTGATGGCGACCGACACTTCACTTGTTATTACAATTCCAAAGTTTGCGCTGATTGCGGCAGTATCATTTATTGCGTACGTGGTGGCCAGCTTTTTCTTAAATTTGCCGGAAGCCGAGCCAATCATAAATTACATTAAAAAAACCTTGTTCAAAAATCTAAAATAAAAATATGGTATAATATATATTATGAGTGTAGATGTGGAAAATATCAAACATTTGGCTGAGCTGTCGAATTTTTCGATATCGGAAGCCGAGACTGAGTCGCTCAAAAAAGATTTGGATGGGATCTTAAAGTACGTATCGCAACTAGATGCAGTGGATGTATCTAACGTAGAGCCGACTTATCAGGTGTTTGAAATGGAAAATGTCTGGCGAGATGATGAAATTTTGGAGCAAGAGGCTTCTAGGGAGGTTCTACTCGCACTTTCTAAAGAAACCAAAGATAATCAAGTAAAGGTGCCAAAAGTATTATGAAAATAGCAAACAAAAAAGTTTCTGCAGTAAGACTGGTACAAGATGCATTAGACAAAGCACACGAGTTTTCTGATTATAATATTTTTACATTTCTAAATGACGCTGCAGCTCTAAAGAAGGCGCGAGAAATCGATGCTAGGATTGCTCGCGGCGAGAAGGTTGGGCGGCTAGCGGGAGTACCGTATGCACTCAAGGATAATTTCTTGTCACCAGAAGGAGAGACGACAGCTTCGGCTTTGATTTTGACCGGAATGACCTCACCGATTACGGCGACAGCAGTAGCGAAGCTCGAAGCCGAGGACGCGATCATGATTGGACGGACTAATTTGGACGCTTTTGCCCACGGTTCTTCGACAGAGAATTCATACTTTGGGCCAACGCTCAACTCTCATGACCGCGAAAGGGTCGCAGGAGGGTCATCTGGTGGCTCGGCAGTAGCGGTAGCGCTTGACATCGTAGAATTTGCGACTGGGACGGATACAGGCGGCTCGATTAGGCAACCGGCCTCGTTCAACGGAGTGTACGGATTGAAGCCAACTTATGGGTGTATCTCTCGCTATGGAGTGGTGGCGATGGCGTCTTCGACCGATTGCATTGGCTTTTTCACTAAAACCCCTGACGACATGAATCTTTTGATGGAAATTGCCAGCGGTCGTGACCCGAAGGATTTGACAACATTAGATGATTATTATAACCTCTCGACGGGTCCTGCCGCTGATGTCCATCGTATCGGTATTATCAAAGAGTTTAACAATGATAGTGTAGATCCAGAGATCCGGGGGGCTTTGAAGAAAAAATGCGAACTTCTAAAGTCTAAAGGATATGAGATTGTAGAACTTTCGATGCCGGCGCTAAAATATGCTCTCGCGGCTTATTATATTATCGTGCCGGCGGAGGTAGCGTCAAACCTCTCGCGGTACGATGGGGTAAGATATGGTTTTCGCGCCGAAAATTCTTCAGATTTAAACAAACTATACGCGAATACACGCGACGAAGGTTTTATGCCAGAAAACAAACGCCGAATCATGATAGGCAACTTTGTCTTGTCGAGTGGTTTTTACGATGCGTATTTCTTAAAAGCAGCAAAAGTAAGAACTTTGATCGTAGAAGAATACAAAAAAGCATTTTCTAGTTGTGATTTTCTGCTCACTCCGGTTTCGCCAAATCCAGCGTTTAAACTCGGCGAAAAGACCGGCGATCCAGTAGCGATGTATCTTGAGGACATGATGAGCGTGTCGCTTAACTTGGCTGGCGTACCAGGGCTAGCTATCCCGGCAGGGGAGACCGCCAAGGGGCTGTCGATTGGTTTACAGATCGTCGGACCAAGGAGAAGCGACAAAAGTTTGATTGAATTTGCAAAAGTTTTGGAGGATGAGAAATGATGGAGGGTAGCGCTGGTCCATTCATAATCGGCGTATTGATTGTTGCGGCTATGATTTTTGTGGCGATGCTCGTCACTAAAAAGCGGCAATACCGTTTCAACGTGGAAGTTTATCAGGCCAAGTTTTTAAAAATCGAAAACGGTCTAAACAAGCAAAACGCCGCGACTTTTATGAAAACAGTAATCGATAGTGATAAATTGCTCGACAAAGCAATGATGGAAATGGGAATACCAGGCAAAAACATGGGCGATAGGCTAAAGCACAGCAAGGATAAGTTTACAGATATCAACGCAGTGTGGCGCGCGCACAAACTAAGGAATGCACTGGCGCATGAAGACGACCTTGAGGTTACCTACCGACAAGCGGTGAATGCGCTCTCGATTTATAAACAAGCCTTAAAAGACTTAGGAGCAATATAATGAAATACTATCCAACTATCGGAATTGAATGTCATGTACAACTTGCCACCCGGACGAAGCTGTTTTCGGAAGTAGACAACGACGCGCGCGGCAAAGAGCCAAATTCCTGCGTGTCGCCGGTGGATTTTGCGCTTCCTGGGATGTTGCCGAGATTGAACGGGGAAGCAGTACGGTTCTGCATTCTGGCAGGACGAGCAATGAATTGCGAGATCAACCAGTTTTCGCGGTTTGATCGCAAACACTATTTTTATCCAGATTCGCCAAAAGGTTATCAGATCACTCAGTTTTATCAGCCGATTATCGGGGCGGGATATGTGGAGCTACCATCTGGCACTCGCGTGAGGATTAACCACGCGCACCTCGAAGGCGATGCGGGAAAGTTGACACATTTTGACACTTATTCTCTGGTAGATTTTAACCGCGTAGATACACCGCTGATTGAGATTGTTTCTGAGCCAGACATCCATTCAGCGAAGGATGCGCACGATTATTGTAAAGAGCTCTGGCGTCTGATGCGGCACGCCGGGGTGACTTACGGAGATCTCTATAATGGCAACATGAGATTTGACGTAAACGTATCGATTGCAGAAGAAGGATCTTCTGAGCTCGGGACGAGAGCTGAGGTTAAAAACCTAAACTCATTTAGAAGCGTGGAGAGGGCAGTAGAATACGAAATTTCTCGCCAGAGCAAGATTTTGGATGGTGGCGGGCGCGTGATACAAGAGACTTTGGGGTGGAACGATGCGACTGGCAAAACTACTGGACAACGCTCAAAAGAGGAGGCCAAAGATTATCGTTATATGCCAGAGCCAGATTTGCCACCGATTAATCTAACTTCAGAATTTATCGAGTCTGAGTCGGCTAAGCTACCAATGATGCCGCGAGATTACAGAGAGAAATTTGGCGGAGTAATCAAGGAAGATATTTTGGAAGTCTTGCTAGATTATCCGGAGCTGATGCAAAAATTAAATGAGCTCTCGACAACAGGACCCGCCGATATTACGCTTATATCTAATCTGTTTGCGTCGGTGCTACTCGCGGAAGAAAAATCTGCAGAATACCTCAATGATTTGCCGACTGCGGCGCAACTTGCTGAACTTGCAGAAATGAACGAGAAAAAGGAATTATCTTCTACTGCAACTAAGGAAGTGTTTATGAAGATGTTTGACCCTAATATGCGCGGGAGAGGTGCAAGGACGATTGCAAAGGAACTTGGCGTAGTCCAAGAAAACGACCTAGGGGCTCTTGAAGCAATCGTAGATTTGGTTCTTTCCAAACCAGAAACTTTAAAAGCACAGGAAGATTTTAAAGCTGGGTCCGAAAAAGTATTAGGCTTCTTAGTGGGGCAAGTGATGAAAGAATCCCATGGCAAAGCCAACCCATCTTCAGTACAAGAGATTTTGAGGAAGAAGTTGGCATAAATTACTGCTACTTTGCGGCGGCAATAGTCTTTGCGTCTGGTATGCGTTTGGCTTCGAAGAGGACGGTAGGGACGGCTGGGGGAGGAGTGAAATCCGATGGTTTCAATGGATAACGGATTTTAGTCTGATACATCTTGGTTAGCTCGTAGCCAAGTTTAGAAGTGTAGTGACGGTCGGTATTGAGGAGTTTCAGAGCAAGCTGTTTTTGCAAAATCAGATAGATTGCCTCTGGAGGGTTAGGCGCTTCGATCAGTTTATGTAAAATCTGCGAGCTTAGATGAAACGGGGGATTAGCGAAGATTTTATAAGGGGTATCCGGCAAATCCATCTCGAGAAAATCAGCTTCTTTTACAACAACATTTTCGGCATTTTTTAGATTTTGACGGAGTTTTTGGGCCGTAATGGGGTCTTTTTCTATGGCAATCACCTGTTTTGCCCTTTTTGAGAGAGCAAAACTAATCACCCCTGAGCCAGCACCGATATCCAAGACTAAATCGCGCTTTTTTAGGTTAGAATGGCCGATCAAAAACAGAGCGAGCCTAGGGGAGCGCAAGAAATGTTGAGATAATTGGTATTTACGCATTTCTATAATTATACCATATTTTTGGCCTTGATATTGACTTTTTTGCCGTTTTGTGCTATAATGTAAGTATAAGTACTTTAAAAATAGTAGATTCACTATATATCTAAAAACTGTTTACTTTAAGGAGGGAAAAGATATGACAGGAACAATTTTAGAGAAGGTTGAAAGCAGAGTTTCAAAGGTTGATAACAGGCCGGCAGATATCAAAACACCGGTAAAGATCGCGGCAGCATCTCTAACAGGGATACTAACAGATCTAGGAACCAGCTTGGATTTAGAAAGGACTATCCTTTATGGTTTGTTTCCAGAGGAATTTGGAGATTTTTCCAGAAAAATTTCTTTAAACAGACTAACAGAGGAAGACAGAGCCGACATCGTAATAAAGGTTCTGATAGAAATCCACAGAAACTGGGCTTCCCAGTCTCAGGCGAGGTTCTTTAACCCCAGCTACGAAGAAGAACAATATCTGTTTATGCCAGCCGAGCTGGTAGGGTTCGAGAAACTGATGGAAGGATATGTATTTATACAAGACATCGTCAGAGTACTCGGGCTAGAAACTGGAGTACGAGTGCGGGAAGAAGCTTATGCTAGGATACTGCGCCAATACAAGGCAAAGTGGGATATCTCTAGTACAGAGGCTCTGGCCAACCATATTCAGCATTGTGATATGGAACTAGGGATGGACATCCGGGCCTGGAAAGCTAAATCAAAGGTGGCAGAGAGACTGGCAATTCAAATTGTCAGAATCAACGGACTGCCAGAAAGGTGGTGAATCTACACATTTTAACCTAAGCGCTAGATGAAAATCTGGCGCTTTTTCATGGAGAAAAGACAAAAATAAAATATTTCGCAATAAAAATCAATATTGAAAATGGTTTTTTTAAGTGATACAATGAGAGTGCAATATTTAAACATTTTCACAAAAACGGCAGCTTATTTTATTATATAGGCAAGCTTGATAAAACGCAAAAATGGCATCATGAGGATTCCAATGTGCTTTATCGGGCAATGCCGGTGAACATGTTTGAATATTGCACCCTCGTGGTGCCATTTTTAGTATGAAATGGCTCCCGAAGATTAAAATAATCAAAGGAGCAATAAAATGTTACAGGCCATACAAACCGTTAAAAAATCCAGCAAGAGACTTGTCTTGGGAGCTATTGGAACTCTTGGGATTAGTTCCCTCCTTATCCTACCTCTTGTTTCCGCTTCTTCCGCCTCCGCCTCAGATTCTCTAGACTACAATGTGAACGTCAGAAACTCACTTAATATCACGGTATCATCAGATAATGTATCGCTTAATCTCAATCCTGGTAGTCAGCCATATGATTCTACAGACCTTAATGTGTCAGTAGGTACTAACAATCCATGGGGATATAGACTATACTTAAAGGCA
>JAZRPQ010000011.1:0-11014 GCA_045649325.1 Candidatus Nanosyncoccus sp.
TATTGGCTGTAATAGCAATGGTACCATTAATAAACTAACTTTAACTAGTGCAAACTCCAATGTCTCTTCTAGCTATACTACTCCTGCATCTTCCGGCCACTCCAATACTTACACAGATAGTAAAATCGTTTGTAGTAGCAATAGTGACTACGGTGCATGGTATAACTACGTAGCGGCAACCGCTGGCACTATTAATACCAACGGCGATAATACAACTGAAGCCGCTTACTCGGTCTGTCCTAGCGGTTGGAAACTGCCAAGCCACGCGCAAATCTCTGCAGCGGCATCTAACAAAACAGCGTTTAGCCCAGTCACAGGCGGCCGCTACAACGGCGGTACGCTGAACTATGCCGGGAGTGGGTTCTGGTGGTCTAGCCACGCGTCTGGGGGTACTAATCGCTGGCACTTGGAATACGGTAGTTCCTACCTGTCTGCGGACTACTTTAGCCGCTACAACGGCTTCTACGTCCGGTGTGTCCGTAACTCCTAGGCACTGATCTTCCCAATTTATCCCGCTTCTACTCCCCCCACAACCAGAAGCGGGATTTCTCATTTGTGTCATTGAAAACATAAAAGTAGACATCAAGCTGAAAATTACTCCTGCTAAGCGCAAGAGTAATTAACCATTCAACTTAACTTAATCTTACCGCACAGCGCGAAAATAGTCAAGCCCCTCAATTTTGGCTATTTTTTCTTTTCGGCCTTAGCGCCGGATTTTTCAGCTTTTTCAGCTTTCTCGGCTTTCTCGGCTTTCTTGTCTTTCGCTCGGTTAAACCTATTCATCGCCTTTACGATCATAAAGATTACCCACGCGATGATAAGAAACTCTACGGTCGTTTGGATGAAGTTCCCATAGGCGATCACGGCTTCAGTATCACCACCAAAGAAATTTGGAATCACCAGTTTCAGATCACGGAAATCCACGCCACCGCCGATGAGGCCTACGATTGGCATCACGATGTCGTTCACGAGGGAATTAACAATCGCGGTAAACGCCCCACCTACGGCCACACCTACGGCCAGATCCACTACCGAGCCACGGTTGATAAACTCGATAAATTCTTTTCTGAACCCACCACTTTTTTCATGCACGGAAGCAGCTTTTTCCTTTATTTTAGCTTTATCCATAATAACTCCTTTTATTTATTAGTCTCTGAAAAATCATTAAACTGTGTATAAAGATTGTTCAGACTATCGTAAGATGAAGAAAGAATTTCTCTAAGGGCTGTCTCAGTATCAGAAGTAGAATTATAAATGGTCATTTCTTCGCCCATTACACTATAAATTTCTAGCGACATTTTGTGCGCAAAAGTCCTGTCAAGTAGCCCGTTAATTTTGGCTGCAAACAGCTCGCTCGAGAGTCCGTCAGCAGTTAACTTGGCTTCTTCCTCTGCCGCTTTGTCTATGTTTCTTTCCTCAAGACCATATGCGCTAGTCATAAAACTAGCTAGTTTAGAAGATGTGCTAGTAAAAATTCCTTTGAGCGACACCGAGAGGGAACGAAGCGAAGAAGATTTGACGTACTGTTGATATTCAGAAATTACCACGTTGGTCTGGTCGAGCCTTAGTTTCAGATTGACGCATTTTTCCTCCGTAGTGGTACCTCGATTCATCATGAGGACGCCCCCAACTATCGCAATCAAGACAAACGCCCCTAAAGCAATCATCCCCCATTTGAAATATTTAGAGCTAAGAATCCCGCCAACCCCTTTTTTAGGTGGCGCTTTCGGCCTAGCCGACGCTGCAATTTGATTCAAATAATCTTGACTATCCATATACTCGAGTGCCCATGTTATAATATATATTATACCATGTATGATGCAAAGGAGGAAATAAAATCTCGGCTCCCCATAGAAGACGTCATCGGTCAATATGTGGAGTTGAAGCGCGCCGGCAGAAGTCTCAAAGGCCGCTCACCTTGGGGTGTCGACAAGACCCCTAGTTTTATGGTGTCGCCCGAAAAGGGTATTTGGCATGATTTTTCTGCAGGAAAAGGTGGCGATATCTTTACTTTTTTGATGGAAGTAGAAGGTATTACTTTTAGAGAAGCCCTCGAAAAATTAGCCCAGCGCGCCGGAGTCGACCTCCAAAAATACGGAGGCTTCACCAAAGGCTCCGATAGAAAACTCGCCGAGAAAAAAGCCCGTTTGAAAGAAGCTCTAGAACTCTCTACCAAATATTATCAAGCCTGCCTCGCTCGGAGTAAAAACGTCCTCGAATACGTTTTTTACAAAAGAAACATGAACCGCGAGACGGTCAAAACTTTCAAAATCGGCTATTCTCCCGAGAGCGGCCATGCCCTCATTGATGCTTTGAAAAAACGTGGCTTCACGGAATCAGAGTTAAATGACGCCGGCCTCCTCAATCGTTTCAAAAAAGATTTATTCAAAAATCGCATGATGATTCCATTCTTTGACACCGATGGTCAAGTTATTGGCTATACGGCTCGTATTCTAGACAAGGGCGAGCCCAAATACCTCAACACTCCAGAGACTATTTTGTTCAACAAATCTCGGTTTATTTTTGGTCTTTATCAGGCCAAAGAAGCTATCAGACATAGTGGCTTCGTAGTAATAGTAGAGGGAAACATGGACGTAATCTCCTCCCACCAAGCCGGAGTAAAAGAAGCCGTGGCGACTTCGGGTACCGCCATGACTGAAGGGCATCTCAAAATCCTCTCTCGTCTCACTTCCGACATTCGTCTCGCCTATGATGGCGACGCCGCCGGTGTCAAAGCCACCGAGCGCGCCGTAGAGCTGGCCGGCGGTCTCGGTATCGACCTCACGATTATATCTAATTATCACGGCGCCAAAGACCCCGATGAGCTCATCCAAAAAGACCCCAACCTGTGGCGCGCTGCCGTAGAAGAACGTATCCCCGCGGTTGACTGGCTTCTAAATAAATACGCCGAAACTCTAAATCTAAACCAAGCTCCAGACAAACGCAAATATTCCGATCTCGCACTTCATCTCTTGACTTTCGTGAGAGACGAGATCGAGCGTGCCACCTACGAGCAAAAAATCGCAAAAAAACTCGGCGTCACCGTCGAAGCGCTCAAAGAAAAGGGCGACCGCCTCGCTCGCGAGATGGAGACCTCTGCCAGCAAAAAATACTACAAAAAACCTCAGACTTCAGTCAAGGCCAACCATCTCAAAAAAATCATCAACGATCTTCTCGCGCTCAAAGTTTACGGCAAAGTTGAAAATCCCGAGATTCCTTTAGACGCACCCGAAGACGAGACTAGACTAGCTGAGTTAGAACTGATTTATCGCAACAATTATGGGGACATTCCAGATTTTGATGCCTCTTCTGAAGCTCAGAATCTCCTTGACCGCCTAGACAAAGAACTAAGAAAAGCCGAAATCGCAAAGCTCCAAGAAAGGCTTGCCGGGCTCGACGAGGACGACCCAGATTACGAAAATGTATTAAATGAGCTAAACCAGTTGCTCAAATCTTAAATCCGTGGTATAATTATCATAATCTAATAAAGGATTAATATGAAGAAAGCAGTTATCCTCGTTGGCGGGAAGCAATATCTCGTCGAGGAAAAAGAGACCCTACGGGTGGACCTCCTCCCGGCAGGCACCAAAGAGCTCGAAACTGATGCTTTGCTCGTAATCGACGGCGACAAAACCACCGTTGGTATTCCAGTGGTAGAGGGCGTAAAAGTTTCGGCAAAAGTTGTCACCCCTGAAGTAAAAGGTGATAAGGTCCGCGTAATTCGCTATCACTCTAAGAAACGCGTCCACACTGAGACTGGCCACCGCCAGAAATATAGCGAAATTAAAATTGTTTCAATAAAATAAAAAATAAGCTCTTCAAAGAGCTTATTTTTTATGCTATAATATATTCATATGAGTGCGAAGGTAATCTGTATAACTAACCAAAAAGGCGGTGTGGGTAAGACCACTACAGCTGTGAATTTATGCTATTACCTTTCAAAAGACAAGAAAAAGACTCTGCTCGTAGATTTTGATCCTCAGGGCAATGCCACCTCCGGTCTCGGTTTTGACAAAAACGATCCCGAGACTTTCGGCGTCACTATGACTGAGGTCTTGCTTGGTACCGCTGATATCAAGGATTGTATTAGGCACACCAAGTACAAAAATTACGATCTCGCTCCTACCACTCCCGAGCTTGCTAATGCCGAGGTCGAGATTGCTACGCTAAACAAACGCTTCGTCCGCCTGCGCGACGCTGTCAATTCCGTCCGCAATCAATATGACTATATTATTATAGATCTTCCGCCATCGCTTAGCCTTCTTACCGTTAACGGTATGATTGCTGCAGACTATTTGCTTTTGCCAGTCCAGACTGAGTTTTATGCTCTCGAGGGTGTAGCTCAGCTCCTTGAGACCATGAAGCGTGTCAAAAAACAGGCCAACCCAAATCTCCAGCTGCTTGGCGTTCTCGCTACGATGTACGACAAACGCACCAGTCTTTCTGCTCAAGTCTTTGCCGAAATCAAAAAATACTTCAAAAACCTTGCTTTTAAAACCACCATACCGCGCAATGTCAGAGTAGCCGAGGCTCCGTCTCATGGCGTGCCAGTCGGCGATTACGACAAATTTTCTCGCGGCGCCAAAGCTTATAAAGAATTTGCAAAAGAAGTAGAAAAGAGGACCAAATGAAAGGATTAGGTAGAGGTTTTGATGCGTTGATTCCTACCGACTTGGTAGATGAAGAATTCGATCTTACCGCTTCGGAAGACAAAAAAGAATCTGAGCTAAAAAAGCTAAAACTCACTGAGGTTTTCCCGGATGAGGACCAGCCTCGTCACGATTTTGACCCGGATGCTATCGATGCACTCGCTGCCTCCATCAAAGAACACGGCGTTCTCCAGCCTATCGTGGTGACTAAAGAAGACGGCAAATACAAAATCGTCGCTGGCGAAAGAAGATGGCGCGCTTCTAAGATTGCTGGTCTCGACAAAATCCCAGCCATCGTTCGCTCGTTGGATTCTCAGAACCGTCTCGAGCTTTCCATTATCGAAAACGCCCAAAGAGAAGATTTGAACCCTATCGAACTCGCTACCGCCTATGCCAAGCTCAAAAACCAGTTCAACCTGTCTGACGAAGACATCGCCGCGAAAGTCGGGAAAAGCGAGGTCACCGTCCAAAACACCTTGAGGCTCTTGAACCTCCCTGACGAAGCCAAACGCATCATGGTCAAGGAAAAAATCACCGAAGGTGTTATGCGCCCGCTTGTCAACCGCGACGAAAAAACCATCGAAAAACTCCTTCCAAAAATCGTCGAAGAAGGTTGGACCGCGAGAAAAGTTGAACGTTATTTCCAAGACCACAAGAAAAAATCCTCCACCGCTCTCATGAAACGCGACGCTTATCACAAGAGCGAAGACGCCCTCTCCGCCAAGTATAATACTATCGTCAAAATCACCGGCAGAAGCATCACCTTCAAATGTAAAAACTTAACTGATTTACAAAACCTCATTGATAGACTAAAATGAGAGTATGAGCAAGGATTCTGATAGAATCAAACGCGCCGTCAAAATGGCGAGCGAGGCTCACGAGGGCCAATTTAGAAAAACTGGCGAGCCTTACATCATTCATCCTATGGCCGTCAAAAAAATCCTCGAAGACTGGGGCATGGATGAAGATACTGTCATTGCTGGCATTCTTCATGATACCGTAGAAGACACCAGTCTTACTTTGAATGACATCAAAAAAGAGTTCGGCGAATCCGTCGCTTTTCTTGTGGACGGCGTGACAAAGCTCTCTACCGCGAGAAACGGTATGCGCGATATCGACTCGTATCTACCTCAAACCAAGGATAATTTCCTCCGACTTTTGATTGCGCTTGGCGACGATATCAGAGTTCTCATTATTAAGCTAGCCGACCGTTTACATAATTTAAGGACCTTGAGCGCCCTCCCTCCCGATAAACAGAAAAAAATCGCCAAAGAATCCCTAGAGGTTTTTGCTCCTCTTGCTGACCGGCTCAATATGGGGCTCTTACGGGTTGAGATGGCCGACCTTGCTTTTAAATATGTCGACCCCAAGCGTTATGCCTATCTCGAAAATCTCATCAAAACCCACAACAAAGAGGCTTCCAAATCGCTTCAAAAAATCGAAAAAGAAGTCTCCGCCCTTCTTAAAAAGGAAAAAATCAACTTTCGCATCTCTGGTCGTGTGAAGTCAGTTTACTCACTTCACAAAAAAATGGCCAAGCACAACCAGAACATCAATGAGATTTACGATCTTACCGCTCTCCGTATTATCGTAAACGATATTACCGATTGCTATCTGGTGCTCGGGCTGATTCACTCACTCTATACCCCGATGGAAGGGCGTATCAAAGATTACATTGCTATGCCCAAGCAAAACGGTTATCAGTCGATTCACACCACTGTCATCACCAAAGACAAGCATATCGTAGAATTCCAAATTAGAACCAAAGAAATGCATGAGTTTGCCGAAAGGGGCCTTGCCGCGAGCTTCTATTACAACGAGCAAAAACTCACTGAAAATTACAAAAAAGGCAAAATCGAACACCTCCCAACTAATCTCCTTTGGATTACCGAGCTCCAAGCCACTGCCGCTAGACTCAGGGAAGGAAAGAAAGTAGATTTAAAAAAGCTCAAATTAAACCTCTTTGCTGACCGGATTTTTGTCTATACGCCAAAGGGTGACATTTTGGATTTGCCAAAGGGGGCTTTGCCACTAGATTTCGCCTACCGTCTCCATTCCGAAATTGGCGATCACGTCATGGGTGTCAAAATCAACGGCAAAATGGCAAGCCTTAGTACCAAACTTCAGCATGGCGACGTAGTGGAAATTCTGACCTCCAAAAACCAAATCCCGAAAACCTCTTGGCTCGAAAAAATCATCACCCCGCACGCCCGCTCCAAGATTTTACACTCGTTAAATAGTCGAAATAAATAAAAATGGAGCCGTTTGCTCCTTGGGACGCTCCGGCTCCATGAAGCGGAGCGAATGGAGCCGATGGCAGGGCTTGAACCTGTGACCTGCTCGTTACGAATGAGCTGCTCTACCAACTGAGCTACATCGGCACTTACAATTACAATACATTATACCACATTTATGCTATAATGGTAATATAAAAGGAGTCCTCATGGCAAAACCAAAAGCAGAGATCATCAAACGCCCTATCGAAAGGATGAGCGGCAACATCAAGCAGACTGCTTGGGCCTCGATTATCGAGTCCTTTGCTACTTTGTTACTTGGCATTTTCTTTATTGTGTGGCCAGATGTGATGATTCAAGCTGTAGCTTATATTATTGGCGCGATTTTTGTTGTCAAAGGTCTACTAGACATCCTTACCTACTTTATGGACAAAAGGAATATGTATAGCAACCTTCTCTTTTCTGGCGTTGTTGCATTTTTGATTGGTATCGCGGCGCTAGTCGCCGGGCCAAATATTGCCAATGTCTTTCGTATCATCATTGGTATTTTCTTGATTTACGAAGCTTTGTCTAAGCTAAACAGTGCCATCAAACTCTACTACGCCAACATCAATCTCTGGAGATTTGTAGCGGCCCTAGCTCTGATCATTTTGTTCTTGGGCATCTTCGTCCTCGTAAGCGACACCGCCGCCATCATCGGTTGGATTATGGTAGTAGCTGGGTTTGTCAGTATCGTTGGCGACGTCATGTTCATCCAGCAGGTCGACAAAGTTGTTTCTGCCATTACCGGTTCCATCGACAAATTTAACAAAAAGTCCACTTCCAAATAGATATGATCAAAGATTACAAAGAAGACATTATCAAAATTTATCATAGTGAACGCGTCACTTTGGTTTTGATGATTATGAACTTTGTTTTGAGTTTAGCTCTTGCGATTTTTAGTTTTATCAAAATCAACCCAGCGAGCTCCGTGATCAAGGTCGGCTATGGCGACATCGGCGGTTATCGTGATGGTTCTTGGACCGATTTGATCGCTTTTCCGCTTCTTGCTATTTTGTTTGGCATTATGCATAATTTCCTTGCTGTCAGGATTTTTCATCGCCGCGGGGCCGGCATGGCTAAGTTTTTTATCGTAGTCACTACCATGTTGATTGTCGGAGCTTTTATCGTTCTTGTACGCTTAACTAAAGAAGGTTAAAATGCCAAGAAACTTAGAAATCCCCAGAGGCAGACGTACGCTAAAATACCGTTTTTTTGAAATTTTACCTGGCGCCATTTCTTACAGCGCTATTATTTTACTGTTCGTGCTGTCGCTTATTGACCCAGTGCTTGGCGCGATTTATTTGTTTATTATTATTGCGAGCACCTTGGTCAAGGCCGTCAGTGTAGCCTACCGTACCGTCCAAGGCTACGAAGTTATCAAACGCGCCGAACGAGTCGACTGGCACGCTCGTTTCAAAGATTTGTCTGACCCTCACGCCGCCTACGAAAGGCTCCGAGACGACAACACGAAGAGTTATCATTTTGACGAGCATATCGAAAATCTCAAACTCATGGCTGCTATGCCCCACGAATACCCAAAGCCAAGCAGTACTCTCCACGTCATTATCATGACTGCATACGATGAATCAATCGAAGTTTTGCGTCCGTCCATTCAGGCAGTCAAAGATTCCACTTTCGAAAAAGATCGTATTATCATGGCTCTAGCTTACGAAGAGCGGGGCGGGGAAGCCATGAAAAAAACCGCCAAAACTCTAAAAAGCGAGTTCAAAGATACTTTTAAAGATTTTTTGCTGATCGAACATCCCGACAATTTGCCTGGCGAAGTAGTAGGCAAAGGCCCTAACCTTACCTACGCCGGCCACAAAATCGCCGAGTATTTTGAAAAACGTCACCTCTCAGTAGAAAACACCATCGTGACCTCTCTGGATAGCGATAATCGCGTCCACCCTAAATACTTAGACAACGTGGCCTACGAATTTGTTACCAATCCTAGTCGTCAAAGATTGAGTTATCAGCCGGTTTCATTATTTATGAACAATATCTGGGATGCGCCAGCTCCCACTCGTGTGATCGCCGTATCAAACTCGTTTTTCAACGTGATTTCTACTATGCGTCCTCACGTCCTCAGGAATTTCGCCAGCCATTCGCAGCCTCTCCAGGCGCTCATCGCCATGGATTTTTGGAGCAAACGCACCATCGTTGAGGACGGGCACCAATACTGGCGAAGTCTCTTCTTCTTTGGCGGCAATTATTCAGTTCTTCCGATTCGTATCCCGATTTACCAAGACGCAGTGCTTGACGAGACTTTTCTAAAAACTGTCAAAGCTCAGTTTATCCAGGTTCGTCGCTGGTATTATGGTGCTTCAGATGTCGCCTATGTTGGGGTTAGACTTTTTTGCAAAGAGTCCGAACGTCCAGTCCCGTTTTGGCAACTATTTCCCAAATTTTGGCGGCTCCTCGACGGGCACGTCACCTTGGCTATCATGGCTCCGCTCATTACTTTTGGTGCTTGGGTGCCAATGATTATGAATATGTCCGCTCATACCATGGTCGGTTACAATTTACCAAACATTGTCAGTGTCATCGAGACTTTTGCTATGCTCGGTCTTATCGCTACAGTCCTAGTGTCTTTCCGGATGCTACCGCCTCGCCCTGCCAAATACAAAAAAGGGAAGGGCATTTTCATGCTCCTCCAGTGGATCTTGATGCCAGTCACTTCCATCCTCTATCAGTCTATTGCCGCCTACTACGCTCAAACCCGTCTCATGCTCGGAATGTATATGGAAAAATTCGACGTCACCAAGAAAGTAATTCGAAAATAACCAACAAAAAAGCTCCTTTGGAGCTCCTGAACTGGTGGGTGATGAGGGGCTCGAACCCCCGACCTTCTCGGTGTAAACGAGACGCTCTAGCCAACTGAGCTAATCACCCGCCTATTACTACATTATATCACACTTCTCTTAAAGTGTAAAATTCTTAGTATTTTGGAACTTTTTGGACACTTGTCCAACAATTCTGGTTTTATAGCTCCGGTACTGGTAGTTTTTGTGGTAAAATCGCCTTGTGGAGGGGAAAGGTTTATTTTTTAGATGTTAAAAATCGTAGTGTTTGATAGTGGCTATGGCGGCGAGCTCTTTGCTGATCAATTAGAGTCGGAGCTTCCTATAGTCAAAATCATCCGCGTGATTGATTGGCGTAATGCCGGCCAGTTTTTAAAAAATCCTCACACCGCTCGTCAGAAAGCCAAAGAGGCGCTTACCCCCTACATTGGGCGAGTGGATTTAATTATCTTTGCCAATTACTTTTTGAGTGCCACTAGTCTCAAATATTTTCGTCACAAATTCAAAAACCAAAATTTCCTTGGTCTCAAGTTGCCTTATCCTACGACCTTTGTCCGGCGCCCTACTTGTGTCCTTACTACTAAGGCTCTCACTCGTACTATCAGCTATCAAAATTACAGATTTAGGTTGAACCGACCCATCGATACCTTATGTCTAGATCATTGGCTCGAACTTATCGATGACGGCGAGCTGACCATCAACATGATTCGTCGCGAGTTCGAAAAACTCCGAGTCAAAAACCATGATTTGCCTCAAGAAATCATCCTCACCGCCAGCCAGTTTAACGACATTATCCCGGAGTTAAAGAAAATCCTTGGCGGCAACCTCAAGGTTTACGATGGCTTTAAAGAAACTATTATAGATACTTGCAAACTCCTCAAGATCCGCGGTGGCACCGGCAAGAAGAAAAAATAATTTTTGATAGGAAATAGTCTTGCAAAAATCAAAAGCGTGATATATAATGAAAGCATACAAATTCCATACTAGGCACATTATTAAAACATGCAAGTAAATTTTGCTCTGTTCAAAGGTATAAACCAGCACCGGTAGGTACTGACTGCCTTTGAACAAGCTTGCTTGCTTAAATGTATGCCTAGTATGGAAGCCTACGGGTGCTGGTTTGTATTTGGACCACTCCTCAGGCGTTAATAACAAATAAAGAGAGGTCATAATGCTCAAGGTCATACAAAATATTAAATTAGAACTACACCGTGGTCTGAAGGTTAATACTTCTGACCCTTATTCATATGGAAGTAAACTTAAAAGAAAGATGAAAGGAGCACTTAAT
>JAZRPQ010000012.1:0-33290 GCA_045649325.1 Candidatus Nanosyncoccus sp.
AGAAACTCACTTAATATCACGGTATCATCAGATAATGTATCGCTTAATCTCAATCCTGGTAGTCAGCCATATGATTCTACAGACCTTAATGTGTCAGTAGGTACTAACAATCCATGGGGATATAGACTATACTTAAAGGCAGATACTACTGACCTTACTAATACTACTTATACTGATCCTGCTTATATTAATACACTTTCTGGTACTGCTACTGGTACCTCTACTCTATTTCCAGTAAACAAATGGGGCTATAGGATTAGTAGTCTATCTTCTGGTAATACTGCAGATAGTAGTGTAGTAGATACTACTGGTACTTACTTCTATCCATTTGTTTCTGATACATTAATTGGCTCTAGTACTACTTCTGTAAATGATAGTGCTTCTACTCTCACCTTTGCCTCCAAAGTAAACTATGAAAAACCAGCAGGAACTTATACTCTAGACTTCAGCTTCCGTGCAGTACCAAAAGTCACTACTTTGAGTATGCAAAACCTAGATCCTACGGTCTGTACACAAGATCCTACCCTCGTTACAGACTCTAGAGATGGACAAACCTATGCTATCGCGAGACTAGCCGATGGTAACTGCTGGATGCTACAAAACTTAAAGCTAGGAGCGAAGACTGAGAGCCTGACACTGACGGCTGCGGATTCTAATGTGAGCTCGGGTGGGTTTACGTTGAATAATAAGCTAGCGAATGGGGTGTTCCCATACACAGGCGACGTAGCTCATGTATATGACGGCTCGGCATATTATTGTAGAGATGTCTATGGTTGTTACTATAATACCTATACTGCTACTGCTAGTTCTATGACTTCTTCTACTGGTGCAGGCGTAAACGTGGACTATTCCATCTGTCCAGCTGGCTGGAGCCTACCTACTGGTGGATCTGGTGGTCAGTTTGAGGCACTTACTGCCGCTTACAGCAATAATGCAGCAAATATGCTAGTAGCTGACCCAACCACAACTACCGAAAACGTTAATGGCCAATACATCCCGGGTTTCTTATTTGGTGGCACTCAAACTGAATCAGGGTCCTATGCTCCTGGCGTGATTGGGTCTTATTGGTCTTGCACTACAGACACCAGCAATACTAACAGAGCTTATATATTAATGTTTAATGGTTCAAATATTGACCTGTCATCTCGAAATAAACATTATGGTATGGCGGTCCGCTGCCTTCTCCAAGAATCCTAATTTAACCATAAGCTAGAGGTGGGGGGTTGAAATTTCACCCCCATTGTGATACTGTTAGCAGCGGTTGGCTTTGGTTGGTTTAGCATTTTATTCGATGATGTCGAGGAGGTGGGACTCGGCGGAGCGGGTGCCGTTCCATTCGTTGATGACTGGTCTCAAAATAAAAGTATGGGGGATGGTTTCGTCTAGGTTGAACCAGCCCTCGGGGGCGGAAAAGGCGACGGCTTTGATGACGCCGCCGTCTTTTCCTTTCAAATCTAGCCTTAGGTGTGCACCTTCGGCGCCCATGCGACGCTGGTCTACGATATAGGCACCCTTGAGGCAGATAATGGGCTCTTCGTTCCCTGTGCCGAAGGGCTCAAGAATCGACAATTCATCTAGAAAATCTAGGTTCAAATCTTTTAAATTCGTAACTTCTAGGTCTGCGGATTTTTTGAGAAAACGCTCTTGATTTTGGAGACCGAGACTATTATAGTATTCATTGATTTTTTCTCTGAAAGCGTAGAGATCCTCTCTTCTCACCTGGACGCCAGCGGCCATAGCGTGGCCACCGCCGCCTTTAGTGACGTCTCTTGCGAAGTTTAGGGCCTCTGCTAGATTAAACTCGCCAAAACTCCGGCCAGAACCTTTGAAAATACCGTCTTCCACCTCTGTCAGGACAAAGGCGGGACAATGGTATTTTTCTACCAATCTACCGGCAACGATACCGATAATTCCCTCATGGAAGGCGCCGGTTTCAATAATGACTGGAGTCTTTTTAGATTTTTCTCTTTCATCTAGGCGATGTTCAATCTCGGCAGTGGCGGCACGTTGAGCGGATTTTCGCTCTTTGTTTAATTCTTCGAGAGTGGAGGCGAGCTTCGCTGCCTCAGTGGCGGAGCTAGTACGGAGGACGTTCAGAGAGATTTCGGCGGTTTTTAGCCTGCCGGCAGCATTGAGCCGAGGGCCAATACGAAAGCCGATGGCCTCAGAGGTAATTTTGTCTACTTGCCCCTTTTTCATGAGCTCCCGGAGCCCAGGACGATGAGTCTTTGCTAGGACGATTTTGCCATAGTAGGTGAGAATGCGGTTTTCTTTGGTGAGCCTCATACTGTCACAGAGAGTGCCGATCATAACTAGGTCTAGAAGCCATTTTTCTTGGCCTTTTTTGATAAGGCCGGATTTTACTAGGGCCTGGGCAAGTTTGAAGGCAACCCCGACGCCGGCGAGATTTTTCAAATCTTCTGGGCCAGTATAATCATGGCGGTGGGGATTAAGCACCGCTATGGCCTCTGGTAGAGTGTCCTCGCACTCGTGATGGTCGGTGATGATGGTGTCAATTTTGTTTTGGTTTAGTTCCTCGACGATAGCATGGTTTCTTGAACCACAGTCTACAGTGATGACTAGACTGATTTTTCTCTCTTTGGCGTGGGTAATGAGACGCGGACTCATGCCGTAGCCATCAATAAAACGGTCTGGAAGCATGATTTCTATCTGTTCTTGGGGGCAACCAGCGAGCCTCAAGGTGCTTTCCATGACGGTGGAGGCGGTGACGCCGTCAACGTCATAGTCTCCGTAGATGAGGATTTTTTCTCTGTTTTCTAAAGCCTTTTTGATCCTTGTGACGGCTTTTTCTATATCTGGGAGGAGACTGGGGTCAATTAAGTCGTCGTATTTCGGGTGCAAAAAATCATCGGTGAGATGACGGGACTCGACGAGCTGAGTAAAAATTTTGTTCATTTATCTCCCCTGTTAGTTGATGGTGCGGTTCGGCTTGCCGCCTTTTTGGCTCTTGATCACAATGGATTGAAGCTCCTTTAAAATAGGGTAGTTTTTGTTGGTCTGATAGATGCGAGTTGCGCCCTTTTTGGTCATAATGAGGAAATTGCCCTCGACGAGGTGCTGTAATTCCCTTTGGATGTTGCCAGGGTCTTCTTTGATCAGTTTGGCGAGGCCGCGAGAATGGATCTTGAAGTCCGGATACTTGGCAAATACCACGATGATTTTGCGACGGACGCGCGACGAAATAAACAGATCTAACACTTTCTACCTCCTTAACTTACCCCATTATAGCATAGATTTTGTAAAAAATACAACAAGAAGAAAAATACAAATAGATTTAATCGCCGTGCTTGAGGCTCAAAAATCTATTTGTATTTTCTCTGTGGTATAATTGAGACATGTATGTAGAGGTGATACTGGGGAAGGGGGTGGGAAAGGGGGCGAGTGTGCTCACTTATTTTTCTTCCCTTCCTTTGACGCCTGGTTCTATAGTAGAGGTGCCGCTAATGCGGACGAAAACGCCGGGGGTGGTGATTAAAGAAGTTGCTCAACCGGATTTTAAGTGCCGAGAGGTTTCGAGAGTTTTGTACTCAAAGCCTTTGCCGCTACATCTGGTTAAGACAGCGGAGTGGATTTCCAAGTATTATTCTGCGCCTTTGTCAGGAGTGATGCAGATGATCCTTCCAAATGGGATTCTTAAGAAGCGTAGAGCCGAACAGAAGGTGGGGACGACAGGACGAACACCCGTCCTGTCGTCTTCCGATATTCCGCTTAACCCTGCCCAAAAAAAGGCCCTAGAAGGCCTCCAGAAGGCTCCACAAGGCACGAAACTGCTGCTAGGCGTTACTGGTAGCGGTAAAACCAATATTTACCTCACAGAGGCTCACAGGGCCTTGCAGGAGCAAAAATCCGTTGTGCTTTTGGTGCCAGAAATCGCCCTGACAGGACAGCTGATAAAAGTCTTTCAGGAGACCTTTGAATCTGGGGTGGTTTTGATTCATTCCCGGCAAACTGAGGCGGAGAGACACCGGATTTTTGATTTTTTGCTACTATCTGATACTCCGAAGATAGTGATTGGGCCGAGGTCGGCGCTGTTTGCTCCACTTAGCGATCTGGGGCTAATCATCATTGACGAGGAGCACGAGAGCACTTACTATCAAGAAAACACCCCAAAATATTCTGCAATAAGAGCAGCAAGCTTTATAGCGGGGGTACTAAAAATTCCTTGCATACTGGGTTCGGCGACGCCGACGGTAGAGGATTTTTATCTGGCGCGAGAACGGGGACAACTAGTAACTTTATCTGAGAAAGCCAAAAAGACCGCGATAAAGCCAGAGGTGAGAGTAGTAGATTTTAAGAAGCGAGATAATTTTTCTAAAAATCGGTATTTTTGCAATGCGCTTCTTACCTCAATTTCAGCTAATTTGAAAAATGGGCGGCAGACGTTGATTTTTCACAACCGGCGAGGGTCGGCTCCCTTAACGATTTGCGAGAATTGTGGGTATGAGCTCCTTTGCCCAAATTGTTTTTTGCCTTTGACTTTGCACGTAGATACTTACGAAATGCAATGTCACACCTGTGGGTATAAGTGCAAGGTGCCATCGGCTTGTCCGTCGTGCGGAGGAGCAAATCTGATTCATAAGGGGTTTGGGACGAAGCTACTCGAGAATGAGCTCAAAAGGCTCTTCCCTGAGGCACGAGTGAAGCGGTTTGATGCAGACAATAAAAAGGGGGAGACTTTGGATGCCCTCTATCCTTCGGTACGCGATGGCGAAGTGGATATTTTGGTCGGGACACAAGTGCTGGCTAAGGGGTTGGACTTGCCACTTCTCTCTACCGTAGGGGTGGTGCAGGCGGATGCTGGCTTGAATCTGCCGGATTACAGTGCCGAAGAAAAGGTGTTTCAATTAATTACTCAGGTGATGGGGCGCGTGGGGCGGGGGCATCTAGACAAAGCTGAGGTGTTTGTCCAGACTTACCAGCCAGAAAACCCGGTGCTTTCCTTTGCGACAAATGAAGATTACCCTGGATTTTTTGAATATTTACTAGAAAAACGTAAAAAAAGTGGGTTTCCGCCGTTTTTGTTTGTAGCAAAAGTGGCAGTAACGACAAAAACAGAGGCGACGGCTCTAAAAAAGGTGCGAGAGGCTTACCGGCGACTGACAAAAAATCCAAGTTTATCTGTTTCCCCGCCTTGCCCGGCTTTTCATGAACGGAGCATCAGAGGGTTTACCTGGGAGCTGACAGTGAGGAGTAAGTCACGCAAGGCGCTAGTGGAGGAGTTTTTGAAACTAGATAGCAATTTTCATGTTTCCCTAGACCCGCCAAGCCTTTTATGATATAATAGGCTTATGAAAATTATTACGACGCCAGATAAGCGTCTAAGGGAGAAATCTGAAAAGGTAGGGGTGATTGATTTTGAGGTCCTTGATACGATTAACGAGATGCGGAAGCTATCTCTAGAATGGGAGAAGGAGCACCCTTACGAGCTATCGGCGGCGATGGCAGCACCTCAGGTAGGGGTAAACAAACGGATTATCATCATCCGTGAAGATATGGAAAACAAAGAAAATGCCACCTTTACTGCCCTGATCAACCCTGTAGTGACTAAGACTGAAGGCAAAACAGTGACGGATTACGAAGGATGTCTTTCGGTGCCGCGGATTTATGGGATGGTACCTCGACCTCTAAAAGTACGGGTAAAGGCACGGCTTGAGGATGGTAAAGAGGTCCGAATCAAGGCTACGGGTGATCTTGCTAGGACGCTTCTTCATGAGATTGATCACCTTGATGGAGTACTCTTTATTGATCATATCCGAAACAAGCCAGATGCGTTTTATTACATGGACGACAAGGGAGATTTGAAACCAATAAAAGATTACGAAAAAGAGATCAAAAATAATCGGAAATTGTGGGGCGATGAATAAAATTATTTTCTTTGGCAATGGAGCTTTGTCTGAATACGCCTTAGCGGCACTTGAAAAAGGTGGGGCTGAGATAGTTTTTTATGCGCACACCAAGGAGGACTTGTCTGAGGCGGTAAAGCTCAAGTCTGAAAATCCTGATTATATCGGGGTTTTGGCATCGTTTGGGGTTTTGATTCCCTCATCGGTGCTTGAGGTGTTTGAGCCAGAGGGGATTCTCAACATTCATCCTTCACTTTTGCCTCTTTACAGGGGTGCATCGCCGATTGAGTCAGCCATTCTCTCTGGAGACGCTGAATTTGGCGTGTCGGTAATGAAACTGGTAAAGGCGATGGATGCGGGGCCGATTTACTATCAGGCAACTTTCTCTGATCTACCTCTTGATAAATCTGTAATTTATCAGACTCTAGCAGAGGCGGGAGCAAAATGGATTATTCAAAACTTAAAAAATTTACCCAAGCCTACTCCCCAAGATGACACGAAGGCGACTTATTGCTCTAAATTTGAGAAAAAAGATGGAGTTTTGGACCCGTTATCAGATACGGCGGAGCAAATTTTGCGAAAAATTGTGGCTTTCCAAAGCTTTCCTAAGTCTAAATATGTCTTCTTTGGCAAAAATTGTGCCATTCTAGAGGCGCATATACTGAATACGGATGAGACGGCGCTCCTTTCTTTCCCTTGTGCTGACGGGCGCGTGGTAGCGGTGGACAGATTGCAGCCAGATGGTGGCCGGCCGATGGACGCAAAAAGCTTCCTCAACGGGGTGAGGCGATAAGCTATTTTAGTAGTTCTGTGCGGTTTCTTGAGATAGATTGTTTCATTTCTTCAATGCAGCGATTCACAATATCGCGGTAGTCAGGACGGTTGTTTTCGAGCCAATCCGTTATTTCCCTGTGATCAGTGAGAGAGTCGAACTCCTGAAGCTGCGCCTCAGTAAGACCTTTAGCGATTCTTTGGCCGATGCGGACTTCTAGTTCCTCCTGAATGTAGTTCAAAAAATCCTGTTTTTTGTCCTCTGGCATAGCCGAGAGACCCATTTCTTTTAGAAAATTTTCATCAAATTGCATACCCCCATTATAACACACTTATGGTTATTGGACTTTCTTTTTGACTATAAACTTCTTTTACGTGTTTCTCTGGTGAAGAAGACTAGGCGGTCGTTAATCTGTAAGTCGACTTTGTTTTTGGTCTTTAAGGCGAGACCACCGGTTTCACCAGCTACGAGGCCGTCTACGGTCATTTTTTCTTTTTGGGTGCTTGTCACTTCGGCTTCAGCAATAAACTTTTTGTCTCTGATCACGCGAGCGAGGAAGCCAGGTTTGACATCGCCTTTTAAGACTTCACCACCAGCGATAATCTGGGTCTTTTCGGTGCGGAAGACGCCGAGAACTTTCATTTCGCCTTTGTCCTCTTCGATGATTTCGGCATCGAGGAGGTTTTCCATCTCGTGCTTGGCGTCGTCGAGAAGCTCGTAAATCACCTTGTAGGTGCGGACTGGGATGCCATCGCGCGCTGCCATCTTGGAAATATTAATCGGGACGGAAACATTGAAACCATAAATCACGGTGTTTTCGCCAGCGGCCATATAAACATCGTTCTCGTTGATGTCACCAACACCGGTGGAAACAATATTGAGAGTAATTTCGCCGTGAGTGTCAATAAGTTTGAGCGAGTCTACAACAGAGGTGACCGAGCCGAGCACGTCGCCCTTTACAATCACATTGAAGACTTTGGAATTGTCGGCTACGTTCATCATTCTGAGGAGGTCGGTACTAGTAACGTTGGCATTGGCGGATTCGTTGGCGATAGCCTGGGCATTGAGGAGTGCAAGTTTTCTCGCGGTCTTTTCGTCGGCGACCTCCATAAACTTATCACCGAAGTTTGGCAAATCTTTGAAACCAGTCACGGTGACAGGGGTAGATGGAGTGGCTTTGCCCTTGGGCCTTCCCTGCCAATCTAACATCGTGCGGATTTTGCCATAAGTAGAGCCCGCCACCACAAATTCGCCGGTCTTTAGTTCCCCACCGGTGACTAGGAGATTAACCACCGAGCCTTTACCAGTCTCCATATGTGATTCGATCACGAGGCCTTCAGCCGGGATGTCGATATCGGCCTTCAACTCCTCGATATCAGCAGTGAGGAGAATCATATCAAGAAGTTCTTCGAGGTTTTGATTTTGTTTGGCAGAAATTGGCACCATGGTGATGTCGCCGCCCCATTCTTCTGGTTGAAGGCCGTGATTTGACAAATCAGCCTTGGTACGGTCAATGTCGGCGCCCTCGCGGTCGATTTTATTAATAGCTACGATGATTTTGGCGTTGGCGGATTTGGCAAAGTTGATGGCCTCGACAGTCTGAGGCTTGACCCCGTCGTCAGCGGCCACTACAATCACTACAATATCTGTAAGCATAGCGCCGTGCTGGCGGATAGCCGCAAAGGCTTCGTGGCCTGGAGTATCTAGAAAAGTAATCAATCTATCGTTATATCTCAGCTGATAGGCGGAAATATGCTGGGTGATGCCGCCGGCTTCTTTTTCGACGGTCTTTTTATGGAGAAGGGTGTCTAAGAGTGTGGTTTTGCCGTGGTCGACATGCCCCATTACTGCAACCACCGGAGGACGCGTGACGGCCTTGTCAGATAATTCGCGATGGATGTCGCTAGTCCTTGTGGCGGTGTTTT
Source organism: Candidatus Nanosyncoccus sp. (assembly GCA_045649325.1). Lineage (GTDB taxonomy): Bacteria > Patescibacteriota > Saccharimonadia > Saccharimonadales > Saccharimonadaceae > Nanosyncoccus. The sequence continues at coordinate 8,562 of JAZRPQ010000012.1, forward strand.
TCTTCTCTAGCTTAACGTCTTTTAAACCTAATTCGTCGATAATGATCTGGGCGGTCTCGTAATCTAGCCTCTGATTAATAGTAGCGACGATGCCGTTTTTAAAAAGAGTGCCGATAAGTTCGGTCACAGAAAGACCAAGGGCGTTTGCCAAATCGTCCACAGTGATAGATCCGGCGATCTGTATAGTTTTTTCTTCCATCCTGGTCCTTTCCGTTTACAATAAAAATAAGAATCTGTATTTAATTTTACCACATTTTAAAAAAATATGCTATAATAGATACACACCTTATAATTTTATCTTAATCCCGGGTAGCTCAATGGTGGAGCAAGAAGCTGTTAACTTCGAGGTTGCTGGTTCGAGTCCAGTCCCGGGAGCCAAAATTTGATGATAAAACCGCCCATCTGGGCATTTTTTCATTCTCGCTCATGAGCGAAAATCCCAGATTTATCTGGGATTTTCCGAGTCGACGCCCGACATCTAGCTTTTGCGCTAGCAAAAGCTAGCGACCAGTCCCGGGAGCCAGAATTTGATAATAAAACCGCAAAAGTTTTACTTCATATCATCTGGCAAAGGAAGTATTTCGTAGTTGCCGACATACCATCTTTTCCATTTCCTGATAGGCGGGTAGTTTAGCCCTGTGGCGGTATTACCAATTTGATAATTTATTACTACATTTTCGCCCTTATGGTCTCCATCTATACGCAATACCTCTCCTTCTATCATTTGGGTATTCGTTCTCCCTAATTTGTCAAAATCAATTGCCCTGGCATCATCTCCCAAATGCTCTATAAGTTGCACTTTATCGCCAACCTGCAACCCAAGTTCTTCCGCCATTTCATCTGGTGAACAAAGAACGGCTTCTGGTTCTTCTTTCGTGCGGCTAATGTGATATTCGACCCCATCTTCATCCTTAAAGAAAACATAATGATTTATTTTTCCAGTATCTTTATCTCTGGCTGGTTTTAAAGTCATCTCTGAAATACCCCTACAAATACGCCATTTTTCGCCAGGATTTTGGGGGTCTCCATTTTCATACAAATAAACACTTTTTCCGACATACATATTAAATGCCAAAAATCCAGAAGCGTGCTTGACTGACTTTCTTTCATCGTCGAGCCTGTCAATCTCTACTCCTAATCCTTGCTTTAGTCCTAAGATATGAACAAAATCTCTGTCTAATTTCATTTCTCTTTGTTCGCCTACGCAGACCTTTTTGTATTGGCGTGGGTCTGAAGTGAAATAATCATCATAATGTCGCATTATATAGTTATAAGCAAAATTATCAGCATAAGCCTCATCTGGCTGGTCTCGATAATACTGATTTCTCGCATATAGATACTCATCGTAGTTTTCAATGCCCATAGCCCGTAGTCGTCGCTCTGACTTTCGCCACTCTCTGCTATGCCTATGCAGAAAATCATAACTACCATCTGGAGATTGCAACTCGTATTCTCTGCGGTTTGCTCTGTCAATTTTTGAGGTCCTATACAAAGCCTCTGCACCACGAGAATCACCATCAAGTGATTCGTATTGTGGCTTTAAGAAGTTTTCTATAAAATCGTATGCGTGCCCAAATTCGTGCAGAAGTATTTCATCTGCGATGAGGTTTTTATTCTTAATGCATTTTTTCCAGTCCGCACCAATGGTAAATGCTAATCTTTTTGCGGAATACTTTCTACCTAATCTGTCATCACTACTTGGTAATCTTCTCTCTAGTTCTTGTGTTTTTTCTACTATATAGGTCTCTTTATGGGAAAAATTAAAAGCAATTCTTGGCAAGTAATTACCATTTTTACCACTAGGACTAGCGTGACTAAAGTATGCATTGTCATCTATGTCTTCATCATAAAGTTTTATAATTCTTAATTGCGGGTATTCCTCCATCAACGATTCATATAATTGAGTCGTATGAGTGTCGCCTAATTTCTCAAGCATTTCTAGATTTTCAGAGAAACGGTCTTTGATGTAGTCACGAGTATTTTCTGGGGTATAATTACCAAAACTTTTAACCGCCTCACCACTAGTATCCTTCCTCGCCATATTAGCCACAATAGACCAATCTAGCGAGGAGGATTCATTAGATAGTGGCGGAGTATCTTCTTGTTTACTCAACAGCCGCTCAGACATTACTACCAATCCCTAAATCCAAGTTCTTCTGGTGTTTTTTCTCCAGGCTTCACCGTGGGGTTCTTAATCTCGTTTTCGGGAGTCTTTGCAATTGGAGTCTTAACTTTAGATGGTTTTTCCATATCATAACCCCTATATTCTTCGGCGGTATCTCCGATATGTAGAATGCCATCATTCCCGAGATAAGCACCATTAAGTTTTCCATCTCCTATGGCTTCATTCATTCTATGGATAATTTTCATAGAAGTATCGCCCTCAAGGCCTTTATCACCAAGCAACTTATGCATATTATTTTCTAAACGCCAGAGGTATGCCTGCGTGCGTTCATCCATAGTGCTCATATTGTCTTTATAAGTATCACCAGTTTGTATGCCATCCTGTGCAGCAGTATCTAAGTCCTCTAGTGATTTTTTGTCATCACCGCCTTCTTCATCATATCCTCTATATTCATCGGCTAGTTCGCCAGTATATAGAAAGCCTTCCTTGTTTAGATATGCACCGTTCAAACCACCATTATAAATGTTTTGGTTCAGGGCATCCGTGGCCGCCTGGATAAGTTTTTCGTCTTCGCCTTTTGCTATAAACTCACCAAGTAAATGGTCAAAATTACTCACAGTGTCAAATACATATTGTTTTGTTCGTTCATCCATAGAATTCAAATTTTCTTGGTATCGTGCATTACCCTCTGGAGTTTTTACGGCTTCTTTCCAATCGCCAGATGTAGGTTTCACCTCTTCTCCTATGTTGGCCCATTTATCGTAAGCCTCATTGGTTTGCTCACCCCCACCGCCCATCTTTTCATTATTCATAGTGTTTTCTCCTTTGCGGGAAGCCCGCACCTAAAATTTAATATTTGCGGGTTTTTGTCCTAAAACTAAGCGGAACACCCGCTATGGGTGTTCCAGCACTCAATTTCTACAGCAGGCGATTAAGCCGACTGGAGCGGATGTTCCGCTCGGGGTTTAATTCTTTACCTACCTCGTCAAGGGCAGACCTGTTATAGATTTGAATGCTGGAACACTTCAATTATACCATGAATCGTTTTTATATTACAATTGAATTAATAGAAAAAGTTTATCTCGCTAGTCTCTCCATCATTACGAAGCCATCATAGTATCTTTGCATTTTGGCTGGGTCAGTATGGTAGGTGTTGTCATCAAAAAAATAATCACAAAATTCGTCGCGGGCCATCAGGATTTCCGTGAGGCGAGCGTGATTCTGAGAGTTGGCCTTGATGGTAAAATCAAAAAGTTCTAGAGCGCGATCGATAGCCTTGTCGGCGCGAGCTTGATTCCCTTTTTCAGTCCATTTGAGCGAGCGGGAAACTTCGCTACCGATGTTGCCCATCTGATAAGTGATCGGGTGGCCCCCCCAGTCTTTTAGAGTTTCTTCGCCATGAATGTATTTTATTTCAGCCATTTTGCTACTACTTGTTTGATTTTTTCTCTAGTTTCTGGATTTTCTATACTGCGACTACGATTATTCTGAGCTGGGCGGACGTTGATCATTGAGTCAAATTCTACCAAATCATCTAGATTTTCTTCATCCAAATAAAGATTGATGCCCCAAATGTCCTCTTGGTTAGAACCATTTTCTAACAGAAGCTGCTCACATTCATAGTGCATCGGTGCGTCGACCGCAACAAGTTCATTTTTTATATCTACTGCGGCTTTGATAGTATTCTCATCAATGAAGTTTTTGGACTCTTTAATTAAGTCTGATTTTGTAATTGGATTTTCTAAGATCTTCATAGATATATTGTAGCATATTCCAAGAAAAAGGGGTGCTTACAAGCACCCCGAGGCAAATTAACCATGTCCGAAAGTATTACCGTTTGAATCTATGCCGCCATGATAGTGATGCTTAGGACCGTCTGAAGGCCCAAACATTTCCCAACTTCCGTCGGCATACGACTTGATTAAGCCACCGTCATCGCCTTTGCCAATGTAGTTGCCATCCATTGCGTCGAGGAAAATATCCTCAAGATCACGATTCGCTTCTCTAGAAGTCTCAAAACTTCCATCCCATTCTCTGTTACTGCCCATAATGTACCTCCTTATAATTGAATCTGGGTTAATCGAACTTTTTTATTATATCATAAAACGATAAAAAACACAATAGGGATAAAAATTTAGTCATTTTGTAGTTCAAAGCGATATTTTTGCTCTACATCGGGGTATTTCTCATGGTCAACTTCGGATAAAAATTCATCGTAAGGGCGACACCAGAGTTTTCCTTCGCCATACAATGCGCGGTAAGCAACCATTTTCTCCCCTGTTTCAGAATGGTAAATGATATCTTCTACCAGATAGAAACCGCCTTTAAAATGTTGATAGACCCCGTGGATTTTGAGTGATCTTCCCATAGGCTTATTATAGCACGAAAAAGCCTTAAATACTTTATTTTTTGACATTTTATGTTATAATTGTATATGGAAGTGTAGAAGAATTAGCTACATTTTGGACATTTAGATTTTGTTTCTGTCAGACTTTTTCAAAGAAAGAGAGGTAGAAAAATGTTTTTAGTACTAAGAAATAGCGCATTTTTGATTGTTGGGAGTATTATAGTTATTCTTTTTTATCTACTTTGGATTTGCCTTCAACCTATTATAGACATGTTTAGCAAAAAACAATACGGAACTGCCAAAAAACGAGACTGAAGGAGGAAAAAAATGAACATATTGTTTTCAGTGATTAGAAAAATTAAAAGATGGCACAATATATTTACTCATAAGTTTGCCGATTGGTATTACAGCGAAACAGATTGACATTTTACAGAAACAGAATCTACGGATTAACCCTGGTCTAACCAGGGTTTTTGCTGCCTGCAACGCCTATCCCGCTTATGCTTTACTCTGAAAAAGTTTTTAGTTATAATGGTAATACTTAAGGAGGTTTATGCTAAAAAAATATCGTGAGCTTATAGCAAAAAGTGTGGGCGCGGCAGTATTAATCGCTCTAGGAGATTATGCACTGCTTAAACTCGGAAATCCAATCGGACCAGTGATTTTTGCATTTGGACTACTCGGAGTGTGTTACATGGGCCAAAATCTCTTCACTGGAAAATGCGGTTTTTTGGTAGATGACGAGATTAGAATTTTAGATCTCTTCTTGATTTTGGTGGTAAATTTGGTAGCTGGATACCTTGTAGGAGTGATGTTTTCGGCGATAGGAGACCAAGAAGTGCTAGCGTCGGCTAGCTCTAAGGTGGCCGGATGGGAGATTTCCTTCCCTTTCTTTGTAAAATCAGTGATGTGCGGGGTGATCATGTATATCGCGGTGCTTCTATACCGTAAAGGCACACCACTTGGAATTATTTTTGGGATACCACTCTTTATCTTCTGTGGTTTTCAGCACTGCATCGCCAATGTCATCACGATGGGAGTAGCGACGACCCTTGATTTTTCGCTTCTCATCTGTATCCTGGGCAATTTCCTAGGGTCCATCATCATGTGGATGCTGGCCGGGCAATATTTCAAGAAATAATTACTTTTTCCTGAGGAATTTAGGTAGAGCAAGGCTAAAATTAATAGCGTTTTTCTGGAAGCTTTTTACGGTAATTTTGACGACTATGACAGAGAGAACGGTGATTTCGATAAGGCCGATAATAAACTCTGGGGTAGTCAAAGTCCCGAAGGCGCTTCTTAACATCAAAGCGGTAGGAGCAGAGAGTGGGAAATAGGTCAAGAAGTAGACGAAGCCACTTGGTTCGGTTGCGAGGAACGCCGACATAAAGTAAAGCGGAAAGACCACGCCGATAATCACTGGACCAATAAACTGCGAAGCGTCTTTGGCGGTAGGAGTAATGGTGCCAATATAAGTAAGCAAACCGGTGGCAAGAAAGATCGAAAATACCAAAAGTATCAAGTTTGTGATAATTGTGACTGGATCAAACACGATTTGCGAAAGTACCATAGAGACAATCTCATTATCCTTGTAGATAATCACCATCACAACAAGTGGGATAATCAGGGTGGCGATCTGAATAAGGCCAAGCAGCATAGCAGAAAAAATCTTACCCACAATCAGATGCTTGGTAGAAACAGTGGTGAGAATCATCTCGCTAATACGGTTTTCCTTTTCTTCTACCACAGTCATGAGGAGACGCCCGCCAAATAATGTAACAAAGAAGAAATAAACCACCAAAATCACAATAGGGATGACGGCATGACCGAGCGCGTTGGATCCTTCCCCGGTCTTCGTTAGCTTGTTGTCTTTAACTTCAAAACCACCAGTGAGAGCCAAGACGTCTAACTCAGGATATTTAGTTGAAACAGCCTGGTTTAAGATAGATTTGATAGCCTGACCATCCATATTGAAGAGCTCGAGCCCTTCAGAAACATGGTAAAATTCTACTTTTTTGGCATCTTTAAAATCTGACGGAATGTAGAAATAGAGATCGACTTCGCCATCTACGACTTTTTTGATCGCTTCTTCTTTGGTGTCGCTAGTCAGTATAGGATAGTCCTTTGGCAAAACACCGGCTTCATCGGTGATGGCGATTTTGGTGTTTTCGTCGATGGTAGGAGTTTCGGCGTGGTTGCCATTTGAAACTAGCATAGAAATCACAAACATCCCTACAATCATCAGTGGAATCAAGATAATTGTAGCCCAGAAAGAAGGCTTTTTGACCTGACGGACGAATTCAAATTTAGTAACATTCCAAAGTGAATTATTCATCTTCACCTCCATATACATCTATAAAAATTTGTTCTAAAGTTTTATTCTTATGCTTTTTCCTGATTTCTGGGATCGTGCCATAAGCGTGGGCGACGCCGTCTTTTAAGAGGATCGCGCGGTCGCAAAGCTTCTCGACCTCATCCATGTAATGCGTAATCATGATAATAGCGGCACCTTTCTCATGAGCTTCTTCGATGATTTCCATAAGGAGTCTCCGGTTCATCGGGTCAAAGCCTTTGGTTGGTTCATCTAAAATCAAAAGCTTCGGATCATTCATGATGGTAACGCCAAGCTGGACTTTTTGTTGTTGACCACCAGAGAGCTTTTCGAGCTTTTCGTTTGCCTTGTCTTCTAGTTTGACTCGCTTCAGGTATTTTTCTGACCATCCACGTGGGTCTTTCAAGCCTTTTAGTTCGCCAAAATAGACCATGTTATCAATGACAGTCTCTTTTTTGTAAAGGCCACGCTCCTCTGGAAGATACCCCACCGTGATATTAGTATCCTCGGGGTCGTACTTTTTGCCATCGATAAGAAGCTCGCCACTTGTTGGCGTATAAAAGCCAAGCAGAGCCCGAAGAGTAGTGGTCTTCCCTGAGCCGTTACTACCTAGAAATCCGAAAATTTCGCCAGCTTTCACCTCAAAAGACAGGTCTTTTATAACGGTTTTATTCCCAAACTTCATCCCAAAATTTTTGATTTCGACGATGTTTTTCATTTATCCTCCAAAAATTACTTTAGATACACCAAGTGAGACAAGTAGCATAATTAACCCCGCCGTGATGACTCCAGCAATGATAGCGATCATGGATTTTTTGAAATCTAAATTCAAGATGCTCGCGGCAAGGGTGCCGGTCCAGGCACCAGTGCCCGGAATTGGGATGGCGACAAAGAGAAAAAGCGCAAAATAGACACCGGATTTGGCCTTTTTTAATAGTTTGTCGCCGGCTTTTTTGCCCTTTTCGAGACAAAAGACACAGAAGTTTTTAAACGGCTTCCAGCGGGACTTTTCGCCCCATCTCAGCACTTTTTGAGCAAACAGATAGATAATCGGGACTGGAATAAGATTGCCAATAAGAGCGATAATAAGGACTGCCCACTCTGGAAGACCGAGATCCATGCCAATAGCGATAGGAATAGCACCGCGAAGTTCTATCAGAGGGACCATTGACACTAACAAAACTAGCAGAATCTTCCAAATCATATAACTATTATAGCAGATTTTAATTTTTCTTTAAGTTTAAAGTCGTATGATAAAGATATAAATTAAACAGGAGATAAAATATGAAAAACCCAAAATTCTTTAACTACACCATATAGTAATTTAACCTCACCCGGAGTCTCAATTTCAGGGGTTTGGCCTTTAAAAACTGATTTTTTCGCCAAGAAGGATAGTACTTTTTTAGCATCTTACGAGACCTTCTAAGACCTTTTCTTCCCTCTTTGAACTTTTTGAAATCCTTGGCGGAATCAACCAGAAGATTCCAGATAAAGAACCATTCTAACTCGTCTTTGTACTCTTCTAGGGCGTTCTTTTCAGAAAAACGGCGCCGGAGTCCTTCAAGAGCCTCAAAGATATCAAGATAGTGAGGGTCCCATTTGTCTTTATGAAGTACTGAATCGGGGTTTTGATAATAGAGATAGACCGGTTCTTTTAGGGCCTTAAAATTATCTGTATAGAGAATGAGCGAGGAAATCATCTCCATATCTTCATGGATGATACCCTCTTTGAAAGCAAAACGATTTTGTTCCCACCACCTACGTGAAATAAGAAATTGCCAGGGGCCAGCGCCGTAACGGACAAAACGGCTCTTATAATCTGGGCTCCCCGGGTCAACAGCGGTCAAATCGTCAGTGTGGCCATCTGGGTAAATCCGTTTAGCCCCCATCATAATGAGATCTGGGGTGGATTCTTTAGCGATTTTTAGTAATTTTTTGATGGAACTGGGTGCGATTTCATCGTCTGCGTCAATAAACCAAACATAAGCGCCTTTTGCGTGTTTTATGCCATAATTACGCACTGCGGCGGCTCCAGGGGCCTTACATCGCAAAATTTGGGCTCTCAGGGGCGTTTTTTCGAGGTATTCATGTGCGATTTTTAAGCTAGAGTCAGAAGAACCATTGTCCACCAAAATAACTTCTACATCATCATGAGAAAGAGCAATAGCCCGAAAGACCGATTTCAAACAACGACCTAAATACCTTTCTGAATTAAAAACTGGGATAATGATAGAGAGAATCATAGTCCTATTATAGCAAAAAATCAGTAGATTTTATCGCCGTGACAAGTCAGAGGCTCAAAAATCTATTTATTTTTTACCCTTTTCTTCATCGGAGAGTTTTTTGAAGGCGACTTTGCCGACTAGAGTTTTTGGGAGTTCGTCTCTGAATTCGTAAGCGACTGGGAGGGCGTAGATTGGGATGTTTCTTTCGAGTAGTTCCCTGATTTCGCGTTCGACTTTTTTGCCTGGTTTGTAACCTTCCTTCAAAACGATAAAGGCCTTTGGCACCTGACCTTTGTGTGGGTGGTCGATACCGATTACGATAGAGGTCATAACACCTTCGTGAGAGTTGATAATGGACTCGATGTGAGTCGGGTAGATATTGTAGCCAGATGAGATGATCATACGTTTGAGTCTTTGGCCGAAGTAGACTAAGCCATCTTCTCCGAAATGGCCGATGTCACCCGTATGGAGCCAGACGCGACCGTCTTTGTGAAGTTTGATAACCTTATTAGTCTCTTCTTCGTCTCCAAGGTAGCCCATCATCACAAGTGGACCACTGATGCAGATTTCGCCGTCTTCACCGGTAGGCATTTCTTTTTCGGTCTCTGGTTTTACAATCTTAAACAAGGTGTTTGGCATCGGAGCGCCAATAATACCGTCAGAGAAAGAATTTTCTGGGGAGAGACAGACGGCACCAGAGCCTTCAGTAAGGCCGTAGCCGACGCGGATTTTGGCTTTGGAGCCATGGGCCGCCAAAAATTCGTTAACTTTATCTCTTAAATTGCTATCTAAGGTGTCGCCACCGCAAATCACTGCGGTTACAGATGAGAGGTCGGTAGGGCCAAGTTTGGTATTAGTGAGAGCCTCAAACAGAGTAGGCACCCCTACGATAAAGCTAGGAGCGTTTTTTCTCAAGATGTCAGCAAATAGCTTGTGCGAGAAAGCCGGAATCAGATCACAACCCATGCCTTTGCATAGCGGCGTATGGATACAGACACCTAGGCCAAAGCAGTGGAATAATGGCAAAATAGACAAAACTGTGGCCCCTGGCTTGATTTGACGTATCATGGTGGCGTCACAGATGGATTCTGCGTTGATATTAAGGTTTGATAACATAACGGCCTTAGGAGCGCCCGTAGTACCCCCAGAGTACATAATGATGGCAAGATCTTCCCCGCCCCGCTCTTCGTGGTAATTACCCTGATAAAAGTAAGAATTAGCGATAAAATCTTCCCAGAGTACGACCCTGCCATCGTTGGCTGGCAAGCGAACTTTTTTGACATGCAATAGTCTGTAGAGTTGTTGTTTTAAGAATCCGAGACCATCAGATGGACGAACTACGATGATGCGTTCCAACCCTGCGGTATCTCTCAATCTGTAAATTTTGTCAAAAACAGCATCGATCACAAGGACATATTTACTCTCGGCTACCTTGATGTAATACTCTAGCTCCTTCTCTGATGACAGTGGGTGAACCATATTACAGACAGCGCCAACCATGTTGACAGCGTAAACCATGGTAATCCCCTCTGGAGTATTAGGCATACAGATGGTAACGCGGTCGCCTTCTTTGACCCCGTAATTCTTGAGGGCGCGGGCGGCTTTTTCGATTTTTTTGACAAAATTCTTGTAGGTCACCTTGTGGCCATAATAAGAGTAAGCTACGTTGTCAGGGTATTTTTCGGCAGTCTCAATAATCATATCTACCATAGAGCAATCAGGAAACTCTAAAGTCTCCGGGATGCCGTCTTCTTTGTAATATTTAAACCAAGGACATGATTCAGTCTTTTTGGTCGCAGTTTTTTTAGTTTTATTCACAGAAATCTCCTTACACTTATTATAGCACAGATTTTATTGGTTTATAGCGAATCAACGTCATGGAACTCACGGAAAACAGCGAAGCCGTTACCAAACTTGAGATATTTCGTATCGTCTCCCAGGCTATCGCGCATATCTAAAATTCTTTTTAGAGCGGCTCTGCCGTCTGGAGAAAGATTCCTAATAGCGTTTGCCCAAGTGATACTATTATCCGATGCATTACTTATGTAATCTTCTGTGGTCATAAGAGCGTTAGCCAAGACATCGCCGATGACACCACGACTGTCATCGATGGCTCGTTGATAATTGTTAACGAAATCGATGACGTTCTCTGGGGAATTTGGCGCGACTAGTGGAGTCACCTCGATAGTTTCGTTTGTTAATTCTGGGCTATTAAGATTCTCAGGGGCGGTAGGGATTTCAATAGGATTATTTGATGGGTTGACCTCTGGTGCGGATGGAGCTTCTGGGATTGATTCTGCTTCTGGGGCCATTGGGGCCTCTGGAGCTTCTTCTGAGGCGGCTGGAGTTTCTGGAGCGTTATAAGCACGGCCAAGACCTCTTCTCATGACATCTGGGGCAAAGCCGACGCCGTTAGTGGTTATATCCCTGATAACAGTTTCGTTTGGTCCTGCGATATCTTTGATAAAGGTGTAGGTAGCAGGGCGCTCGACAGGAATCCCCTCTACTAGTTGCTGGATTTTATCACTGAAGCTGTTGGTACCAGCATCAGTGGCAAGAGGAACGATATGAGTAATGCCGTCCGCATCTGGACCATTGTCTACAGCGATTTCGAAGTATTTGTAGAGCTTTTCGCCATTATCGCTGATGGCTTTAATGGTTTCACCGGTGGTAGTAGTAAATACACCATTTTCACCCCAGGTCATTTGGCCAGCTTCGTTGAGTGAACCGGCAATCTCAAATTTAGAATCACCGAGAGTGAGATAGGCTTTGATAGATGAAGGGTCATAATCGATAGCTTGACCGTTCATAGTGGAGGCGCCCCTCATAGTAGAAACAAACTTGCCGTTTTCGATATGAGCACGAAGCTCGTTGCCATCAGAGAGTTTGGTGCCATTATTAGCCCAACCGTCGTATCTGACCTCTACTCTAGCAGTGGAGGCCGATGGATCTACCTCAGCAACATCAGGAGGGGTGGCTTCGTGAGTAGCTGGAGCTGTCTCAACTTTGGTATAACCAGCTTCTTCGTACATTCTGACTTGCTCTGGATCAGAAATATTTTCATGAATGTCGGAGCGAGGCGCACCAGATACTTCGTAGGTGCCGCGCATTTTACCAAAGCCGCTCGCGAGGATGGTTTCTTTGGCATCTGTATTGTTTTCTCCCTTTAAGATTCCGGCTTTTTCGAATACGCCAATCTTGGCTGGGTCGATAGCGGCCATGACTTCTTGAGAGACAAAGAACATTGCGCCACCTATAGCTAAGGATTTGCCAGCTTTCTTCATGGCAGAAAGGGCGCGGAATTTCTTGAAATCTTTGTCTTTTTGCTTGACGCCGGCATGATAGTTACCAGCTTCGTCCTCATAGCCTTCGATGATTTCTTGCCTGATTTCGTCTTGTATGAGCTCGTATTTTTCCCTACCTTTTTCAGAGAGAGCACGCTCGGCTTTGATCAAAATTTTGTCTAGCTCTAGGCGCTCTTTGCCTCTGCTACTGGAAGAGCTATAAGAGATAAGATCTTTTTGTTTGCTATCAGAAAAATCAATACGAACACGAGCTTCGGCGATGGCTTCCATGAGCCTCTCCGCGCGGTCTTCGCCTTTGTAATCAATAGCATCTTGAATACTAGCGGCGAGCTTGGAAGCTGGCTGCATGTCGTAGAGTGTGCCACCAATCTTTTTTTCGTATTTGCCGGCATCGTAGTCCATACCATTTGCGATGTCTCGCATCATGCGGACGCGATCTTCGGTGATGCGGTTGCGCTCTTTGAGTCCACTGATAATACCTGAGGCGGCAATACCACCAGCAGCGCCGAGGGCGGCTCTCGCCCCAGTCTGGGTGAGACTAGTGATTACGCCAAGTGCACCGGCGATATATTCGGCAGGGACCACATCGAGACCTCTAGATTCGATTTTGTCGATAAGTTTGTCAATCCCGTCGTAATGAGCCTCGGTGCGGACATTGCTTCTAGCTTCGGCGTTGTAGGCCTGGAAGCCAGCCATTACTTGTTCCAAAGCTGCTTCGTGCTCGGCTTTGGTTTTGGCGGCAACGGCTAACTCTTGGTAGCGTTTAGCAGCTTCCTCAGCAACCTGGAGATAGTTATCTTTACCACTGTCACTATCCATTTTTTCGGCGAGAATTCGGCCAATCTCGTTCTTAAACTCGCGGTTTAGATCTGCCACGTTTTCGCCGAGACCTGGACGTTTCCTAGCATACTCCGCTATAGCGGATTTGAGTTTTTCGTTAGTTTCTTTGTCGACTTCTTCGAGTCTTTCGCCACTTTTGCCGTGAACATAGCCATCCTCTTCTTCCACGGCGCTTAGGACAAAGCGCTCCATAGTATCCGGCATTTGTTTTTTCAAAACATTCAGAGCGGTTTCGCCATTTTCAGTCGTGCGCTCGCCGCTGATAAATTGATTGGTATATCTCTTTTCAAAAAACTTCCTAAAGAGTGTGCCCTTCCAGATGCGTTTGACGGCGCCTTTTATACCTTTGGCGTCTGATATTTCGGCGTTCAAAGCTTGCTCAGCAAGATCGCGGGCGATTTCTTTTTCGTCATGAGAATAGTCGATGTTGACAGCGGTGAGAGGCTGTTTTTCCTCTAATTCCATCTGAGCCTGGATATTTTGATATAGCTCTTCTTCCAGTTTTCTTTGTTCTATCTCCATCTGCTCCTGGATGTTTTCGGTGAGTTCTACTTCGGCCGCCTGCCTTTCGATCTCCTGGTTCATCTGGAGTTCGGTTTCTCGAGCTTGTTTGTCTTCTGGGCTTTTAGGAGCATCTTCTGGTGCTTTAGAGGTATCTTCTGAGTCTTTAGGGGCATCTTTTGCATGATCTGCTTCTAGTTGTTTTTTCACGGCTCGTTCGTACACTTCACGCCTGTATTCGTCGGCTTTTTCCTCGTCAAATTTCATGTCTTCTATATTTTTGAGCTCGTCGGCTAGCCATTTGCCAGCTTCACTATCTGCCTTGACGATGTCTTCGGCGATTTTTTCATGGATATGCTTCAAGGCATGATCTCGTTTTTCTTCGGCTTTTTTGAGGTCATTTTCTGCGTCTTCTTTGCTATATTCGATAGGGCGCTTAAGTTTACTATCGATAAAATCTTTGTCATCGAGAAAATTATCATTGATGTTTTTCTCGAGATTTTGGTAGAGACTCTCCCATTTGGATGCATCTGGATTTGGTGCGTCAGAAGTGTTTTTTAAACCTTCGTTCATCTTATTCCTCCGTACCTAGGTAAAATCCGCGGAATTTTAGCATAGTATCAAGCGCTATTTCGGTAAGGTTTACCCCTGAATCTTGCATGAATTTGGCCATATCTTCATTGGAAAAATTCGGGTCTTCAAGTTTTTCTGATAGCTCAGCGGCTTTTTCTTCGCTGAGCGCCTGGATAGCGGCGCGGTCAATCTGGTCTTCTAGCCGTTTTTTCATGTCGGCTTTCAAATCTTCTTTTACATCTGGTTCGACGTCAGTAATCCCCTTGTCATTTAAAAGACTTTCGATGAATTCGTCAATATTTTGCATTTTGATATGACCTTTCTTTTAGCGCTATTTTATTCAATTATACCGCTTATTTTTATAAATGCAACCTTCTAGTAGAAACAAAAAATAGTTTTTCTTCGCCGCGACACGTCAGAGGCTCAAAAAACTACTTTTTGTTTCTTTACAAATACAACCTTTATAAAAAAATAAAAAAGTAGTTTTCATCACCGTGATAAATCAGAGGTTCAGAAAACTACTTTTTTATTTCTTATAAAGCCTACTTGTCAATAGACAAGGAGATTTTGCGGCCTTCTTTGTCGATGTCAAGAACGGTAAAGCTCTTGCGTTCGTTCAAGGTGAAGACCTTCTCTGGATCGACATCGGAGCCTTCGCCGAGCTCAGAGACGTGCACCAAAGCTTCAACAGCTGGGCTGATCTGAACAAAGGCGCCAAATGGTGTAATCCGAGTGACGGTACCTTCGACTTTGTCGCCCTTTTTGAGGCTCTCTACCTCGTGAAGCCATGGGTCTTCCATGAGCTGCTTCATCGAGAGAGACAAACGTTCTTTGTCGATAGCGATGATTTTGGCGTCGATTTCGTCACCAATCTTGACGTAATCAGATGGGTTGTTGACCCGTTCCCAAGAAATCTCAGAAATATGGACCAAGCCTTCAATGCCGTCAACATTAACAAATACACCGAAGTCGACTACGCCAGTAACGACACCGTGAGCAGTATCGCCAACTTTGAGGTTGGCAAAGCGCTCAGCAAGACCGTCTCTTACGGCTTCCTTTTCGGAGAAGATAAGCTTATTTTCTTTCTTGATGGCGTCAAGGATACGAACTTTGATTGGCTTACCGACAAGAGAGTTTAACCTCTGCAAGATTTCATCTTTGTCGGCACTACCTACGCGTGGGTAGTGCTCAGCAGAAAGCTGAGAAACCGGCAAAAAGCCTCTAATTCCCTCGTATTCGACGAGGAGACCACCACGATTGGCATCGTATGGGGTGATTTCGACGGTTTCGGCGTTGTCCATCTTAGACTGGATTTCGTCCCAACCTTTATCTTTGACGGCCTTACGGAGTGACAATAGTACATACCCGTTGTCCATCTCTGCATCGATAACAGAGGCAGTCACCTCTGCTCCAAGCTCTAGATCTTTGACAAAAGAAGCCTCTCTTCTTGGGACCAAACCGACCCCTTGGCTCCCGAGATCGATCAAGATCTCATGCTTCTTAATAGAGATAACCTTACCGCTAATAGTGTCTCCAGCGACAACTTTCTTTGCCGCATTTTCATCTTTAGCGATGAGTTCATCCATCGTTAATTTTTTGGCATCAGCCATGTTTAATTTATCCTTTCTTTAGGCTCATTCAGAGACCTCGTGCCTCACGAAACCTCTGAATGAGCCCAAATCTATCTTTATTATAGCAAATTTCCCCTAAAATGTCTAGGATGTATTTTCTAAAATGATGTAGTATAATGAGGGTATGTATTTAGCGGTAGATATTGGAGGTACAAAGACTTTGGTGGCGCTATTCTCGAAGCGTGGGCGAGTGCTCCGACGCCACAAATTTAAGACCTCCTGGCAAAAGGAGCGTTTTATCAGAGATCTTCTCAGGGTACTCAGGGAGTTTTCTAAATTTAAGCTGGTAGCGGTAGTGGTAGCAGTTCCGGGGGCTGTACAAAAAAATTGTTCAATAAAGCTCGGCAACCGTGACTGGGGGACTTTTTCCCTTATGGACGAGTTTTCGCAACTATTTGATTGCCCGATTTATTTTAAGAATGATGCAAGTCTTGCGGCAGCCTATGAATCTCAACGCCTGCCAGGCAAAACAGTGTTTTTGACCTTCTCTACCGGGATCGGAGGCGGTATCGCTGAACGTGGGCAAATACTGCCAGAATCAGATAAGTTTGAGCCTGGACACAAAATTTACTCACATAGCGGCAAGAGTATGGAATGGGAGGATATAGCGGCTTCTTCAGCTCTAGAAAAGGTCTTTCACGTTGATGCAGCAACGGATCTTAGAGGCAAAAAGATAATGACCGAGATAGCCGAGCGTGTGTACTTAGGTATCCCCGATATTGTTTCCAAATACAAGCCAGATACAATCATTTTAGGAGGGCCACTTGGCAAAATTTTTAATCTTTATGTAAAATATTTACCCAAAGCAGAGGGCGTACGTTACCGCCGGCCGCGAAGACCTTTGGAGTCAGTGATTTATGGATGCTACCTTTTTGGCAAGAGTCAGAAATGATTATCCGGAAATTCGAATAATCAGGGGAAAACGTTTTGCTTTTCGCCCGCCCAAGACCGTAGTATATGAGGAGAATGGTTCTTCTCTGTTACTTTTGCATGAGCTAGGGCATGCTTTAAGCAAACGTTTTACGTTTAATACAGAGATAGAAAGACTCAAAATCGAAGTCCTCGCTTGGAAAAAAGCGCGTGAACTCTGTGCTCTATATGGGGTAGACATAGATGAGGAATTAATAGAGAGTGAGCTGGATACTTACAGAGATTTTTTGCATCAAAAATCGCGTTGCCCTTCATGCGGACTAACGCGATTCCAGACCCCTGATGGGGTGTTTCATTGCCCTCGGTGTGACGTTTAGGCAGCTTTTTTAGCTGGGCCACGACGAGAGATACGACCGCCTTTAGCACCTGCGATACGTGCAAGGGCTGGGTTAGCGGCAAAGCCACCAGTGTGACCGTTTTGACCACCTTTTTTACCGATGCGAGCGTAAAACTCTTTGCCATATTTGGCTTTGTTGGTAGCAGCAGCTTTCATGCCGCCAGCTTTGGTTCCAGACATTTTCTGACTCCGTTTCTGCCCACCAGTATTCGTTAATAAAACTCACCTATTTCCAAGGTTATGCCTTTTATTATATCATACCGCTTTAGTTTTGTCAACAATATTTTACCGAACATAATTTTTTTATTTTGCCGAACACATTTTTATAAAAATCCCGAACAATTTTTAAAAAAGGGTATTGACATTATGCACTACGTGATATATAATAGGGGTAACTTGCGCAGATTAAACTGCGAGGCTGCACAAGTTATATGTATGACCTGGAAAACCGCCCCTCTCTCAAATTTATAGGCGGTTTTCTCTTTGTTTTTATCAAATGTTAAAAACCCAGGCTAAAGCCTGGGTTTTGTGGTGTTTAGGTAAAAGAAATCGTGCCTTCGCGGGTCTTGGTATTATACCAAGCCTTGAAGTTGTAGGTCCTACTTTCCGAGGTAAAATCGAGCTTAGCCCGGCAATATCCTTTTAGATTAAAGGACTCACCGGAGCCGGCCTCGTGTTCTATTCCGCAAATCTTGAAGTCGCTGATTTCCATCGGCACATAGGCTGCGCGGGGGTCGCCCTTTGGCATTGTGTAGCCCATAGCTACTGTAAAGCCCACGCTAAATTTAACGTTTTTGCTGTACGCGTACTTACAAGCGTCAAACAATACGTCTTTGTTGGGACCTCCTACTATCTCATAATTTCTTGTGTTGGTATCCATACGAATACCTCCTTTCTCAAAGTACTACCCAGATACACATACGTAAGATGGGCGCTAAGCTAACCTCCCATTAGGTTAGTCTTTTTATTATATCACACTTATGCTAAAAAGTCAATGCTTATCTACTTTCCCAACCAAAGATATGTAGGAAGCGCTCAATAAAGGTCGGCTCACGAGAAAAATCGTCGTAAACAACCTCGGTTTCGTACTCTTTTTCATTTAAAATAGCTTTGACGCTTTGGCCGGATAGCGTGAGCGAATTTTCTGGACTAGAAAAGGCAATAGTGCGGATTTCTTCGGTCGCATAAATTTGGTGTTCACCGTTCCACCACGTCCTAAAATACCCCACAGGTTGGTCTTTAGCAACAATAGTAACAGGGGTAATTCCACTACTTAGACGGAGCAATTCATCCTTGCTCTCCTCAAATGAGGCTGTTCTGGTGCTAGCCCCAAGAAGAGCCATGGTGATAGTATGATTTTCTACCTCGTAGGAACTGATCAGATTGTAACCAGAAACCGCACCAATATATCCGGTCTTGACCCCTGTAATGACGGAACCACCGTTTAGCGAGTCGCCAAGGATTTTGTTGGTATTTATAAGAGTGCCGGCTACGGGGACAGCATGAGATTTTAGACTAACGATTTCTCTTAGAACTGGGTTTTTAAGAAGCTCGCTTGCGATAACCGCTAGATCTTCGGCGGTACTAGTGGTAGTTTCGCTATAACCGCAGGCATCTTCGCCTATATGAGTGTTTTCTAGGCCGAGTTTTCGTAGTATCTCTGTAGCATAAGCCCGATAATTCTCTAGATTACCAAAGGCCCAGATGGCAAGAGTGTCCGCCATATTGTTGGATGATGCCAGAAAAACAGAGGCGAGCGCGTCATATTCGCTAATTTTCTCCCCCAGCGAAACGGCAGTGTTAGAACCGTTATGACTGACGTACCAGAGATATTTATTGTAAAATTCTAGCGTGATCTCAATGGTTTGACCGGATTCTCCCGGGTCAAAAGGGTATTTCTCCATAATAGCGAGCCCTAAGATCATCTTAGCGGTGGAGGCGGTAGGCTGGGCTTCCCTGTTTGTGCCCTGGATAATTTTGCCGTCCACAGCTATAGCTTTACTGCGAAAATCGCCAGTTTTCATATCTGTGACAACGGAAAGTTCTGGCAAATCAATAGTTTGGACTAACTCTATTTCTATGTCCAGGGTAAACATTTTAATTAGTGTCGTGGCGGCAAATACAACAAACAGGATTAAAACTGAGAGGATGAGAGGTTTTCGTTTCATTTAGTGTTTTTATTATAGCACAAAAAATAGCCCGAAGGCTGTTTCTGGTGGGGATATGTGGACTTGAACCACAGACCTCGTCATTATCAGTGACGCGCTCTAACCAGCTGAGCTATATCCCCGAAGTGGTCGATTTTTACTTCGTAAAAGTCGTCCGCGGTGGTGGAGTAACAGGGACTCAAACCCTGGACCTGCGCCTTGCAAAGGCGGCGCTCTAATCAACTGAGCTATTACCCCATAAAAATGGTAAGGTGTACTTTTTATTTTACACCTTTGGGGCGAAAAAATCAAGCACAATATGTATAGACGGCTGGACGAACTACTTCAAATATGCTATAATTAGAGCGGTTTGGTGTTTTTCAATTTTTATCTTAAAAACACTGGATTGAAACTTAAAACTGAACGATTAAAAAGGGGTGAAAAAATGGTAAATTTAGACGTACTAAACACATGGGCACAGATGTCCTGCGCCAATTGGAACAAAGACAAGCTTATCAGAGAGTTTTACAGGAGAAAGTACCGAGACGCAGCACTAGAATATTGGACTGGGCAAGAACACCAAGCTCTAATGAAGCGCTACCGAAATGGCGACCATAGCCTCAATACTTACCCTTGGCCTTATTCAGACGAAAATTTTGCAAATTGGCCTGAGAGTGACGGCGAAGATACTTATTCCCTGATCACTGACCCAAGCGACCAGATAATCAAGCATTCTACAAGTTACTGTGCATGGAAGATTTACGAAACTACTGGGAAATGGCCACGAAAATCCTCCAAAGAAAAACTGGATGCCGACCGTTGGCTGCAGTTTTTAGCTGAAGCTGGGTACACAAGAGTATTAAGACGAGGTGAAGAGCTGAAAATGTTTAATCATTATGTCGGGGTAAACCCTAATGAAGGTGAATCTGGGCTGGTAGTCTGGATGGAATTCGCCAGTGACCCAGATGAGCATTGGGCGACAGTTTCGAGTTACGTCGACAAAAGATATAAAGTTTGGGCTGTCGACACCGACAATTACAGGTGGGTACTTATCAAATAATAGTTCAGTTAGAGAAGGGTTGCAGAATGCAGCCCTTTTTGCATTTTAGCATAAGATATGATAAAATATAGTTATGGATTTTACTTTTAGCTTTGGGTGGGTGATAATTGGGCTTTTGATTGCGGCGGCCGGAGGCGCGGTGGTATATTTTCATCAGCCAATCGCCAACAACTTAGCTAGCGGAGTGCGTTCGTACGACAAGGTAAAACTTTTTGGTGTGATCACAATTATAGCCGGACTTTTAGTCGCAGCAAATCTACATACTCTGATTTTGACGATTATTGTAAATATTATCAGGGGCGGAAAATAGTTATTTCCCTAGCCCCAGAGGTTTTGACGGGTCCATTCGTACATGGCAATGGCGGCGGCTGCGCCGACGTTGACAGAACGAGTCGAACCAAAAGATTCAATGAATCTGACATCCTCAGCTTTTTCTAGCAATTCAGATGTGATGCCGTTATTTTCGGAGCCAAAAATCAGTGTGGTATCACTTTCAAAAACTTTTTCATGGAGAGGTTTACTCCGTTCTTGGTTGTTTTCAATGGCGACTAGTTCCCTTTTTTCCTGAGTTTTTAGAAAATCCTCTATGCTAGCGTGGTGAACAATTTCTAAATATTTATCTGTACACATGGCGCCGCGGCGATTATATTTTTTCTTGCCAATAATATGGACTTTTTTTACGTTAAAAGAGTTGGCCGTGCGGACAATGGAGCCAATATTAAAATCGTGTTCGACGTTTTCGATGGCGATTTCAAGTGTGTTGCGGGATTTTTCAAGGTCAGCAAAAATTTGTTCGTTCGACTTGCCTTTGTATTTGTCAATCAGATTCCTGTTATCTTCCATGTGTTATAATTATACTCTTTTGGACTTTTCTTTGCAAAGAAAAGTCCAACAAAAGAAACTTAGTTTGAAAAGAAAAACAGAAG
Organism: Candidatus Nanosyncoccus sp.; assembly: GCA_045649325.1. Lineage (GTDB taxonomy): Bacteria > Patescibacteriota > Saccharimonadia > Saccharimonadales > Saccharimonadaceae > Nanosyncoccus. The sequence continues at coordinate 29,841 of JAZRPQ010000012.1, forward strand.
TGAATTCTGATTTTTCTTTTTGATTATGATACAATGGTATTATTATGAGATTCGATGAGTACCAAAATACTATCGTGAAGTACGATACTTTTTCTAAATGTGGTTTAAATGAAGTAGGGTTTGTTGAGAAAGTTTTGGGCCTGACTGGTGAGGCGGGTGAGACGGCAGACAAAATCAAGAAGATTTTGCGCGACAAAGATGGGATTTTGAGCGATGAGGACCGCGAGGGTATCTGTAAAGAGCTGGGGGACACTTTGTGGTATTTAGCCTCGATTGCGAGATATTTAGATTTACCTCTTTCTAAAGTAGCCGAGAAAAATGTAGACAAACTTGAAGACCGCTTTGTTCGGAACAAAATTCACGGCGCCGGCGACGAAAGATAGATTACAACTCGACGAGCTCGTAATCAGTGGTACCGAGACCAAGAGATTCCGCATATGGGAGGATGGCGCGACCTTCGCGGGAATCGATACGTTCCTGCAAATCTTTAGCGCCCGTATCTTTCGAAGCCCAAATAGCGTCAATAAAAGCTTGGTCGTTAGCAACTGGATCTAATGATGCAAAAATACCAATATCGTTCATCACAGGATCACCTTGATTCGCATCACAGTCACAATCCAAAGAGAGGGCGTTTGCCACGGTGATATAGATAATAGGCTTATTTTCTTCCCTTAAATAATCCGAGACGGCGGTAGCGGCTTCGGCCATAGATTCGATAAAGTCGATTTGTTTGTGTTTCAAAACCCAGCAGAGCTTAGGACTTTTGGTCTTGCCGCAAGAGTGAATATAAGCCTTGCCGTTTCTTGAAGCGATGCCGATAGATTGATTCTTGAGGTTGGCGCCAAAGCCACCCATGGCATGACCTTTGCCGTGAGCGAGATTAATGATAGCGTCATAATTTTTGAAATTATTGCCGATGAGATCATATTTTAAATGCTTACCATTTTTGACGGGGATTTCAAAATCACCATCGGCGTCCATGATATCGACATCGGCATAAGTGGTGAAACCGTGTTTCTTGGCCACCTCGATATGGTCCGTGGCGGTATTACGCGCGCCAGGGTAGGCGGTGTTACATTCTATAATGATACCGTTTACAGATTTCACAAATGGGCCGATGAGCTCGGGTTTGAGATAGCCTTTGGCACCATCTTCACCAGTAGAGACTTTGACACCCACTTTATTTTTACCCCCGTTGGTAATGTCCACACCTAGGGCCTCGTAAACTTTTTGCAAACCCTCTGGGGTAATATCTCTAGTAAAATAAACTTTTGCTTTCTCCATGGTACTCCTTTATCATATTATAACAAAATTTCACCAGAAATACTTGGAGTTTGTTGCTTGGCATTAAAAACTTTATTAGAAATGAATATACCCTGCCAAGAGAGAGCCGAAGCCTCCTGTAAGAAGAGAGATTATAAGCACCAAGATTGCTGCGGCTTGAATGCCGCGAACTAATCGCTTTGTCTCTGGTGACATTGCGATTACGAAGCTGTTAACCAAAGAGACGATAAGTGAAATAACTGCAAAACCGAGCCCAGCCGTAACTAGACCCTGTATAACCATACTACTACTATTTACATGCGTCAGAAAACCGAGTTTTGCAATGACAAATACCGCTAAACTAAAAGAGCCCAATGAAAGGCTAAGGTTCTTATCATTCTTCATGATTTAATTCTATCATATTTATAACAAAAACCCGCCAGAAATACTGAAGGCTTTTTGTTATTAAAAAACCAGGCGGCGTTGCCTGGTTTTTGATAGTCATTCTTCGTTCTCCTGTACCTCAAAAATAAAACGAATGTACTTGCCTTTATAGCGAGCAGAGACTTCACTTCTCATAGTGAAATGATTGGAGGTTTCAATGACGGCATCCAGATGGCCATCCGAAAATAGCTTAGAAATCCAGTCTATCTTTCTTTCTAATTCTTTGATATCAGAGTTTTCGTGCTCAATTTTCTTGCCTATAGGTTTTTTGCGTGCCTGAGGTCTTTCATAATTACCGCCTCTATTTTGAGTAACAAAACCATCTGGCAAACCTTCTGGAAAAACTTGATCTTTCCATGATGATTTAGGCCCAAGCACACGACGAACTTCGGACGAAGAACGCCAGCCTGGCACGCCCCTCGATCTGCGGTCATTGATTTCTTGATCGGTTGGCCAATGCAAGTGGGCTTCTCCAAACTCGCGTAACACTCGTTTTAAGCCGTCAAGCGAGCTCGGTTCTTCCACTGATATCTTTTGAGGATTTGTTTCAGTTGCAGCTATATTTGCATTTGATTCTTCTACTACCTTTACTATTTCTTCTGTTTTCTTCTCTACCTTTTCTAATTCCGTCATATCAGTCACCTCTTTCTGTTCTGCTTTCTTTTCGTCTGCCTGACTAGCCAAATTGGCACTTTTAGACTTGTTGTGGCTAGCTTCTGCGCTATGCTCTCTGTGTCGCCCTGCTACGGGCGGATAATTTATTCCTGTTTTTTCCTTTGCCATTTTTCTAACTCGCCAATCTTCGAGTAGGCCAAGTTTTTTAACAACCTGAACTTCCCATTCAGCAATATACTTGTTCTTTTTAATCTCTCTCGAAGTCGGATATTCGCCGCCTTTTTCGATATACATATCGACGAATTCCTGGACAATCTGCGCTTTACGTTCTTCGCTAAGATCTAAACTTTTAGACATTTTCTCACCCCCTTTTTTTAAAAAAGTTTTTGAACTAAAATAACTATTAAACTGCCTCGTTTTACTCTACGACTCCCTATATTATACCACAAAAATCCGCCTTCATGAGGCGGATTTTGGTTTAACAACTTAGTTGTGCAATTATAATCTTGTTCGTTGTAAAGCTTATTGTTACTCCTGCTTAAAGCAGGTGAAGTTGTGATTCAAGCTTGTTTTAATCACAACCGTAACCGACCTGACTATCTGCAAGCCTTAAGGCTTTCAGACGTCTAATTCCTTCTCAAGAAAGGAGGTAATCCATCGACACGTTCTCGTACCGATGCCTTGTTACGACTTAACCCCAATCATCTTGCTCACCTTAGGCCGCCGAAGCAGACTTCGGGTGCTCATGACTCTCATGGTTTGGCGGGCGGTGTGTACAAGACCCGGGAACGTATTCACCGCAACATGCTGATCTGCGATTACTAGCGATTCCGACTTCAGGGAGGCGAGTTTCAGCCTCCTATCCGAACTGGGACTGGCTTTGGTGCGATTTGCTTCACATCACTGCTTCGCTTCGCATTGTACCAGCCATTGTAGCGCGATTCTAGCCCAAGGCGTAAGGGAAATACTGACCTGACATCATCCCCTCCTTCCTCCCCGTTACCGGGGCAGTCCTACCAGAAAAATACAACTGGTTGCAAGGGTTGCGCTCGTTGATGGACTTAACCAAACATCTCACGACACGAGCTGACGACGGCCATGCATCACCTGTCTCAAGGTTCCCTAAGG
>JAZRPQ010000013.1:0-7039 GCA_045649325.1 Candidatus Nanosyncoccus sp.
CACTGGCATAGCAGCAAGAGCCACAGATGCTGCGCCGACTGCAATTAATGATTTTTTCATTTATTTTTCTCCTCCTGCTATTAAGCAGAATTATTTTATATTTTGTGTTAAATACATAGAGCAAAATCGCCCCCCTATTGATACTTCAAAAACAGCTCTTCCATCCTTCCTTCGAACTCATGCAGATACCTTTCTGTCGTCGCCACCGACGAATGTCCCATCATTTCCTTGATCTCCGCCACCGACGCGCCCTTCTTTTGCAAATTTGTCGCAAAGGAATGCCTCAGTGCGTGCGGATAAAACCCAGGAAACCCCGCTTCCAAAAACGCCAAAGCCATCCTAAAGCGCACCGTATTCACGCATGGTGGCTCTCCGTTAAGCGAAGAGCCACCCCACACATACCCCTCTCGCCCATCTAAAAATTCCTCCAGACGACAAGCCGTAGCAGAAGACAAATACACCTCCCTAAGCTTCTGCCCTTTCCCTATAAACATAATTCTCCGTCCCGAAATTTCCTTAGTAGACAGTCTAACAAGCTCCGCTATCCTCATCCCAGTCTCCGCCATCACCAAAATCATCAGGCTTGTCTCCAAATCTCCCAGAGATTTTGCAGTTTTAACTACCATCTTGATCTCCGCTTCAGTATAAGATTTTCTTGGTTTCCTCACGCCTTTCAGTTTCCGGATCAAGATTAAATTTATCGGCACGCTGACCCCCGCATCCTGAAAATACCGCACCATAGCAGTCACTGTCGCATTATAAGTGTTCATCGCCGTATTGCTCACGCCTCTCTCCACCAAAAACGCCATCCATTTATCAAAATCCAAATTCGAAATCAACTCCACCGCCTCCACCCCAGTTACATTAATAAATCGTTCTAGTATATTTTGTTTAGACCGAATCGTCGTTTCACTCATCCGTCTCGTTTTTTCGCAATACAGAAGGTACTCTTCCACCTCTTTTTCAATTTTTCTCATAAATCCTCCTTATGAGAAAATCTTATCATTTAGACCAAAAATCAAAAAATTCCAGGTGTATCACTTTACCACTTTTTCATCAGGACAAGCCAAAAGAACATTTGAAATCGCCTCTTTCTCTGCCTCCGTCACCCAAAGCGCATATTTATACTTCACTGATACCTGTCTCGCCACATATTGACACCGAAATTTTTTATTCTTAGGTAGCCACGTCGCCGCATCACCATCTGATTTTCCCTGATTCGCCGAAGCATCCACCGCAATCAAATTCAAAGGATCTGTCGCCATTTCATATCTTACTTCCTTAGACATATATTGCGCCCCTTTCTGCCATGCATCAGAAAGAGCCACCACATGGTCTATCTGTATCCCCTTAGAAATCTGTTCTTTAGAAGTAAAAACTTTATGCTCCCCCGTATATGGCTCATCATATTCCCCAGCGATCACCGTGCACCCATCTAGCACCGCCGTTTCTCCAAATTCCCGCTTTATTATCCTTTGCCTAAGGTTACAACCATCCACCGTTGGCCAAGAACCATAGAATTCAGAACGAGCATATCCAGTCTTTGGCGCCCGCCCCTTTACCTCTAGTAGTTCTAATACATTGATAGCTGCGTCTCCGTCCGTACTAGCCTCTATACTAGATTCTGCACCAGTATTTTCTACCTTCACAAAAAGCTGTTCATAGCTTTTTGGATTCAAAACCAGCCATGCGACCGCTCCAGAAAGAGCAATCACTACCACTAGAAGCCGCCTCCACTTATATATCTTCATTGATACAATTATATCACATCTTGTGATTTTAGCAAAAGTATGATATAATAAAAAATATATGAGGGATTTTATCAAATTCATTTTTACTCTTGTTTTGTGCAGCTCTACACTAGTAGCTTTACCAGTTTATGCCGAGGATACCGAAGAAGAGCCTAGCTCTAGCGAGGAGACACCAGCAGAAACAGAAAAAGAAGCACCAGCAGAGCCAGAAACCCCAGAGCCAGAAACCCCAACTATCGAATGGGGCAATGAATGGTCTGGCGAAATCCCAGAGCCAGCCGCCCAAACCACACCAAAGACTCCTGTCTCTAGCCCAGCCACAAATAGTCAAGCTCCAGCATCTGCAAGCTCATCTGTCCCACGCACCCCTAAAAGCACCCCTAGCCAAGCCACAACGGTTACCCCAAAGGTAGCAGAAACCCCGGCAGAAACCCCAGAGGCTCCAGCAGAAACCCCAGAGACAGCAGAAGAAATAGCAGAAACAGACTCTTTCACTCCAGACGACATGATTTTTGTCCCAGAAACCGCCGGTAGAAATTACCAAGAACGCTCCCACAAAATCAACTTAATGGCTCTCGTCTCCACTACTATTGTCTTTTTCATCACCCTTGGCTCTTATCTACTCGCCAATGCATATCATTTGCGATTAAATCACAAATCAAAAAATATTGAAAGCACCCCAAAAGCCCACAAAATCCCAAAGGCTCACAAGTCTCAAAAATCCCACAAATCTCAAAAATCCAAAAAGTCAAAAAAATCTACTAAGGATACTAATCCCCTACTTCTTCCACATTCACACTAGAATTAATTTTCATATTGAGCGTCTGCCCATGCAAAACGTTCTCATTATATTCTTTTACTAGCTCATTATACTTAGACACCAAACTACTAATCTCATCATAGATAGTCTTCAAATTTTGCTGCTCACGAATCAACCCACTCCTCTGACTATTAAACTCTGTTGTACTAGAAAAACAATTCATAGTCTTAGCGCAATTATTGAATTCTTCTATTTTTACATTCAAACTCCCCACTCCTGCCTCATAACTAGCAGTCTTCAGAGTGATCTCATTTTGCAAATTTTTAATCTCCTGGAGTAGAGCCTCTAATCTTTGCTCAATCCCCCGAAATACCGAAATATAACTTTCATAGAAATCCACTATTTTATCTTGATTTGCAAAAATCTCAGCATAATGTTTTTCTAGATCATCCGGCAAATTTTTAATTTCCGTCCCTGCCCGCACATACAGTTCCTCTTGTTTCTGCTCAACCGGATAATTGTTGATTTCTTCCCCTAGCGCCTCTTGATTTGTATCAAAGACCCGCGTCAGACTCTCGACCAGCCTCACCCGCTCATCTTGAGACATCCTTGCATAAACCGCGTGCAGCAGTTCGTGTGCCGTCGCGAGTTCCGATATCCCCTTCAACTCATCAGAAGAAACATCATAAACATAGATCTTTCCGTCAGTATAGCAACCAAGTATCGCCGCTTCATTTTCCACTTCGCGACATTTTTCATTAAAATTCACCCGTTCCATCAGTTCTGGCTGCGACGCATTAAAAATAGATTTACCCCTCCCTGTCAGCTCCAACTCTGAACGAATTTGCTCCATAGCAGCAGATGGTTGATAATGCATCCCCACAATAAAATCTGAAATCACCGAAAAATTAGCAATAATCGCCGCCGTAATTGCAATCACTAACGCCGAAGCCACCAAGAAACCAATCAAGTATCCCTTGTCATTTCTTTTTCTCATACAGTCTATTATATCATAAAAAAAGCCCCGGCAAAGCCAGGGCAATGTACAAGTAGTGGTCAAGAAGTTTAAATTATTCGCCGTAGCATTCCATGTATGTTTTTTCTAGTTGTTCCTCGTCCATCAAGCAAATCTCTGCTATTTTTTGTTTAGAACCAAGATATAACTTGGTCTCTTCGTTAGCCCATTTGCTCCAAAACTCATCAGGAATAGCCTTTCCGTCGTTCACTAATCGTTTCATCTCTTTGATGCATTCAGCTGATTGCTTTTTGTTAGACTCTACATAGTCACGATAACAATCATCGATTAGCTTTCTTCTCATCTGAGAAATTTCTTTTTTTCTACTCATCTTTTCAAACAACATAGCTCCTCCCCCCTCTCTTCAGACCACTATTAATATATATTATATCATAAAAACTAAAAATACACCATAGTTAATCTGCATAAAGTGTGGTATAATAACAGATATAAATTTAAAGATAGGACTCACCTATTCCGAGACAAGTCCTATCTTGATAATTCATATTATATCAAAACTACTTCTTAAAATCAACTATCTTCTTAGTTTTCGTAAATTTCGGTAAATAACAAGATGGTCTTATATTCGTGTTTTTCCAAAATTACGCCATTAGGAATTATTTTGCCTTTTTTCATGCGAAGCATTATATCTAATCGGTCAATAATTTTCAACCCCCACCTATGTGTTATAATAAAACTATCGAAAGTCCGTCAGGCAACGCTGGATTACGTAGGTTCGGGGCTTTCTTTTTTAAGTGACCCCTTTACCCATTTTGGCGGTTCCATATCAAACAAAATCTCTGGCGTGTGTAAATTTACCACATCTGTATCGATTCCGTAATAATGTTGATAAGTTGTATCTACCGAGCCGAATTTTGCTTGAACTTTTTTAAGACCAAGTTTCTTAGCAGTAGCCCAAACTGACTCTTCGGTTGGACCTTCAATTTCTATAAAAGTCGGAATCCACGGCCAAGTATCAATGCATATTTCCACATCTCCATTTTTCCAAATTTCGCGTTTAGTTTCTTGACGAGCCTTTATTTTAAGCCCGCATCCCTTTAAAAACAAAATCGCATCATCATAGTTATCAACATTGATATTGACCTCTTTTGTGCCCAAAATAGAATTATCATCATTTACATTTTTATATGTCATTACAATTTCGTCACCTTCATCACGAACCCGCGCAAACGAATGCTCCCCAGTATAAAAAACCACTCGTTTCATTAGGACCTCTGGCTTTTCTAATTTTGCACCAATTTCCTTTAGTCTTACACGTATCTTATCTTTATCAATATCTAAAAATTGAGCCTCTATCTCATTATTCATGCCTTATATTATACATTAAAATATGCTATAATAACAGATAAGAATTAATGAAAGGTTGGTTATTAACTTAAAAAAAGGAATCTTGGATTTTTAAACCAACCGTATGGGCACTTATACGCAACCAATAGTTGGTAGAAACGTTCACGTAAACTACGTATAATATTAACATGACACTTAAAGAGAATTTACAAACCATAAGAAAAATCAATCATTTATCACAAGAAAAACTTGCGGCCAAGATAGGCGTTTCCCGTCAATCCGTCTCAAAGTGGGAAAACGGCGAAGCCTACCCTACGACAGCCAATATGATCTCAATCTGTTCCGTCTTACATTGCAAAATAACTGATCTCATAGACGTCAATTCAGAAGAATGCAGTAGTTTTAATCACAAAACGAAAAAAGAAATCATCGCCTTAACACAAAAGGATCGCAAACGTTTGCAAAAGACATCTAAAGTTGTATATATCCTGGCAAGAATAATCCGTTATCTCACCTTATTCGGTTTTGTCATTATCGGTATCTCAATCTATGCATCCAGATATGTTTTTCTGAATTATATGTTTTCAGATTTACCAGCAGAAATCACAATGGGCGAACTTAGTTTTGTCGATTATTTCCAATTTGGTATTGTTATAAAAGCAGCATTCATCATCTTTGTTATTATTCTATATGTGCTCGCTACACTTCTTATCTATTTGACTCTACGCGAAACCGAACATTTTTTTCAAAGAATCAGCAATCAACAATCTCCATTTAGTTTGGAAAACACATTAAGCCTAAAAAAAATATCAAAGTATCTATTGTCGTGGATCCTAGTTAGTACCGCCACTAACCTTTTGCTTTCAATTATTGACCTTTCCCATAAAGCATCAATTAATCTTCCTGTTATCTTTTTCGTTCTTATCACTATATGTTTTATTTATATTTTCCAATATGGACAACTCCTAGAATCATCTAAAAAATAAGTACGATTTTTTTAGAGCTCTAAAAATTCCAGATAAAACATCAAAAAAGATAGAACGTCTGTCTTTCTAATCGGCATGCCTTATGCTTTACACCAAAATATGTTATAATTGTACCAATAATAACAGACAGAAAGGTTGGTTTTGAACTTAAAGATCGGAATCTTGTATTTTTAAACCAACCAATGACTCCATATGTACCGTTCTCTATTAAAGTCCGACTACCAAAACCAAAGTGGAAAAACATAGACATTTTTCTTCTAAATCAAAAAGATATAAAATAATATTATGAAAAATACCCAAAAGAAAGGAACTTTCATTGCCTCTGGTCGTAGGCTCTGGCCTCATGAAATGCGGGTAGCCGAAATATTGACTATGGCCGGGCACGACATTAAGTTTCTAGAAGAGTCAAACCTACATACAGCCGACATTCTTCTTGATGGGATCGAATTTGAAATCAAATCTCCAAAATCATCCAATTCAAACTCACTAGAACATTTATTAAAGAAAGCACTAAAGCAATCGTCAAACATCATTATTGACACTTCTCGTATGAAAAATTCTCGAGATGATAGTGTGAGAAAATTCTTAGTCTCACAAGTCAAATCTAGAAAACAAATCAAAAAACTAATAATGATAACGAAACGTGGTCAAATTATTGATATTTTTGCGCTAATTTGATATAATATAAATATCGAAGCACTCGCACGGCGCCGAAGGTACCTACCGCGAGAGCTTCTTTTTTATGCTACAATATAGATATGAAAACTGCGAAAACAACTGGTTACTTTAAAATTTTGAGCGCGGATTTTCCGGAATGGTTAAATGCTTATACCAACACCAAGGAACTCCGAACCCAAAAATATATCAGCACTACTTGTGGCACATTATATACCGATTTGTTTAATGGTGATATTTTTTACTCCAGCTTGAACCATTCCATTGCGGTCTCCCTAATTGTCTGGCATTTTACTCATGATAAAAAACAAACTCTTGCTGGATTGTTCCATGACATTTCAACTCCCGCCTTCAAACACTGCGTAGATTTTATGAATGGAGATTATTTAAAGCAAGAATCTACAGAAGATCTAACTACCGAATTTATCAAAAAATCTCAAGACGTGATGGACCTACTTGAAAAAGATGACATTAGAATTGAGGAAATCGATAATTATCATATTTATCCAATCGCTGACAACGATACGCCAAAACTATCTGCTGA
>JAZRPQ010000014.1:0-49063 GCA_045649325.1 Candidatus Nanosyncoccus sp.
CATACAAAGTGTCTCCCTTAATGGTACTTCTTGCTCTAACACAGCTGGTTGTACAGTAAATAACCTAACTTACGGCCAAACCTACACCCTTACTGCTACTATGAATGATGGTTATAGCTTTGCAGCATGGTCTCCAGAAGGCGCTGGTACTGTAGCAGACATTACAAGCAGCAACACCACCTTTACTGTAGGACAAGGGACTGCTACTATCACTGCTGTACCTGCTGGTGCGGCAGCTAAGACCGTTACTGTAAACTTTGCCTATGCAGGCGGTGGTACGACTGGTGTATCTAGTGTAACATTCAAAGAGTCTGCTACGGGAACGACTGTAGGTACTGTATCTACCAGTGGTGGTACAGTAAAGCTAAACCCGGGAGTAGGATATACCGTAACTACCAATACATCTACTAATTATGGTGTAGCTTCTTATGCACTGAACTCTGCATCAAATGGTAACTTAAAAACAGATGATAGCGGCACTTCCTTTATTCCTAATTCCAATAATGCTACCATTACTGTGACAAGCTGTATTAAAAACATTACTGGTACGATGCAAACTTACAATACTCCATTAGATCAACTTTGTGATGATGCTACGGGTACATTAACCGACAATCGTGATAGCAAATCTTACACAGTAGGTGTAGTGACTGCAAATAATGGTGCTGCGAGTAAAACCCTTTGGATGACTAAGAACATATCTATTGGCTGTAATGCTAATGGTACTATTAATCAAAAAACTCTAACAAGTGCAGACTCTAACGTCTCCTCCTATACTACTCCAGCAACCTCGGGCCAATCTAATTCTTATACGGACAGCAAAATTGTTTGCAGCAGCAATAGTGACTACGGTGCATGGTATAACTACGTAGCGGCAACTGCTGGCACGATTAATACGGCAGATAACTCTACCGAAGCTTCTTCCTCGGTCTGTCCTAGCGGTTGGAAACTGCCAAGCCGCTCACAGATTTCTGCAGCGGCATCTAACAAAACAGCGTTTAGCCCAGTCGCAGGCGGCACCTACAGCGGTGGTACGCTGAACGTTATCGGGTATGGGTGCTGGTGGTCTAGCAGTGCGCATGGGGGCACTAATCGCTGGTACTTGGTGTACGATAGTTTCTACCCGGCTACGGAGTACAATACCCGCTACTTCGGCTACTACGTCCGCTGTGTTAAAGCTTAGCCTTCTAGCCAGCGAGGCGGGTAATTCTATCCGCCTCGTTTTTGTACTGTCGGCAATTTGTTGAATGAAAACATCTAGATTAATGTTTTTTTGATTTTTGCCAAAATTAGCAAAAGTGGAAATGGTGAAATAACAGGGGTGGAATGAGATTTTTAAGGTGGGGGGTTGTTTTTTACTTTTAACTGTGTTACTGTGATTTCGTGGTTGGTGTAACTTCGAGTTTGATCGAATGCAGGTTCTAGATAAGGTGGGCCCGTAAAGGTACATAATGTCTCTCAACGGGAATCTGTGTTCGGGGTATGTTCTAGGTAAATATCTGGTTCTCGTTTTCCCGTTAGTAAATGATAAAACAAATACGAAAGGAATCTGCGTATGGAAATAGAGTTTTACTTTAGATTTGTGCGTAAACCTAAGAACAAAAAAGTTACTCTTGTCGTGGAAGACGAAGAGTAACAAATACATCAACTAAGGCAACTTCCTAGACGGTTGCCGCCTATGCTTATTTTAACGCGGATAGCTTATGTTGTCAATGTCCTTAAATTGGTGGTACCGGGTGGAATTGAACCACCGACCTCGGGCTTATGAGTCCCACGCTCTAACCAGCTGAGCTACGGTACCATATTTATATATTATATCACAAAATATGTTATAATAAAAGATATGAAACAGAAAAAAGGCTTTACTATCATTGAACTTATTATCGTAGCGACTTTTGCGGGGTTACTGTTGATTTTGTTCTTGGTGCAGAAGTCAAATTTTGACGCTTTGCAACGCGATGAAGATAGAAAGACAGCGATTAATGCAATGTACTATGCGCTTGAGGAGGGTTTTTATAAAAATAACGGGTATTACCCGGAGATTATTTCAGAAGAAAATATTACAGTGATTGATCCGGCGCTCTGGACAGACCCATCGGGATACAATTTAAATGATGCGAAGAGCTCATATTCGTATGAGCCGGCCGATTGTAATAACGGGCGTTGTAAGAGATATACTTTGAAAGCCGATTTAGAAAAAGAGGCTACTTACGTAAAAACTAATCGTCAGAATTAGAATTAGCTGACGATAAAGACATTTTCTTTGTCGTCTGGGTTTTTGGCTTTGGTGACTAATTTGCTGATGGCTTTTAGCTCTTCGGCGGTGATGTCAGATTTTTTGAAAGTGTAGGTGGTCTCGTCGCCGACGGTAGAAAGTCTGAAAGTCCCGTAACCGAATATTTTTTGCCAGATGCCATCTTGGCTAAAGCTGGTGTCTTCGATGGAGGACAAGTCGATCATATTGAATGAAGTAGAAAATGGAGAAAGCATGACCATTTGGATGACGTGTTTGTTGGTGATGAAGAGACGGTTGCCCCTATAGACGATCATGGTAAAAATGCCGGCTAGAAAGACTGCTGCAACCATGGCGCCAAGCATGATATAAAGAAAACTGATGCCAACGCCATCTAAACTGTCTTGACCAAGTAGAACCAAAAGAAAGGCTAATAATATAAAAATTAGCCCTGCAGCGAGGCCTCCGAGAATTAGATGTAGCCAAATTTTTGCTCTTTTGAATGCGTATTCAACGTATTCGTTATCTTCCAACTCAAGAAACGGAAAATCTTTCATGCTTCTTTCATGTCGGATTCTTGCTAAGCCTTCATCCATAATGCTCCTTTATATAATTATATCATAGTTTATGGTTTTTGTAAATAGGCACATGACATTTTGCTAGTCCTTTTGACCTCCTTTTTCTAGATGCTCGCGACCTTTCACGGTCACTACCCTCCCTTTTGGCGTCCGCATGAGAAGCCCCATTTGGAGTAAGTATGGTTCATAAAATTCTTCGATAGTGGTGGCTTCGTCGCCGGTCAATGCAGCGATGGTGTTTAGGCCGACTGGGCGATCTTTATAATTGTCCCACATGAGTTTTAGCATGTTGCGGTCGGCAGGGTCGAGGCCGAGATAGTCGATCTCCATGAGATCAAGAGCTTGTTTTGCGATGGAGACATCGACGATGCCGTCTCCGTTGACATCGGCGTAGTCGCGGACACGCCTAAATAATCTATTGGCGATACGGGGGGTTAACCTAGAGCGAGTAGCGAGGAGATTTAGAGCTTCTGGCTGAATCTTGGTGCCGAGAATCCTGGAAGTACGCGCGATGATTTGCTCGATTTCTGGTTCTTTGTAATACTCTAGGCGGTGGACGATGCCGAATCTATCTCGTAATGGTCCAGCGAGTGCGCCCGTCCTGGTAGTAGCACCAATGACGGTAAATTTAGGTAAATCTAAGCGCATGGAGCGAGCGGCGGGACCTTTGCCGATGACGATGTCGATTTTGTAATCTTCCATGGCGGAGTATAAAATTTCTTCGACGGCGCGTTTCAAACGATGAATCTCGTCGATAAAAAGGACATCACCGTCTTTTAAGTTGGTGAGAATGGAAGCGAGGTCACCGGCGCGTTCGATGGCTGGGCCGGAAGTAACGCGAAGGCTGCTGCCGAGCTCATGGGCGATGACGCCAGCCATGGTGGTTTTGCCGAGGCCTGGTGGACCGTATAATAAGACATGATCGAGGACGGCGCCGTGACCGCGTTTTTTGACGGCGTCGATGGCAAGCTTTAAGTTGTTTTTGAGATGAGTTTGACCGATGTATTCATCGAAAGTGAGAGGGCGAAGGGAAACTTCGAGCTTTTCTTCCTCGGAGTCATTTCCTGCTGTAGTTGGTTCTACTAACCTCTCTATTGCCATATAATCTCATTATATCATAATCTGGGGAAATGTGTTATAATATATCTGTATGCGCCCGTAGCTCAGTGGATTAGAGCACCAGCTTCCGGAGCTGGGTGTCGTAGGTTCGAGTCCTATCGGGCGTACCAATTCAAGTAAACCGCTCTGCGGACTCGTTCTGACGAATCGAACCCTATCGGGCGTACCAATATAATCAAAAAATCGTATAGCTTTAAATATTATGGAAGATTTAAAGATTTTTTTATGCTCTCTTGAAAAAATGTATCTGGAACGATACGTTTCATTTTGGGAACTTGAGGAAATCAAAGCTAGGATGCCTACTGTGCCAAAAACTCGGGAGGCGCGTAAACTAATGAAAAAGATAAATTTTTATTTGAAAAAACGTGAAAAGTTGAATCGGAAGTTTATCAAGAAAAAGCAAAAAGAAAAGTTTGAAATAGAAGGGAATTTGCTTGACGAGAAGCAAATTGAGGCAGTGGTGGCGTGTGAGGATGCAGAGCTGATTCTGGCTTCGGCGGGGAGCGGAAAAAGTGCGAGTCTCATTGCTAAAGTAAATTATTTGGTATGTGATTTGAAAATACCGGCGGAGGAAATTCTCATAATTGCATTTACTAGAAAAGTAGTGAAGGAACTTCAAGAAAGAATGAAAGATAGTGGGGTGGAGATTTGCACTTTTCATTCTTTTGGCAACAAGATCATTCAAAATTTGAAAGTGGATTTAAAATTGATACCGGATGATTTTCTGGTCAAAATGACGCGAAAAATTTTGAAAAATTTGCAAGAGAAGGGGGAACTCGAAGAAGATTTGATAAAACAATTTGGCGACATGGAGGGTTTGGAAAAACTAGTTGTTTCTACGTTTCAATTGCAAAAAAATGAGCAAATTTCTTTTAAAGAATTTTATAAAAGAATCAATGAAATAAAAGATGAAAAGACGCGGGAGAAAGCTGCGTCTTTTTATAATTTTTATGTGAAGGTGGCTAAGATTTATAGTAAGGTTCTCCGGGATAATCGACTGTATGATTTTTCGGATATGTTAAGTTTTGCTACGAGAATTATCCGGAAAATGCCGGACGGAGCGCTAAAATATCAGTATGTTTTGGTGGACGAAGTGCAGGATTTGTCTTTGTCAAAATCTTTGCTACTTCAGGCTATTTTGAAAAAATGTGAGAAAGCAAAATTGTTTGCAGTGGGTGATGATTGGCAATCAATTTATCGTTTTGCAGGGAGCAATTTGGGGGTTCTCAACGATTTTGAAAAAACTTTTTCTCGATGTACTTACCGTGGAGTGATTCGGCGGACTTATCGTTTTGGTCAGCCGACGGCGTGGGTGAGTGAATATTTTGTGCGAAAAAATCCGCATCAATCAAAGAAAAAAGTCCAAACCCTCCGGTCTAAAAAGACTCTGATCGAGATAGTTCTAAGTGATAAAAATTGCCAGAAAATCCCGGCGGATTATGAAGCGGTAAATAAGGCTTTAGAAAAGATATTTGAAAAGATGGGAGAGGAGATTTTTGAAAAAAGAGTGCAGGTGATCAGTCGGTATAACCGAGATTTGCATCGTTTGGTGAATAGCGAAACTAAAGAATTTGAAAATGCCAAAATCGTGGAAGAAAAAGAAGATGGCGTGGTGATGAAATGGTGGATTGAAAAAGCGCATCGGTCTCTTGATGTAGCTTTTTGTAGTATACATAAGTCGAAAGGTATTACGCGCGATATTGTGTTTGTGATAAATTTGAACGAGGGCGAAAAAGGGATGCCGTCTACACGTCTCGATGACCCGATTCTTATGACGATGCTAGCGAAACCGGATCCGTATCCGTTGGCGGAGGAAAGAAGGCTATTTTATGTGGCGATAACGAGAGCTACTTTTAAGACAATTTTGGTTTCTGAAAAAGGCAAAATTTCTCGTTTTGTGAAAGAAATCGCAAAGAATTTGGGTGGAGAAATGGCGGAGATGGTAGAATGAAAATGCACAAAAAAATGGTACACCCGGAGGGACTCGAACCCACGACTTTCTGTTCCGAAGACAGACGCTCTAATCCACTGAGCTACGGGTGCACACATTTCTATTATAACATAATATCGTTTTTTACACAAAGTTTGCATCAGTCGTGGGGGATTTTGATGTTTGCGATTGGAATTATTTTTGGCTGTATACTTGGAGTGGTTTTTAGGGTAAATTATTTTGCGAATTTCATGTGGATTGTTTTTGTGGGTTTGATTCTTGTGATAATGTATTTAAAGCCTAAGCTTTTGACGGTGGGAATGTGCCTGATTGCGGGAATGGTGTTGGTGTTTTTTAGAATAGCGGGAGTAATTGGTAGCGAGGCAGGAATGAAAGATTTAAATACTTTGGATGCAGAGCCGGCAAGTATGATTATTGATGTGAGAGATTGGTTTGCGGAGCGGGTGAGAGAAGCAGTACCAGAGCCAGAAGTGAAGCTGGGGTTGTCTTATCTTCTTGGTACTAAAGATGATTTGCCAAAAGATTTGAAAGAAAATCTTAAAATGGTGGGATTGATACATATCGTGGTGGCGAGCGGTGCGCATCTAGCGATTTTGGTGGAATTTGCACGGAAGATTTTTGGACGGATTTCGAGATTTTCGGGATTATTCTTTTCAATCCTTTTTATTTTGATTTTTATGAGCATGGTAGGCTTTTCGCCATCGATTCTTCGGGCGGGAGTGATGGCGATTTTGACCCTAATTTCGTGGTATGTAGGACGAAAAATAACGCCGATTAGGTTAATTATTATGGTGGCAGCTTTTACTTTAATGCTCAATCCGCTATTTTTGACTAATCTTGGGTGGCTGCTGTCTTTTGCGAGTTATGCGGGGATTATGCTAGTTATGCCGATTTTTACAAAGTTTTTTTATGGAGAGAAAAAGCCGAAATTTGTAGCTTCAGTGATTCTTGCGACGCTGTCGGCGACTATTATGACGCTTCCGATTACGCTTTATTATTTTGGGCAAGTGTCAATTATTTCGGTGGTGGCAAATCTTTTGATTCTGCCAACTTTGCCGTATGCGATGGTACTGGTGTTCCTGAGCGGAGTACTTGCGGGGGTGCCACTAGTTTCGGCGGTGGTGGGGTTTTTGACGACGAAATTATTAGATTTTCATGTCTTTGTGGTTTCGACGTTTGCTTCAATGGAACAATTTTTGATAAAAATTGATACATATAATCCGTGGGTGTTTTTGATGTATATCCCGATAGTGGGGTTGATAATTTTTGGAGGAATATGGGAGATCAAAAAAAGACGTGGAGTACGTCTTGTTGGTGCCCGAGACAGGGGTTGAACCTGCACGATATTGCTATCACTAGCACCTGAAGCTAGTGCGTCTGCCAATTCCGCCACTCGGGCTACTATATATTATATAGTGTATATTATAACATTTTTTGTAAAAAAGGGGTAGGGCGTGGTATAATTTTAATAAGTAAGGCGGAAGGTATGATAGACTTAAACTTTAATCCGAAGATAGACGAGGAAAAAGCTAAAGAGATTGTGAGCGAGATTAAAGCTGATCCGATGGGAGGATGGGCGGAGCTGCCACTCAAAAATACCACCGAAGATTTGCTGCAAATCCATGAGATTGCAGATAAAATTAAAGAAAAATCGGAAGTTTTGGTTTGTATTGGAATCGGTGGGTCGTATTTAGGACATAGGGCGATTATTGAGGCGCTTCGACCGAAGTCTAAAACGCAGATTATCTATGCTGGTAATTCTTTGTCAAAACGTGAACAGGATTATGTTTTAGAACAAATCGGCAACAGAGATTTTTCGATTAATGTGATTTCTAAATCGGGTACGACTTTGGAACCGAAAAGAGCTTTTGAATTTTTTAAAGAAAAGTTGGCGGAGAAGTATGGTGTGGCGGAAGCGGCTAGGAGAGTCTACGCAACGACTGATAAAAGCAAAGGATTGCTCCATGACGAGGCGGTTCGTGATGGTTACACAAGGCTTACGGTGCCGGATGATATAGGCGGGAGATTTTCGGTTTTAACTCCAGTGGGGCTTCTTCCGATGGCAGTGGCAGGGGTAGACATTGACGCTCTAATTATGGGGGCAAAGGAAAGCGCAGAAAATCCAGACCATGCGGTAAAGTATGGTTTTATGCGGTATTTGCTTGGGCGAAAGGGATACGATACGGAAGTCTTTGCGAGTTTTGAACCTTCGACGATGTATTTTAATGAGTGGCTCAAACAATTATTTGGCGAATCTGAGGGCAAAAAACACCAAGGAGTTTTCCCTGCGAGCGTGATATACTCTACGGATTTACATTCGATGGGACAATTTATGCAGGATGGTCGGAGAAATATTTGGGAGACGATCATCAACTATCCGACAGACGAGCTAAATGCAAAAGTGGTAAAAGCAGTTCTCACGGCTCATGTAATAGGTAGGATTCCAGTACTTAAATTAGACGTGCCTTCTTACGATGAAAGAGGGTTTGGTGAACTATTATATTTCTTTGAAATGGCTTGTGCGGTTTCGGCAAAATTATTTGGTGTAAATCCATTTGACCAGCCGGGAGTGGAAGCTTATAAAAACGAACTTAAAAAAATAATGGAGGTAAAATGAAACAACGGGTGGTTTTAGCTTTTGGTGGCAATGCTTTGCAGAAAAATGGCGAAGTGACAGCAGAAGCGCAGAAAAAAATTGCGGAAGAAGTGGGTGAGGCGATTTATGAACTTTCTTCTAAATATGAAATCGTAATAGCACATGGGAATGGACCACAAGTAGGAAATATTTTGATTCATGAAGAGGGCGCGGCTTCTGAAAAGGCACCAGCGATGCCGCTCGAAACGGCGGTGGCAATGAGCCAAGGACAAATTGGTTATTGGCTGACGCAGGCAATTAATAATGCGTTTTTGCTACATGGAAAACAAGCCAAAGTGGCAACTGTGGTGTCGCAAGTGGTAGTAGATAAAAAAGACCCAGCTTTTAAAAATCCGTCAAAGCCGATCGGACAATTTTATGATATGGCTACAGCAAAGAAGTTGGCGCGCGAAAAAGGTTGGGTGGTAAAGGAAGATGCTGGACGTGGATGGCGGAGAGTAGTGCCGAGTCCAAGGCCGATTGATATTATTGAAAAAAAGACAATTCTAGAATTAGTTCATGATGGAGTAATTGTAATTGCGGCTGGTGGTGGCGGGATTCCGGTTTATCTTACGAAAGTTTTGAAAAGAATCAAAGGCGTAGATGCTGTGATTGACAAAGATTTTGCGGGAGAAAGATTGGCAGAACTCGTCAAAGCGGATATTTTTGTTTCGGTGACTGGAGTTCCTAATGCGTGTATAAAATTCGGTACGCCGGAAGAAGAAAAACTTGAAAGAGTAACGGTAGCGGAGATTTCAAAATATTTGCCAGAGTTTAAAGCTGGTTCGATGTTGCCAAAAGTGCAAGCAGCGATGAATTTTGCTTCAAAAAACAAAATTGGAATTATCACTGATATTGAGCATCTTAAAGATGCATTAGAGGGTAAGGCAGGAACCATAATAACAAAATAGTTAGATTTAATTATTTTGCTATTATTGAACTTATGCTATAATGTAGTTATGGATGGGTATACTCTAACACACAAAACACCAACAAGAAAAGATTTTATCGATACAGCGGATTTTGATCAGAGTGAAATTCTGGATATTATCACTACGTCTAGGACTGTGCGTGATTTTATTAAAGGTGGCGGGTATTTGAACTCGATGTTTCATAAATCGCTGGCGATGGTTTTTGAACAAAAATCTACTAGGACTAGGGTGTCCTTTGAAGTAGCAATGGAGCAGCTAGGTGGGCATGCTTTGAATCTAGCTCCGGGTGCGATTCAATTGGGCGGGCATGAGACAATTGAAGATACGGCTCAGGTGCTTGGTCGAATGTGCGACATGGTGATGTCGCGTGTAGATAGACATGAATCAATTGAAGCTCTTGCAAAATATTCAATGGCGCCAGTAATTAATGGTATGAGCGATCGTGTGCATCCAACGCAAGGGATTGGTGATATGATTACGATTTTTGACCATTGGCCGGCAGGAAAACAAGCGAATCAAATCAAAGTAGTATTTGTGGGTGATGCAACGCAAGTTTGCAATACTCTTTTAGAAATGACAACTAAGATGGGGATGAATTTTGTGCACTTTGGGCCAAAGAACCATAAAATTTCTGATGAATGGTTAGAGATTGGTAAGAAAAATGTCGAAAAATATGGTGGGTCATGCGAATGGAGCGATGATCCGGATTCAGTGGAAGGCGCCGACTTTATTTATACGGACGTATGGTATGGTCTGTATGATAAAGAAACGCCAAAAGAAGTTTATATGGCGGATTTTTATCCAAAGTATCAAGTGAATATTGATTTGATGGCGTCAACAGGAAATCCAAATTGTAAATTTATGCATTGTCTTCCGGCTAATCGTAATGAAGAAGTGACGGATGACGTACTGGATGGAGTGAATTCGATTGCGTTTGACGAAGCAGAAAATCGGCTGACCGCGCAGAGGGGATTAGTTTTATATTTCGGTGGGGTAGCTCAAGCTACTTTGGATTATATCAAAGACCAAAGGAAAGCTTAGCTCACTGAAATAATGGCAATTTAGTTTAAAAAGGAAAGGAGAAGACTTTAATGCCAAAAAAGAAATATAAGTTCAGGTTGTTTAGCGCAGTGCTCGCGACGGTCTGTATAATTTTGGTGGCTGATGCAGTCGCGCCAACGGCTTCGATCGGTCACTCACAATATCTCTGGTGGGCAATTATGCTTATCGGCTTCTTTGTGCCATACGCTCTTATCTCGGCAGAGCTTGGTACACAATATCCGTCCGAGGGTGGTATGTATACCTGGGTCAAGAAAGCCTTTGGTAAAAAATGGGCTTCGAGGGTGGCTTGGTTTTACTGGGTAAATTATCCACTATGGATCGCATCTCTTGCTGATCTTATTACATCTCTCATCATGCAAATGTTTGGGATTGAGATGGAAATGTGGATGGTGCTTGTTATCCAAGTAGCTTACATCGTGATTATTACGGTGTTGGGGATGCTAAGGATCTCGCAGTCGGACTGGGTATCAAATATCGGTGCAATTATAAAAATTTTGATCCTTGGCGGGATTGGTGCACTCGGTATCTATATCTTGGTGACTAAGGGTACAGCAAATCCGGTGGAAGGTTGGCAAGATTTTGTGCCACTAGTTTCGGCTGATGGCGGAATTGACTGGGCTGGTCTTTCATTTGTATCTCTTATTATCTTTAACATGCTGGGCTTTGAAGTAGTCGGCACGTTCTATGATGATATGGATAAGCCGAAAAAACAAATACCTCAAGCAATTATCCTTGGCGGGATTTTGATTGCTATTTTCTACATTTTGCCATCGTTTGCACTTGGTGTGGGTACGGAATTTTCCGAAATTTCAACCGACACGGGGTTACTCGATGCGTGGCAGATTTTGCTAGCTAACGCTGGGATTGGTACGGAAGTAATCCAAGCTATCGTAGTGGTAGTAGGCGGTACATTTATTCTTACACTTATTTCTAACGTATCTTCTTGGAACTTTGGTGTGTATTCTGTGATTGCTTATGCGGCGGAAGATGGAATGTTCCCGAAATCTTGGAAGAAACGCAACAAAGATGGCGTGCCATACATGGTAGGCATTTGGACTGGGATTGTAGCGACGGTGCTTGCAGTAGCAGGTATCATTATCGCTTATGTCTTCCCGGATCTCGAATGGCTTTCGAACATGTTCTGGGCATTCTTCTCCTTGTCTTTGGTATGTTTGCTTTTGTCTTACTTACCAATGTTCGCTGCGTTTATTAAACTTCATAAGGCTGGTCCACAAGTCAAAAATGGTTATTGGCTGAAAATTGGTCCAGTGCTAAAGTGGGTAATGGGCCTTGTGCCGATTCTCTTACTGCTTATTTCACTATTCTTTACTTTGGTACCAGCAGAAACAGTCTTTGGTTCTACCGAAGAAACTGAAGAGACTGAAGTAGTAGCACTAGAAAGTGGTTCGGACGCTTTGACTTCTGAAGTCGTCACTATCGAAGAGGGAAGTGGTGAACTTACTGAAGAGGCAGCGGCAGAAGAAGAAGCGGAAGAGGAAGAACCGGCGGAAGATCATAGCCAATTGGTATTACTCATCTCTACAGGTGTATGTATCGTGATTGGTGAGCTGATGGTTCTCAATATGTCGAGAAAAGATCGTAAAAAGAAATTAGCAAAGAAAAATAAAAGATAAAAAAGAAAGGTTTGATAAGTTGGTTTTCATCGCCGTGGCAAGCCAGAGGCTTAGAAAACCAACTTATTCAAACCTTTTTGAGATTTTTGAAAGGATTTATTTATGAAACTTAATACAATTCCAAAAGCGGATGGGTTTTATATGCCATCGGAGCTCGCTGAGCATAAGTGTACTTACCTTCTCTGGCCGGAACGGCCGGATAACTGGCGGATGGGGGCGAAGCCGGCACAAAAAGCGTTTCGTCAGGTGATTGAAACAATTGCAAAATATGAGCCGGTAGTGGTGGGGGTGAATCAATCGCAATATTTGCACGTGCTTGGTATGAATATGAAAAATGTGTCGGTGGTAGAAATTTCGAATAACGATTCATGGATTCGGGATTCTGGTGCAACGATGCTTGTAAATGGTAACGGTGAAATGCGAGCTGTGGACTGGGGATTTAACGCTTATGGTGGAATACTAGACGGGATTTATTATCCGTGGGATTTTGATGATTACGTGGCTGCAAAAATGGCGGATATAGAAAAAGTGGATAGATATGTGCCAGAAGGATTTATCTTGGAAGGTGGTGCAATCCATACAGATGGTGAGGGGACTCTGATCGTGACAGAAGAAACAATGTTGTCGGAAGATAGGAATCCAGACAAAACGCGTGAAGAAATTGAGGAAATGCTGAAAAATTATACTGGCACGGAAAAAGTTTTGTGGTTGCCTTATGGTGTATATATGGATGAAGATACAGAAGGGCACGTCGATAATGTGTGCCAATTTGTGGCGCCAGGCAAGGTGGTTCTTGCATGGGAAGATAATCCAGAAGATCCACAGCACGAACGAAGCGTGAAGAATCTAGAGTATCTTGAGTCGGTTACGGATGCAAAGGGACGCAAAATAGAAGTAGTAAAGATTCATGTGCCGAATATAATCACCTTTACAAAAGAAGAAGCAGAGGGCGTAGACCAAGTGGAAGGGACTTACCCTAGGCGTGAAGGTGATAGACTTCCAGCATCATATATTAATTATTACAACTGTAATGGGGCGATAATCTTGCCAATTTTCAATGATCCGCACGATGCAGAAGCGGTGAGGACCCTAAAAGAGTTATTCCCAGATAGAACGATTGAGCCGATTTACGCAAGAGAGATATTACTTGGTGGCGGTAATATTCACTGTATCACCCAACAGGTGCCAAAAGCGTGATATAATATATAGTATGAATAAATTGCAGTATGATGGGCCTGTGGTGCTTGCAATTCTTGATGGAGTGGGTCTCGCACCGGATGGACCTGGTAATGCCGTGAGTCGAGCACGAACGCCTTTCCTCGGAAAGGCGGCACGTGAGTATGTGCATATTGCCTTGGATGCTTCAGGCGAAGCGGTAGGGCTTACATGTGAACAAATGGGTAACTCGGAAGTTGGACATCTCACGATGGGCTCGGGACAGATTAAGAAGCAAGGAATCGCGCAAATTAACGAAGCGTTTGACAATGGCGAGATTTTTAATTCGGAAGCTTGGCGTACGGCGGTGACAAAAGCTTTGAACGGTGGGACGCTCCATTTTGCAGGGATTTTTTCGGATGGTGGTGTGCATAGTCACATGGCGCATCTTGAGCAAATGATTACAAAAGCTTATGATGAGGGAGTGCGTAGGATACGAGTGCACGCGATTTTTGATGGGAGAGACGTAGATCCGTTTTCTTCTACTATATTTATACAACGGTTTGAAAATTTTGCACGTAAATTCGAAGATGCGGATATACGAATTGCTTCGGGCGGAGGAAGAATGGCGTGCGTGGCGGATAGATATGAAAATGATTGGGAAATGGTAAAAAAGGGTTTTGATATGATGGTGCAGGGAGAAGCGGATTTCTTTTTCCGAACTCCAGAGGAAGCGATACAGATTCTTCGTCGGATTAATCCAGAAGTGCAAGATCAAGATTTGCAACCGTTTGTGATTGTAGATGATATGGACAAGCCAGTGGGGGTAGTAAAGGAAGGCGACGCATTGATCTATTTTGACTTTAGAGCGGATCGGGCGATTGAAATTGCACAAGCGTTTACTTATTGGGATTTTCCATATTTTGATCGGGGTTCTTATACGCCGGACAAGGTGTATTTTGTGGGGATGACAGAATATAATTCGGATACGCATGTGCCAGAACATCGTTTGGTGCAGCCGGTGAAGATTCATGATACTTTGAATAAATTTCTTGAGGCGCGTGGAGTTTCACAGCTAGCAGTAAGCGAAACGGTGAAATTTGGGCATATCACATATTATTTTAATGGCAGTAGCTATGAAAAAGCGCGTGGTGAGGAATTTATAGAAATTGCTTCGGATACGGAACCGCTAGATACGCGGCCATGGATGAAGACTGCGGAGATTACGGATGTAGTGGTGGCGGAAATGCCTAAATATAAATTTGTACGATTGAACTTTCCGGGGGGTGATATGGTGGGGCATACAGCGAACCTTGAGGCTACAATGATGGCAATGGAAGCGATAGATTTGTCGCTTAGAAGAATTGCAAAAAAAGTAGATGAACTTGGTGGGGTGATGATAATTGTGGCGGATCATGGCAATGCAGAAGAGCTAACGGATGCGGATGGGAATAAAAAAACAGCGCACACGACAAATCAGGTCCCATGTATTATTTATGATAATACTAAAAATAGAGAAAAATACGAAGTGGCTGGGCTGACAAATCCGGGACTATCAAACTTGGCGGCGACAGTAGCAACTTTAGTTGGATATAATGAATACCCGTTGAGTTGGAACAAATCGCTAATAAAAGTGATATAATATATATTATACATGAGCGATTTAGGAGTGAAATTTCGGAAATTTCGGTATAGTTTTAAGCATGATTTTTTGACGATAGAAAATGTGGTTTTGATGTTTTCGATACTGTTTTGCCTTTTTTGTACGTATCGTTCGATTGAAGCAATGAATCGAAACTGGGAACTTTCGGAGAATTTGAGGATGGCCGAGAAAAATTTGGAACTCAAAAAAATCGAAATTGAAACGGCGGAGCTTGAAAATGCATACTACGAGACCGATGAATATAAAGAATTGGCAGCGAGAAAATTTGCCAATAAGCAACTAGATGGCGAAAACATGGTATATATGCCGGAAAATTCGGAAACGGCTAGAAATAAACATGCTAACGAAGTGGCTACGGTAGTGGAAGAAAAAAAGGAATATTCGAATTTCGAAAAGTGGATGATATATCTCATGCCTTAAGGAGCTAAAAATGGGTGGAAAGATTGAAACAAAAGAACTAAAAAATCATTTGAAACGAAGGCTTGGCAAACTGAAGCGAGTCAAAATAAAAAATTGGATGCTGTTTGTTCTACTAGCTTTGCTACTTTTTGTGGATGCGACGTTACTTAGGGTAAATCATATTAAAATGGCGGAACTTAGAGATGCTGTTCTTACTGCGGATGAGGCGAATGATGATGCTTTGATTGCTGATGGATTGGTGAAGCTGAAAGAATTCGTGTTTTCTAATATCGTAGTGAATGTGGTAGAAGAGAATGGTGGGCAGGTGGTTAGTTTTGGGACGGGGCCGTTTTATCTTGAACATCAATATCTTAGAGCGGCGCAGGCGGCGCTAGAGAAAGCTGAAGCAGAGATGAGCTCAGATGCAAACCCGAACGGAAACATTTACGGGATGGCCGGAGATACTTGTAAGGCTCTGGCTCTTTCTAACGGGTGGACTTGGGACAATGTAAACTTTATTAACTGTATGGTAACAGAGATTAATAAATATCCGTCGGCAAATGAGATACAGGATACGATTATCGCGGCTTTGCCGTCTACGGAGCTTTATCGACACAACTATGCTTCGCCGGTATGGGCGCCATCATTTGTGGGTTTTATGTTGATTTTGACGTTGATAGTGGCCGTTGTAATTTTTATAAAAATCCTAATATGGATAGTGCTTAGGCTTTCTCTGTTATTCATATAATTTTGCGGAAAAAGTGGAAAAATAGAGAAAATCCTCTTGACAATTCTTTTTCGGGGTCATAAGATAAGAATATATATTAACTTTAAGGAGGAAGCTAAATGGCTTACGAACATACCAACGGTAAAGGTGTAAAATACTATCTTCACAAGTCTGAGGTGACTTTGCGCGGTGGCAAAAAGCAAACTATCTATTTCTTTACTAAGAACGCAGAGGGCGGCAAGGGTACTCCTTGTGATCTTCCTGAAGACCGTATGGTCTGTGAGAATCCACGCAACGGGTTCCTTACTCTAAAGAAGAAATAATTTCGTAATTCATGCAAAAATCCGCCATTTTGGCGGTTTTTTGCTATGAATTAGTAACTATGGTATAATTATTATAGTGTCGGGGTATAGCTCAGTCGGTTAGAGCATGCGTCTTATACACGCAGTGTCCTTGGTTCGAATCCAAGTACCCCGACCATTTTGCTTTCGCAAAACATCAAAAAGCAGGATTCGGACCTCGCTACGCTCGGTGCGAATCCAAGTACCCCGACCATTTTTGTGATATAATTTAGATATGGGTAAGCGTAAAGGTTTTACTTTTATTGAGATAACTCTATTTTTGGCGGTGACGGCGGCGCTTTTTATTGGGGTGGCAGCGGGGGTTAGTAATTCGATTTTTCAACAGCAGTATAATGACTCGACGCAGAGTTTTTTTGAATTTTTGAAGGGTGTATATAGCGAGGTTTCGAACCCGCAAGGGGCGGGGAAGGGAGATAGTGATTCTGCTATCTATGGTAGGATGATCGTGTTTGGGGAAACGACTGATCTTGCTGGTAACCCTGTGCCAGACACTGAGCAACAGATATTCACTTATGACGTGGTGGGTGATGCAGTAAGCTCGGGGACTGGTGATGTGAAACAACTCTTAAAGGCACTTCACGCTAATGTAGTGTTTGTTGAAAGAAAAAATAACGTGATTTTGAGCGTAGAATTTGCTTTGCCAGAGAAATATACTCCGCGTTGGGGTGCTCAGATAGAAACGATCAGCGGCAGTCCAGTCAAAAAAACTATTTTGGTAGTAAGGCATCCGCGATCGGGTACGATTAATACTTTGGTTCTAGACGATGCAATTCAGGTGAACGAGGCGATGAAAAGTGCTTCTTCTTGTATTTCGAAGTCGAGTTGTCCGGTGATAACGGATATTTTGACGAGTAGAATAGATGGGTTTTCGACTGACAAGGAGGTAGA
Source organism: Candidatus Nanosyncoccus sp. (assembly GCA_045649325.1). Classification (GTDB taxonomy): domain Bacteria; phylum Patescibacteriota; class Saccharimonadia; order Saccharimonadales; family Saccharimonadaceae; genus Nanosyncoccus. The sequence continues at coordinate 17,339 of JAZRPQ010000014.1, forward strand.
TTTTTGTGTTGATCCGTATGGGCTTGATGATAGTGGTGGGACTCCACGTCGGAATATTAGAATCCTTGAAAATGCAAGAAACTCTTCGAGTGTGCAGTTGCTCGAGCTTGAGAATCGTGATGTAGATGAAAAAGGCGAGAAAAAAGAGAGCTACAATAGGTGTTTATAAGATAAAAAACAATGAGACTATTAAGATTATGCTATAATAGAAATATGAAGAAAAAAACGTGCCATGTGCGCCATGGAGGTTTTACTTTGATTGAGCTAGCAATATCGCTGGTCTTTATTGGAATTTTGTCAATTACGGTGGTGCTTTTGATTCGGTCGGTGACGACGTCTTATCAGAGAGGCTTGATTTTGAACCAATTAAATACGGTGGGGATGGACTTAACTGACGATATGAGGACTTCGGTACAGAATGCTTCGTCGTATTCGATACTCGAAATGTGTAATACTTTTTATACTGAAGGTACGGCGAATAGAGATAGTTGCATTAGCGATAATGCAAACAGTTTTGTGTCGGTAGTAAAAAGGGCATCGGTGACCACGAAGGATGGAGTGATTGGTGATAATATGCCGGTCTATGGGGCGTTTTGTACGGGTACGTATACTTATATTTGGAATTCGGGATATTTTGAAAAAGCAGAATACGACGAAAAGAGAGCTGTAAAAACTTCTTCTGGAGCAGAACTGGGTCCGGTGACGCTTGGGGTAAAAAATACTGAGACAGATACAGTCAGTTTACTTAAAAGCGATTTTAGGCTACTTAAGATTTATGACACGGAAAGAACGGTTTGTGTGAATGCGATGAAAGCACAGGCTGGTGAGGATAACTATCGGTCGCTCAGTAATTACAATAACGATAAAGTGCAGACTCAGTTTTTGATTAATTCGACAATGATAAATGCGGACCCGGATAATGAAGGAGGGGTGGAACTAATGTCTATAAATGGTTTGAATGATTTGGTGATTTATGATCTTTATGTGGCAAAACCGGCGATTAGCTCTACGAGAAAGAATTTCTTTTATTCGGCGTCGTTTATACTAGGAACTAAACGTGGTGGAATCAATATCAAGCGAGCTGGTGATAGCTGTAAACCGCCATCTGATGATTTTTCAGAGCTAGAATATTGTGCGATTAATAAATTTAATTTTGCCGTACAGGCTGGAGGAGAATAATGAGTAGTAATAGAAGATTCAAACGGGGTGCGGCATCGTTTTATATTGTGGCGCTTTCGACTTTGGTCTTGGTGATTATCGCGACGAGTTTTGCAACAGTGATTCTTTCTGAAACGTCAAGGTCGGAAAATGATGAACTCTCGCAGTCGGCTTACGACTCTGCACTTGCTGGGGTGGAAGATGCTAAGATAGCGTTTTCGAACTATCGAAGATGCGTGGAGGCTGGCAAAAAAGCTTCTACTTCTAAGCCAGCGGGAACGGGGACTGATGTAACTTGTGAGGATATTATTTGGTGGATGCAAAATCCGGATTGCTATATGGTGGGGCATATTTTGGGGAAGATTCCTAAAGACGAAACGACGGAGGTGACAATTGGTGGAACGACGATTACAGGCTCTGGGGGTGCAACTACAACAAACCAAGCTTACACTTGTGTGACAATTGATACGGATCTTTCTGATTATCGAGCGACTCTGACTTCAGAAAATATGTCGCAGGTGATCAGAGCGGGGGTGGCGGATGGTGGGGTTAATACAATAAGTAAACTTAAAATTAATTGGTATTCGGTGAGAGCGGATAATCATAATTTCTTGCAGTATTCTAACTTTAGAGATGGGAGGGTAACTTTTGGTGCGCTGTCTAGTTTGCCGGTTGCGGTGCCGCCAACGCTAGAAGTACAGATTGTGCAGACAGCGGAATCGTTTACCTTGTCACAGTTTGACGTGGTGGAGTCTGGAAGAACGAATCGAGGGACGGTGTATTTGGTGCCGACTAGTACTGCTTCGACGTCTGGGTTTTCGGCGAATTCTATTGCGGCTTGGAATGGTAGCAAAAATTATGTAAGTGCAAGCCAAGTAGTAAAAACTAACGACCATACAGTATCAAACAAACCGTTTGTAGTGTATTGTAACCCGAATTCTGGTGATGAGTTTTATTGTTCGGCAGAGATTGAACTTCCTGGTGTAATTGGCGGTGCGGCTAGAGCTAATGATACCTTTATGATTGGGGTGACTCTGCCATACCAAAAACCAAATACGGATTTTGCGATTGAATTAATTTGTGAAGATGGTGGAACGTGTGGTGGTAATAAAGTGGATGTGAACACTGGTGATAATGTGATACAGATTAAGAACACTCAAGTTTCGATTGATTCGACTGGACGAGCGAACGATTTGTATCGTCGGGTAGAAACTAGACTTGAAACTTCGGATACGGCGTTTGGATATGGTTCGCCTTATTATGTTTTGCAGATTTTGGGAAATGGTGGGGCTACAAAAAATATAACGGTAACAAATGAGCTACCAAAAGAATACGGCGGGTTTTACTTCTAGAGTTATACACAAAAAATCAGCCTAGATTAGGGGGGTAATCTAGGCTGATTTTTGCCTTGAATTTTGTTAATCCTTCAGGGCGAGGGATCTTATTCTGGTTGAGGGGGCAAGATTTGAACTTGCGACCTTTTGGTTATGAGCCAAACGAGCTACCGGACTGCTCTACCCCTCGATGCAGCCTACGTTTATTATAGCGTAGTTGGGTTAATTTGTCAAGAGGTTTTTTAGTTCTAGGGCGAGGGAAGTATTTTCGGCGACGATGGAGCAGCCGAGGAAGCGATTTTTGTTGTCGGTAAGAATTTTAACAAAACCTTCAGCGGAACTTCCGTATTTGAGACTTTGAATATCTTTTAGCTCAATAATCTTTTTGCGATATTTTAAATCCCTTGAAACAGCGTCGCGTTCATTCAAACCGACGACAGAAACGGATGGATGGGTGTTGATATGGCGAGGAATTTCTGAGTATTTTGGGGTGGATTTTTGGCGGTGGAGGAGGTTTTCGACTAGGGTGCGAGCTTCCAAAACGGCGCGCTCAGTGGAGGAATCGGCGGTGTCACGGCAATCGCCAATAGCGAAAATATTTCGCATAGTGGTGTTGAAGAATTTATCGGTAACGATGCCAGTGCGTTTGTAATCGACGCCTGCGTTTTCGAGATTATAATCTAGGAATGGTTCGGAGCCGGTGGCTAGGACAATAGCATCTACGCGGACCATTTTTTCGGATGTACCGTTCATGAAAACCACGATTTTGGAACTTATATCTTCAGTGATAGCTGTGACGCGGGAGCCGGTAACGACGGTGACGTTTAAGTTGTTGAGATGTGCGGTGACGAAATTTGCGACTTCGTCATCTTCCCTTGGTAAAAGATGATTGCCGCGTTCCATAATAATGACACCGGTGCCAAGTGATGCAAAATATTCGGCAATTTCAACGCCAGTGCGACCACCACCAACAACAAAGACAAAACGAGGTAAACGATGGGTATGAAAAACGGTGTCCGGAGTAAGGCATTCTACGCTTTCGAGACCGGAAATTTCGGTGCACTTGAGCGTGGAACCAGTGGCGAGAACGAAATTTTTGGTGGTATATTTATGGTCATCTACAGCTACGGTGTGGGGGTCGAGAAAATGAGCAAAGCCATTGATGATTTTGATATTTTCGGCTTTGAAGATTTTTTGGATTTCGTTTTGCTCGGAAGCTTTTTTGGCTTCGATAGCGTTAGTAAGAGTAGGGAGATTGAAATGCGGTAAATTACGGCCGGCGGCAGGAGAACTGATAAAATTATGATAGGCATTGGCAAAGTCGAGACTGACTCTGAAGGGTAAATCGCGAGTATTAATTTCTGCTCCACCAAGATCACCTTCTTCTATGATGGCGACTTTTTTCTTGGCTTTGGCTAAATCTAGGGCAGCCGTACGACCGGCTGGTCCACTACCGATGATGATATAATCGAAATCGTAATCTTTGCCCATATTATTCTCTTTTATATAATTTTATCATAATTTTCAAAAACATAAGCCAAATCGGCGTTGTATTTTTTGAGCTCCTTTGAAATGGCGCGAACAAGGTCTGCTCTTAAAATGATTTTTTGTTTTCCGAGGGACTTTTGGGCGGCGCTGAGAGATTTTTTGATAAAAATTTCGGAGGCGCCGGGGGTGAGACCGAGGGCTCTGGCATGGACTTTTAGCTCGACTTCGGTGACTTTAAAAAGTTTATCGTTTGTCATAATGAAAATCCTGTGATTAATGCGATGATAGAAAGAGCGAGGAAACCGAAGAAAAGAACGAGTTTAGTAGGGAGTTTTTTCTTGATGCGGATACGTTGGATTTCGACGAGATTATGATCGGTACGGAAAAGAGTACGAATGATAAAGAGCGGTAGAGTGGCTACTATAATATATATAATAATAAAGAGGAAGTTGGCGCTGATTGGTGCATAAAAAATGCTGACTGAGGCAATAATATATAGTGGGAGGGTGAAGATAAGTTCGAGTGCGCAGGTGATAAAACCAAGCGTAATGGCGCCGGAGCGATTTTTGGCGTTTTCTGCGTGGTAGATAAGGCTTTTTGCTAGAGGACGAGGAATAAAAAGCGCGGTGGAATTTTTGGCGGATTTTTTGGGTTTGATGAGTCTGGCTGGATGATAATAGAAAAAGAAAGCAATGATGGCCTCTAAGAAAAAGACACCACTCATAACCCAAAAGAAAATAGGGCTTTTGAGACCACATTTGACGATGAAAAAGTTGACAACGATATAGGTGGCGAGAAAGACGACAGCTACGCAAATTTCGACACCGAGAATGAAAGAAAGTGAACGATCATCGGCTTTTTTGGCGGGGACTTTGCCAAGAGCGTGATGGTAAAAACAAGCAAAAACTCCTGGACTAAGTTCCAAAAAACTTTGGATAAGCATAGCCAGTACGATAATAGTTAAAGAGGCGAAAACGCTCATGCCTTAATTATAGCACGTGGGGGGTTGATTTTCTAGTCTGACTATGCTAGTAAAGAAACATGAAAAAAATTTTTATTTTTATAACTATGTTGATGGTGATTGTAGTAGGTGAAAGTTTTGGGAATATTTTGTCATCATATGCAGAAAATGATGGTTTGCCGGAATTCTATATTAAAGCCATAAACCCTGGGTATACAGTGGATGGGGTTTCAAATGTCGGAGAAAGAATTGAAATTGGCCGAAGAAAATCCGATGAAATGATGTCGCTCGCTGGTCTAGCCTTAAGCTATACGAACTCCAGTGGAAAAGAAGTGCTTCTAGTGGACTTTTCCAAGTACCTCTGGAAGACTGGCGAGACTTTTGTCCTCCAACTAGCCAGCTCACCCGGAAGTGAGCTGGCTCAGCTGCAATACACGACGACTTTGGCTTTTAAGGCGGGGCCTTTAAAATTAATTTTGGATGATGAAGTGATAGATTCAGTATGCTGGACTGGTAAAGACGGGTGCGCGAAAGAATTTTCTTCGAGCAAGCCGACTAGCTTGGTTCGAAATCTTTCGACTGGTGATTTTGAACACGTTTCTAGCTATGATTTTTGGAGTGATGGGGTGATTGAGGAGGAGTCTGGATTGGGGGAAGGAGCTGAGGAAATTTCTGGTGAAGCCAGTGAGGTGACTTCACGATGTAAGGGGGTGGAATTTTCGGAAATTTTGAGCTACTATGACACGCTTCAGAGTGAACAATTTGTGGAGCTACATAATAACAATGTGGAGGCGGTGAATCTTGAGGGGTGTATGATTAAATATAAAAACAAGACTTACGGACTTTCTGGGATGATTTTTCCGGATGGATATTTGGTGAGACAAGCGACGGATTTTAAATTGACGAAGAATCCGACTACGTCAAATACTTTGGAACTTGTAGATGCTAATGGGGTAGTGATTGATAAATTGATTTATCTAAATGGGCAGAAAAAGGGGACTTCTTATGCTTTGATTGGGTATGATGACTCTGGCAAGGAAGTTTGGAAAGTGACATATCTTTCGACTCCTGGGGAACCGAATATTTATCAGGAATTTCAGACTTGTGAGGAAGGTAAAGTGATCAATGAGGAGACGGGGAACTGTGTGAAAGTGACTTCGGTTTCGGAGAAAATTTGTGGTGAGGGGCAGTATCTAAATATTTTGACTGGCAGATGTAAGAAAATACCAGAAACTATAGAGACGGTGTGCAAAGAGGGGTATTACCTGAATCCAGATACTGGAAGATGTCGAAAGATTCAAGAAAATACTGGTACTGAATATGCTCTGGTGCCAGAAACTTATATGGAGGAATCATCTTTTGTGGCGCTATATTTGATACTTGGAGTGGTCGGTGTAGGAATTATTTATATAATATATGAATTTCGACATGAGATTATAAAAGGGTTTAGGAGAGTGAAGTGGTGGTAGAGTGGTGTCATAAACGACACACCTTGAGTATTTAATGATATAATATAGGCATGGATGAGAAAATTAGTGCAATTAAAAAATGGCTCTCGACGGGGTCAATCAACATATTTGGTTATCCGATGTCTGGGAAGGATACGCAGGGCGTAAAACTCGCGGAGGCAATTGGGGGGAAGCTACTATCTTCTGGTATTATCATTAGGGCGAATGAGGAAGAAAGGCACAAAAAATTGACCGATAAAGGTAATTTGATTCCGACGGATATATTTTATGAGTGGGTACTACCTTATTTTTCGCGTGAAGATTTGAAATCATATCCTTTGGTTCTTTCTTCGATCGGACGATGGTTTGGCGAGGAAGATACCGTGATGGAAACGGCGACAAAAGCTGGTCATGAAATCAAAGCCGCGGTACTTCTTAATATTTCTGAACAGGATGTTTTAGATAGATTTTATAAACTCCAGACTTTGAATGATCGTGGAGAAAGACGAGATGATAAAGATCTTTCTGTATTTAAAAATCGTCTCGATGAATTTCGTTTGAAGACATTGCCGGTTCTAGAACATTACAAACAATTGGGACTACTTATAAATGTGAATGGTGATCAGTCGCGTGAGGAAGTATTCGCTGAAATGGTTGACAAATTGTATGAATTTTCACAAAAATAGCACTCTTGCATTTTGAGTGCTAATTTTGTATAATATAGTTATGGAAATATCTGAAAGACAGGAAAAAATCCTAGCGCAGATTATTGAGGAATATGCTGAGACGGCTTCTCCGGTGGGGAGCGTGACGATGGCGAAGCTTTTTGATGTATCGCCAGCGACGATTAGAGCGGAAATGGCGCGTTTAGAGGCACTAGGGTTGATTGCACAGCCTTATACTTCGGCGGGGCGAGTGCCGACGGATGCGGGGTATCGCTTCTACGTGAATCGGATGGCTGAGAATGACGACAAGGTAAAAGATGACTTACTAGAGAGCCGAGGAATGCATGCTCTAGAAAAACGAGTGAGCTCACAGTCACGAGCGGATGCAGCAATTAGGGGCGCAGTGGATTCTTTGGTAGAGCTAACTGGAAATCTCGGTCTCGCAACGGTGGATGGCCAACTGTATTTGTCGGGGATTTCGAGACTTTTTATGCAGCCGGAGTTCATGGATGCTTCTAGAGTGCAGGCGGTGGCAAAGCTACTAGATAATTTGGAACCATGGCTAAGAGAAGCGGCGCCAGGCGAACCACTAAATATATTCATTGGGCACGAAAATCCGATTGGCAAAAATTCTGAGGTGTCACTCATTATTTCTAAATTTGTGTCACCGTTTTCAGATAGGAGCTACATTGGAGTTTTGGGGCCGACTAGACAAAATTATTTAAGAGTAATGAAGCTAGTGCAATACGCTGGTAAAATGTTGGAGGAAGTATTATGAAAAAAACTGAGTCTAAAGATGTAGAACTTTTGAATGATTTACAGAGGACGCGGGCTGATTTTGAAAACTATCGTAAACAGATAGAGATACAAAAAGAAAATGAACGTAAGGCCACGAAGCTCTCTACGGTAATGAAATTTTTGCCACTTTTAGACGATCTGGATCGAGCGATCGCGACTTATCCGGAGTTGAAACCTCTAGAAAAGACTTTGGAAAAAACTTTGAAGGAGCTTGGTCTTGCTAAGATTTCATCGGAGCCTGACACGGAGTTTAATCCGGATTTACACGACGCGGTGATGACGGAAGGGGATGGAGAGACACAAATGGTGGCGGAGACGCTAAGGCCGGGGTATTATTATGAGGGAGAGGTGCTTCGCCCAGCGATGGTTAAGGTTAAAATAGTCTAGCAAATTATAGAAAAATATGATATAATTGTGAAAAGTAAAGTAGAAAAAGGATAAAATAATGGCAGATTATAGTTTGACGCTGAAAAAGCGGACGGAAACTGGAAAGAAATTAAAGAATCTTCGTGCCGATGGGATGATTCCTTCGGTAGTTTATGGTGCAGGTGAGCCGATTTTGACGGCTTCGGAATATGTCTCTTCGGATAAGGTGCTAATGGAGGCTGGCTATCACTCGCCGATTGACCTTGATATTGACGGCAAGAAACAGCTTGCAATCGTAAAAGATGTGCAACTTGACCCGGTAACTCGTAAGATTGTTAACGTGGAATTTCACGCAATTTCGGCTGATGCAGCAGTAGAAGCTACTACTCCAATTGTGATTATAAACTTTGAAGCTTCGGAAGCATCAAAAATTTACCATTTTGCGATGACTCAGGCGATGGAAGAGATTGACGTGAAGGCAAAGCCAGCAGATCTTCCAAAGGAACTAACTGTAGATGCATCTTCTCTCAAAGAGCTTGATGATAAGATTACTTTGGCTGACATTAAGTTGCCGGTTGGCGTAGAATTTGCCGATAAAGAAATGAGCGCAGAGCAAGTAGTGGCGTCGCTTTATGATCCAGCGGCTGAAGCAGCAGCACGTGAGGCTGAAGCGGAGAAGCCAGAGATTGATGCGGCGGATGTCCCATCTGACAATGGTGAGAAGCCATCTGAGGCTGAAGGCGAAGAAAATAAAGCTGAATAATTCTAGAAACTGGACCCCAAAGGTCCAGTTTTTTGATAAAATAAGTATAAAGGAGAATAAAATGGCTACTATATATGATTTTAAAGTAAAAAATCGCAAAGGCGAGGAAATATCTCTTGCGGATTATAAAGGGAAGGTGCTTCTGATTGTAAACACAGCGACTGGGTGTGGGTTTACTCCGCAGTATGAGGGGATTGAAAAAATTTACGAAGAATTACATGACAAGGGTTTTGAAGTGTTAGACTTTCCTTGCAATCAGTTTGGGCATCAAGCGCCAGGTGATAATAATGAGATTCATGAATTTTGTACAGCTAAATATAAAACTCAGTTTGACCAATTAGCAAAAATAGAAGTGAACGGTGATGAAGCGGATCCACTCTGGGTGTATTTAAAATCAGAAATTTCTGAAGATCCGGAGCCGAAGGGTATGAAGAATAAGTTGGCGATGAAAGCGATTTCTAAAATGCCAGGCGTAGGTAAAGAAAAAGGATTTATCAAATGGAACTTTACTAAGTTTATCGTGGATAGAGATGGTAAGGTGGTCTATCGGTTTGGCCCGACGGATGAACCAAAAGATTTTGAAAATAAAATAAAGGAGTTAATATAAGGAGGAATATGGAACTTTTGGATTTTTATGCAGATTGGTGTGGGCCATGCCAGATGTTAAAGCCGGTAATTGAAGAGTTTGAAAAAGCGCATCCAGAGATTAAGGTGACGTCGGTAAATATAGATGAAGAGGAAGAACTAGCAGAAAAATATGGAGTATCTTCGATTCCGTGCCTTGTTGTTTTGAAAGATGGAAAGGAAGTGGCGCGTGAGGTGGGAGTGATGCCATTAGTAAAATTAGAAAAATTTGTGAAGAAGGCGGAATAATGAATAGATATGACGTGATAATAGTGGGGGCTGGAATAGCAGGGATGACAGCAGCGATTTATGCAGTGAGAGCAGGGAAGCGTGTGTTGACTTTGGAAGGACAGATGCAGGGTGGTCAAATTATTAATACAATTAATATTGAAAATTGGCCGGGTGATATGGGGGTATCTGGTGCTGATTTGTCACAAAAGATTTATCAACAAATGGTTGAACTTGGCGCCGAAATGAAATATGAAGAAGTTTTGGAAATAAAAAAGAGCGCTGAATATAATTCTGAAGCGGATGCTAGTGATGAAGTGCGAGCCTGTTATAATGTACGGACGGATGAAGCGGAATACCTAGCTTCAGCAGTGATTATTGCGACTGGTACAGAGCCGCGGAAGATGAGTGATGAACAAACAGCTTCGGCGGGAAAGAGACCGATTTCGTATTGTGCGACTTGCGATGGAGCACTTTATAAGGGTAAGCCTGTGGTGGTGGTAGGACATGGTAATTCGGCAAAACATGAAGTAAAGTACTTAGAAGGGATTTGCTCGAAAGTTTACCAGATCCATCATGACGAACCGATTCCAAAAGATGCTAAAGCGGTGTTTGTAGCGATTGGTAGGATACCAAATACTTCAATGTTTGAAGACCTGGTGGATTTGGATGAAAATGGCTACATCGTATCAGATGAATCTTGTCATACTTCGGCGCTGGGTATATTTGTGGCGGGGGATTGTAGAACTAAAGACTTGAGGCAGCTAGTAACGGCAGCTTCGGACGGATCGATTGCAGCAACGGAAGCGGTGAAATATTTAGCATAGTATGATATAATATATAGAGGTGGCCGGATGGCGGAATTGGTATACGCGTTCGACTTAAAATCGAATGGAGCAATCCGTACGGGTTCAAGTCCCGTTCCGGCTACCAAATTTGTTGTTAAAATCGCCTATCTTGGCGTTTTTTCAGCTTCGCTTCATTAGTGATAGTATTTCTGCTGAAGAAAGCATCAATCTAGCGATTTTATCTAACAAATTAAATTGTATATGCTATAATTATAGTAATATAATTTAAGGAGAATATAAAATGGGCAAGAAAATGGTTGGAGTAGTGTATGCTTCTATGGCGATGCTATCGGTGGGGATTATGGTGATTGTCGGTTTTGTAAGTGGCTCCTGGGATAATCTTTGGCTGTTTCCATTTGGTGCAATGATTCTCGCGACGGTTTTTGCGATGGTTGTTGGCGTGGTTGATGATGGCAAAAGCAAGAAGAAAAAATAATAATATACATGAATATATTATATTGTGGTGATGACGGGATAAAAGATGGGGTGCTAGTTTCTATTTTGTCGCTTCTAAAAAACAATACGGAGCCGTTAGAAATCTTTATCGCCACAATAGAATACGAAAACGTGAAACCGTTTGCTAAAAAAACTGCAGATTTTTTGGATGAGTTAGTAAAAGAAAAATCTGCAAAGAATTTTGTGAAGCTAATTGACGCGACAGAAGTATTTGTGAAGAATTTGCCAAAGAAAAATATGGGGTCGTATTTTACGCCGTGTTCGATGCTTAGGCTCTACGCGGATAAAATTTTAGAACTTGCTGGGTTGGACCGGGTTTTATATCTTGATTATGACGTGGTGTGCTGCCGGGATATCTCGGAATTTTATCATATGGATATGGATGGGGTTGAAGCGGCGGGAGTGTTGGATATTTATGGGCGGAGATTTTATCATTATAATGGGATTTTAAAACAAGACTATATGAATTCGGGTGTGATGCTATTCAATATGAAAGAATGTATTAAAACGGGGATGTTTGAAAAGGCGGTGAAGATTTGTGGGGAGCGGTGGATGATGCTGGCGGACCAAGCGGCGTTGAATAAGTCAATTACTAGTAGGAAATTGATGGATTTAAAATATAATGATCAAAGGGAAAGGCCAGACAAAAATACGGTACTGCACCATTTTTCGAATAATTTTAAGTTTTTGCCATTTTTCCATGTGCAAAAAGTAAAACCATTTGAAGTCGACAAAGTGCATGATGTCTTGAAAATTCATAGGTATGATGATATTTTAAATGAGTATGATAAATTGAAAGGGAATTTGTAATGGCAAAAGCAGAATTATTCCAAAAAGACATTCCGGAAAATGAGAGAGTGTTTTATTATGAATCCGAGGAAGATGATCCGATCAAAACTGAAGGGCAGGAGCGTAAAGAAAAAGTAAGTTTGCCGGAAGGATATGAATATATTCCTAAGAATCCGTTGGTGAGAGCTTATGCTCGGTGCTGCTTTTTTGTATTTTGGGTGTTTGGGCAATGGTACGAAAGACATTATTGGGGGGCGAAATTTTATGGTAGAGAAAAATTAAAAAAAGCGAAGGGTTCTGGTTATGTAATGTATTGTAATCATACCAATCCGTTTCACGATGTGTTTGGGCCGGCGCTGGCGGCGGACAGAAAGATTTATACAATTATTAGTCCGGTGAATTTGAAAATCCCTGGGATTGGGCCGTTTCTTCCTATGATTGGCGGGATTCCGCTTGGTGTGACGCGTGAAGAAAAACTGGCGATGAACGAGGCGGTGGATACTAGACTCAAAAAACAAAAAAAGGTGATAGTGATTTATCCGGAAGCACATGTGTGGCCATATGCGACGAAGATTCGGAAGTTTCCGGCGGGCGGAAAATCTTTTAAGTATGCAGTGCGGAATAATTTGCCGGTTTTCTCAATGACGACGACTTATCATAAGCGTTCAGAAAAAGCGCGGAAGAAATATGGGGATTTGCCACGAATGGATATTTATGTGGACGGGCCGTTTTTCCCGGATGCTAAACTTTCTGACGAGGAAAATCAAGAGATGCTAGCCAAGAAAGTCTATGAGAGTATGAAAAAGTACGCCAAGAAAAACACCTACGAGTACTTTAAATATGTTAGAAAATCTGATAAAATGAAGTAAGTATGAGTATTTTTAGTACTGGTCTGCCACTCGATAAATATACCAAAGTTGTGCCGGTTTTTTTGACGATTAATAGTAGTTATGCGCCGTATGCGGCGGCGGCGATTCATTCTTTGATTCAACATTCGGATAAAAAACGATATTATCGGATTATTATTTTGCACGATGGTTTGAATTTGGCGAATCGGTTGAGGCTTCGAGGTTTGGTGACGGATAACTGTGCAATCCAGTTTAAGAAAATTACGCGGAGTTTGTATCTTCGTGCGGTAGTAACGTATTGTTCGAAGCGTAAAGGTATGGGAGATTTTTTCTCGGCAGCAGTTTATTATTATCGGTTTTTTATACCACTACTTTTTCCTTTGTATGAAAAGGCAGTTTATATAGATAGTGATACTATTCTTCGTGGAGACATTGGAAAACTTTTTGATATGGAGATGGATGATAATGTGGTAATGGCAATGGTTGATCCAAAGGTAACGGTGATCCCAGAGTTTCGAGATTATGTAGATAAGGCGGTAGGTGTGCCTCATTCTGAGTACGTGAATGATGGGGTGATGTTGATGGATCTCAAAAAAATGCGGAAGATGAAATATCTTTCTACCATGGTAGAAATGATTAAAAAATACGATGCGGATTTGGTGGCGCCAGATCAAGATTATTTGAATGTAATCCTTCAAGGCAAGATTGGACATTTTGGTCCAGAATGGAATGCGGAACCAACGGCAGAATTTGATGATTCAACCATGCTAGTGCATTTCAATTTGTTTAATAAGCCGTGGCATTATAAAAATGTACCAGGCGAAAAGATTTTTTGGAATGCGGCGAGGGGGACGGGGTTTTATGGTGATCTCAAACGTCAGCAAGAGAGTTTTGATGAGGCGCGGCAGAAAACTGAGCAAGAGAAAGTGGCAGCTCTCATCAAAAAGGCTGATGTACTAGCGAAGCGGGGAAAAGTGCTAATTAAAAGGCCAGAGAAATAAGCATAAGCTAGAGGTGGGGGTTGAAATTTCACCCCCACCGTGATATTGTTAGCAGCGGTTGGAAGTATTAGGTTTTGATTTGCATGAATTCGGCGTGGGCCAGCAGCCTAGCTAACTGCGAGGGGATTCATGAAGAGTCCTAGTTAATCTTGGGTCGAAATCCTCTATTTTACTAGTTAAGGTAGGAAGGAGAAAATTATGAATAGAAGCTTTCTATTTGTGATCAGGCTCTGGTCAAAAAAGATTACTGTCATCATAAGATGGCAGTAATCACCAATATTTAACAACCAGGTAGTAGCGTACTAGGTGCTGCTACCATTAATTTAATTATACCTCAAGCATCATGAAAAGTCAAATTATCTAGGCTATGGTTTCGATGGCGTTCGCGATGATATAGCCGTAGTAAACGGCGAAGACAATGAGCATAAAGGCGCCTTCTTTTTTGGAAATAGGACTGCCGCGCCTTGCGACGAGCCAGAGAAGAGCAGCGGAGGCAACCATCATGACGACGTCGAGCATTTCGAAGCTTTCTGGTTTGATGCCGCCAAAGATGGCGACAGGAAGACCAAGGACGATACAAATATTAAAGATATTGCTACCAATAATGTTGCCGACGAGGAGTTCGTTTTCACCGCGTTTGGCCGCGGTAATGGAAGTAACTAATTCTGGTAAGGAAGTACCAAAGGCGACTACGGTTAAAGCGATGATGCGGTCGGAGATACCGATGGTGCTTGCAATAGTAGAAGCGGAGTTTACGACGAGTTGGCTGCCGCCGACTACACCGATCAGGCCTAATAGAACGAAAAGAAATGATTTGCCGAGTTTCCATTTGGGCTTTTCGACTTTTCTCTTTTCTTTTTTGTTCTTTCTGGTCATTTGGATAATATAGTAGAGGAAAATGGCAAAGAATAGTACACAAATAAGGCCGTCGCTTCTGGTGATCCAGTTTTCGTTGGCGCCGGAAATGGTGGTGTCGAGGAAGAGGAAGACTAGACCGACGGTGGTGAGAAGAAGAAGTGGAAGTTCTTTTGAAATGGTATTTCGATTGATTTTGATGGGGCTGATAAGGGCGGCGACGCCGATTAGGAGCAAAATATTGATGATATTGCTACCCATAACGTTGCCGAGAAGCATGTCGGTGTTGCCTTCTATCATAGAGGTAATGGAGACGGCGAGCTCGGGTGCGCCGGTGCCAAAAGCGATGACAGTGAGGCCGACGAGCTGTTTACTTACTTTGAAATTGGATGCGACGGAAGATGCCCCGTCTACGAGCCAGTCTGCGCCTTTAATTAAAATAACAAAGCCGCCGACGAGTAGAAGAATTTGAAGTAATATGTTTATGTCCATGTTTGTTGTTTTCGCTTATGGTTATATTATATCATATATTTTATTTTTTTGTATAATATGATAAAATAAAATTGGTATGGTGCTTTGGCGGAGTGGTTACGCAGCGGTCTGCAAAACCGCGTACACCGGTTCAATTCCGGTAGGCACCTCCAAATATATTCAAAAATATTAAAAACTATGATATAATATATAGTACGACGTGCGAATGTAGCTCAGTTGTTTAGAGCGCTTCCTTGCCAAGGAAGAGGTCGAGAGTTAGAGTCTCTTCATTCGCACCACAAGTGAACTTGAAGGCTCATCTGAGCCTTTTTTCGTGGTTCTTAATCTGTAAATCGGGCTAATATTCTGTGTGTAAACATTTTTATTCTCGTCCACGAAAAATCCGTCCGGAAACAGTAATTGTTTACACACTTGCATTTCTTCAGGATGAAGAGCGAGGACATTGTGAACAAGGTCGCCCACGAAATCCAGGGCAAACTTACAGAAGCTCAGCTTCTCCAGAGCCTCAAACTCACCGAGTTCGTTTATTTCTTTATCGTAGGCATTTATCCTGCTGATTATCTCTGCGTGTTTTTTCTCTAAGTGCTCCCGCATTGAGACTTCTTTAGCGTTGGCAAATGCGTCCATAAGACCATCAGCTTCTTTCTCGGCATTGGCTCGTTGCGATTTAAGCTGAGCCTCTCTAGCGGCAATATCCCCTTCTTCCGCCTCGAAAACAACGTTTAACGCCTCTTTCAGAGCCTTGTCACCGCTTTTCGTAAGTTCCATAGAGGAGACTATATCCCGTATCCTATCCCGCATTTCTTCCCTTGAGATGTACATATAGCAGCCACGGCAACGATATTTCTCGTACTCCTTACCACGACTATTCTTAACAGTAACCCCAACGAATGTATTGTATTTTGATTTAGTGCAAGGACAACCAACGTGAGTAATCATCTGATTGAATGGGTAGAGCGGGTTGCCGGCGGCATTTGGTCCTTTCTGGTTTTTTGGTTTACCGTTAAAGGCTTCTACTATCTTTTCATGTTGCTTTTTCGTGATAAGCTTTTCATGTAAACCATTGGGGTTGCTGGCGTTTACTGCCTTGTGAACTTCAATTATGCCACAATAAAAAGGGTTCATGCAGGCTCCTCTCCATTTGTCCATCTTAAGTGGTACTTTCTTAATACCAGCAAGCTTAATAGAACGATTATAGTCTTGCAAGGCAACAGTAGGAGACACTAAACCATCTGCTATTCTAAGTAATTGGGTTTTTAACAGCGGTCCTATGACTGGGTCTATTTCAGGTATACCACAAATTCGACCTCGCCTATAACCGAGCGGAGGGACAAATGTATAACGCCCTTCTTTAATTGCGTTTTTGTGCCCTTCAATGGATTTGTTTATACGCTCCAAGTTACTACTTTCAGCCTGAAAATATTTCATGAATCGTTGCATCTTAGTAAGCATATCATCACCGTTCAATTGTTCGTCCGTATACATAACCTTTACGCCAATTTCTTCAAATTTCGCTTCCCAGGCAAAGGCTTCCTTAATTGACCGCATGAAACGGTCTGGCTCATCAACAATGACATACTTGATGTTTTTGTCGTGCTTGCAGGCATCATAGATTTCCATCAAATCTTTACGTTTCATATTTTTACCACATTTGCTAGAAACGCTTCCGCTCCATGTATAGTTTTCCGGTATTGTTACACCTAGTTTTTCTGCCATCTTCATCACGGATTTATTCTGACGAGCCAAACTATGGTTCTTTAGCTGTTCATCAGAAGATACCCTGCAGAGGGCAATTGCTTTTTCCTTTTTGGAATCCATAATTAATCTCCTGGGCAATATGGGGGGCTCCCTGGACAAGACGTTCCGAAGAACCTCTACGGAAGCCACCCATATTACCAACAAAATTAATTAATGTCAGTAGGTTCTTCGTTATCATGATTTGTCTTGTCCAATTCCATTATCTCATTTTTCCGAGATTTTATCCATAGTGGGTATATTAATCTACTGACAAAATCGGTCGCACAGTCCAGTTCTGCTTTTGTATATTTCTTCAGAACTATATCGTCTTCGCTAGAATTCATAATGAATCCCATTCTAGATTGTAATCAAAAAAACAAAAATAACACAGAAAAAGATTCTAAAAAGATTCTAAATGGACTTTTATCTCGCAACAACTAGCGTGTAGTAATCTGCGCTATGCCCGCTCTTATGAGTTCTTATTTCTACATTATGACTGACGCTCCGTAACCCCTTATTAAGAGCAGAAATCACCCTGTTACGTCGGGTATTACTGTCATAATCATTGTCATCATCCGATGCTACTAGTCTCATCACTTCATCAACCGAGAGGGTGTGGACGTCGGTTTTTAGAAACTCACCCAAAACATCTTTATATGTAGGCGACTTATTAATCTCAGTAAGTTCATTACCGTCGTAGAAATAGTTTCCTAAGCGGTCTCTCTGAAATCTATCCCAGATAGTATTCATTTGAATTAACTTGATTTGTTTGTCGAAGTCCGTGTCATAAACGTCTAGGGCGATGCAGGGGATGGCGTGGGGCGAGAGTTCAAGGATATAAGAACTAACAATTATTGGGTCCCAATTGTAGTTTTCTTCTAGGTGATTCTGGCTAAATACGATAGCTTTTTCCACCTCGGAATAATTAGGTTCGTAATAATGTAGTATACCTTTACGGGAGAGGACACCAAACCATTTACGGATAATTGGTCCCCTCAACGATTCGTCTGAGACTTGGGAGAGACTAAACCAGAATTGTTTGGATTTGTTATTATCCAAAAACTGTTCCCGAATTTCTTCAAGAACTTTCGACAGAACTTCTCGGCTTTCCTCTCTATATTCATTAAAATTCAATGAAGCCATAATTTACATATTATAACATACTTATCATCTATTTACAAATAACCTTATCCATGATATAATTAAGATGTTCAAGTCAATTTTATAAAGCGTAGCGGAGCAGTAATGCTTAATACTACACGATGTATGAGATGGCACCGTGTGGCGTAAAGGATACATTGTGTCCGTTACGCAAAAACGACTTGAACACCGTCCAAGCGGTGTCATTTTATTTTATGAAGAAAGGATAAAACATGGCAGTAATTCATACTAAAACTCCTTTTGGCACAATATTGGTTATTATAATTATTGTTGTATTGATTATCATTCATTTTGTTACAAAACAGGCTTCGTTAGACGAAACTACAAATATATGTGCAAGTTCCGGAATTGCCAGTAGTTCCTGCATTGAATCAATGAAGAAAAATGGCGTATCTTGCACTGAACGTAGTCTCAGCATTACATGCACAAAAAGATAGGTTAGATTAAATAATTAAAGGAGTAATCATGGTGACAAAAGCATATATAGATATCGTCGACGTAGCAGATAGAAGAAACTATGTCAAATATTCAGAAATGGAGATAAGGCCACAAGCACTAAAAAAACTCAAGTTAGTGCTAGAAAAGGTAGATTGTATAGTAATATCGCAATGCGTTGGCTACACTATGAATTCAGCAGAATTTACAAAAACATTTTCGATTCCATTTTATTATACTAAATTTAATCGATCTAATTTAGATGAATACAATTTAATAATGATATGTGATGCTATAGACAAAATATCAGAAGAAGATAGAGATCTAGTGGAAGATGTATTCAGCCTAAATGACAGGCAACCAGTGATATGGTTTAATCAAAATGATGTTCTAAAATGGACTAATTTTAGCCCAATGCAAGCAATTCTATATTATAATGCTACTGGACAAAAAATGTATTTTGTGCACAGTAGATTTTCACCGCTATTTAATCAACAAGAAGTTTCAATTAGAGATGGTGAGTGTCGAGTTTTTATAAATAGCAAATTGTATCATAAGGAGGAAATATGAAACCAATATTTGCAATGACATTACGAGAAGGAGCTGAAGCAGCTAGATGTAGTAATTGCCCGGAATTTACAGATGCTACATATGGTCCGGAGCCTGAAGTAATAGGGATGATATTCGGAGCTTTAGTGGGTTTGCTGGTTATGATTAGTATTGCAATTTTGTTTGCAGTTTGCGTAAAAAAGAAAGTACGAAATAAAGATGAATTTAATGGGGTGGCGTGGGGTCTTCTTAATGGCGTGTTAGGGATGGGCATCTTGCCAACCGTAATAGCTCACGTCTCAATTAATAATGAAATTGCAAAGGTGAAAAATAAAAAATATGCAGAATATGCAAAGCAAGAAATGCGCAAATTCTTTTATGTCTATATTGTGTGCATTGTGATATGGATATTTATAAGTTTAGTCTTGTCGGCACAGAATTTTAGGTAGACTGGGCGTGTGTTTTACTGGAATTAGGACCAATTAATTTACTATCTTGACGCTATAATGTTTTGACAAAAATGTTGACTAATCTTGACTTATCATTTTTTCGCCCCCCACTAACTCCCAAAACTAAAAAGTTTCAAATATAACTGAATCGCGAGAATACGCACTAACAAGTTAGTACTTAATTGTATAGTATAGACAGGGGGCTCTACTACCGTAGCCTAATCGGTGGTAATAGTGACGTGGGTGGGGGATGAATAGAGTCTCTCTCTTTAGTAGAAATGGTTGTTAAAGTATATTGTTTTTGTAGTTATAATTAGCATAATTAACAGAGAGAATTGTCTGCCATCTGTCCACTTCTTGTATAACAATTTGTCTATACTCTCTACTATATTCTAACTCTTGTCGACAAGAGGTGGCCGAATTTTCGTGTAAACATTTACCCTTACGGAGCACCATTTTTTGTGCAAAGTGTGATATAATTAAATAAATAATATAAGGAGTGGAAATGAACACAGGATTAATAATAGCGTTAGTGATTGTAGGGGTGATTATACTGCTTGGTATTATCATCGCTTCTGTTTACAATAGTTTGGTGCGTACTAATGAACGAGTAGAAGAGGCTTGGAGTGATATTACCGTACAATTAAAATATCGTGCTGATTTGATTCCAAACGTAGTAGAAACTGTGAAGGGGTATGCCAAGCACGAAAAAGAAACTTTTGAAATGGTGACAGCGGCTCGAAGCGCGTCGATGGGGGCAAAGACGGTAAAGGCGGCAGCAGAAGCGGAAGGCGAAATGCAGGCGGCGCTCGGACGAATCTTTGCGATTGCGGAGGCTTACCCAGAGCTTAAAGCTAACGAAAACTTTGTAAAACTTCAAGAACAACTTCAGGATGTAGAGGATAAAATCCAAGCGGCACGCAGATTTTATAACTCTGGTTGTAAAGAGCTTAATGCTAAGATTAAGACTTTTCCAACCAACATTATCAATAATATGTTTGGGCATTTTAAGAAACGTGATTACTTTGAAGTGAACGAAGCCGAAAAGGCAAAAATTGACAAAGCTCCAGAAGTAAAATTCTAAAAATAATTTTATGTATAAGCAAATTGCACAAAACAAACGACGCACAATTATTATCATGATGGTTTTTGTGATAATAATTGTGGCGATCGGGGCGGCGGTAGCATATTTTTTGAATGACTGGTGGGTGCTTCTATGGGTATCTATCGCGTCGACGATCTATGCGGTAATTCAATACTTTGCGGCGGGGTCGGTGGCGGTAGCGATGGCGGGGGCGACTGAAATTCAGAAGAAAGATAATCCAAGACTATATAATGTAGTAGAAAATTTGTCGATCACGACGGGGCTTCCGATGCCAAAAGTCTACATTATTGACGATAAAGCGCCAAATGCTTTTGCGACTGGGCGAGACCCGCAACATGCGGTGGTGGCGGCGACGACTGGACTGCTTGATATCATGAATGATAAGGAACTTACGGCGGTGATGGCGCACGAAATGTCACATGTGAAAAATTACGACATTAGAGTTTCGATGATCGTGTTTGGGTTAGTGTGCGTGATTGGGCTAATTTCCGATATCGCGATGAGGATGATGTTCTATGGAAATCGGCGTCGTGATAATGAGGGTAGTCCGGTGGCATATATATTGATTGTAGTGGCGGCGATTTTTGCGCCGATTCTTGCGGCGATTACACAAATGGCGGTGTCTAGGGAACGGGAATATCTTGCGGATGCGTCGGCAGTGAATATTACGCGTTATCCGGAAGGAATGATTGACGCGCTCAAAAAGCTGCAGTCACATAGTCAACCAATGAAGAATCAAAATTCGGCGGCGGCTTCGATGTATATTAATGATCCTTTGCGTAAAGGTTTCTTTGATAATTTGTTCAGTACACATCCGCCACTAGAAAAAAGGATTGAGAGACTTGAGCATGGCAAATGGTCATTCTAAACATAAGACTTTCAAACGGTCTTATCGGGAGGACTATTTGAGGGACTTGGAAGTGCCGGGAATGGGGCAACATATTTTTCAATCATTCAAGATGATACTAAAAAATTGGAAGATTTTTTTGCCAATGATTTTTATTGTCGCGACGGTAACAATTTTGGTATTAGGGTTTTTGAATTTTAGCAGCTTCAAAGATGTGGCGGTGTCGGTTGTGGTAACAATAGTGATTTTGGTTTTGTGGCTTGCGACGATTTTTGTGCTGAGACATAAAATGGCGGATAAAGAAGTGGGGCTTCGCGATACGTTTTATAATGCGATGACGCCACTTTTGTCGTCTTTTGTGGTACTTTTGGTGGCAGCTATTCAGGCGGTGCCGTTGATGCTACTTGCTATTGTGTATTCCGCGGCGATTGAAACGCACTTTCTAGATGAACCGTTTTATGCGCTGCTATTTTTGATATTTGGAGGACTAATGATACTGCTCACGTCGTATTTGTGGTCTTCGACTTTGATGGCGCTAGTGGCTGTGAGCGCGCCGGGGCTTTATCCATTGGAGGCGATTAAAGCTGCCAATGAGTTGATGATAGGAAGAAGAATTCGGTTCGTGTTGAGACTATTTGCACTTTTTATTGTACTTTTTGTGATGTGGGCGCTTTTGATTTGGCCGATGGCGGTGTGGATGCCGGAGAGTCCAGTGACATCAATAGTCTTAACTATTGTGGGGTGTTTTTCTGTAGTATATATAGCTTCATATTTATACCTATATTATAGATATATGCTGAAATATGACTCTAAAGAGAAAAATAAGTAATTTTAACGCCGTTACAAGCAAGAGGCTTATAAAATTACTTATTTTTCTCTAATAACGCCGCTCTCAGCAAGAGTCTCTTGAATTTATTATTTTTCTTTAATAAAATTGGTATAATATATATATGAATAAAGAAGAGGCGGAGAAAAGAATTCTTAAACTGAGAGAGTTGATTAATGATTATCGGTATCATTATCATGTCTTGGATGAGTCGATTATGAGTGAAGCGGCGGCGGATTCTTTGAAACATGAACTGTCGGAACTTGAGACAAAATATCCAGAGCTTATTACGCCGAATTCGCCGACGCAGAGAGTAGCGGGGCGGGCGCTCGACAAATTTGAAAAAGTAACACACGAAAAAAGGATGATTAGTCTTGCTGATGTGTTTTCGACGGCGGAAGTGATGGATTGGATTCATAGAAATGAAAAGCTGGTCCCTGGCGGGAAGATTTTGGAATTTTTTACAGATATCAAAATGGATGGGCTGGCGTGTGCGCTAAAATATAAAAACGGAATTTTGGTGCAGGCGGTGACGCGTGGAGATGGACTTGTAGGAGAAGATGTAACACAGAATGTGAGAACGATTGAAAATATCCCGCTCAAAATCGATCTTTTGGAAGACGTGGAAGTGCGTGGGGAAATTATTATTTTTAAAGCGGATTTTGAAAGATTGCAAGAAATTCAGCACAAAAATGGGGAGCCTTTATTTGCTAATCCGCGGAATTTAGCGGCGGGATCTGTGCGGCAGCTCGATCCAAAAATTGCGGCGAGTAGGCCTCTCAAATTTATCGCGTATGATTTAGTAAAACCAAATTTGCCGACGCACAAAGAAGCATACGAAAAACTGCGCGAGCTAGGATTTCAAACTTCGAACGAAGACAAAGTGTGGAAAGGCGATGATTTTGACGGTATATTTAAATACATTAAGGAACTGGATAATTATCGCAAAGGCTTGAAGTTTAATACGGATGGGATGGTAATAAAAATCAATGACCGGGCGATTTATGATCAACTTGGGATTGTGGGTAAGACTCCGCGAGGTGCGGTGGCGTATAAATTTCCGGCGGAAGAAGCGACGAGTGTAATAAAAGATATTGTGATTTCGATTGGGCGGACTGGTGCGGCGACGCCAGTGGCGTTATTTGAGCCGGTTTCGCTTGCAGGGACGACGGTGAAGCATGCCTCGCTTCATAATGCGGATGAAATTGAAAGGCTCGACGCTAGGGTTGGTGATACGGTGATTATTTACAAAGCTGGCGATATTATTCCGCAAGTAAAGGAAGTGCTGGTGGAATTGAGACCGGAAGGGACAAGGTCATTTAATTTTGAAGAAGCACTTAAAAAACAGTATCCAGAACTTGAATTTGAAAGGCCAGATGGGGAGGCGGTGTATAGAGTAAAGGGCGAATCGTCGGATTTGATTTTGAAACGGGCGATAGAATATTATGCGAGCAAGCCGGCGCTAAATATCGAAGGTTTGGGCGAAAAAAATGTGGCGGCTCTAGTGGATTCTGGACTTTTAAAATCAATTGCAGATCTTTATCTTTTGACGGTGCCAAAAGTAGCAAGTTTGGAGAGATTTGCTGAAGTTTCGGCGCGAAATTTGGTGGAAGCGATTGAGAAGTCGAAGCATCCGAAGCTAAATAAATTTATTACAGCGCTGGGGATTCGTCATGTGGGGGCGGCGACGGCGACGGCTCTCGCGCGAAAGTTTGGCTCGCTTGGTAATTTGATGAATGCCGAAGAAAAAGATTTGCTAGAAATTCCGGATGTGGGTGAAGTGGTGGCGGAGTCGATTATGGCGTGGATTTCGGACGAAGATAATGTGAAACTTTTAAACCGACTTCTTGAGCTTGGGGTTTCGCCGGAGGAAGAGCTGAACTCTAATTTGCCGCTTGAAGGAAAGTCGTATATTGTGACAGGGACTCTGAATTCGATGGGGCGAGAAGAAGCGGAAGATCGGTTGAGGGAATTGGGGGCGACGGTGACGTCGTCGGTGACAAAAAATACCACGGCTCTAATCGTGGGCGAAAAACCAGGAAAGTCGAAGACAGATAAGGCGGATAAGCTAAAGATTCCAAGAATGTCGGAAGCGGAATTCTTGGAGTTGATACAAAAATAGTACTTGGTGATCTCTGCGAGAGTCGAACTCGCATTGACGGGATGAAAACCCGTTGTACTAACCGTTATACTAAGAGACCATGAAAGTACTACTGATATTATTATAACAAGAATTACTGGAAATTGCAAGAGTAGTTGTACTCGACACGGTAGTTTTTGGCAGTATAGGGAGATTCGGGGAAGATTTTGATGAAAGATTTGTCTAGGTCGCAATATTTGGCGATAGGGGCGGCTAGAGAGTAATTTTTGCGATTGTCGTAGAGGAAAAGTTGATTCAAAGTGATTCTAGAAAAACCGGTTTCGAGATATTGCTCCATGACGCTAGACAAATGTGACTCGGTAAAAGATGGGTTGGTAGCGTCACTGCCTTCGATAGAATTATTTTTTAAGATTTTGGGATAGAAATAATTTTCGTAATAGTCGCTAGTGAGGTGGTTGATTTCTCTTTTGACTAAGAATTCGGGAGTGGCGATAATGGTAAAAATAGTGTAGCCAAGGACGGCTAGCATAGCTAGAGCGATAACTGTTAAAATAGTGCGCTTGGCGGTGCGAGCGCTGGTGTTCTTGGTGGAGAAACAGAGATTAGGTTTTTTGGCGCGAACCTTTTTGGCGTCAATACCGCGAGATAGTTGATGTTTGCCCTTCATATATTATATATTACCATAAAAATTATAAATATGGTATGATAATAATATATGAGTAAACTTTTTAAGAGAACGAAAATTTTAGCAACTATCGGTCCGTCGGTCTTTGGCGCAGAAAAAATTGAAGAAATTATCATGGCGGGGGCGAATGGGTGTCGTCTGAATTGTTCACATGGGACTAATGAAGAGCGTGATGAACAGATAAAATGGATCCGGAAAGCGGCCGAGAAAAAGGGGCGCTCTGTGGCGATTCTCCAGGATCTCCAAGGGCCAAAGATTCGTTTAGGGATGATAAAAGACAATCATCTAGATTTGCATACGGGTGATGAAGTGGTTTTGGAGGCACGGGAAGATTATGAGCACGATGGTTCGTTGACGCTTCCAGTGCAGTATAATTTGGCGCTTAAGGCAAAGGTGCATGAGCCGATTTATATGTTTGACGGCAAAATTAAAACTGAGATGATCGAAAAAGTGTCGGATACGGCGATTAAGGTAAAAGTTCTAAATGACGGTTTTGTGATGAGTAAGAAAGGACTTAACCTGCCAGAGACGGATTTTGGTGGTGATATCATTACACCTAAAGATATGGAAGATATTGAATATGGTGCAGGGCAAGACTTAGACTTTGTAGCGCTGTCTTTTGTGCAGTCGGCAGATGATATCATGAAGCTCAAGCAGATACTGCTATCGCTTGGCTCGACGGCAAAAGTGATTGCTAAGATTGAAACGAAAAAAGCGATTTCGACGGATGAAAATTTGGAAGCAATTGTAAAAGCTGCTGATGGTATTATGGTGGCGAGAGGCGATATGGCGGTAGAAGCGGGGGCTGAGGTGGTGCCGATAGTGCAGAGGAGACTAATCGCACTTTGCCGAGCGCATGCAAAAATCTGTATTGTGGCGACTCAGATGATGGGGTCGATGGTAGATAATCCAGAGCCAACTAGAGCAGAAGTTTCTGATGTTGCGACGGCAGTGATACAAGGTGCTGATGCGGTGATGCTTTCGGATGAAACGGCGAACGGAAAATATCCAGTAGAAGCGGTAAAAGAGATGAAAAAAGTAATTCTCTATGCTCAAAATCATTCAAAAGTGGCTTCGATGGCGATTCAACCGGAAGGCGAGAAGGCGGTGTACGATGCGATTTCTTCTGCAGTGGCAAGACTGGCGGAAAAAATCGAAGCGGATGTAATTGTGTGCCAAACAGCTTCGGGGACAACGGCTGTTACGATGGCGGCAATGAGGCCAAACGTACCAATCATCTCAGTAACGCCGACCAAAAGAGTGGCAAATCAACTGGCACTTTTCTATGCGAACTCGGGATTTGTAAGAAAATATGATGAAGATTTTGGACATAAATTGGCAGAAGAATTAAAAGAAAGCGGATATCTACAAACAAAAGAAGGTAAAAAAGATTTGCTGGCTGTAATAGTATCAGGTGATAAAAATAAATTTGGAACTGATACAATAAAGATCCGTAGGATTTAGACAATTAAATAGTAGATTTTTTCGGCGTGACAAGTCAGAGGCTCAAAAATCTACTATTTAATTGTCTTTAATCCAGGTAAATCTTTTCCTAACAAGAATTCGAGGGAGGCGCCGCCGCCGGTGGAAATGAGGGAATAGTGTAAGTCTCGATGGTCTCTTTGGTAATTTTCGACGAAGCTGGTGGTATCGCCGCCGCAGATGACAGTGGTGGCGTCTGATTTTTTGCCGATCAAATCGGCAATGATGCTCGAGGCGGTAGCAAAGGCGGGATCTTCGACTTTGCCGAGGCAGCCGTTCCAGATGATAGTCTTGGCCTTAGCGATATATTCGGCAAATTCGGAAGTGGAAATTGGGCCGATGTCTAGTTTGTCGCCGGCGGAATTCTCGTCAAAATCGGAGGCGACGATGATTTTTTTGTCGATAGACTTGTAGCCGTCGGCGGCGATTTTGCCTCCGACTAGAATGTGGTCAGCTAGTTTTAAGAATTTGTCAATTAGAGGCTTTTTGTCGTCTACTTTGGCGCCGCCGATGATGAGGAGAACGGGATGTTCAGGGTTTTCTAGGACTTTTGAAAGATTTTCGATTTCTTTTTCGACCAAAAAACCGGCGTAGGAAGGCAAAAACTTAGCAATTGCATCGGTAGAGGCGTGGGCGCGATGAATGACGGCGAAACCGTCTTGGACGAAAATATCGGCATCGGTAGCAGAAACAAGATTTTTGGCAAAATCTGGATCGTTTTTTTCTTCGCCAGGGTCAAAACGGAGGTTTTCGAGTAAAACGACTTTGGTGTCATCTGGGACGTTTGGCTTTTCGCCGGGTTTTGGTAGAGGAAGAAAAGCTACTTTAACCTTTAATAAATCTTGCAAAGTTTCGGCGACTTTTTCTAGAGAAAAATCTGGGTTTTCCTTTCCCTCAGGACGGCCGAGATGAGAAACTAGGAAAATTTTTTTGGCGCCGTTTTTTAATAAATAGTCTATAGTGGGGAGGGAAGCGCGAATGCGTAAATCGTCGGTCACTTGGTGATTTTCTATGGGGACGTTGTAATCTACGCGGACTAGGATGGTTTGGTCTTTGGGATTAAAATCTTTGATAGTCTTCATAATTTAATTATAACATATTTACAAAATATTCGTCTGGTGATATAATGAGGGTATGAAAAAAACGAAGACATACCAAGAGGTAATTGGTGAAACTATCGAGCAAATGCGTCTTGAAAAGGGTTGGACGCAGGAGGAGCTTGCTGAAGCGACAGGTACGAGTCAGTCGGCGATTCATCGGATTGAAAAAGGTGGTCAGAATATTTCGCTTGAAATGGTGAAGAAGCTTTCGGAGGCGCTAGGTAACCAAATTCTCTCTATAAATGATTCAGTATCACAGAGTTTTCGGATAAGAGGAGGGAAAGAACTAAAGGGCGAAATCACGATTAATACGTCTAAAAATGCGGCTGTAGGGATATTAATGGCGGCGCTTCTAAACTCAGGAAAGACGGTTTTGCATCGGGTGGCGAGGATAGAAGAGGTGTTTAGGATTATTGAGGTTCTCGAGTCGATCGGAGTAAAATGTCATTGGCAAAACCGTCATAGAGACCTAGAGATTATATCACCACGCGAATTGAAGTTGGATCAAATGGACATAGAAGCAGCGAGAAAAACACGCTCTGTCATTATGATGCTAGGGCCACTCCTTCATCGGTACAAGAAGTTTCGTTTGCCGTATGCGGGAGGATGCTCGCTGGGGGTGAGGACGGTGGAGCCACACCTCAAAGCTCTAGAATCTTTTGGGTTAAAAGTGGACGCAGAGACGAATAGTGGTTTTTATGAGGTGTCGGTAAACCAACACACTTTGAAAAAATACGAAGATAGGTATATCGTGCTGATAGAACGTGGAGACACAGTAACAGAAAACGTGCTGATGGCGGCGGCGCTTTCTCCGGGTAGGACGACGATTGTGGGGGCTTCACCGAATTATATGGTGCAGGATATGTGCTTTTTCTTGGAAAAATTGGGAGTTAAAATCAACGGAATCGGCACGACGACTTTGACGGTGAGAGGTAGAAGTGAGATAGATGAGGATGTAGAATATAATTTGTCGGAAGACCCGATTGAGGCAATGAGCTTTATTGCGGCGGCGTATGCGACGCATTCGGAGATTTCGATCAAAAGAGCGCCAATTGAGTTTCTAGAAATTGAGCTCGAGGTTTTGAAATCAATGAATGCAAAATTCAAAAAGACTAAGGAATATTTATCGGCTAATGGGCGGACTAGATTGGTAGACCTCAAGATTTTGAAGTCTGATCTGGTGGCGCCGGTAGACAAAATCCATCCGATGCCTTTCCCGGGGCTCAATATTGATAATCTGCCGTTCTTCTCGGTGATTGCGGCGACGGCGGAAGGGCGGACGATGATTCATGACTGGGTGTTTGAAAATCGGGCGATCTATACGACGGAACTGTCAAATCTCAATGCAAAGGTAGAACTGCTAGATGCACATCGGTTGTACGTAGTGGGGCCGACAAACTGGCGACCGGCTGAACTGGTGGCGCCGCAGGCGCTGAGACCGGCGGTGGTGGTGCTAATCGGGATGCTGGCAGCGCCAGGGACTTCGATTCTTCGAAACGTGTATCCGATTAACCGAGGGTATCAAGATTTTGCGGTGAGACTCCGGCATCTTGGCGCAGATATCACGCCGCTCACCGGAATCTAACATTAGGTCCAGATAGGTAGACCGTCGTCCGGGAAGGGGTCGAAGTCAGAGTCATTAAAGTCTTCATAGTCGAGGGAGCCGACGCTAGGCTGATCTCTAAACCCTAGCTCGGCGAGAAATCTAGATGGCATAGAAAAACTATAGCTGCCGTAAGTGTTTCTTTGTCTTGCGTAGGTTAGGAACAGTCTGACCATGGCTCTAGTCATGCCGACGTAAGCAAGACGCCTTTCTTCTTCTAGCTCGGCTTCGGTCTCGGCGCCACGGGCTGATGGGAAGAGGCCTTCTTCCATACCAACGATAAACACAACAGGGAATTCTAGTCCTTTGGCGGCGTGTAAGGTCATGAGGGTGATGGAATTTTTGTTGGACTTTTCGTCAGAAGAAGACATGAGAGCGGAGTCAGCTAGAAAATCTTCTAAGTTTTCGTATTCTGAGGCGGTGCTTGCGAGTACGTCTAAGTTTTGCATGCGTTCTTCTGCGCTCGGGGTGCCGTCATCTGTAAGTGCTCTAAAGTCAAATTTTTTCACAGCTGACTTCACGGTTTCACCTGGGTTGTCGCTAGGATTGATGCTCTTTAGAAAGTCGGCTAGTCTACCTAGGGCGGTTCTGGCCTTGGCGGATTTGACGGAGTCTAGAAGTGCGGGGTCTTCTACTGGTCTATCGGAGGTTAAATTTGAAGCAGAAGAAAGGACTTTGCTGATAGTGACTTCGCCTACGCCAGATAAGACGTTTTTCATGACACGCTCTAGAGATACTAAATCTCGGCCGTTTACGGCTAATTTCAAAATGGCGAGGACATCTTTGATTTCTTTTCGGTCATAGAATCTAACCCCGCCGATGATTTTGTAGGGCAAGTTCATTTCGATGAAGGCTTTTTCAAAAGCGTAGGATTGGGCGTTGGTGCGGTAGAGTACGGCAAAGTCTGATAAATCTGGGAAGTCGCGCCTTAGATTGATGATTTTGAGGGCGACATATCTGGCTTCGGCTTTGTCGTCGGCTAAGGCTTCTACTGAAACTGGTTCGCCTTTTTCGGCATTGGTGAAGAGAGTTTTGTCGGAGCGAGTCTTGTTCTTATTAATGATTTTTTGGGAAGCTTCGAGAATGCTTTTAGTGGAGCGGTAGTTCTGCTCTAATTTAATGACTTTGGCGGTAGGGAAATCTTTGGTGAAATTGAGGATGTTGGTGAAGTCCGCACCACGCCAGGAATAAATCGACTGCCAGTCGTCACCGACTACGGCGATATTTTGTTTCTTATTGACTAGCAATTTGATGAGCTGGTATTGGACCATATTAGTATCTTGGTACTCGTCGATCATGATGTGTTCAAATTTGTCTTGCCATTTTTGGCGGACGTTTAGATTTTGAGCGAATAGTTCGAGAGTTTTTAATAATAAATCATCAAAATCTAGAGCGCCGTTTTCGACTTTGGCCTTTTCGTAGGATTTGAAAACTTGGGCAATGTTTAGCTGGTTGGGATAGTAGGCTTTGGCTTCGTAAGATTCGGGAGTGTTACCTTGGTTTTTTTCGCTACTGATGATGGTTTGGATGGTCTTAGGCTTTAAATTTTTATCGCTTGAGAGATCGAGATTTTTTAATATACGCTTGATGAGAGCGATTTGGTCGTCGGCATCGTAGATGACGAAATCTTTGGGGAGATTGGCGGTGGCTGCTTCTTGGCGGAGGATGCGGACGCATACGCCGTGGAAAGTGCCCATATAGGGCATCCGAAAACCAGGGGCATTTAGCAAACTAGCGAGGCGTTCCTTCATTTCGTTCGCAGCTTTGTTGGTAAAAGTGACGGCGAGAATCCGGGAAGGCTGGACACCGTGCTGAATGAGATTAGCAATCCGATGGGTGAGAGTCTTGGTCTTGCCCGAGCCGGCTCCGGCGAGGATGAGCAAGGGACCTTCGAGATACTCTACAGCTTCTTTTTGCTTGGGATTCAGACCGTCCAGGATTTTGTTCATTATTTTATTATAGCAGATTTTAGGGAGTGGGGAAAAACAATGTAAAAAAATGAAAAAAGCACTAGATTTTTAAAAAAGGTTGTGTTAATATAGTGTTATGAATAAGGGTTATACGAGACTTTCCAAGGTCTATAAACAAAAAATATCAAATAATTATTTTGGTATTCATGGAAAATGGATACGTCGGTTTGGGATGGCGTCAACTTTTGGGCTACTTCTTTTTGGTGCCTTGACGCTATTCCCAGTCGCGTCAAAAAGAAATACTGCCGAGGCAGCTGGCACTTCTTCCTCTACTACTATCACTACTAGTGCAGCTACTGCTAGTGTAGATCTTACTACTATTTCTTCTGATGGTACCTTTGCTTCTTCTTCATCTTCAGAACAAGCTTCCTTTGGTGTAACTACGACTAACTATACAGGATATACATTAACTATCACAGCAGCAGATGATGCAGGTACACTTACTAATACTACTAGTACTGGAAGCTTCTCTTCCATTTCTGGTGTAGTAGACGAAAAGACCTTTGATGATTCTTCCTATAATGGTAAATGGGGCTATAAACCAAGCAAAATG
>JAZRPQ010000015.1:0-8438 GCA_045649325.1 Candidatus Nanosyncoccus sp.
TGGGTACTGGTGGTCTAGTTACGCGAATGGGGGTACTGATCGCTGGGTCTTGGGATACGGTAGTTCCTACCTGGATACGGACTACAGTAGCCGCTACTTCGGCTTCTACGTCCGCTGTGTCAGATCCTAGCCTAGCCTAAACCCCATTTTTCCAATCTCCCGTATCTATGATATACTTAATCTATGAACCGACTAGTTTTAATCGACGGTAAATCTGTCTTTTATCGTGGCTACTACGCCATGGGTGCTCTCAGCTTAAAAGATGGCACTCCCACTGGTGGCGTTTACGGCTTTGCTGCCATCGCCATGGAAATTGTTAAAAAATTAAACCCTACCAAAGTCGTCGTGGCTTGGGACTCCAAGACTTCCACGTCTAGGAGGAAGGCTCTGTATCAAGATTACAAAGCTGGCCGCGTCAAACCCGGCGACGACTTCTACACCCAAATTCCATTATTAAAGGAGCTGATAAAAGATCTTGGCTGGACCTTCGTCGAGCTAGATGATTACGAGGCCGACGATATCATCGGGACATTGTCAAAACAGGCCGACGAAGCCGCAGACTATGAGACTTACATCATCTCATCAGATCTCGATATGCTCCAAATCGTTGACGAAAACACCCACATGTGGCGTATTCTGAAAGGCTTTTCCAATATCGAGCAAATCGACATCAAAGAAGTAGAAGAAAAATACGGCATCAAAAAATCTCAATTTTTGGATCTCAAATCATTAAAGGGTGACGCTTCCGATAATATTCCTGGTGTTCCTGGCATTGGCGAAAAAACCGCCGCCAAACTATTAAATGATTACCAGACTCTCGATGGTATTTATGACCATATTGACGAAATCAAAGGCTCATTAAAGACCAAACTAGAAGCAGGCAAAGACAGCGCCTACCTCTCAAAAAAGCTCGCCAAAATCATGTTTGACGCCCCCGTCAAATTATCCGCCATTCCCGACTTCGAGTTCAATAAAGAAAACGTTATCCATGGCCTCAAAAAACTCGAATTTAATTCATTGATTAGGAAAATTGATGATAATATAGATTTCAAAAAATCAGAAATAAAAATAGAAAAAACCAATATAAAAATCCCAGATAATTTAATTATAAATATAGATATCAAGAATCTAATGCATACCGACAAAGAAGCGGCCGCAAAAATCCTAAACGGCGCTCCCTTTTGGGATCTCGGTCAAGCCAAATTCTTACTAGATCCATTGTCTCGCGAAGAGCTCCCGCCGATTTTAGATGTGAATCAAGAATATCAGCGTCAATACGCCGAATTCCAAAAGTACCCAAGACTATATAATATATATACAGATTTTGACCTCCCGCTCATCCCGGTTTTATACAAAATGGAAGAAAAGGGTATGCTTCTTGACCGTGCTTATTTTAAAAACCTCAAAAAAGAATACGAAGAAGAAATCAAAAATCTCGAGCAAAAGATTTACGCTCTGGTAGGTAAAGTTTTCAATCTCAACTCCCCAATCCAACTTTCAGAGATCCTCTTTACCGATTTAAATCTTTCCACTAAAGGCATCAAAAAAACCACGCGCGGCTACTCGACCGGCGCCAAAGAACTAGATAAATTAAAAAACGAGCATCCTGCTATCGAACAAATTATCAAATACCGTGAAGCGTCGAAGCTTTTAAACACTTATATTACTCCGATGCCGGAGCTCGCAGACAAAAATGATCGCATCCATACCACTTTCACCCAAAACGTCACCGCTACCGGGAGGCTGAGCTCCAAAGATCCGAACCTCCAAAACATTCCTGTGAGGACAGAAGAGGGCAAACGCATCCGTACTGGTTTTATCGCGCCAGAGGGAAGGAAACTAGTTTCCGCCGATTATTCTCAATTTGAGCTTCGCCTTGCCGCTGTACTTGCAAACGACCAAGCGTTGACCAGCGATTTCAATAACGACGTAGATATCCATTTGAAGACCGCCTCCGAAGCCTTTCATATTCCGATCGACGAGGTTACCAAAGACCAGCGTCGCGCCGCCAAAGCCATTAACTTTGGGATTATCTACGGTATGAGTATTAATGGTCTCGCTGAGGCTACCAAGATGAACTATGCTGACGCCAAAAATTTCATGGATAACTACCAAAAGCTCCGTGCCCCTGTGATGGATTACATGAAAAACACCCTCGAAAACGCAAGAAATAACGGCTTCGTCGAGACTTATTTTGGCCGTCGGCGCCCTACTCCAGATGTGAGATCTTCCAATTTTTTAATCAGAAGCGCCGCCGAGCGTGCTGCCCAGAATTTGCCAATCCAGGGCACCGAAGCCGATTTGATGAAACGCGCCATGGCAAACGTATCCAAAAAACTTCCTAAAGGTGCCGATTTGATCATGCAAGTCCACGACTCCCTCATCGTCGAATGTGACGAAAAGGACACCAAAAAAGTAGCAGAAATCTTAAAACAAGAAATGGAGAGAGTCGCTCCCGAACTCCAAATCAAGTTGGCTGTCGACGTCACGATTGGCACCAACTGGGGCGAGCTATAGTTTTCCACATTTAGCGTCATAAAGTCACTTGACACCACCATATATAGCGCTTATAATAAGAAGTAGGTAATACAATATAACGCAAAATCAAAGGAAAACCATGAAAAAAATTGTTTACAAAAGCCCAGAACAAGTTGAAAATTTCAGCCTCTCTCGTTTCTCCGACTCGCTGAACAAATACGCCAAAATCAGCGACAAAGAAATCAAAGACGCTCTGAAAGATTTTGACCAGTATGAGACCATGCACGTTTCCTGCCTCGTAGAAATCGGTGTCAAGTTGATCGAAGAAAAGGCCGGCGAAAAAGCTGCCAAAGAATATTTCGACACTCATGCCGAATATTTCGACGAAGGCAAATTCGAACGTCTCCGCCGCATTACTGGCTACCTCGTCGGCACCTTGGACCGTTGGAACGATGCCAAAAAAGCCGAAGAAAAGGCTCGCGTCAAGCACTCGGTCAATTCTGCCATTGATGACGCCGAACGCCTCGCCGCTCTAGAGACCCAGGCTTTTGAGCAGAATATTGCCTATGCGCACTAAATATGGTATTATATAATTAATGCCGAGTTGGAACATACACCTAGAATCAGGCGAAAAACTCGCCCAAAAACTCCACTTCGAAAACAAAAAGAAGCGGGAGTTTTTGGTTGGATGCCTCCTTCCAGACATCAACAATGGCTATGTCAATTCTCCCAAATATACCTATCCCCACCACGATACTCACTATGCTTTTGACGAAAAATCTTCACTCAATTTTTATGCTGACTACAGCAAAAAAATCCGAGAAAAAGATCCGATTTTTCTAGGTTTTCTTTTTCATCTCTTTTTGGACGGTTATTTTAACTACGATTTTTATCATAAGGCCAAACATTCTTCGCTTTTGCAAAACCTCAATGAGGACCAGAAGCGCGATATCAAACATCACGATTTTTGGCTCTATGATACAAATTTTCGTCATGCCCTAGATTTGCGCCCCGAAGAAATCCCCGAGATTGTATCTATCGCCAGCCAAATCAAAAACGTCAACGTCACCCCCGAAGATTTAATCGAAGTCGATCATATTCTAAAGGACAACCATTTAAATGACGGCATCATCGGCGAATCTTACATTTTTTACACCAAAGCATCTTTAGACGAACTATTAAAAAACGCTCTCGATGAATTTTGGTATCAATATTTTGAGGCCGACCTCCCCGGCTTAAATCACCAAAAAGAGGGCAAAAATGCCTGAACTCCCAGAAGTTGAGACTATTAGGCGCGGCTTATCCAAGTTCATCATGCACCAAAAAATCGTTAAAGTAGAAGTTTTATGTGCCAAATCTTTTACCGGCGAGCCGTTTAGCGCCACCATCGTGGGGCTTCGCCGTTATGGCAAAGCGCTCGTCATTGATTTTGATAACGAAATGTCTCTAATGATTCATCTTCGCATGACCGGTCAACTTATCTATGATTTAAAAAAAGGTAAAAATCGTTTCGCCGCCGGCCATCCCAACGAAAATTTTGTCGACAAACTTCCAAATAGCCAGACTCGCGTCATTTTGGAATTAGAAAACGGTACTCTTTATTTTAATGACCAGCGCAAGTTTGGCTTCATCAAAGTCCTCCCAACAGGGGAAGTAGAAAACGACGCTTTTATCAAAAAATTAGCCAAAGAGCCTTGGTCTATCGATCTCGACGATTTTTACGAGAAACTCCAAAAACATCCAAAATCTCCAATCAAATCCGTCATTCTAGATCAATCCATCATCTGCGGCCTCGGTAATATTTACGCCGACGAAACTCTCTTTATGAGCAAAATCCACCCAACCAAAAAATCCGGCAACATTACTAGAAAAGAAGCCGAAGATATTATCAAAAACGCCGGGAAAATCATGCAAAAATCCATCGAGTCTGGCGGCTCCACCTTTGAAACCTATGTCAAAGCCGACGGCACTCGTGGCGACTATCTCGACAAATTCGCCCAAGTTTTTAATCGTACCGGGGAAAAATGCCCAGTTTGCGGCACCAAAATCGAAAAGATCAAAGTCGCCGGCCGCGGCACGCATCTATGTCCAACATGTCAGGAGGTTAGCTATGATTAGGGTATTTACGGGTGACGATCGCATCCGAGCGGGGAATGAAATTAAACGTATTTTAGGCGCAAAATACGAAGTTATTGACTGCGCCGATTTGACCAAAAAAGACTTGCCTTCGATTTTTAGAGGCACTACCATTTTTGAAACCAAGCGTCGCATTCTCCTCCGCGATTTTACTGAAAACCGCGAGATTTATGAAGACTTGCCAAACTATCTCGACACCCTGCATGATGTCATTCTTTTAGAAACCAAGCTCGACAAACGCTCCGCTATTTACAAAAATATCAAAGACCAAGTAGAAATCAAAGAATTCACCCTTCCAGAAAAAACCGACTTCAGAACTATTTTTAATATCTATACTACTGCAAAAAGAGATGGGAAAAGCGCCGTCGAAATGTTAAAAGAAATCGAAATCGAGGAAGACCCCATCCGCTTCACCGGCCTCCTCGTCTCTCAGGCCCTCAAAGATTTTCAAAGAAGGCAAGGAACAAAAGAAAAGAAAGTTCTAAAGGCTCTCGCCAAATTAGACATGGACGAAAAATCCACCAGTATCGACCCATGGCTCCTCATCGAATCATTTCTTCTGACACTAGAAAAAATATAAACAGACTTATGAGCCTCTGCGAAACACGGCGATTAAATCTGTTTATATTTTTTTATTTGCCTAGCTTAACTTTTTTCTCTTTAGCAATTTTAGCTAATTGCGCTTTGCGACGAGCAGCGGTATTTTTCTTGAGAAGGTCTTTCTTTACGGCTTTGTCATACTCGGACTGTGCTTTCGCCAAAGTCTGAGCAGAAGGTTTAGCCTTAAAAGCCTTCACTGCAAGCCTGATATCTTTCTTGATCGAAACATTATGCTCAGTTCTTTTAGTCGCTTGACGCGCTGCTTTTTTAGCGGATTTAATAATTGGCATTATTTTTCCTTACCATTAAAAACTAATAACTTGTCACTATTATACCTCAATTCTTAGGAAAAGTAAAGAGCCAAATCTCAAATCCATAGTTGCGTAAAAAATGGGCTTATGCTAATATAATATTATAGAAAGGTAAAAATGTCAGACGAAGACCAATCTACTAAGTCAACCACCACGGACGATACTTCTGCATCTGCAGATTCTTCTAGTGATGCCAGCATGGACGGAATTGATTCTGATCTCAAGATTCCTTCGCTTGACAATCTTGAGTACGCTACTCCGAGCGCCTACATTGATCCAGATCTTCCAGCCAACCCTGCTCCTATTAGAGGACCAGGCGAGCCAGGCGATGATACTCCTGAGACCCCAGAAGAAGAGCCAGAAGAGGCTCCAAAAGAAGATACCGAGCTAAAAGAAGTCCCTGAAGACGGCCCTAAGAAAAAATCCGCCAAATCCGACCCAAACAAATTCAAAAAAATCGCAAAAGGTTTTAGCGCTATCATGTCCACCGTCGCGGAGAAGATTACCGACTCTCGCAATATATTGATTGCCGTATCTAATACTCCTACCGTTGACGACCTCACTACCGCTATTGCACTCTCACTATTCTTGGGTCGTCTTGGCAAACACGCCGTGGCTATTTACTCTGGCGCTATTCCAGTCGCCCTCAAATTCCTCAACCCTTCCGACAACTTTGAGAGAAACACCGACGCCTTCCAAGATTTCGTCATTTCTATAGACAGAAACAAAGCTGATCATCTCCGCTACAAGCTCGAAGGGGAATACGTCAGAATTTTTGTCACTCCTTATAAGGATCGCATCTCTGCTGACGATCTCGAATTTTCATATGGTGATTTTAACGTAGATCTCATCCTCGCTCTCAATGTCAGCGACCATACCAATCTAGACGACGTTATCCGCAATCACGGCACCATTTCAAACGACATCGCTATTATCAATATTAGTACTGGCGCTCCAAGCAAATTTGGCAAAATCCAATGGAGCAGCAAAACTGCCAGCTCTATCTCAGAAATGGTGGCCGAGCTACTACTCAGCGCCGGCGGCGACATTCAGATCAATAGCAGGGAAGCTACCGCGCTCCTTACTGGTATCGTGGCTGCCACCGACCGCTTTGCCAAGGCCAATACTTCTCCTAATACTCTCGAAATCGCTTCTCGTTTGATGGATGCTGGCGCCGACCAACAGCTCGTAGCGTCCAATCTTTCAAACAACATCCAAAATCAATTTACTGCATTTTCTGGCAACGCTGTCGCTCCGTCTGCTAACGGTTCCAACTTTGCCTTTGGCCCTAACACTGAGGACAACGCTTCTCTCGTAGTCACTCACATGGGGACAAATGACGGCGGCGCCTATGCCGGAGCTGGCATGCCAGAAAATATGCCAGAAAATCCTCAAATTCCAAGCCAGCCTACTATGTCTTCAGAGACTGTTATTGCTCCACCTACTACTACCACCCCTGCTAGATACGGCCAAATGTTTGAGCAAGCCATCGCTTCTCCAACTGCTCCGACTATGTCGCCAATGGAAAACAGCCTCCCGCCAGTCGTTCCTCCGATGGACAACACTCTTCCTCCGGCCATGCCGCAGATGGAAGGCACTCTCCCACCAGTTTCAAGCCAACCAAATCAGCCGATCCCAAATCCAGCCGTCGCTTCCACCCCTAATGTGCCAGTCACTCCAGACGTCAGCAATATGCCAGACATTAACTACGGCCAGACCGCTGGCGATCAGCTCTTGCCTCCACCACCAGTCCCGCCAGTCGATGTCAATGCTACTATGCCGATTCCTGCCCAGGCCGAGCTGCCGCCTACTCCAAACATCCCGACCAGCCCTGCTCCTGCGCCGTCACCAGACACTTTCTCCATCCCGAATGTATAAATAGACTTGTGAAAAAATAAATTTTGATGTATAATATATATTATACTTTTTACAAAGTGGATTCGTAGCTCAGTTGGTTAGAGCGCTGCCCTGTCACGGCAGAGGTCGCGAGTTCGAGTCTCGTCGGATCCGCCATTTTTGTTGACGCAAAAACAAGGATTATTGCAAAAATAAGCATTTTGTGGTATAATAGAAGTAAGGACTATTGTACATTTATTTATAGGAGGTGGGATGCATGAGCAACAATATCACAAAAATCACCAAAGATTTTTTCAGTACTATCATTGGCAAAGAAGTAGAACTATCCGAAAAAACCAAGTTTAATGATTACGACATATTGCTTATCGATCAAATTTTTCGTAAAAGCGACATCGTCGTCAAATCGGTTCATTTGCCAAACTACCGCTTCGCCTATTATATATATATTCAGGATGGTAATGAGCACCCCTGCTGGAGCGAAATAGAAGTCCACGACGAAGCGACTATATATAATGAATCTACCGGTGAAGCAACTGCTGCTTGGCAAATAGAGAAATTGCGCTACAGCGAAATTATGGCCATCAAGCATCAGCTCGAACAGCACAAAAAAGAAAAACTTGTTTTGTCTGACTCAGAGAGCTATTACATCCTTGGCCCCGCCAAAAAGCTCGATGACCTCACGGCCAAAATCGCCTACGGCCTCTAATTCTAAAGCCCCTTCACTTTGAAGGGGTATTTTTTTGTTGACAAACCTAGAAAGCTTGTGCTACAATAAAAGTGCGAATATTAAATGTTTTTATCATTAGGCAGCCTATATTTTATATCGGCACTCCTGATAAAATCTGAAAATGGCACCATGAGGAGTCAGAGGATTTTATCGGGCAATGTCTGGTAAAAGCATTTGATATTCGCACCTCGTGGTGCCATTTTTGAATTAAGGGCGAGAATGGACCACAACGATAAAAAGGTAAAAAGAAAGGTCCAAATGCTTAAGGTCATACAAACGCTTAAATTAGAACTACACCGTGGTCGGGAAGTTAATACTTCTGACCCTTA
>JAZRPQ010000016.1:0-14001 GCA_045649325.1 Candidatus Nanosyncoccus sp.
CGGCACGCTAACTTCAGACGCCAATAATACAGTATTCGCTCCAAACTCTAATAATGCTACTATCACAGTTACCAGCTGCATCAAGACTATTACTGGTACTATGCAGACTTATACTACGCCACTAGCTCAACTTTGTGATGATGCTACTGGTACTTTGACGGATAGCCGCGATAGTCAGTCTTATACTGTAGCTAAGATTGTCTCAAATAATGGTGGCGCTGCCGCACTCTGGATGACCAAGAATTTAGCAATTGGCTGTAATGGAAATAACAGAGTTGCCAGATCTCTTACTCCTTCTAACTCTAACGTCGCTACTACTTGGTCTACTAGTTCAGCCGGAGCATTAACGGATGGAGGTAGCACTACGGTAGCTCGGATGCAATGTGACGCTACTTATGGCGCATGGTACAACTATGCGGCAGCAACTGCAGGCACTATTACTGGGGATAGCAACTCTACTGAGGCTTCTTACTCAGTCTGCCCAAGTGGCTGGAGACTACCAAACCATTCGGAAATTGGGGCTGCATCGAGCAACAAGGACTCCTTTAGTCTAGTTGCCGGGGGCGCCTACCGCGACGGTGGTCTCGTCGCTGCCGGGGCTGGGTACTGGTGGTCTAGCCACGCGGCTAACGCCTCTGGTAGGTGGGACTTGGAGCATAACAGCCTTTACCTGTATGCCAACTACAGTAGTCGCGTCCTCGGGTTCTACGTCCGCTGCGTCAGATCTTGATAGCTCTTCAGAAACTCCAATATCTAGAAATAGGTATTGGAGTTTTTGGCTTCCGTATAGTGCTATAATATAACTATGAGATACTTAGCAGACATTTTAACCTTTTCCCGCTTCGGGCTCGCAGCAGCACTCCTTATCATGTGCTTCACAGATGCCCCGCTTTACGTCGCCTTTATTGTCTTTATGATTGGCGAAATCACCGACGCTCTCGACGGCACCTGCGCTTCGCACTTCCCTTTTCCAAAGAACAAGATCCCGAGATATCGCAAATATGCCGCTAGGTACGACATGCTCGCAGATGGCCTACTTGCCTTTTCGGTGGTGTTGTTCTTCACCCTCCGTGTGAGCTTAGTCACTGGCATTATTCTCTTCGCCACCTACCCGCTAATTGCTACTATTCTCGAATTCATCATCTATGGTAAATTCCTCGGCCATCCAGACAATTGCACCAAGACTTCCCTCATGTATAGGAATTTCAAGCTCGCCAAAACCATCGTCCTCGCCCGTCGCAATGTCTACCTTGCTATTATGTTCATGATTGCGGTCTGGATACTTTACGCTTCCGAGTGGCCGCTCCTCACCAAAAACATCATTATGGGCATCGGTATCGCCGGTTCACTCTTCTTCTGGATTGTCCTCTCTACCCGCCGCCACAACATTTCTCGTGACGCCATCGATATCGAAAAAGAGCTTAGCAAAAACAAAGCCAAAAAATCCTAATTCTCTAAGCTACTTTCCTATTACCGCAGCGACAGTCGCTTCGATAAACTTCCCTGGATTGTAGAGGTTGAGACAAGAAATCCTTGCGGCCATCTCGCCGTTCCAAATCGTCAGCACCGAATACGGCGTCTTTACTAATGGTACCGCCACTACTTTGCCAGCCGCAGATACGATAATTTGTCCTTCGTGCATGGTTACTATTTGTACCGGATAACTTAGCGTGAATTTATGAAAAACCTCCACTACCTGCATTAGTGATTGCGAGGCTAGAAGCATTTTTGGATAATATATAGTCTTTAGAATCTTTTGCATCTGCACGAGCGACCCTACAAGAATCAGTCCCTCTCGCATCAAAATCTGATCCAGTTTCTCGCCGGCGATTAAATCTACTGCATCTCTAGTGACTAGAACGGGCTTTTTTACCTCTTTTACTGCTTTTTCTACCGTCTCGGCTGTCACTGAGTTTTTGGACAAATCCCCCACTATCATAGAAAAATCTACAGAAGAAAGCGCCTTCAAAAGTCCGTCCGTATCCGCGATTGAGCCGCCCGCCACGTCTTTCAAAAACACCGCGTCAGGAATCGGTGGCAATTTGGTTTTCAAAGCTTCCGGCAGTACTACTCGCACGGTTTTCAAAGGAAACTCTTTCAAAAGATATTCCGCCGTCTTTACCGGCACGCGAAAATTCCCTGCATTGCCACCCACCACGGCTAGCTCGCCTCTTTTTTGCTCTTCTGGTACATTCCAATACAAATCTTTGTACGGATTTTTTTCGATTTTTTCAAAATAATCCATTATGCCTCCAATTCTATGCTTATCGGACAATGGTCCGAGCCAAACACATTTTCATAAATTTCCGCCGACTTTAATCTCGGTTTCAAACTATCAGAAACAAAGAAATAATCTATCCGCCAGCCAATCCCCCGCGCCCTAGCGTTCGCTCGCCAAGTCCACCAAGTGTAGCGACTAGTCTCATCCGGATGCAAAAAACGAAAAGTGTCTACAAATCCAGCAGAAATTAAATTAGAAATTCCCTGTCGCTCTTCTTTGGTAAAGCCAGCATTTCCTTCGTTATCTTTGGGCCTCGCCAAGTCAATCTCTGTGTGCGCCGCATTGAAATCTCCACACACTACCACTGGTTTATTTTTTTCTAAATCTTTCAAGAACTTCAAAAAAGCCGGGTCCCACAAATTTTCACGGAGTTTCAATCGCGTCAATTCGTGCTTGCTATTAGGCGTATAGACATTTACTAAATAAAAATCTGGAAATTCGGCGGTCAAAACTCGTCCTTCATCGAGCGCACTGCCGTGTTGGTCTTCTTCCCAGTTGTAGTCAATGTTGATGTCATCAGAAAACCCATAAAAAACTTTAAGTGGCTTGATTTTGGTAAAAATCGCCGTGCCTGAATACCCTGCTCGCTTCGCCGAATTCCAAAGTTCTTCATATTCGGGTAAATCCACCTCGGCTTGACCCTGTTTGGCTTTGGTTTCCTGCAAACACAAAATATCCGGCCGGTATTCCGAGACAAAATCTTGCAAAGCACCTTTGCGAAGCACTGCTCTCAGTCCATTCACATTCCAAGAGAAAATTTTAAGCATATCGGCCTCTTTCAATATCGCGCTTTTTAATAGTCTCGCGCTTGTCGTATTTTTTCTTACCTTTTCCTACCGCAATCACCAGTTTAATGTGTCGCCCCCCACCAAGTAGCTTCACTGGTACAATCGTAGAACCCGCCACTTTGGCTCTTTCTAGCCCCTCGATTTGCTTGCGGGTCGCAAGCAAACGGATATTCTCTGCTGTTTCTGCGCCAAGCGTCAGCCCATAGAGCCAGAGCTCACCGTTTCTAATCGTCACATAAGACCCCTTCAGCTGCACGTGGTGGTCTCGAATCAATCTCACCTGCGGGCCGGTCAGCGACATCCCGACAACAAGCTCTTCGCCGAGCTGGTAGTCATAATGCGCTCGACGGTTTACCGTCACAAGATCTGGAGTCTTCTTCTTCATACCTCTATTATACTACCTTTACATGGTCATCGCCAAGTAGGCTTCTCAGTTCGTCCAGCGCATCTGAGTACAAATCGATCTTGAAAGGCATCTCTAGTATCTGTTTTTCGCCATTTTCTTTTGTTACTAATACTACCTCAGAAAAACCGCTGTTTAGATCAGAAATCCTCTTAATCTCGGTCAAAATCTGCGTATCTTCCAGATTGTCAATCAGAAGAAATAGCTTTTGCTTCCGTGGATCTTTGGGGATGCTTTTTAGTACCTTCGGTGCTTCTATCTCCGTTGCCATTTTTTGTCGCCATCTCGAAGCCCCTTCTGCCTCGGCCCGAGTCCAAGGCTTCGCAATTCTCGTACCGGTAGCCTGGTAGTTCTCTAGAGTTTCGTCAGAGACTAGTTCTACCACTTCGGCCTTGATCTTGGCTTCAGAGGTCAAAACTCCATCTCTATCCTTTGCGTCTACCTGGCCCTGCACACGAATCACGTTGTCAACCAGAAGTTTTGCTCCGCATACCGCAAAAACTTTTGGGAACACGATTACTTCTACCTCGCGCGTCTTGTTCTCTATCTTGATAAAGGCCATTTTGTCGCCTTTTTTGCTTAGAATCGTCCTTACATCCGTAATAATTCCCCCGATACAGACAGTCTTATCCTGATTTTCTGGGCAAACCATCCCCATTGGGTGAGTTTGTTCATCAAAATAGAGATCATACTTATCTAGAGGGTGCGCCGAGAGATATAGTCCCATCAAATCTCTTTCCCAGAGTAGTTGCTCTTTTTCTGGGTATTGCGTTGGCGCTGGCTTGATCTTTGGTTCTGGAATCTCGCCAGCTTTACCCATCAGGCCAAAGAGATCCATCTGTCCAGTTTTGCCGTCTTTCTGGGATTTGGCTCCAAATCCCTGGATCGCCTCTAGATTGAACAAAAGATCAGATCTCGACACACCAAAGCTATCGAACGCTCCCGTCTTGATCGCCGATTCCCATGATTTTTTGTTAAATTTGGTAGAATCTACACGTTTTGCAAAATCATAAATCGATGTAAATGGCCCATTCGCGTCTCTTTCCGGTATCACAATTTCTTCAATCAGAGATTTCCCCATATTTTTGACACCCGAAAGCCCAAATCGGATGGTCTTCTCACCGCCCACGATACCAAAATCGCCATAAGATTGATTGATATCTGGCCCTAAGACTTTTAATCCCATTCTTTTACATTCAGCAATCTCTGGCGCGAGCTTTTCTGTCCAACGCATATCCGAAGTCATCAGCGCTGCCATAAAAGCGTCTGGATAATGTGCTTTGAGGTACGCTGTCCAATAGGCAACCAAAGCATAACATGCCGCGTGAGACTTGTTGAAACAGTAG
This sequence comes from Candidatus Nanosyncoccus sp., assembly GCA_045649325.1. GTDB lineage: Bacteria > Patescibacteriota > Saccharimonadia > Saccharimonadales > Saccharimonadaceae > Nanosyncoccus. Next base: position 4,819 of record JAZRPQ010000016.1, read on the forward strand.
TTAGCAAAGTCTAGTAGCTGGTTCCAAAAAGTCTCGGCAATTTCTCTGGTTGCTCCACCAATTTTGATCGCCCCATCGATAAATTGTGGCTTCACCTGCTCCATCAGCTTGATCTTTTTCTTTCCCACTGCCTTTCTTAGGGTATCCGCCTGGCCGCCGGTAAACCCGCACCATTCCTTAGAAATCTGCATGAACTGCTCTTGGTAAATCATAATTCCGTAGGTGCTTCTCAGTGAATTTTCTAGCCCCGGATGTAAGTACGTAATCGGCTCTTCGCCGTGCTTCCTCTTAATAAACGAGTCAATAAATTGCATTGGTCCCGGCCGATACAAAGCCACCATAGCGATGATGTCTTCAAAAGACGAGGCCTTGAGATCCCTGAGATATCGTTTCATCCCGGCAGATTCCAATTGGAATACGCCCGTAGTCTCTGCTCTCTGCAATAATTTATACGTCTCCTCGTCATCTAGCGGCAGGGCGCTCATGTCAATATCATTGCCGTAAACTTTGCGAATCATCCTAAGTGCGTTGTTGATCACAGACAAGTTGGAAAGTCCGAGAAAGTCCATTTTGAGAAGCCCAAGCTCCTCTACCTGAGTCATCGTGAACTGCGCAGCAATCGGGCCCTTTGCTGAGACTTCTAGCGGGAGAAACTTCACCAAATCATCTGGCGCGATAATCACGCCGCAGGCGTGCACACCGTGGTTCCTGATCGTGCCTTCAAGTCTGGAAGCATAGTCAATTACCTGCTTAGACGTCGGATTGGTTTCGTATTCTTGTTTGAGATCCGGCACATCCTTAATCGCATCGGCTAGGTGCACGTGGTGGCCCTGCACCGGGTCCGGCACCATTTTGGCCAGCCTATCAGCTTCTGCATACGGCACTTCTAGTACCCTCGCCACATCTCGCACTGCGTTTTTGGCCATCATTTTACCAAAAGTTGCAATGTTCGACACTCTCGCGTCGCCATATTTTTGTGTACAATATTCAATCACCTCGTCGCGTCTAGTATCCTGGATGTCTGTATCGATATCTGGCATGGAAATCCGGTCTGGGTTCAAAAATCTTTCAAAGAGTAGATCGTATTTTAGAGGGTCAAGATCGGTGATACGTAAGGCATACGCTAAAATTGACCCCGCCGCCGAGCCTCTCCCTGGCCCATAAACAATCCGCTGTGATTTGCCCCAGTTGATAAAGTCTTGCACGATCAAGAAATAGCCATTATAGCCCATGTGATCCACCACCGAGAGTTCGTAATCAATCCTGGGTAAGACTTTATGTAGTTCATCTCTATCTTTGTCTACTTCTTCGAGGATTTTGCGGCATTCTGGAACAGTCAAATCTAGAGTTTCGTCTAATTTTTTGCCGCCATAACGGTAGACTAGCCCCTGGAACACCAATTTGTCAAGATAGGATTTTTCGTCTTCGCCGTCTGGTACTGGGAATTTCGGGATGAGAATCCGCCCTAGTTGCAAGTCCACGTTGCATCTTTCGGCAATTTTTTTGGTGTTTAAGACTGCTTCTGGGCAGGTATCTTCCCAGTGGCTGATGATTTCTTCGGCTGGAATTACGTGGAGATCATAATCTTTTAAGGTCATCCGGTTTTGGTCAGAAAGATTCGCTGCTGTACCTACGCAAAGCAAAACTTCATGCGCATCTTGATCCTCTTTGTTTAGATAGTGTGCATCGCACGTCACTACTAGTGGGAGCCCCAACTCTTTGGCGTGAGCCATGTGCCAATCATTGACCTTTTTCTGCTCCGCCGAATGCGTAGACGACTTTGGGTGTCCGTGGTCTTGCATCTCGAGATAAAAGCGGTCTTTAAAAACATTTCTGTACCAGTCGATCAATTTAAGAGCCCTATCATCGTCGTCTGCTCTAATGGCTTCGGAAATTTCTGAGCCCATACAGCCCGACAGACAAATAATCCCTTCGTTGTATTTTTCTAAATCTTCGTGGTCGGTACGCGGTTTGTAGTATTTTCCCTCGATTTCGGCGTTACTCATGATGCGGCAGAGATTTTCGTATCCCTGATTATTCATGGCAATCAAAGTAATGTGATAGCGTCTCTTGTCGTGCGCTGGATCCTTGTCGGTTTTTTTGCGCGCCGCTACGTATGCTTCTAGACCTAGAAGTGGCTTTATCTCGGCTGCATTGCAGCACTCATAAAGCTCTACCAACCCACTCATCGTTCCGTGGTCAGTCACTGCCACAGCTTCCATGCCGTCATTTTTGACAAAATCTACTAATTCCGGCACTTTTGTCAGGCCATCGAGCAAAGAATAATGGGTGTGGTTATGCAGGTGCACAAAATCACTAGGTTTTAGCTTCATACTGCCGTTCTACCACTTACAGATTAATTTTTCTTTTCGGTCTTTTTTTCGGATTTTTCAGCTTTTTCTGCTTGTTTTTCGATTATTTTGGCTGCTTTTTCGAGCTCTGCTTCTTCTTTTTCGGACTCTTCCTCGGCTTCGCGAGCTTTCTTGGAAATAAAATGTCCAGCTACTGCACCGGCGACCGCCCCGAGTGCTGCTCCAGCAAAAAACTTACCAGCTCCGCCGCCTTTTTTACAACTCTTTTCGCAGTCGCAATCCTTTTTGCAGTCGCATTTATCGTCTTTGGCCATTATTTTTCTCCTTTCTTGTCAGCGGGCTTCGCTGCTTTTAATTTTGGTTCTACATATTTATCGACAAAAGTTTGTACTACTCCGCCGATCGAAGTCATCCCCCGCACATTCATCACGACGTCGTTGGCGTTATCCGCTATATCCTGGCTTTTTACTACCACTTTGCGCGCTTCGTCGGTGACTCCTAGTAGTTTTATCATTAGAATAATCCCCACTACCAAAAAGACAAACAATGTGATAGATAAAATTACGACTAATACCCATTCTGCTACGTTCATATATTATTCTCCTTGATTTTATTATAGCACAATTCTTTGACCTCTTCGGCATAATCCGTCTCGTCAAAGACGTATTCAAGTAGTGCCATCACGTAATTTTTTGGGTCTCCGGTCGTCATCCACTTACCTTCGCTTCTAGCGACTAGCACGTCGCCAGACTCGGCGAGTTTGGTGATCGCATCTACAGTCCAAAGCTCACCATCCAGGCCAGTGTTAGTCGGTACCAAATAATCAAAAACCTCTGGCGTAAGTAGATATCGCCCGTAGCTTGTCAAATTGCTCGGTGACAAATCAGGCGTCTCCGGTTTTTCTACGATGTGAGAAAGTGTGCCGTTTTCTTTCAAAGCGACCATGCCATATTTGTGCCAGACTTCCTCAGACATTTCTTGTACGGCAATCACTGCTCTGGCACCTGGGTTGTTTTCGTAAGTCTGAATCAAAGTCTCAACGTCTGACCCGCCAAAAATCAAATCATCACTATAAAGCACCGCAAAAGCTTCTTCGTCTTTTACATAATCTTTGGCCGACAAAATCGGCGAACCATTACCGTATGGAAGCGATGCGTCTTGCTCAATCACGGTGATTTTTGGAAAATTCAAAACTTCTTTTACTGGCTCAAAACGACTAGCTTTGCCTTGTCTTTCGAGCAAAGCCTCGACATTTTTGGCTCCGTCATGAAAATAATTTTCGTAAATTTCGCGCGCCATCGTTCCTGGTGTCGCCACGATGATGATCTCTTCAATTCCAGCTTTCACGCACTCTTCTACGCAAAGCTGCATTACTGGCTTCGCGCCAATAGGCACCATAGCCTTTGGGATCGTTTTAGTAATCGGTAAGTACCGGCTGGCAAACCCTGCATCGGTAATAATAGCTTTTCTTACGGTTTTCATATGTCTCCTTAAAACTTAATTATATCATACAAAAAAGAAAAAGTGCCGGGTTTTGGCACTTCATCTCTTTATTGTATCACACTTATGGTAAAATGTCAAATCTATCTCTGTTATTTTTTCTTTTTTGCTACTTTTTTCCCGGCCTTTTTGGCGATTTTTTTGTGCTTTTTGGCGGCCTCACTTCTAGCTATGGTGTCTTCAGCATCTTGCGAACGGTTGTGCACACCATAAATCATACTCGTCACCCCTACGATTAGCATGTATGCTCCAAAGAACCTGATAAAGGTACTGATTTCGAAATTGCCAGCGTTGATGATTACGATGCCCATTACACAGCCTAACATCCCAGCAAGCACCCGAATAAATCGGTCGGTCGGGTCCACCGTCGAAAGGAATCCGTGGAAAATATCAATTACGCCAGAAACAATCGTGTAAACCGCGATGATTATTAAACCTACTACGACGTTGTTTTTGGCAAAAAAGAGTAATGACACAGCGGCAACAATGTCAATCAGCGCATCTACTACGGAGTTTAGCCAACCGTGCTTCTTGACGGAAGCATAGAGCGCACATACCGAATCGACAATCCCCATCAGTAGCAAGAATATAGCTACTACCGAAATCACCATTTCAAAATCTTCCATCACTCCAAAGAGTGCCATCAGCCCAAATGCGCCCGCCATGATGCCTCTCAGGATAAAGACCAACCAGTGTTTGTCAATAAATCTACGATTAATATGTGCCATTTATACCCTTTCTTAGATGCTTATGTTTCTATTATATCACAAATTTAGTATTTATACGTGGCGTTTCTTTTTGCGGGCGGTTTCTACTAACTTTGTGAGTTGGTATTTCAAAGGATTTAATACCAAATCGTGCGCCGGCGTATATTTAAACTCTTCACAGCCAAACGATCGTTTGAATTCTGAAACTCCGTAAAACCGGTGCGCGGTCTCTTCTTTTCCTACAATTCCCCAGAGATTGTAGCGCGTGCATCCACGTTTTCTTGCTTCGTCCATCGCAGCAAGGTGTAACAGTGGCGCCGCCGAATACTTTGTCCCAAGCTCTGACGATACTCCATAATGATAACTCGCTTCCGGTCCATAAAAAATCATAAAGTTTTGCGCCAAAATCTCCCCGTCTTTTCTAGCGGTATAAATCAAAACTTCCTGGTTTTTTCTAAATGCGTCAAATTGTTTGGTGAGAAAATCCGTAGAAAATGCCACGTACTTTTGTCTCTCAGAGTGGAGCTTTTCTAGTTTGCAAAAATCGGCAATGTCTGCATCCGTAGAAGAAGCAGTAATAGAAATTTCATTTTTTTCGGCTTTGCGTAGTTTCCTTCTAAAACCTTGTGATGCGCCCGCCAAAATTTCTTCTTTAGACTTGGTGAGATCCAAAATCCCCGCATACTCCACCGACAGATACATCGGCGCCCGTACCAAACCATTATCGCGCATGATCTTCAAAGACTTATCGGATAATTCTAGCTGCGGCCGCACTCTCACAAACGCGCATTTATGCTTAACTCCTGCTGCTTTTATATCTTTGAAAACTTCCCGTACTAGTGAACTATTGCTCCAGTCTAGGAGTGGTCCGCCAGCAATCGCAAGGTACGTCCCCCGCTTTGCAGTTTCTACTACTCCGGCATAAGCCCCCACAATTTCGCCACCATTAGTAACCAGTCTTCTTACTACCTTTTTCCCGCGGGACAAATGAAATTCATAAAAATCGTAAGATTGTAAAAAATTTGCTTCCGGTCGCTTTGCTACAAATCCGTCCCATTCTTCTCGAGACGAACAATCAATAAATTCACTCATAGATGCCTCTTTTTCTTCCGCATTGTTTCTACGGCTAAATTTTTCATATATTTTATTTTAGAAATTACCAAATCGTGCGCCGGGACAAATTCTACCACTTCTCCGCCAAATCCAGTTTTAAACGTAGTAACTCCAGCATAACGGTGATTCGGCTGACCAGCCGGCGCGATCCCCCAAAGATTAAATCGCGCGTATCCATCTGCCTTCAAATCTCGCATCGCTTGCCAGAGCAATGCGTAGGCGCCTGGGAGTTTTCGGTTTAGTTCGGTCGAAGCTGCCTCGTAGTAGTCGCCTTCTCGGCCTCCCCTTATGATTAATCCGTATGCAATCGGCTGCTTTTCGGCGTTGACGGCCTTATAAATCATGATATTTTCACCAAATGCCTCTCTCTCTGCTAGTAGAGTCTCAAGCGTTGGCGGCACAAAATTTTGTCTTCTTGCTGTTTCGGCTTGGACTTTTTGGAATTCTTCAAAAATCTTTTTGTCGTTGGATTTTTCTACTGTGATTCCTAGTTTCCCCGCTCGGCGCACCTCATATCTCGTTTGCCGACGCATCTCTCCTAGCAGTTCTTCTTCCGATTTGGTCAAATCTATCATTACTGTATGTTCTGCGGCTAGATGCATTGGCGATTTTTTAAATCCGAGTCCAGAGAGAATCTGCAAATTTTCGGCCGTGGCGAGCAGTTGTGGCCGAATCCGCACAAACACACACTTTTTCTCTGCTGCAATTTTTGCGATTTCGTCCAAGACTTCGCGGGTCATGTTTTTGTCGGTCCAATCAATCAAAGGACCACACGGAATCTCGAGATATCGCCCTCGTTTGGCGTCCCGCACAATCATTAGCGCCAGCCCCTTGCCGTCAAAATCTTTGTGTACCACCTCGCACCCTAGTATTTCGTTCATTCGCCCATATTCTGGCGATTGCATGAAATTCGCTTCTTTATACTTTTTGATAATTTTTTCCCATTTTTCCATTACTCACCCTCCTTGATTAAATATGGTTTGATTATCTTTAGTGCTGGTTCTAGTTCTTTTGCACTATAATATCGTGGGAAATTTATAATTTCCTTTGAGACTTCCACCGCTACTGGGCATTTTTGTTCTGGGAATTTTACTTCCTTGTAATACCTGCTAGGCGACACCGGCTTTTCGTACCAAAAGCTATCAAAGAAGTATCCGGCCACGCGCAACTTTTTTAGTACTTCGTCCCTATCTTTTACCAAATAAAAATCTCGAATCACCCCTTGCCCGCGATGATGAAAATCTTTAATTTGTTTCAAAGCGATTTTGGTAACAAATTTTGGCGGTCGTCTCCTTAAATCTAGCTCGCTATCTGCACTTCTTTCTACAAAACGAATGGCAAGAAAACATTTCATTATCACTCCGCCTAGGTGTATAGAATTGAGTCCTCTAGACATCCCGGTAAGCAGTGGGTAAAATCTTGCTCGGAGTACATCGGAAAGTCGCGGGTTCTTAAAAGGCGCTTCGATCTCATGCTTTATCGGTGCGCGCAGTACCACTGCTCCGCCCGTGATAGCATTTATCGCTTTGTCCTTACCAAACGACAATGCCGTTGCCGCCCCTACTGTCCCGACTCCCGTTCCATCAAAATATTTTACTCCTGCTGAGTGGGCCAAATCTTCGATTATGGTCAAACCGTGTTTTTTGGCAAAACTGCTAATTTTGACAATATCAACCGGATTACCAAGGGTATTTTGGATGACAATTCCTTTTGCGCCTCGCCCGGTGCTGCTTTCTATTAGCCCCTCAAGTGTATTTATATCAAAATTCAAATCTTTTTTGTTAATGTCGGCAAAAACTGGCGTCATCCCGGCCTCTTTGACTGCGTCATATACTGCGTAACAGGTAAAACCGGCGATGATGATTTTGTCGCCACCATCAAAATAAGACTTTAAGGCGATGGCAAGAGCCGAACGTCCATTTTTGGTCAGCATCGGGGTCCCTTGATATCTTTTGGCGAGTAACTCTGAGAGCTCACGTACGGTTTTGGCACTTCCGTGTCCCCACAAGCATTCTCTGATTTTTGGACCTCCCGCATTTAAACCTAAATAGTATCTTTTCATGCACTTTTCCCTGTCTCTTTATTCTTCACACTTTTCATTTTTTCAACTAAATTTCGGATTGCTCGAGCCAGCCCTTCTGGATCGGAAATATATGGTGCGTGTGTCCACTTGGCATAAAATTTGAGATCCGCATTAGGAAGTCTTTCATAAATCGCCGTTGCTTGTCTTGGCGGTGTAGTAGTGTCCTTTTTGCCCCAAAGTATAAAAGTTTTTGTAGAGACGTTTTCGATTTTGAGGTTCTTGTCTGATTCAAGCATATTCACGAGAGTCTTTTTCATGTTTTCTGGCGCCCTCGAATAATCGGTCGTACCAGTAAACTTATGAAAAGCTTTGTCTACAATCGGGATTTTTTTGAGGGGTTTGCCCATTTTGGCGAGTTTTTCTACGAGTTTTTTCTTGGTCGAGACTTCATAAATCCCCGCCGAGTCTAGCAAAATCAAATATTTTAGCTTTCCTGGCTTATTTGCGCATAGATTGAGCAAAATCCGTCCCCCATTAGAATGACCGAGCGCCACTGCTCCGTCTGGAATTTCTGCATCCGCCCATTTTACGTAGTCAGAAATCTCATAAACTTTCTTAGAAGGCTCAGTCAGCCCTGGCACATGGAGCATTTTTACGTTAATGCCTTGGTGTTTTAAAATCGCGAGCGTCCGGTTCCACGGCTCCACCGTATAAGTCCAACCATGGATGATATAAAGATCGTATTTTTCTTTGTTCATGAATCTAGCCCCCAATTTTTCCTTCTCTGTACTGAACCTTTATCGCGCCGACATAATTTTGAGGCGTCTTTCGGGTCGGCTAACAGCTTTTCGATAACCCATTCAAGATATTGGCTCCCCTTAAAAATCAAGGTTTCCTTGCCGGTGATGTGATGCTCGATATAAGTGAGGGCCTTCTTTGGGTCGGTTGTCGCGACTACAGAAACGCCAAGTTTGATTAGTTCTGGCGCGGTGTATTTCTTTGTGCGTCGCCCCACCAAAATTACTCTGTCTGGCTCTACATTGGCGATCAGTTTTGCTAGTTTTTTGTGCTCCTCTTCCTCTAGAGAACCTTGATCTACGATATCGCCAATCACCAGCCACTTGCGTTCTGCATGCATTCGCTTCACCATATCAAGTACTGATTCCATTGAAATCATGTGCGCATTGTAGCTGCTATCGACAATATTGATGCCCTTAATCCCCTTAAAATACGAGCTTCTCCCTGGTAATTGTTTTACCCCCGAAAAATCCGGATTAAATGGCAATTTGAGATATTTCATCAAATCTTGCAATACAAACAAATGAAAGGCTAAATCTTTTGGCTCCGGATGGGTAAAATGAAAAGTCGTGTCGCCATAAGTAAAATCGGTTGAATCGGCATATACCACATACTTTTTTAGCTCATCTTTCTTAATCGGAATTACTTTTGCTTTTATGTCCGCCGTCGCCTTGACCATCAATTTTGAATCTGCATCGATATAAACCCTTTTAGAAGTATTAACCGGTAA
>JAZRPQ010000017.1:0-15783 GCA_045649325.1 Candidatus Nanosyncoccus sp.
AGCTTGTTCTGAAGATGAAGAAGAAGCAAAAGTACCATCAGAAGAAATAGTAGTAAGGTCTACACTAGCAGTAGCTGCACTGGTAGTGATAGTAGTAGAGGAAGAAGTGCCAGCTGCCTCGGCAGTTGATGGTTTGGAAGAAATTGGAAGAACAGTTAGGGATAATAAGAATAATAATATAATAGCAGAAGACAAACCCACCAACCGAATGTTATGATTAGATTTAATATATGTGCTACTACACCGTGGCGAAAGATTAGAAGAGCCCAAGGTCCAATAAGGTCTCCTTCCAATCTTTGCACGAAGATTTCTTATTTTTGAATAAGGGTTTAAAGAAAGCTTCTTCAAACCACGGTGTAGTTCTGAGTTGATATTATGTATGACCTTTTGGCTCATGACCTCTCCTATTTGTTATGTTTTAGTCCCGAGAGCCATTTTCTAATTAAAAATGGCACCACGATGGTGCATTTGCCAAACACGTTTACCAGGCACTGCCTCGTAAAATCTTGTTGACCCATCTTGGTGCCATTTTTAGATTTTACGAAACATGCTACTATAATTAAAATATAGGCTGCCTCTTAATGATAAATGTGTTTAACAAATGCACTTTCATTATAGCACACCTTTAATGCTTATGTCAATAGAAAAATCTGCAACATTTGCTGCAGATTTTTCTTTTTAGTTTGACCGTTTATGCGGCTGGGGTAGTTGGTTCAGTCGGCTCGGTCGGTTTGGTTGGTTCTTCTGGAGCAACTGGCCCTTCTGGGGTAACCGGAGTAGTTGGTTCGGTTGGAGTAGCTGGCTGAGAGAATCCGGCTGGAGCAGCTGGTTTTGCTGGAGCAGCTGGCTCGCTTGGAGTAGCGTCCGAAGGAGTGACTGGAGCTGACGGAGTAGCGATACCATTAGTACTGCTGCTACCGGAAACGACGTCTTCTACGGTCTTCAGAGTGCGGCGAGTGCGGTAGAAGTAGAAACCGGCTCCGCCAATAGCGACGATTACGAGAACCGCCATTGCGATTTCGAGCGGACCAGTTTTGACGATTTCGGTCGGAGTTTCTGGGATGTATTTCGAGGTGCAGCCATTGTCTTCTACTGAGATTTCAACTTTTGCGGTTTTGTTGCCATCTGTAGTACTGACGATTACAGAGTTGGTGAGCACACTAGCACATTTTAAGTCGCTATTTACTTTGGCCTTGTAGACGACTTCTGCCCAACCGCTGCCACCGGCGTAGTCGCCGATATTCATACCGTTTTCGGTGATGATATCATCGTTTACGGCCTTCCCTTCGGTGAGATTATTGTTGTAAAGAATTGTACTGCCTGGTACATAGGTGAGGCCTTCTGGTAAAGTGTCACGGACGACGACATTTTGTTGGTCCATGGTACCGGTGTTGTCGTAACGGACTTTGAAGGTGATTTCGTCGTCGGATTTGAAACTGGTAGCGTCGCCTACGATGGATTTTTGGACGTTGAATTTTGGAGCATCGGCGAAGATTTGATAAGTAACGTAGCCGGCGTATTCATTACAACCTGGCAAAATACCGGAGAATTGATTATAGCCAAGCAAAGCACCGTCGCCAAAGAGATATTCTGGGCCGATGTTTTGACCGTTCAGAGCTCCGCCGTTATGAATGGTGGCGGTACCAGGAACGTAGCGAAGATACAAATCTTCTGATGCAGTCATGTAGGCACCATCCCAAACTTCGAGTGGATCGGTGTCGGAAGCAAAAATAGTCCCAGTGACTACGCCTTTTTCGCCGGCCATGACGGTAGCTGGAAAGCTAGACTTCATAGCGGCGCCGTCGGCAATACCAATGGCGGTCTTGCCTACTTCGTGAGCATCAGCGTTATTGTGATAGTAAATATATACTTCATAAGTTTTGCCAACTTCTAGAGTCACTTCGTCACCAAACAAGTTGCCGTCAGCTACTTCGCGGATACGAACGAAGTTGCGCTCGTCGCCAAGTTGAGGGTTGTTGGTGATGGAGTTGAACGTAGCATATGGAGCTGGGTCTTCCCAGGTGAAGGTAGTACGATTTGGACCCCAAGGGGTATCTACTAGATCTTCTGCTGCCGAAACTGGGACTGTGCTAGCTAGTGGCAAAGCTGCTAAAAGTAGCGCTACAATCCTCAGATTAAGTTTTTTGATTTTTTGGAAAATGTTTGCCATTTTTTAGAAATTCCCTTCTGCGACTCTAGCCTCTTCTGCTTCATCGCTGTTATTATCACCGCCCACTTCGTTTTCCACTTGCGCTTCTGCTTGCGCTGCGTTGCCTGCTTCGTCTTCAGCCTGACCTTCTGCGATGGCTTCTTGATCTTGGTAAGCGTTCTCGCCAGCTAGGTTGCCGTCACTTTGGTCTTCCCCGCCGGTCAAACGACCGCCTTCGGTGGTAGCGCCTTCAGCGACGATGCCGCTAGCGGCAAAGCCCGTTTCTTCGTTCACGCCGTTTTGCTCGCTGGAAGAACCTGGGGTGGCTTTGTTATCATCCACATAGCCCTGGTTGCCTTCATTGACGGTTTCGATATATTCTTTGGTAACTTCTGATTCTGGGTTGACTGGGTTTGATGGAGTAACGAGATCACCGCCATGAGGATCACCTGATTTGCCCCATTCTGGCTCCGGCTCCGGCTCAGGTTCAGGAGTTGGGGTAGGTTCTGGCTCTGGAGTCGGGTTTTCTGGTTCTGGGGTAGGGGTTGGTTCCGGCTCTGGAGTCGGGTTGTCTGGTTCTGGGGTAGGAGTTGGTTCTGGCTCTGGAGTCGGTTTTTCTGGTTCTGGAGTAGGAGTTGGAGTTGGAGTCGGCTCTGGAGTTGGTTCTGGAGTCGGGACCGGAGGAAGGTCTGGGATGATAGGAATAAATGGAATCTCTGGTTCTTCTGGCTCCTCTGGCCTTTCTGGCTCCTCTGGAGTTTCTGGAGTTTTTGGCTCCGGAGTTGGCGTATCTATAACAACCGGTGGAATGACTATATTGGTTTTTTCCTCAGCCTTGACATATTTAACGCCTTCTGGAGCGACGCCGTAATTTGGCTGATAGCCACAGCGCATATTGAGATCTAACATTTTGACTTCTCTCACTGTGCCGTCTGGCATAGTAATGGAGCGGTAAACATCGACCTGTGGAGCGTTGTCGCGTTTCTTGACATCGTAGCCTAGATGCAATTCATCTGGGGTGAGTTTGCCATCGCCGTTGTCGTCTATAAAGTATATATAGTTGGTTTTTTCGGTGTCGTTTTCGTAATAGAAATCAAAACGAGTAGAACCTTCGTCTTCTAGTATCTGTTGTAATTTGTCTAGAAGCTTCTTTTGGAGTTCGCCGCCGCCTTCTTGATCAAAGCGATTGTCGATCTCTGTCATGTTGAGGCCGTCGATGCCGAGTTCCTTTTTCTCGTCGCTGGTGAAAATATTGTAAGAATACGAGGCGAGAGCTTCAGGCTCGTTTTTGGCCATTTCGAGAATACCTGCGGCGGTAGCTCCCCTGTCGTTAAAGGCGCTTTCTTTATTATAACCATAGGCATTGTAAGAGACTTTGTTGTCACGGTCGGCGTACTCGGTATAATTATAGCCGGTTCCTTCAACGGTTTCGCCAGACAGATCTGTTTGCTGCTCCGCAGTGGAGCTATCTTCTTCTGGAGACTCGACAGAGTCGGACGGGGCGTTTTCGCCAAGTTCAACAGTGTCTTCGATATGAGAGCCAGGAGCATTACCAATAGACATCTCGGTAGCAGGTTGGTTGTCGGCTGGGAGTTTTTTGTTGTTGCGGGTAGAGTTGTAAGTACCAAATGCCATCCCACCGGCAATGACAATAGCGCCAATAATAGCCCCGGCTCTAACAGCCGTGCTAGTGATCAACTTCTTAAATCCGGAGCTAACCCAGAGTTTTTTACCAAGATTGGCTGGGGAAATTTCTTTGGTACCAGCTTGTTCTGAGGCTTCTGCTGGAGTTTCTGCTGGGGATTCTGCTGGGGTAACCTCTTGAGCTGAAGGAGCTTCTTCGGCTGTGACGCCTTCTGTTGCTTCTGCCGCCTCTGCTACTTCTGTTGCCTCTTTGGTGTCCTCTTGGGCAGGGGCACTTTCTGATACTGGGGAGCTTTCTGAAGCAGCAGGGGCTGGAGCCGTTTCTTTTGGAGTTGTTTCTTTTGGCGTTAGCGCAGGTCCTGTTTTTGGAGCTTCAACTACAGTAGGCGCTTTGGAGGCAGCCGGTTTTTCGGCTGTCTTTTTGGCGGCGACAGCTTTTTGAAGATTTTTGGCTTTAAAATCAGCACGAGCTTTGTCGATAATTTCTTGCGGATCTACACCGAGGCTGCGAAGCTTTTCTTCGAGTTCGGCCTGGCGCCTTAGCAATTCTTTTTGACGTTCTTCTTCTTCGATTCGCATTTTGGCGCGATTAACTTCATCGCCACGCTTTCTGTCGACACTGCGAAGACTTTCTGGGTTATCGTTTAAATCATCAAAACTACTAGAAAATTCTGGATTACGCATTTTGGCTCCCTTCTAGAAAGCGTTTTTTAAAGTCAACCATGGATTTTTCGAGGACTTTGTCTAAATCAATACTTCGGTCGTCAAAGAATTTTTTGAGCGCTTCCGAATCGGAATCATCTTTATCCAGAAGAGCGTTTAATTCCTGACCCTGTTCCTTTGTGAGACTGCCCAAAATGTCTCTTAAAATTTGATAGTCGAGAGCGCGCATCGCTCTTTCCCTAAGTCCGGCGGGAGCATCGCTTCTGTTTGGGTATTTTTCGTCGATGAGAACATCAACAATTTGCCCCAAAACCTCCGGATCGATGAGATATGATTCCATGGTTTTATTTTGTTATTGTATTACCTTTCTGTTATAAGATTATCATAAACAAAATGATGGGTCAAGTATAAAAATTCACCTTCAAAAAACCGAACACTATGTTCGGTTTTTTCTTTAGATGATGAGTACGATAGTTGAAAGTGCTTTATATACGATGTCGTAATATAACGGATCTATCGTGTAGATTTTACCCCTAATTCGTTCCATTTTTGTCCTTTTTGTTTTTGTGTTTTTTGTGGTTTGTAAATTTTTAGGCTGTTTTGGCTAGTTCTTGCTTTAGGAATTTGCCTAATTTATTGAAGTCTATTTTGACTTGGAAGTTTTTGATCTGAGACAAAGATTCTTTGCTGACCTTTGAAGGGCTAACATATTCCCCTTCCTTTTTTTCGCTGTCGCCGTAGATTTCAAAGTTTTGGTCTGCATCTTCACGGGTGGCGTAGTCCGTATCGATGTCGTCTCGCCATTCTGAATCGATTACCTCAGATGGGATGTTTAGTGTTTTTATATTTTTTTTGTTGGTTTTGTCCGCCATTTTTTGCTCCTTTTTGTTTTTGACTTTTTTTGTTTTTGTTTTGTTATTTTGCTTGTTAGATTGTTTGTTTTGTTGTCTAACTTAATTTGAGTATAGCACACATTGTGAAAAAAGTCAATAGTGATTATGCTAAAATCGGCAAAAAAGTCAACTACAACAGATAAAAGATATAACTAGGTTTTGTGAGCTTGGACTTTTGAACTTGTGATTTTTACAACATAAAGTCAGGTGAAAATGTCTTTACCCGCTTCGCTCGGGACATTTTCACGCTGTTATATTGTAAAAATCACGTTCAAAAATCTGGTCTAAATCTCATTTATGCTCACAAAACCTAGTTATATCTTTTCTAGTGAGATTGTGATATTTTCGCCATTTATTTTTACGATCTCATCGTGAGCGTAATTGCCGTTGTTTATTTCAGTGGCGAGGACTTCGGTTTTGACTAGTTCCTTATAGTTTGCAGGGATTTCAGCAGAGAGTGAAAGCTTGATGCGGTCGTCCATGTCGAGGCCGGCGTGCTTTCTGGCGCTTTGGATGGCGCGGATAAGATCTCTAGCGTAGCCTTCTTCCCTTAGCTCTTTGGTCAAGGTCTTGTCTAGATTTAGCTCTTTTCCGTTTTTGACGGATTTGACATTGACTTCTTCCTTGATGATTTGCTCATAGAAGTCGTCTAGTTTGTCCCCAGGATACTCGAGTGATGAGAGCGGTTGACGAATCTTGATCTGCTCTTCGGTATCGGACTTTTGCATACGTAGAGCAAGGGCGTCAGTAATGATGGCGCGGGTACGAGCCATGTTGTCCAAGACTTCTTGATTGATGTCGCCTGGGGTCGGCCAGTCGTGCAAGTGGACAGAATCTTCGTTCCCTGTCATTTTTTGGTAAAGCTCCTCAGCTAGAAACGGAGTAAACGGAGCAAGAAGATGAGCTACATATACTAATATATAATATAGTGTACTGTAGGCGTTCATTTTGTCGTTTTTGTCATCGTTTTTGGAGAAACGACGGCGAGAGCGGCGGACATACCAGTTTGATAAATCATCGATAAATGGGAGGACGTTTTCGAGGGCCTTTGGAATATTGTATTCGCTCATACCTGCGGTGATCTCTTTTTCTAATTCGTATGTTCTAGAAATAATCCATTGATCTAGGAGATTTTTTGATTTTGGATTGGCCAAATCTTCTGAATCGATGCCGTCGATTTCGGCGTAGGTGGTAAAGAAATCGTAAACGTTCCAGAGCATAGCAAGTTTGCGGCTCACGTCGGAGACGTCTTTGTCGAGAAGAGCGAAATCTTCACCAGATAATACTGGGGAGCTTAGGAGCAAAAACCTGAGCGAATCGGCAGAGTACTGATCCATGAGGACGTTTGGATCGGTGAAGTTGCCTAAGGATTTACTCATCTTGCGGCCGTCGTTGCCAGCTAGAGTACCAGTAGTAATGACGTTCTTGTAGGCGTTTCTCGGACCCTTTTTGGCCTTGTCGCCAAAGGCGCCAATCTCAGCTAAAGCGGTGTTAACCGCGTGGACATAATAAAACCAAGCACGAACCTGGCCAACGTATTCTACAATAAAATCGGCTGGGTAGTTTTTTTCAAACTTTTCTTTATTTTCAAATGGATAATGAAGCTGTGCGAACGGCATAGAGCCAGATTCAAACCAGCAGTCTAGGACCTTTTCTATTCTCCTATAATGTTCGCCTTTATAGTCGAATTCAATCTGGTCTACCCACGGGCGGTGATAATCTTCTAGTTCTACACCGGAGAGTGCTTTGAGTTCTTCGTAACTCCCGACCACGATGACGGTACCTTCTTCAGATTTCCAAACTGGCATAGCGGTAGCCCAGAAGCGATCTCTTGATAAGTTCCAGTCCGGGGCCTGCTCGACGTTCTTCATGAAACGACCATGCTTTAAATGCCCTGGGAACCAGTTGATATTTTCGTTTTCTTCTAGCATGAGCTGTTTTTGGCCGTCGATATCAAAGAACCAAGATGGGAAGGCGCGATACATGATGCGCTCTTTGCTTCTAGGGTTGAACGGATATTCGTGCTGAATATATTCTATCTTGTAAACAATTCCCTTTTCTTCGAGACATTTGGCGATGAATTTGTTCCCTGCCCAAATCTGGATACCGTGCTCGTCGGTATCTCTAACTCCGAGATCGTGGAGCTTTTTGGCGTATTCTGGCAGATAGTAGCCATTCTCGTCTAGAGTATCAACAAAATCGATTTTTTCTTGGTGTTTCTCAAAGAGGGCGTAGTCGTCTTCGCCATAGGCAGGAGCGATATGGACGATGCCAGTACCTTCTTCTTCCCCCACGAAGTCGGCGGTAAAGACTTGGCAGGTGGTGCCATCTAAGGACTCGTATTCTAGACCTTCGAGATCTTTGCCTTTAACTACCTTTTCGGGTTTTTTGTTTTCAAATAATTTTTCTGCGAGCTTGGTCGAGGCAACGAGTTTGTCTCCATCTACATTGTAGATGCCATAGTCCATCTTGGCGCTGACGGCGAGAGCGCGGTTGGCTATCAGGGTCCAAGGAGTAGTAGTCCAAGCGAGAAAATAAAAATCTTTCCCTTTAAACTTCACATAGGCGCTTGGGTCGGTGACGGTTTGATAGGCGTCGTTGTCCATGGTGACTTCGGCCTTTGACACTGGGGTGGCAAATTTAGTATCGTACATGAGGACTTTGCGGCCTTCGTAGATCTTGCCGGCTTCATATAACTTTTTGAAAGCCCACCAGACAGATTCCATGAAATCTTTGTTCATGGTGCGATAAGGATGATCGAAATCTACAAAGCGACCGACACGGTCGATGGTAGAGCGCCAAGTCTCGGAGTTTGCAACCATGGATTCGCGAGCTTTAATGATATAATCCTCGAGAGTCCATTTGGTGCCAATATCTCTTCTATCAGTAATGCCAAGCTGCTTTTCGACAAAGTTCTCCGCAGGAAGGCCATGGCAATCCCAGCCCCATCTTCTCTCTACCCGGTAGCCGTGCATGGTATAATAGCGCGGGACGGCGTCTTTTACTATAGAGCTGAGCAACGTGCCGTGGTGTGGCATACCTGTGATAAACGGAGGGCCATCGTAAAAAACATAAGATTTGTCAATCGGCCGTTCTTCAACTGATTTTTCAAAAATCTGATGTTTTTTCCACCAATCGCTGATGGCTTTTTCGTATTCTATCGCCTTACGACGCTCCCTAGCTCTATATTTCATATCTAATATTGTACCATTTTATCTGGTGGTTGACAATATATCGAACTATTTGCTATGGAGAGTGAGGTTGGTGTATGGGATGCTGATCTTGGCTTCTTCGAGAGTTTCAACGATAACATGGAGCGAATTTCTGCGAGCTTGGAGGCGATTCATCGGCTCACAAGTAACAACGACCTGATAGCCAAGTGAAGAATCGTTGATGGCGGTCATACCTTGGTAGCCGGCGGAGGTAATCAGATCGGTCTTTTCTAATCTTTTGGTGATTTCACGCATAAGGATATCAGCTTTTTCAACCTTGAGCTCATAAGGTAATGGCACGGCAATATAAATATAGCCGGTATCGACCTCGACTTTGTCGATATTACGATTGGCGATGCTGACGATATTCATAGTGTTGATATCTTGAATCTTAGTAGTCCTAAGAGTAATAGATTGGACCTGGCCGAGGTTGTCGCCAAATTTGATTAAATCACCGATGTCGTAGTAGTTACTAGAGATAATCTCGATACCGCGAATCATATCCTTCAGGGCATCTTGGAGGGCGAAGCCGACGATGATAGAAACGATCCCGACGCCAGCGAGCATAGAGCTGACATTGACGCCGAAAAATTGTAAGATAATCAAGACTAAAACGATCACCAGCACGGTGCCGATGATGCTTTTTAGCATCCGCATATAAGTACGTTTACGCTTATCGGAGATACGCTTACCCGTAAACTTTTTTGGTTTTTGTTCCATAGCTTTATTATAGCATAAAAGCTTAAGTTTAGTTGTTTAGATAGTAAGAGACCTCGTCAAAAAGTGGGAGCGGGAGACCTTTCCAGGTATAAATAGTCTCGCCACTGCTCCCGAGTGCCATCAAAGTAGGATGCTCCATAATGTCATAGGCTTCACAAAAATTCACTTCCTTATCTGGGTCGATTACCTCGATTTCTTGGCCGGTGCGCCGGTGAAAATCTTCAAGCCAATCCGAAACAGTCCGAGAATAATCTCTTCCTTCCCTATAGACACAGACTATGCGCATTTTTGTTTTTGCTCCTTTAAGATATTTTCAAAATCTTCGAGAGTTTTAAACTCGCGAAATACTGAAGCAAAACGGACATATGCAACTTCGTTGACTTCGGCTAAGACGTCTAGAACGGCTTCGCCGATTTGTTTTGAAGTGATTTGGTCGGTATTGTAACCATATAATATATCGGTGGCGCGGGTAACGACGTCCTCTATCTCTAATTCGGAGTTGAAGAATTTACCAACACTGCGCTTGACCGCCATTAAGAGTTTGTCACGATCATAAATTTCTTTGTTGCCGCTGCGCTTAGTAACAGTAAGAGGCGGGAGTTCAATGCGCTCATAAGTAGTGAAACGATGACCGTCTGCGGTCTCGCGTCGACGACGAATCATAGTGCCATCGACAGTTTCGCGGCTTTCTAGAACTTTGCTATCTCCGATGCGAAAATGTCGTTCCATACCCACACTCCTTCTTATTAATCTTTCTTTTTCTTGCGGAAACGCTCACGGAGAGATGGCGGAACATCCATTTCTTCGTCGGAGGCTGCTGGCTCTTCTTCTGGCTCGTTCTTGATGGAATCCCACATATTAGACCTGGCCGGAGCGGCGAAATCTTGGCTCGAAGTGGCAGGCTTTTCTTCTTTCTTTGGCTCTTCCTTGACTGGAGTTGGCTCTTCGAATGGAGTCTCACCACCCATGTAATATTCAGAATCAAACCCGGTAGCAACGACAGTGACAATAATCTCGTCTTCTAGCTCTGGGCGGATAGAAGCACCAAAGATGATATTGGCGTCTGGAGAAACAGCGCCAGTAATGACCTCGGCGGCTTCTTGGACTTCGCTCATGCTCATATCGTAACCACCAGCCACGGAGAAGAGAACACCTCTTGCCCCCTCAATCTTGACCTCAATAAGCGGTGATTCTACGGCTTGCTGAGCAGCCATGACGGCGCGGTTCTCGCCAGAAGCTCTACCGATACCCATCAATGCAGAACCGGCGTTTTTCATAATGGCTTTAACATCGGCAAAGTCTAGGTTGATCAAAGAGTGCTCAGTAATGAGCTCGGAAATGCCTTGGACACCCTGACGGAGAACATCGTCGGCGATTTTGAATGTTTCAAGAAGTGGAGTGCGAGGATCGATAGTCTGGAGAAGACGATCGTTTGGAATGGTGATAAGTGCGTCTACCTGACGCGAAAGTTTGTCAATAGCGAGGTCGGCGTTTGCTCTTCTGCGGGCGCCTTCAAAGGTGAATGGCTTGGTAGCCACACCAACAGTCAAGATGTCTTTTTTGCGGGATTCTTCGGCGACGATAGGACCAGCGCCAGAACCGGTACCACCACCAGCACCGATAGTAATGAAAACCATATCGGCGCCATCTAGAGCTTTGCCAATTTCTTCCCTGGCCTCTTCGGCAGCTTCGCGACCTTTCTCTGGATCGCCACCTGCGCCTAGACCTTTACCGATATGAACTTTAACATCGGCGGTAGAGTGATACAAAGCCTGAGCATCGGTGTTAATAGCTACGAATTCGACACCAGAAAGACCGACTTCTTTCATGCGCTCAACCGCAGAACCACCAGCGCCACCTACACCGACTACTTTTATACTTGCTTTGCTCTCCACCACCTCTGAAGGTTTAACTTCTGGCATAATATATCCTCGCTTTTATTTTATTCTATAATACACCTTATAGAAAAAAAATTCAAGAGTGTATAAAAACAAAAAAGGTGGTTTTAATCGCCGTGACAAGTCAGAGGCTCATAAAACCACCTTTTTATTTCTTGTTAAAACTTGGAGAAGATTTTTTTGAAAATGTTGCCGGATGAAGACTTGGTGGAGGATTTGGATTTTTTCTTCTTTTTCTCTGGTTTGATATTGTAGGATTGGTCTTCGGCGGCCATGATGGCTAAGCCGACAGCGGCGGCAAATTCTGGGCGAGTGATAGCGTCAGCGACTCCGGTCAAATCTAGTGGCACGCCGATTTTGACGGAAGCCTCCATAGCTTTTTTGGCAAACAATTCGATATCGCGCATGCGGGCACCACCGCCGGTCAGAATAATCCCCTCAGGGAGGCGCTGGTCGTATTTGGCGGATTTGAGTTTCTTTCTGATTTCGCCAAAAATTTCCTCAAGTCTGGCTTTGACGACGGCGTCAACTTCTTTTCTGTCAAAGTTGCGTTCGTGCTTTGCGTCTTTTCCTATCTTGATTACTGGAGATTTTTCGCTATCAAAATCGCCGGTGACGAAACGGGTTTTGATCTCCTCGGCCATGTCTGGATCAATAGCAAGTAAAATAGCTAGGTCATTTGTGATGTTGTTGGAGCCGGCTGGAACAACACCGACATATTGCAAATCACCTTCTTCGTAAACAGCTACAGAAGTAGTGGCGGCACCCATGTCAATAACGGCGACGCCGTTTTCTTTTTGCTTGTCTGTCAACACGGCTCTCGATGCGGCAACCACAGATGGGACCAATCTATCAGCGTGAACTTCGGCTTTTTCGGTGGCTTTTTTTAGATTTTCACAATTTGGCGTAAGAGCAGAAATCACATTGGCGCGCATTTCTAGTCTAGCGCCAGACATACCGACGGGGTCTTTGATGCCGCCTTGACCGTCGATGGCGTACTCTAGTGGTACGACATCTAAAACATCACGGTTAGCCGGGATGCGGCCGGTGACGGAGACATCCTCGACACGATCCAAATCATCATCATTAATCTCATATTCTGAAGTAGAGCCAACGGCAATCATGCCTTCGGTCTTGGTAGAAAGAACCTGGGAGCCATTAATAGAAACATAGGCGGAGCGAACATCATAATCGCCCATACGTTCGGCTTCACCTAACATACGGTCAATAGAACTGGCGGGGCCATTAAGATTGGCGGGGACGCCTTTTCTCATGCCGGCATTCTTCCCTTCATTGTAACCATAAACGGCGAGTTTGCCGTCTTTCATGGCGCCAATGACGGCACGGACATTCTCGGTGCCAACATCAAGACCAGTCACGAAGCGAGGTTTTTCTTCCATAATTTTATTTTATCACAATTAATCCGGTAGTGTCAAAATTTCGTAACCATCTTTGGTGACTAAAATCGTGTGTTCGAAGTGACAACCGATGGAGCCGTCTTTCATTTTGACTGACCAATGGTCGTCTTTGTCCACGTAGTTCGCGGGTTTGCCGAGGCAGGACATTGGTTCGATACAGATAGTGTCGCCTTCTACAAGTTGGTAGCCGTGGCCTTTTTTGCCGTAATTAGGGATTTCGGGAGCTTCGTGCATGCTAACATCAATACCGTGACCGACGTAATTTTCGATTACGCCGAGATTGCCTTTTCTTAGAACTTTTTCGACGGCGGCGCCGATATCGCCAATGTGGGCGCCGGGGCGGACTTGCTCGATACCTTCGTAGAGTGAACTTTCGGTGATGCTAATCATTTTTTTGACTGCTGGGCTACCCTCGCCACCTACTAACATAGTAAAAGCCGAATCGGTATGATAACCTTTGTAAAAAATCACTAGATCAAAACTGACTTTGTCTCCTACTTCTAGAGGTTCGTCTCCTGGAGCGCCGTGAACAAGCTCGTCATTCACCGAAATACAAATACTGCCTGGAAAATCTTCTTCGAGCATGTCGTAACTAACCAAAGCGCCGCGAGCGACGATTTCGTGGCGAACCCAGGCGTCGATCTCCTTCCCGGTCATGCCTGGCTTCACGTAATCTTTGAGATCCTTCAAAAGATTCCCCATGATTTTGCCACCCTCGCGCATAGCGGTGATTTTTTCCTGCAACTTCTCTGGACTGGCATTATTAATATTGAGCATAATCTAAATTATTCTCCGTAACTTTTTTCGATTTCTTCCCCATTGACATCGTCACTCTGCTTGGTAGCGGTAGGATCGACTTCCTGAACTGCGGCGATGAGACGGCCAGTAACCGTACCGACTTCACCGACGCCATCAACTTTCTTTACAGGGATATTGTTTTGTTCTAATAGTGCTAGGATCGGGGTGATATTCTTTTCGTAAATATCCCAACGACGGTCGATAGCAGCCTTGTCTTTGTCGTCTTCGCGAGCCCGGAGCTCTAGCCTCTTGTATAGTTCTTCCTTTGGAACTTCGAGGATGATAGCACCCCTGATGTCGTCTTTCATATGTTCCATCAGCCATTTGGCCTGGTACTCGGTCCGAGGGTAACCGTCTAGAATCACATCGTAGCCTTCGGCGCTGGCGATTTCTATCTGCTTCGTCATGAGGCTGATGACGTCGTCATCTGGAATGAGGCCGCCTTTATCAATAGTGTTTGCATATGCGCCGGTATCTCTAATAACTTGACCGACAGAAAAGGTACGCCACCCAAAAACCTCAGACAAGGCTTTTGCCTGGGTGCCCTTGCCGGTGCCAGCTAAACCAAATAAGATAATCATAATATTAGTATATCATAAAAAATCCCCCTCTGGGGGATTTTTTACTTTAGTCCCAACTTGATGCGTTCGGTCTTCTCGGCTTTGCGAGCTTCCCGGATGATAGCCTTGAGTCTTCGCTCACGCTTGGAAATAGGCTTAGAAAAACGCATTTGGGATTTCTTCAGAGGCATGATACCGCCCTGGAGGACTTTGCGATTGAAACGACGAATAATATTCTCGTTGGCCTCGCCTTGATCTTTTCTACTTACTTTTATAGCCATATTGGGTCTAATTATATCACAGATGGTTCAGATTAGCAAGAGGCTAGGAATTGAGGACACACCGGACGTAGAAGCCATTAACCCGTTCGTATGATGACAAATCAATAAGACCAGAAGAAGAAGCAGCAGCACGCAAGACATGACGCCTTGGACCATTTTGTGCTGTAGAGAGCCACCAGTAACTCCTTGTAGAGTTAAAGTGTCCACCGCTGATATAATTCCCACCATAAACCGGACTAAACACGGAGGAGAAGCTAACGATACTGGTACCTTCATTACGTGTAGGCAGTCGCCAACCAGCTGGACAAAGTGAATAGGAAGCTTCGGTAGTATTACTTGTGCCGGTAATAGTGCCAGCAGTAGCGGCTGCATAGTTATACCAGACAGAGTCACCCTGCTCGCTAGTATACACACATAGATAGGTATAGCCATTGCCTGCACCAGTTTGAGCACTACTATCATAAGTGCCGTAGCAGTTTTGACCAGAAGCGCCATTGGTAAGTAAATTATAGAAAGTAAGAGTCTTAGAACTATTAACGTTAGTATCAGCTTGGCTTATGGTGACAGTCGCAGCATTCGGATTGCCCACGTTTGCACCAAAAGCTAGATTGTCTGTCATCCAGCAGTTGTTATTAATCCATCTGACAGTATAGAGACGGTTGTCGCGCGAGTCGGTAAGCTGAATACCGTTTTTGGCATAGGTTTCACACATGGACTTGGTAAAGTTTTGCATGACAGTAGTAGGAGGAGTAAGTGAGGTGGTAGAGTTGGCCGTGATGGTAGCTACTCCCTCTCCTACGACAAAATTAGTAGAAGCAGATGTTGGATTTGCAACATTCCCTGCACCGTCTACGTACCAAGCGGAAAATGTATTACCAGTACTAGCGGTTGCAGTCAATGTGTAAGGCTGACCATAAACTAGACCTGATACGGTACAGCCAGATGGATCAGTACAGTTTTGGCCGTTTAATGACACACTGGAAATGCCGGCGCCCGGTTTGACCGTAATATCATATTCTGGGATTTCCCAGGTAGCATAGAGTGTAATCACGTTGGAAGTGGTTTGATCTATTGGATAAGCACCGCCAGCAGAATAAGTGGTGCCCGAGCAAGTTTGCCCAGAATTAGTTGGGGCTACGTCGCACCAGCCATTAAAGACATAGCCAGTACGGCTTGGGGTGACACTAGAAAGAGTGATGGATGTAGCAGTAGTAGTAGAACCAGTAGCATCTGGTAGGTTCTTTACAGTGCTATCGCTAGTATTATCTAAGTAAGTAATATTATATGGAGACGGGTTAGCTGTAGTAGTAAGTATTGTAGTCTTGGTATAAGTACCAGTTGGCTGAGTATAAGCTGCTCTTGCACCAAGTGCGATAGTGTATTCATTAGCCGTAGTTGGGTTTGGTGCCTTAGTTACGTCTAGTGTAGTAGCAGTAGTACCCGGAGAAGGCCAGAAGCCCACGTTTTCTGTAGAATTTATTTTGCTTGGCTTATAGCCCCACTTACCATTGTAGGATGCGTCATCAAAGGTCTTTTCGTCTATCACG
>JAZRPQ010000018.1:0-9095 GCA_045649325.1 Candidatus Nanosyncoccus sp.
ATAGAAAGGTCGAGAATATTATTTCCCCCGTCATCGTGGAGAGACAAAATATGGGCTGACTCGTGAATACTTTGATACCGAGATTGAGGAACCATTATCGGCCGTAATGAAATTATACCAAGTGAGAACGCTAGATAAGCAATGCGATTTTACTGGATTTATTAGCGATACTAGTAAGGGTCTTGCTGGTATGGTAGCCGGAAACGCTTTTTATGACTTATTAGTAAATTATGCCGGTGATTTGGCTAGCTTTCCGGCTTACCTTGATTTAGTTAAGGTCTTAAAAGGTACCGCAACTGATAGTGAGGTTGATGAGCTAGTTATAATCCTTACTGGTTACATAGGAGAATATGATGATTACGAGACTAAGCTTGGTCAAGCTCCAAGCATTAGTGAAACAGAATTTGAAATCCTTAAGGAAAACTTGCCAAAATTAGTTAAGGCTATCTCTCCATTTTTAATCGCTGATGCTATCTATACTCAAAACACATTCGGCGAGAACTATTCGCTCTACTATACTTATACTCTTATTGATAACGCTGAGAACCTTGTTATTGGTCATATTCCTGAAAGTATTATGCCAATACTAAAAAGTCTCATCCCGGCCTCTAACGAAGAAGCTGAAGAAGACATAAAGGTTCCAAATTCTGGTTCGGCATTTAGGGTAGAACAGAGCGCTACTGCGAATTTTCAATTAGATGTTACTGTTTTTCTTGTGGCGTTAGCGATTTTTACTGGTCACTACGTTATTAAGAAAAAGGATACATGCCTTTGGTGAATAATTGTTCTATACCATTTTTTTGTGTTATTTCCGGAGTTTTTTGACTTCTTCTTTGAGAGATTTGTCGACGCGGTAGGAGTCGCAGATTTTGGAGATGGTTTTTCTTAAAGTCCATTTTGGCAAATTGGAGATTTTTAGATATGCGTAAGTTTCATCTGGGAATTTGATAAAACATTCAGCGAGGAGCCAGGCGATGGCCATTTTGACATAATATTCATCGCGAGTTTTGAGTCTTGAAACACGGTCAAAAATAACTGCGAGATAATCTGGATTTACATAAAAATCTAACAAGGAAACGAGTCCAGCGCGGACGGCAAATTCATCCTTTTTGTCTAACAATTTTTCAATTTTTTGATCAAAAAAGTTGGCTTCATGGTGCTTGACAGCTTTTCTCAGGCTAGCGCAGAAAGTGTCAACGGTGCACCAGTTGTCTAAAAGCTTGATTTGCGAGTCGTAGTATTTTAGCATTTCTGCGTAGGGAAGGCGGCTAATTAAAAAACCGCGAGCTAAGACTTCTTCAATGGCAAGCGGTTCGGTATTTAGGAATTCTGCAAAATCTGATGAGGGGATATCTTTAATTAGCTCTCTGATCTCGGGGATGCGAACGCCAAGAAAAGGGCGCTTCGAGGGGATGCCGCGCATGCAGAACTCGCGATATTTATCGTCGGAGAGAGAAAGCAATTTGGTGCGAAAATCTTGATACATATTATGATATATTGTACCATGATTTACTGCGATGTTCCTAATGAGGTATAAAACCACTAAACCATTTCTGTAAAATATGTTATATTTAATATATAATTAAGGAGTTATTATGGCAGAAGAAAAGAAAATGAATAAAGGTTTGGTTGCCGGCATTGTAGCTGCGGTGGTTGCAGTGATTGTGGCTGTAACAGTTGTAGTGGTAATGAATGTTACAAAAACCAATATCGTAGGTTCATACAAGCTATCCGCGATTATCGATTCTGAGGGTAACGAATCTCAAGATTCATTGAGCATGCTAAAAGCATTTGGCATGGACTACATGATTGAATTTAAAGACGGTGGTACTGGTGTGCTTACGGTAAAAGTGGACTCTGAGGCTCTAGGTTCTTTTATGAGTGCCTTTACTAGCGATGATAGTGCTGAGAGTGCGACTTCTGCTATTCCTGAAGAAACTAAAATTGACTTTACCTATGATGGCAAGAAAATTAAATTATCTACTGCGGTGACTGGTAGTACTATCACTGAAATGGATTACGAAGTAAAAGACGGCGCAGCGATTGTCAGTATGGACAGTCAAAAGATGAAATTTACTAAATAACAATTTTTCTAAGTCCAGCTATGTTTGTGAGCTGGGCTTATGTATGCTTTAAAAGGAGTGGAATGAAACAATTTAAGATTGACTTTTAGGATTATCTAAAAAGATTGGTATTCTAGACCGAGTGAACGGTAAAAATCCATGGCGGTAGGAAGGTTTAGATTTTTCATGGTGAGATTTCCGATTTCGTCGGCCATGACAAGGACAAACAAAGTAATGGCTAGAGTCAAAAAAGCGCGTTTGGACATTTTTAACGCTAAATGGATGCAGAATGGCAAAACTAAATAGGTGAGCGCGAGGGCAGAAAGACCAAAACAAGTAACACTAAGCAAACAGACAAAACCATTGATGCTACAAACGGTCCAGATGCCGTAGTCGTAATTCCAGTAGCGAGTGCCGTCTCCAATAGTATAAACGAGCCAGCCACCGGCGAGTTCAACAAGGCCGGTAACGAGGACCGAAACAAGAAAAACTGCCCACGGGTATTTTTTGAGTTTCCAGACGATAGGAACTAAAAAGACAGCACCGATAGCATAGATATTGATCCAAGGAAGAAAATTGCCGCCTTTCATAAAGATGTGGCCATTCTCGGCCCAAGCTAGCAAAAATTCGTATACCCAGCCGATAAAACCGGAGATGACGACGACAAGAAACATCATACCGACTTTTTGGTAAGTTTTTAGTTTGATTTTGTCTTCCATGTAGTCATGGAAAGTTTGGCGAAAGGTTTTGCTATATTTCATGATTTTATTATAGCACAAGTAGTTTTAGACGGCAGGAGTGGTAGGAGGGGTGGTTGGAGGAGTGGTAGGAGGGGTGGTTGGAGGAGTTGTAGGAGGAGTTGTAGTCGGCGGAACGTCCTTGGAGCCACTTCCGTTTTTAGGAGATTTTTTGTTTTTGAAATGGATTGTAGCAAAGGCAATGGCGCCAACGAGAGTGATTGCACCTAAGATGCCAAGGATGACATAAATGATGACGTTGCTATTATTCTTATTGGATGAAGGGGTGAAATAAGTTTCTGAATCTGTGTCTGAACTATTGGAATTAGTGGAGCTTGTGTAGGTATCACTGTTAACAGAAACTTCGGAACCATTGACGTATAATTTGTATTTGCCGTTACTATATATATTGCTATTTTCGCTGTCGGAATTTTTGAGGGAAGTGAGATAAGTATCAGCAGTGAGAGACAACACGGAATCTTCGGACAGAGTGAGGGAAACAGTGCCGGTGTTTTTGGAATTAATGGCGCCGATGATGACGCTACCTTTTGCGGCTTTGATATCTAAGGTGGAAATACTATCTACTAGGATGTCGCCTTTGATATTTTGATTGGTGAGGTCCAAAGTGACATTGCCGCCGTTTTTGCCGCTGGTGCCCCAGGCGGCAGCTTCGATACGGAGAAAATCGCCGGAGGTATTAGTGAAGGCGTTGTTTTCTAGGCTGATGGTGGCGGTAGTGTTGGTAACGAAAAAGGTATCACCTTTGTTGGTCGTGATGACGGAATCTTTGGCAGTAAAGCTGGCGGTGCCTTCGTCGGCGTCGCCGCTCATGGATTGGTAAAGAAAAATGTTTTTGTAAGTTTCGGATTGACCGTTTAGTTTGGTGTTGGTGTCAGTCAAGATGACGTTGTCTAGAGCAACGGAGTTGGCGCCTTCGACGACTACGCCTTCGGAAGCGGTAGAAAGAAGTGTGGCGTCACTTACGGTGACTTTGGCGGTAGAATAAATGACTGGAGAACCGGTGCCATTTGACTCGTAAGTGCCGCCGGTGATGGTCATGGTGCCGCCGCCGCGATCAGAACGGATTGGGGCGGAGGAATTGCCTTCGGTGACGACACTACAGTTGTCGGCGGTAAGAGTGCCGCCGCCGGTAACCATGATGCCGCCGGAGTTATTGGAATTGGTTTTGACAGAGACGTTTGAGGCTTTTAATACGCCGGTGCCATAAGCAAAAAGACCATTGGCATGAGCGCCGTTAGTGACGAGAGAGCCGCCATTAATGTTGAGCGTGGCGCCATTATTTACGAAAACAGCTGCGTTGGTGCCATAAAAATCAGCGCTGTCGCCATCTGAATCGCCGGATTTTTCGATGGCGGGTGTGTTTAGATTGACGGTGCCGCCGGAGACTAAAATGGCGTTTTCACCACCAGTAGTGCTGGAATATTTTTTGTTTTCGTCGGTAGTGTCAGAAGTAAAAGTGGTAGCGCCGGTATGAGAGACTTCTGCTTGACTGGTTTGGCCTGGGCCGCCTGCTCCATTTGGTTGGCCTTCTGCTTGGCCTCCGCTAGGTTCGGATGGAGGGGTATCTACAGCCGAAGCGAAAGGCACAACAAAGAATGAAAAAATAAATAGTAATGTGACGAACGTAGTTAATTTTGATTTTTTAGTCATAAAAGTCTCCTTAGTATTATTATAGCAAGTTTTTGGTTAAAATAAGTTTAAAATACTTGAGTTTAATAAAACAGGCTGGACTATGATATAATAAGACTATGCGGAAAAAATCCGATTATGTACTGAGATTGGCTTTGATTTTGGGTGATGGCTTGATGTTG
Source organism: Candidatus Nanosyncoccus sp. (assembly GCA_045649325.1). Classification (GTDB taxonomy): domain Bacteria; phylum Patescibacteriota; class Saccharimonadia; order Saccharimonadales; family Saccharimonadaceae; genus Nanosyncoccus. Next base: position 4,633 of record JAZRPQ010000018.1, read on the forward strand.
ATTTTGTCGTTTGCGTTGGCGTATTTTATTCGGGTGTATGTGGACCCACGTCCGTATATGTTTGAGTCGCAACTGTTTGAATTTACTCTGGAGATTGTGTGGCTGGTGCCGATTATGTTAATAATCTTGGCGACTTTGGGTTTGTATAAAAAATCAGTATTCCTAAATAAATCGCGGCTTCCGGAAGTGGGAAGGGTGTTTATTGCGGCGGTGTTGTCGGTGGCGGCGCTCATAGTTTATGATTATTTTGTAGATAGAAATCTTTTCCCGGTGCGGGTGATTGCACTACTTGCGGTGGTGATTTCGTTTGTGCTTTTGATGCTGGAAAGGATTTTGGTGATTTATGTGGCGAGACAAATTTTTAAACGTGATTATGGGGTGAAGCGAGCGCTGATTATCGGTAATAGTAAAAACACGGAATATCTGGTGGACTTCATCACGGCTACTCCGGAATATGGATACAGATTGGCCGGGGTGGTAGCTTCGCACAAATACATTCCTCCGGATGTAAAAACTGAACAATATTCATCTCTAAAGGAAGCTCTCAAAAAAGCAAAAGTAGATGTGATTTTCCAGACAGACGAAAAAATGACAGAATATGTATATAAACAGGCAGTACAGAGGCATCTTTTGTATTATTTTGTGCCGAGTGAGACGGCGCTTTCGTCGCATTTTGGAGAATTGGAACTAGTTGGAAATACGCCGGCGGTATTAGTGAAATTGACACCACTTTCTGGTGGTGGGGCGGTGGTAAAACGAGTGTTTGACATTCTGTTTTCTATGGTGGCTTTGATTGTCGCGGCGATTCCGATGCTTTTGGTATTCTTGGTTCTGAAACTTTCTAATTTGAAAGCGCCGGCTTTTTATGCGAGCGAGAGGTTGACTAGATATAATCGGAAATTTAAGTGTTATAAGTTCCGGTCGATGAAGCCGGAATGGAGTGGGATGACACCAGAAGAGGCATTTGAAAAAATGGGAAAACCAGAGCTGATTCGTAAATATCGCAAAAATGGAGATTTTCTAAAAAACGATCCACGGATTACAGTATTTGGGAGATTTCTCAGGCGGACGTCTCTAGATGAACTACCGCAACTGTTTAATATTTTGAAAGGGGATATTTCTCTAATTGGGCCGAGGGCGTTACTACCGGGGGAGCTGCGTGATTATGGGGATAGGTCTTTGATTTTGTCGGTGAAGTCGGGGCTGACTGGGTTTGCGCAGGTGTCGGGGCGACGCGATATTTCGTTTGAAGAGCGGAGAGCGCTAGATATTTATTATGTGATGAATTGGTCGGTACTGCTAGATACGCAGATATTTTTCCGGACGATAGCGGCGGTGTTTCGTGGAGAGGGCGCGAAATAGCGTATGAAAGTGGCAATAGTTTGTGATTGGTTGACGAATGTGGGGGGTGCAGAAAAGGTGCTACTTGAGATTCATCGGTTGTATCCGAAAGCACCGATCTATACTTCTAAATATTCGCCCTCTGGGATCGACTGGTTTTCTGATGCGGATGTGAGGACGGGGTGGCTGCAGATTTTTCCGGCTTTTCTTAGGAGGATTTTGGGGCCTTTACGCGCGAGATGGTTCCGGCGGTTAGATTTGACTGAATATGATTTGGTAATTTCGGTGACGGGGGCGGAGGCGAAGTGTATTTCTAGATTGAAGCCGGGGGCGAAGCATATTTCGTATTGCCATGCGCCGACGCAGTATTATTGGCAGTTATATGATACTTATGTGAAGAATCCGGGGTTTGGGATTTTGAATCCTTTGGTCCGGTTTTTCTTTAAACTTTTGGTCGGGCCACTTAGGAAAAAAGATTTTGAGGGGGCTCAAAAGGTAAGTGAGTTTGTGACGATTTCTAATTATACTAAGGAACTTATTGCTAAATACTATAAGAGGGAAGCGACTGTAATCGCTCCGCCTGTGGAAGTGGAAAAATTTAAGAATGATAATGACAAAACTGGCGATTACTATATTACGACTTCTCGGCAGGTGAACTGGAAGCGGCTGGATCTGGCAGTGAAGGCGTGTATGAAACTAAAGAGGGAATTAATTGTGATTGGGGAGGGGCCGGAACATCGTAAATTAGTAAAAATGGCATGCGGGAGTGAATTTGTCAAATTTTTGCCGTTGATGCAGAGGGAAGAGCTGGCGAAATATCTTGCGGGGGCGCGAGGATATATCTTCCCTTCACTCGAGCCATTTGGGATTGCTCCAGTGGAGGCTTTGGCTTCTGGTTGTCCGGTGATCGCTTATGGAGCGGGCGGGGCGCTCGACTATATCCTTGAAGGCAAAAATGGAGTGCTATTTGACAAACAGACCGCAAGCTCTCTTGAAGGGGCAATGGAAAAATTCGAAAAAATGCAATTTGACCCTACAAAAGTTTCTAAAACTGCGGAGAAATTTAGCGTGGAAAGATTTGATACTGAAATACAAGATTTTGTGAAGTCGGTTGTGAAAAAACTTGATAAGGAGGAAAATGCAAAAAATCTCTAAAGTTTGTAAGTATTTATTATATATACTACCTTTGACTCTTTTTTTCTCTTACTTCCCGCTGATTAAGTTGGGAGAGAATGAGACGATGTATTTTGAACTTTCACTGCCACTGATCTGGCTGGCTTTATTTGACATCCTTGGCTTGGTCTTTGTGGTTTTGAAGTATCGGCGGGAGATTTTTACGAAGATTTTTGGAAGCGTTCTTTGGTGGCTATTCCCTATTTTTGCGACTTTTTCTGTGATTTGGTCGCTTAACCATCTTCGGGGGGTGCTGACAATTGGGGTAATGTGGGCGGTGTTTTTCGCGGTGCTGTTCTTTTATGAGATGCGAGAAAATCTGGATGCGAAGTTTTTTAGAGTGTTTCTCAAATGGTTTTTTGGGGCGGCTTTATTTGTATGCTTTTGGTGTGTCTTGCAATGTGTCTTGGACGTTTTTGGTGTATCTCAAGATGCGACGTTGCTCTGTGATGGGTGCGTATATCAGATGTTTGGGTTCCCTCATCCGAATGGGTTTGCGATAGAGCCGCAGTTCATGGGGAACTTGCTGCTTGCTCCGGCTCTTCTTGCTATGTATCTTTTTGTTTCTAAAAAAGATAAAAAATATTTGTTTTTGTTTGCGGTTTTTGCCGCTACCCTGTTTTTGACGATGTCTAGAGGGGCGATCTATGCGTGTGTGGTGGGGCTAATATTTTTGGATTTCTTTATGTGGGCGAGAGCTAAAAAATCTGAGAAAAAGGTAGTGTGTAAAGATATTATGAAGACAGTGGGAGTGTTTGTGGCGTCTTTTGTGTTCACGCTAAATTTGCAAGGGGTTCTCACGGCTAGTTCCCCAACTTCGGATACTTACTTTGATGGGGTGGCTAAGGTGGTAAATCAGCTATCTCTAGGTATAATTGATCTGAGAGGGGCGGAGAATGAGCCTACAGGAGGAGAAACGTCGGGGAATGAGCCTGTGGAAAACTCTAGTGCGCCTGTGGAAAACTTGGGGGAAACCGAAGCGGTGTTTGACGGGTATGTGGCGGAATCTACAGATACGAGGGTGAGGCTAGTAAGAGCAGCGCTTGATATTTGGAAAAAAGATTTTAAGACTATAGCGGTAGGCGTAGGAATCGGTGGGGCAGGGCAGGCGCTGTATGACAATGGGCTAAGTCCGGCGCCGAGGGAGATTGTACAAAATGAATATGCTTCTTTGCTGCTGGAAACTGGTTTGATCGGGGTGGTTCTATTTGTGGTTTTGTTAGTGATGACGGTAAAAGTGTTTTTAAGATCGCCGAATGCAGGGCTACTTCTAGGTCTGATGGTCTCTTATGGGGTGTCGCTTTTGTTTTTCTCGGGGCTAACTAATGCTTTGCAGATTGTACTTTTGCCAGGAATATTGGTGCTATCCCTTGATGTTTTGGTGCTTTTTCAAAAAACAAAAAACAAAATTGATATTGACGCGGCATAAAAATGCGTGCTATAATAAAGGTGCAACATTTAAGAATATTTATCATTAACGACAGGTCAATTTTGTTTTAGATATTGACGATGCGAATTGAGTATAAAAATGGCATCATGAGGATTCATGAATACTCAATTCGGCATTGTCGGATAGATATCCTTGAATGTTGCACCTCGTGGTGCCATTTTTTAAACTAAAAATGGCTTCCGGGTTTAAAACATAACAAATAGGAGAGGTCATAATGCCCAAGGTCATACAACTATTTGAACTTTCTTCCAAGAAAGAAAGTTCAGTAAAGAAAGCAAGTAAGGAATTTGAAACAAAAGTGAATTCTGTTTCAAATTCAGATAATAATTATTCTTCGTTACTACACCGTGGTCGGGAAGTTAATACTTCTGACCCTTATTCATATGGAAGTAAACTTAAAAGAAAGATGAAGAAAGGGCTTAATTGGACCTTGAACTTTCTTCATCTTTCGCCACGGTGTAGTAGCACATATATTAAATCTAATCGTAACATTCGGTTG
>JAZRPQ010000019.1:0-20243 GCA_045649325.1 Candidatus Nanosyncoccus sp.
TATTGGCTGTAATAGCAATGGTACCATTAATAAACTAACTTTAACTAGTGCAAACTCCAATGTCTCTTCTAGCTATACTACTCCTGCATCTTCCGGCCACTCCAATACTTACACAGATAGTAAAATCGTTTGTAGTAGCAACAGTGACTACGGTGCATGGTATAACTACGTAGCTGCAACTGCTGGCACGATTACTGGAAACAACAATATTACCGAAGCTTCTTCCTCGGTCTGCCCTAGCGGCTGGAAACTGCCAGGCCACTCACAGATTTCTGCAGCGGCAACTAACAAAACAGCGTTTAGCCCAGTCGTAGGCGGCTACTACTACGGCGGTACGCTGGACGGTAATGGGACTGGGTTCTGGTGGGGTAGCGGCACGAATGGGGGTATTAATCGCTGGTACTTGAGATACAATAGTCCCTACCCGTATATGGGGTCCGGTGACCGCTACAACGGTCTCTTCGTCCGCTGTGTCCGCAACTCCTAGCCTAGTATAAAACCGCAATTCTTATCCCGCTTCTGCCTTCCACAACCAGAAGCGGGATTTTTCATTTTGTGAGCAGAATGGATATTGGAGTTTTATCTGTATTTTTGTGATATAATAATAGGGTAAAGAATAGAAAGGAAACCATGAAATCACCAGTTGATTTAGAATCTATGCGTCATACTTTGAGTCACGTGCTCGCGGCTGCCGTCAAAGAGCTCTATCCGGATGCCAAGTTTGGTATTGGCCCAGCTATTGATGACGGTTTTTACTACGATATCGACTTTGCGGGGACCAAAATCAGCGATGCCGACCTCGAGAAAATCGAGAAGAAGATGCACAAAATCGTCGCAGAAAATCTCAAGATGGTGAGGCGCCTTTCTACTAAATCTGACGCTCTTGATTGGGCCCGCGACAATAGGCAGGACTATAAAATCGAGTTGATCGAAGAACTCCCAGAAAAGGAAGAAATCAGTTTCTACGACCTCGGAAGTATCTTTACCGACCTCTGCAAAGGCCCACATGTGAAAAGCACTAATGATATTGGCGTTTTCAAGCTCATCAAGGTAGCCGGTGCTTACTGGCGGGGCGACGAAAAGCGCAATATGCTAACTCGCATTTATGGTGTAGCCTTTGAGACTCAGGAAGAATTAGACGCATATTTGAAACGCCAAGAAGAAGCCAAAGAGCGCGACCACCGGAAGCTAGGGAAGGAACTGGATCTTTTCTGTTTTTCCAATCTTGTCGGCGCCGGCCTCCCACTCTTTACTCCGCGTGGTACTGAGCTTCGTGAACTCATGGCCAACTATTCATTATCACTCCGTGGCAAAGAAGGATTCAAAAAAGTCTGGACTCCGCACATCACGAAAACAGATTTGTACAAGACCTCCGGTCACTACGCCAAGTTTGGTGACGAGCTCTTTATGGTGCATTCCCAGGTCAATGGCGAAGATTTTGCCATGAAACCAATGAACTGTCCTCACCACACCCAGATTTTTGCCTCGCGTCCTCGTACGTACAAAGAAATGCCAGTTCGTTACATGGAGGCTACCACCGACTACCGCGATGAAAAGACCGGCGAGCTCGGCGGACTTTCTCGTGTTCGCTCGCTCACTCAGGATGATTCTCACGTCTTTTGTCGCAAATCTCAAATCAAAGATGAGGTCAAAAGATTGGTTGGTATCGTCAAAGAGCTCTATACCACTATAGGTATGAACAAACTCCGCGCCCGCCTTTCTTATCGCTCGGATGAGGATAAATACCTCGGCGACAAGAAGCTCTGGGAAATGGCTCAGAAACAAATCAAACAAGCTGCCATAGACAACGGCCTAGATTACTTCGAACAAGAGGGCGAAGCTGCCTTCTATGGGCCAAAGATCGACTTCATGGCCGAAGACGCCATCGGTCGTGAACATCAGCTCGCTACCATCCAGCTCGACTTCGTCATGCCAGAGCGCTTCGGTCTAGAATTTACCAACGAAAAGGGTGAAAAGGAGCGCCCAGTGATGATTCATCACGCTACCCTTGGTTCTATCGAACGCTTCCTCTCGGTCTTTATTGAGCATACTGGTGGCTGGTTCCCGTTCTGGTGTGCTCCAGAGCAAGTTCGTATCCTCACGGTCAACGACAAAGTAGGAGATTATGTTAACAAAATCACTGAGATTCTAGACGGCGTCGTACTAGACAAACCTTTGAAATATAACGAGCTTCGTTATACCGTAGATGAATCTGCCGATTCTCTCGGCAAGAAGATCAAGCGCGCCACCGAGCTCAAAATCCCAGCCGTGCTGATTGTAGGGCCAAAAGACGCAGAAGAAAAGGTTGTCTCCATCCGTCTCCGCGACAAGGAAGAAAAGGTCAAGTTGAAAGACCTTGCTAAATATTTATGCAAACTCTGATTATTCTAGGTCCTACCGGTTCTGGCAAAACTGGCGTTTCCATTGAGCTCGCAAAAAAGTTGAACGGCGAGATCATTTCGGCCGACTCCCGCGCTATTTATAAAGGCATGGATATCGGCACTGCCAAACCAACAAAAGAAGAACAAGCCGATATTCCGCACTTTGGGCTCGATTTAGCCAGCCCAGACGATAGATTTACCGTCTCGGACTGGAAAGACTATGCTTTGGGCCAAATAAAGGCCATCAAATCTCGGGGCCATCTCCCTATTATTGTCGGAGGTACCGGCCTCTATATTGATGCTCTAATCTATGATTACCAGTTCAAAGGTCCCACCGGCCAGAAGATTGGCGATTTTGAACAAAAAAGTTGTTCAGACAGAACAGAGATAAAAGGCGACTATGTCCTGATCGGCATTAAATGGGGAACAGAGGAGCTAAGAGATAGATTGAGTAAAAGAATTGAACAAATGTTTAGACCAGAATTGTACGAGGAGGTTAAAAAACTTGTTCAAACTTATGGTTGGGGAAGTGGGGCTATGAAGAGCAATATTTATGAGTATGCATATAAATATATGACCGGCGAACTAACGTTAGATGAAGCCAAAAGGAGGGCTTTTTATGAGGATTGGCATTTGGCCAAGCGCCAGCTTACTTGGTTCAAAAGAAATCCTGAAATCAAATGGCTAGAACTTGAAAAAATCCCGGAGTTCGTGATAAAATTGTATACAGAATGACAAAAGAGAGTAATACGCCAGTAGAAAAATTGTTCGGCTCCAAGACTAGAGCTAAGCTTCTGCAATTATTTTTTGCTAATCCTTCCAAGTCTTTTTATATCCGCGAAATGACTCGCGTGATCGACGAGCAGATCAATTCCGTGAGAAGGGAACTATCCAATCTCGAGAGCATCGGTGTCATCAAAAACGAGTCCTTTGACAACAAGGTCTATTACTCAGCCAACAACAAACACCCATATTGTCATCCGCTCACTGAGATTTTTTCGAAAAAAATCGACTTGACGCGTGACCACGATGTCAAAGAAACCACCTGGGAAGAATACATTCGTCCAGTCAAAAATTACCTTGTAGGTCTCGTAGTGGTGAATCGCTTACCTGGCCAAGACGGTCTTGATCTCCTAATTGTTGGTAACGACAAGACCAAAAAGCTCACTCATTGGGCCGAGGTGATCGAGAAGAAACAAGGCAAGATGATTAACTATGCCATCCTTTCACCAGAAGATTACTCATACAGAAGAAGCGTCAAAGATCGCTTCGTAGAAGACATTTTTGAGATGGAAATCATCGAGATTATCGACCCAGAAGGTATCATTAAAGGAAAGAAACATTAAAAGGAGAAAGCTATGTTCGAAATCGAAAGCAAAAACCAAGACATCATCACGATTTCTACTAAAGAGGCCACTATTAATTTTAATATTGCAGATTTTACCATCGACGCTGGCCTTGCTGTCGGCAAAATCAAAGGTCCAGGTGAGTTTGAAATAGGGAATGCTACTATTAGAGGTATTGCCACTGAGTCTGGCAAGACTATCTATGATGTCGAAATTGGCGGTGTCCATACCGGCATCATCGGCGACATCGAAGAGAATTTGGATGATCTCGTATCTGATATCCTCTGTACTTCATCTGTCCGCGCTGTTCGTGAGTTGGAGCCAAAATTGGTTGTTGCGATGGGCAATGTCGATGGTATGGTTACAGAGCTGAAGCTTACTGCTCGCACCGAGAAGAAACTCAAAGTCAAATCCCTAGATAGCTTGCCAGCTACCAGAGAAGTGGTGGTGCTAAGTTAGGTGGGGCTCTATGAATACTGATCCGCTAAGAATTATCCTTGTCCTCGTTATCGCGGTTTTTTCGGTGATTTTGCATGAGCTTTCTCATGGCCTCGTCGCCTACTTTTTGGGTGACCATACTGCTAAGGACGCCGGCCGTCTTACACTCAACCCTTTGAAACATATCGACCCCTATATGTCTATCCTAGTCCCAGTAGTATTATATATATTAAAAGCTCCCGTCTTTGGCGGGGCCAAACCGGTACCGATTAACTACCGTAACCTCAAGGGAAGGGAATGGGGCATGGCTCTAGTCGCTATCTCTGGCCCTCTCACGAATTTCTTTATTGCGCTCATCTCGTTTTTGATTGGGTATTTTTCGGGTGCCCTCACGCACGATCCTACTGGTATAGGATATTTTATTTTTGCGGAGCTAATTTATCTCAATCTCGGCTTTATGCTTTTCAACCTTATCCCTATTCCACCGCTAGACGGCTCCCGCGTCCTCTACGCTATCTCTCCAGATTCAGTTAGAGAAATCTTAAACAAAATCGAAAGCTACGGTATTTTTCTAGTATATATATTAATATTATTATTCGGCAATCTATTTTCAAGCCTCATGCTGGGTGGCATGACCGGCATCATCGATTTCTTCTATAAGTTGGTGGGGCAATAATCATAAAGAGGTGTCTGTGAAAAATAGTATTTTGTGATATAATAAGGATAGGCCCTGCTGGCGACATGATTTTCCTGAATAATCATGTTTAAGGGATTTCGTGGCTTACATCCGTGGATGTATCGCATAAGATTTTACCCACCTTGTATATATTACGGGGAAAACTGGTCAGCAGGGCTTATTTTGGTTTGTCTTGATAATATTCCAAATCTGTGATAAGATAATGTGGAGTCAGAAAGATGACCGCTTTTGTTAAAAAAGAGGAAAGTCCGGGCAACAAAGAGTAAGGTAGTCGCTAACAGCGACCGTCCGTAAGGATAGGGAAAGTACCACAGAGACAATACCGCCGAAAGGCAAGGGTGAAAAGAGTGAGGCAAGAGCTCACAGCGCATTATAGTGATATAGTGCGGAGGCAAACCCTACCTGTTGCAAGGAGTGCTAAAATACCCCTACTCGGGGATGCACGCTCACCGCTTGAACTCTGTAGCAATACAGCGTCTAGATAGATGGTCATCGTCTTGTCCTCATGCAAGATACAGAACCCGGCTTACTGATGGCTCATTATCAAAAAACCACCCTTATCGGGCGGTTTTTTGGTTATATCTTAAGCCTTTTTAGCTTCTTTTGGGGAAGTAATCAAACCCTTCTTTTTGAGAGTTCTAAGGGCTGAAGTAGAAACATTGCATTTCACCTTCTGGCCATTGATAATCAAAGTCCTCTTAGAAACATTTGGCTTAAAGACCTTGCGGGTGTGTCTCTGAGAGAAGGACACATTGTGGCCGTACATTTTGCCTTTGCCTGAAATTTCACAAATCGCCATCTTATTTCTCCTTCACTGCGTTTACGATTGCCTTGAACGCTTCAGGATTATTTACTGCGAGGTCGGCCAAAATCTTCCGGTCTACAGTAATGTTTTTGGCTTTCATTCCAGCGATCAGCTGAGAATAGGAAAGACCAAGTTCTCTTGAAGCATTGTTAATCCTTGTAATCCAAAGGGAACGAAGGTCGCGCTTTCTGTTGCGGCGATCGCGGTAACTGTACCGGAGAGCCTTAATCACGCCCTGCTTACCTAGTCGGAAGCTGCGGGTGCGATAATGCTGCATCCCCTTGGCTTGGTTCAAAATCTTCTTATGTTTAGCATGTGCTGCTACGCCTCGTTTTACTCTCATGACTAAACTCCTAATGCTGTTTTAATATTTTTCTTAATCTTGCCATTAATCACTGCATCAGTTTTCATGTTGCGTTTCCTGGCTTTAGATTTTTTAGCGAGAATATGATTCCCAAACGCCCGTTCGCGGACGATTTTGCCAGAGCCGGTGATTTTAATCCGCTTGGCAGTACCTTTATGCGTCTTTAGTTTCGGCATAAAATTCCTTTCGTTTAAGTTGATATTGTAAGTTGCGTGCCGGGAGCCTAAGGGAAGTAGGAATTACTTCCTTCGTACTTGCACCGACAAATTACGTCCGTTCATCTGTGGAGTGCCTTCCATGATGGCATCTTCACCGAGAAGACTAATCACTCTGTCAAGCAGCTCTCGTCCAATCTCTTTGTGCGCCATCTCACGGCCCCGGAAGACAATCATTACCTTCACGCGGTCACCATCATCTAGAAAACCTCGCATCTTGCGGACTTTGATGTTAAGATCGTTATCAGAAATCTTCAGGCCAATTTTCATTTGTTTAAGCTCAGATTGTTTTTCGCGAGCTTTTTTGCGATTCTTGGCTTCTTCTTTCATCTTTTGATACTGGAACTTACCCCAGTCAATAATTTTAACGACCGGCGGATTAGCATTAGCAGCAATCTCTACTAAATCTACTCCCTTATCCTTCGCGAGAAGCTGGGCTTCTTTGCTCGACATGATGCCGAGCTGTTCACCACTCTCACCAATTACACGCACCTCCGGATAACGAATCTCTCCATTTATGCGGATGTGGGTTTTATACTGGTTTTTGATGGTAGTCCTTTCTTCTCTTGAATTAACCTGTTACAATTATATCAAATTTCTACCGTAAATGCAAGTGTAAAAAGAAATCACTTATCGCCTCCTGTACCCTAAGGCCTCCGCGATATGTTTGGCTTCGATAAGCTCAGCAGCGTCTAAATCCGCAATCGTACGAGCCACTTTGATAGTCTTAAAATACGATCTCGCCGAAAGTTGCAATCGGTCTGATGCATCAAGTAACAATTTTTCTGCTTCTGGTTCCATTTTGAGAAGTTTAGAAACTTCAAAAGAGGAGAGGGAAGAATTGTAAACCCCATCTCTGGAGTACCTCTGGTTCTGTCTCTTAACCGCCTCTGTAATAGTATTTTTTACAACACTATGCTCACCCCTGTTTGGTGGGACCGTGGTTAGATCCTTATTTTCTACTCGTTCTACCTCAATATACATGTCAATTCTATCAAGTAGTGGCCCAGAGAGCTTTTTGCGGTAACTCTGAATCTGATGTTCAGAGCATTTGCATTCGTGCGTTGGATCTCTCAGATAACCGCAAGGGCAGGGGTTCATCGTAGCGATCAACATAAACTCTGCCGGATAAGTGGTCTTGTAGTTTACTCTCGACACCGTCACCTGGTGGTCTTCTAGAGGCTGCCTCAGGGCTTCTAGTACTGGCCTCTGGAATTCCGGTATTTCATCTAGAAAAAGTACGCCCTTATGTGCTAGGGAAATTTCCCCTGGTGTGGCTCCTGCTCCACCCCCAATTACAGAGCTAGTGCTGGCCGTGTGATGAGGAGACCGAAACGGTCTTTCTTCGATGATTTCATCCTTAGAAATCCCTGCTATCGAATATAGCTTGGTGATATCGACCTTCTCCTCAGGGGTGAGATCAGGAAGCAGGTTAGCCGCCGCTTTGGCAAGAAGTGTCTTGCCTGCCCCCGGTGGACCAGAGATTAGAATGTTATGGTGCCCAGCAATCGCAATCGTCACCGCACGTTTGGCCTGTGCTTGCCCGCGAATATGGTCTAAAATTGGCCTTGTGGGGCCGTGTGACGCGTTTTGCGGGGCATTTTTGACGGTATATGTGGCTGGCACGATTTGGTGTAATAACTCCTGATAAAGTCCAGCCAAACTCTCTACTCCATGTATCTCCACCCCAGATACTAGATTTGCTTGCGCCAGATTTTTCATCGGTACATATGCGGTCTTAATACCGGCTTTTTTAGCTTCTTCTACGATATTGATGATGCCTCTGACCGGGCGTACCTCTCCGTTTAAGGATAGCTCTCCTACGAATAGCTTGCCTTCTAGATCTGACTCCAAAAGCTGCTTTGAAAGCACCAGTACCGAAAGCGCAATTGCAAGGTCCAGATACGAACCGTCCTTCAAAAGGTCGGCTGGCGCTAGATTAATCGTAACTTTCTTATCAGGGAATAAAAAACCTGAATTAGTGACGGCGCTCCGCACTCGCTCTCTTGCCTCACTGATAGTTTTGTTGGCCATGCCGACGATATTGAAAGCCGGCAAGCCTCGGTTCATATCTCCTTCCACCTCTACTATTTTGCCTTCGAACCCATAGGGAATGGCTGAATGTATTTTGCTAATATTTCTCATCATGCCCCTTTACTAACATAGCCTATCTGATTTTTCAACCCCCCACCCTGGGCTTATGCTAAAAAACACCATAAAAAAGCTTGTGGAAAACTCACAAAAAAAGTCCTAAAAAAGTGTTCAAAATGTATTGACATTAGCATTTTTCGGCGCTATAATAGAGATAGCTTTTGAATAAAAAAATTATTCAAAAGCAAAAAACAAAAATATAGCCAAAATAACTCCACACTCTACTTTACGAAGGTCGGTTTCCTCGCAGTTAGCCGACCTTCTTCTTTTTTGCCTTGAACCTTTATATCTCTTGTGGTATAATTAAAACAGTTGGGGCTGACAAAGCTTAGACGGATTGTTAACAGATTTGATGCATGTCGATTAAATACCGTAAGTATTAAATAAGTGCTAAAAACACTGAAACTGCGCATGTAGCTTACATGCCAGCTTATGCTTAAGATTTAAGCTGGTCTGTATCTGAGGTTCCGTAGGATACAGATTATCATATAACGGTAATAAGGTTATTCTGGTAGCGTAGAATAACCCGACAATTAGCTATGGCATTTATTAGTTTCGTTTTCTGCAGCTAATAATACCCGCCAAGATAAAACAGAAAACTAAGCATGTAGATTCAGATCCCCGTGGCGATTCGGACCCGGAGGCAGTATCCGGCAGCTCCACCAATACATATGGCTGTATGCCGTTTTTTTGTGGTTAAAATAAGTCTATTTTAACGTTGATTGTTGTAAAAATCACAACACTACTACGCACCCATAAAAACAGGGTACAAAAGCCGATATTGTTGTAAAAAATACAACGCAAATTCACAAAATCCTATTGCATTTTTAAGAAGCTTATGCTACACTAAAAATAGTCGAGATGACTAAAACAAACAACTAAAATCAAAAAAGGAACAACATGAAAAATCATGCCAGACACAAAAGAAAAATACCATAAAAGGCTCGCACTTGGCGGATCCACAGGTAATTTCTAGCCATAAATTACATTCTAGGAGTTACCTCAGCTCCGCTAAGAGGAGTAAAACTCCAAAGCGTTGAGCGCGTTAGTAAAACTTTCGTTAGTACCTTAGCTAAAAATATAACAGAGCGAAAGATAAAGACTAACAAGGATCTAAGCTTCACCTCAGCGTGAAGCGGTCAAAAGGAAAAAGTGGTGTAGGTTGCGGTCAATAGTGAAGATAATGGTACCGGATAACCTCCCACTTTTCCCCATAATAAAATTTTGGGATCAACTCGCAGAAGATCTTAAACGTAGACCTCACACCTACGTAAAAAATAGGGGGGCAAACCAGTCTTGGGGGACTAAACTAGAGACAGAAAAGAACTGTCATAAATATCAAAAAAGTGCTACAATAAGCTTATGGCAACTAGTTTTGTAGTCAAAATAGCAGGAATCGTCGGAGTTATCGCTCTAGTCTTGCTTCTTACGCTCACGTCACCTACGGAAATCGGTCCGGTAGGTGTTTTAGTATTTTTTACAACACTTTATATTGTTATCTTTAGTATCGTTTCGCTTATCTGGCAGGCTTTTGGACGGATGGCTTTCAAAAAAGTCGCGATGAGACGCAAAGATTATCTCTGTTCTGCCGTTCTTGCATTCGGCCCTATCATGGTGATGATGGCGCGCTCCTTTGGTGCTATCAACCTCTGGACGCTCAGCCTGATTGCTTTATTCTTGATTTTAGCGGAATTTCTGGTTTACAAAAAAGCTTAAACTATGCTAAAATAAGCATATGGAGAATGGTCAACACAACGTACTTCAGCCTATCAGCGATGATTTTAATGCCGAAACCTGGCAAAAATCGCTAGATATTTCCGCTCCCACCGGTATGCCGAGTCCAGAATCTCTTAACTCTGTTGGTCCTCTAAATTTTGCGGAGTCTTCAGAGTCTGCAAAACCTGCCACTATGAACCCTACCGAGACTAGCGGCCCTACTGAAGTCAATAACTTTGGCACGGCAGCTTCGACCCCAGAAAAAGTCTCTCAATCTGAGCCAGCGAATCCTCTAGGTCAGATTACCGCCATCGAAAACGCCATTTCTACTGCCCCTATAGCCAGCCAGCCAAGCTACGAGCCTAGCAATATCAGAACTACCGGTGACCGTCTTGAAAAATCTTCCATAGAAGAGATAGATAAGGCGATAAATGAGCTCTCTCAGACCGGCAATCTCAATAATTTTTACAATGAAATCCGTGGC
The DNA here is from genome assembly GCA_045649325.1 of Candidatus Nanosyncoccus sp. Taxonomy (GTDB): domain Bacteria; phylum Patescibacteriota; class Saccharimonadia; order Saccharimonadales; family Saccharimonadaceae; genus Nanosyncoccus. The sequence continues at coordinate 10,598 of JAZRPQ010000019.1, forward strand.
GAAGGTAGTATGCTAGAGACCAATTTGAGTAATTCTTTTAATCGTAAACTTTATGATAAGGGAGAAAAATAATGCCTACCTGGGTGGTCATCCTTATCATCATTCTAAGCCTTACTATTCTAGGGGCTACTATTTTTAGCTCTCAAATCGGTAAACTCCGTAAATCCAAGCGCTATGAACGTGGTCTCAAGATGGTGCCACTCCTAATCAATCTCCCACCGACCACCGACGATATTGATGGCGGCGGCCGCGACAAAAGAGATATTGCCCTTGAAGCTATCTCCAAATCTCAGGTCATGTACTCTATTTTGGCTTCTACTCTCGCCAAGGGTTTCAAGACCAAACTCTACGGTCAGCGTCATTTCTCCTTCGAAATCATCGCCAAGGATGGCTTTATCCATTACTACGCTATCGTGCCGGCCGTTCTTACTGAGACAGTCAGACAGGCTATTCAGTCTGCTTATCCTACTGCTAGAATCGAAGAAAAAAGGGAAGAAAACATCTTTGCTCCTAGAGGCACGGTAGACAGTATTGCTGGCGCTGAACTCACCCTAAACAAAGAAAGCTACCTGCCTATATCTACCTATGAAGATAGCAAACGCGACGCTTCTATGGCGATTTTGAACGCTCTAGGGGCCGTCAAACAAGACGAAGGAGCTGCTGTACAAATTCTTTTCCGCCCTGCACAAAAAAATTGGTCAGAAAAAGCCAAGGGGTACATTGAAAATGTAGGAAAAGGCAAAAAAACTACCAAAACCGTCGGGGCTGGTATCGGTCAATTGGCGATAGACGTCATTCGCGCCCCTTGGGAAGTTCCGCCTGAGCACGAAAAACACGAAGAAACAACTATGACCAACGTCAAACAAGATGAAATCACCGCCATCTCAAATAAAATGCGCTACCCGGCCTTTGAGACCTTGATTAGGCTAGTGGCCAGCTCTGATTCCAAACCTCGCTCAGACGCGATCCTAGGCGGGCTCATCAGCAGCTTTTCTCAGTTCAACTCTCCAGAATTCAATAGTTTTAAGGTCAATATGTTTAAGGATCCAAAGAAGTTGGCCGTAGACTATACCTTTAGATTTTTCCCAATAAAAATCTCTGGCAGCATCCTAAACAGCGTCGAACTTGCCAGCATCTATCACTTGCCAGAGCAAGATGCTATTCCGTCTGCCTCTGTTGAACGACAGTTGACCAAGCAAGTTGATGGTCCAGCCAAACTGATGCCAGAAGGGCTCTTCCTAGGTACCAACGAGTTTAGAGGGGTCAAAAAACCAATCTATCTAGGAGACGACGACCGTCGTCGTCATATGTATGTGATTGGTCAAACCGGTATGGGTAAATCTGTCTTCCTTGAAAATTTGGCATTTCAAGATATGTGTGACGGCAAAGGCTTTGCCTTTATCGACCCGCACGGTGATGCAGTTGAAGCAATTTTGAAACGTGTACCAGAGGAGAGAATCGACGATGTCATCTATTTTGATCCTGCCGATATCGAACATCCTGTCGGTATGAATATGTTCGAATTCACCTCTGAAGACCAAAAAGATTTTATCGTCCAAGAGGGGATTTCTATGCTTCAATCTCTATTTGATCCTCAGAACCAAGGTTTCTTCGGTCCGCGCGGACAGCATATGTTTAGAAACGCTGCTCTTCTTCTGATGTCAGATCCAAAAGGTGCTACCTTTATCGATATTCCTCAGTGCTTCACCGACCCAGAGTTCGTGAAGAGTAAACTAAAATACGTCACCGACAAGGCTGTTTATGACTACTGGACCAAGGAGTTTCCAGCTTCTCAGAAATCTAACGACGCCGGGGAAGTCATTACATGGTTTGCTTCGAAATGGGGTCCATTCCTCTCTAATACCATCATGAGAAATACTCTCGGCCAGATCAAATCTGGGTTTAATATCAGAGAGATTATGGACAACAAAAAGATTTTCCTAGTCAACCTTTCTAAAGGGCGGTTAGGCGACATCAATGCCAACCTTCTCGGTATGATTTTTGTCATGAAATTCCAACAAGCCGCCATGAGCCGCCAGGACATCCCAGAGAAAGAGCGCCAAGATTTCTGTCTCTATGTAGATGAGTTCCAAAACTTCGCTACTGATTCATTTGAATCCATCTTGAGTGAGGCTCGGAAATATCGTCTCAACCTGATTGTGGCTAACCAGTTTATGACTCAGCTCACCGACAAAATCAGGGAAGCTTTGCTCGGTAACGTTGGTACCATTATCTGCGGTCGTATCGGTGTGACCGCTGCCGATTTGATGGTTACAGCCTTCACTCCTACCTTTACCGCCGAAGATCTCACCAAGACTCCGAACCACGCCGCTGTAGCTAAGGTGATGATGTTCGATATGCCATCCACTCCGTTTACGATGAATTTGCCAGCACCGATGGGGGAACCAAACGAAAGGCTTCTCGAGACTCTCAAGCTCTATTCTGCCACCAAATATGCCAAGACTCGCTCAGAGGTAGAAAAGGAAATTGAGGAGCGCTGGAATTCTGCCAATGCCGAAAAAGAAGCCGCCGCTGGGGCTCCCGTAACATCACCGCAAGAATCAACGTTGTCACAGCAGCCAGCAAAGCCACAAGCAGAAACCCCACTCCAAACACCCGCTGAAAGCCCCGTAGAGGCCCCTACGAGCGATTCTGACGCAGAAGACGGCTTCCTGGACGGCTGGCTCAACAAAACGTCCTAGAACGCTCTAAAACGCCAAAGTATTTTAGTTCTAACCTTGCATTTTTTTGCGTATAGGTGTACAATAGAAAAAGACACTTAAGAAGAGGTATAAAATGGCAAAGGAAGCCTACGATTCATCTGAGATTCGCGTTCTCGAAGGTCTTGAGCCGGTCAGACTCAGGCCGGGTATGTATATCGGTTCTACCGGTTATGATGGTCTTCACCATCTTATCAAGGAGATTGCTGACAACTCTATAGATGAGGCCATCGCCGGCTACGCAAACAAAATAGACATCACCATCTTAAAGGACGGCGGCGTAAGAGTAGATGATAACGGCCGTGGTATCCCTGTAGATATCCACCCTAAGACTAAGAAATCCACTCTTGAGACAGTTCTTACCGTTCTTCACGCTGGTGGTAAATTCGGCGACGGTGGTTATAAAGTTTCCTCTGGCCTTCACGGTGTTGGTTCATCAGTAGTAAACGCTCTTTCTACTCATATGACAGCTGAAGTTTACCGAGACGGCAAGACTCATCATATCGAGTTTGACACCGGCAAACCTACCATGGAGCTCAAAGTTACAGAGGGTTCTCCTAGAGAACACGGCACCTCTATTACTTTCTACCCAGATCCGACTATTTTCAAGGAAACCACCACTTTTGATTACAACTGGGTATCTAACTACGCTCGTCACCAGGCTTACCTCACTAAGGGCATTCTAATCACCGTCAAAGACGAACGTACCGGCGCTCGCGAATCATTCTATTTCGAAGGCGGTATCAAAAGTTATGTCAAACGCCTTAACCAGGGGAAGGAACTTCTTTCTGACGACATTTTCTATGTCGAAAAACAGATGAATGACACTATGGTAGAGATCGCTCTTCAGTACAACGATACCTTTGCCGAAATTATGAAGCCTTTTGCCAATAACGTTCTGACCCCTGATGGCGGTATGCATGTAGTCGGGTTCAGGACTGGACTTAATCGTACCATCAATGATTACGCCAGGAAAAACGGTTTGCTCAAGGAAAAAGAAGAAAACCTCACCGGTGACGACATCAAGGAAGGGCTCACCGCTGTTATTCTAGTGAAGCTCCCAGATCCGCAGTTCGAAGGCCAGACCAAGAACAAGCTTGGCAACCCTGAGGTTAGAGGCTACGTCGATAAGGTAATGAGCGAGTATTTTGGCTACTATCTAGAAGAAAATCCTGCCATCGCTAAAAAAATCGTCGGAAAAGCCACCTTGGCCGCGAGAGCTCGTAAAGCCGCTCGTGCCGCTCGTGACAACGTCATCCGAAAAGGCGCCTTCGAGGGTTTAAATCTCCCGAGCAAGCTTGCTGATTGTTCTTCTAGGAACAGAGATGAGTGCGAGCTCTTCATCGTAGAGGGTAACTCCGCTGCTGGTTCCGCTAAAGAGGGAAGAAATCCTCAAATTCAAGCCATCCTACCTTTGAGAGGTAAAGTTCTAAACACCGAGAGAGCCAGATTAGACAAAATGCTAGCCAACCAAGAGCTTGTCTCTCTGATTAAAGGTCTCGGTGTCGGGATTGGTGACCAGTTTAACCTGGACGGGCTCAGATATGATAAAATCATCTTCATGACCGATGCTGACGTCGACGGTCTTCACATTGCTACACTTCTGATGACTTTCTTCTTCCGCTATATGCCAGACGTGATAGAGGCCGGCCACGTCTATTTGGCAAAGCCTCCTCTGTTTGGTCTTATCAAAGGTACTGGTAATACCCGCAAAATTGACTACCTCTATGATGAAGTCGCTCTAGAGAAGAAATTGACCGAAAAGATCGAAGAAAGAAGGAAAAACGGCACCAAAATTGACGAATCCCAAGAGAGATTCAAACAAGCCGGTTACACCGCTCAACAGCGTTTCAAGGGTCTTGGCGAAATGGACGCCAAGCAGCTCTGGGAGACTACTATGGATCCAGAGAATCGCGTTTTGGTTCAAGTGCATGTAGAAGACGCCGAAAAAGCCGATGCTGTCTTTACGAAGTTAATGGGTGACCAGGTCGACCTTCGTAAAAACTTTATTCAGGCCGGCGCTGCCACTGTTAATTTGGATGATCTGGACTTTTAAGGAGGAACTATGGAAGAAAATGAAGAAAAAATAATCGAGCAACCAATCGAAGGTATCGAAAACAAACCTGTTGAATCCACCATGGAAGATTACTTTTTGAAGTATTCCATGTCTGTTATTATCGATCGTGCTCTCCCAGATGTTCGCGATGGTCTCAAACCTGTAAACAGAAGAATCCTCTATGCTATGAACAAAAACGGATGGAAAGCCCCTCATTCGACAGTCAAATCCGCACGTATCGTCGGTGAAGTCATGGGTAAATACCACCCGCACGGCGATTCTTCTATTTATGATGCTATGGTTAACCTCGCTCAGCCTTGGAAGATGAGGTATACTCTTGTGGAAGGTCAAGGTAACTTCGGTTCTGCCGATGGTGATGAGCCAGCCGCCTCCCGTTATACTGAGGCTCGTATGGACAAAGTTGGTGCTGAACTTCTTGCCGACATCGAAAAGGACACCGTAGATTTCCGTGACAACTTCGATGGTACCGAAAAAGAGCCAGTGGTCCTCCCGGCAGCTTTGCCTAATATTCTCCTAAACGGCCAGATGGGTATCGCTGTTGGTATGGCGACCAATATCCCTCCGCACAACCTCGGTGAATTAGTCGATGCCACCGTCGCTTTGATTGACGACCCAGAGATTAGCCTCGAAGGCTTAATGCAACACGTCAAAGGTCCAGATTTTCCGACCGGCGCAGAAGTCTATGGCGGTGCTCCGATGAAGGAGGCTTACGCTACTGGTAAAGGCTCCGTCACTATCAGAGGTATTGCTAATATCGAAGAACGCAAAAACGGTCGCTATAATATTGTTATTTCCGAAATGCCATATGGCGTATCAAAGGAAGGTTTGATCGGTAAAATCCGTGACCTCGCCCTCCAAAAGAAGCTTGACCATATTGCTGATGCCAGAAACGAATCTGCTCGTGGCAAAACCAGGGTAGTAGTCGAACTCAAAAAAGATGCTTTCCCGAAGAAAATTTTAAACCAACTGTATAAATTAACGGATCTTCAGACTACTTTCCACTACAACGTCTTGGCCCTTGTCGATGGTATTCAGCCTCGCGTCCTCGGTCTCAAGGAGATCTTGAACGAATTTGTCAAACACCGTAGAATCGTTATTCGCCGCCGCACCGAGTTTGATCTTAAAAAAGCTAAAGAACGTGCGCATATCTTGGAAGGTTTAAAAATCGCCCTCGATAATATCGATGAAGTTATCAAAGTCATCCGTGCCTCTTACGACGATGCTGATAAACAGCTCATGACTCGTTTTGGCCTCTCTGAAATTCAAGCCAACGCCATCCTTCAGATGCAGCTTCGCCGTCTCCAAGGTTTGGAACGTGACAAAATCGAAGAAGAATTGAAAGAGCTCCATGAGCTGATCAAGAAGTTGGAAGCAATTCTAGCTGACGAAAAAGAAATACTAAGGGTAGTAAAAGAAGAGCTCCTAGCTCTCAAAGAAAAATACGGTGACGAGCGCCGCTCCAAGATTATCAATCACGAAGTTGGTAAATTCTCCGAAGAAGAACTTATCCCAGAAGAAGAATCGGTCATCCTTCTTACCACCGAGAACTACATGAAGCGTGTCCCGCAAGCTGATTTCCGCCGCCAAAACAGAGGTGGTAAAGGCAAACGTGGTATGACTACCAAAGACGAAGATGTCATCGCTCAGATTATCACCGCAAATTCCCATGATTATCTCTTATTCTTCACTAACCAAGGCCGCCTCTTTAGATTGAAAGCTTACGAAGTTCCGCAGGCTTCCTTGTCCGCTAAGGGGACTGCCGCAGTGAACTTACTGAATATGCATCCAGAAGAAAAAATCACCGCTATTATTAAACAAGGCGATGCTGGTGAAAACGGCTACCTCTTTATGGCCACCAAGAAAGGTACTATCAAAAAATCTGCTATCAAAGATTTCTTCAACGTCCGTTCAAATGGTTTGATCGCTATCAAATTAGACGCCGGCGATGAACTCAAATGGGTCAAAGAGACTACCGGCGAAAACGATATCGTCATCAGTACCTCTGCTGGTCAAGCTACTAGATTTAATGAAAAAGAAGTCCGTGCTATGGGTCGCTCTGCTATGGGGGTCCGCGGTATGCGTCTCCGACCAAAAGATGAAATTGTTGGTATGGACGTGATTACCGATGCTGGACAGAAATTAATCGCCGTTTCTGCCAATGGCTACGGCAAGCTCTGTCTAGTTTCTAACTTCCCACCACACAAACGCGGTGGCGTCGGTATCAAAGTAGCATCTGTCACCGACAAAACCGGTCCAATCGTCGCAGTCCACACCTTAGACCCGCTAGCAAAAGAAGTTATTATGGCTTCTACCAAAGGTCAAGCCATCCGTGTGGCAGTAAAAGAGATTCCAACTCTCGGTCGCGCCACTCAAGGAGTTCGCATTATGAAGATGAGTGATGGTGACACTGTTGCTTCCATCGGCATTGTTCTCCCAGAAGAAGACGGGGAAGAGGCCGAAGGCGGCGATACTAAAAGCTCAAAATCGTAATTTTTAACTTTTTCATCTCGCTATTGCCTGCGCTAAGCAAAAGCAGAAAGCGATAAATAACAGAGATAAAAATTTTTATGGTAAATTTTCTTAAGGTAGGGGGTTGACTTTTAAGATAGAATGTGCCTATACTGCTCCATACTAATTTAAAAAGGAGCATTTTATGCCAAAAAAATTTACCATTTTATCGGCTTTGGCGGCGATAGGTCTTAGTACTTTTGCCCCCTTGGCGCCAGTTTTTGCGGAAGTCGAAGAACATTATCATACGCCAGAGTTGGCGGAGTTGCATGCCAAATATGCTGCCGACATGGCTGTTTGTGGCGAATACGTCTATAACAATACTTATTTGACGTGCTATAATACCATCACTAATAATTACAGGGAGCAATATGGCGGCCTCTTTGAGTCCATGTATCAGTTGGATTTTAATGGGCGAATGATCGTGACTGGATTTAATCCTGCTGCACATTCACTGAGGTTTTATATCGATGAAACCTCGGCCTTCAGATCTCAACCTTTTGAGTTTGAGAATCTAGTGATTTACTGGGCTGACGATAATGCCGATGGCGGTCCAAACTGGAATAGTAATACGCAGTGGAACTTTGTAGATAATTATCTTGCCACTGGTGAGATACCTACAGGGTTCCATGTTTTGTATGGTGGCAAAAAGGGAGAAAAAGGTTGGTTTAATGTTAACTCCGAAAATTACGTCAACTACGGAGATGACACTACCGCTGAGGACTTTCTCTATAATTCGGAAAGCTATATTATTTTAAACGGGTATGACACCTCAGGCAATCGTCACACAGAGAGAAACTATCTTTCTAGCTGTACAAATCACAACCTCTTAAAAGGGAACGAATGTCTTTTGGAGTACACCTACGAAAATCAAATCGCTTCACCAAAATACGTCATTGCTGAGCCTAGCGGCATAGATGCGACAGTTGTTGCTCTAGATAGGGCTATTAAGGCTAAAGAGGAAGCCGAGGCTAGACTCGCCGAAGCTGAATCTAGGCTTACTGAGGCTGAAAATAGAGCCGCCGCTGCCGAAACAGCATACGATCAGATCTTAGAGCAATTATGGGCGATGGAGTCTTCGGTGATGTATTATCAGATGATGCTCGAAGAAGCTGAGGCTAATCTCGCTAGAGTAAATCAAGCCCTGGCTGAGTCTGATCAGACTCTGGAAGAAACCAGTAGAGACCTAGATGAGGCTAACCAAGCTCTGGAAGAAACCAGTAGAGCACTAGATGAGGCTAACCAAGCTGCTACATCTGCTAGAGCTGAGGCTGCTAGTCTTGCGGCTCAGCTAGAAGAGGTTAACCTCGAACTCTCTTCTGCAAAAGATGCGGTTTCAAAGGCTGAGCAAGAAGTCAGGGAAGCTCGCGCCTCTGAAGAAGCCGCCAAAAAAGCCAAGGACCAGATGAACGAGTCTGTTCCTACTACAGTTACAATCTATAGAACCATCGAAAAAGTAGTAGAAAATAACTCTGCCACCAGTGAACCAACCGCAGAAAAAACTGATGTGACAGAAAAAACTGAAAAAAGTACAGAAAATTATGTAGAGCTGCCAACCTCAGGGGAAAAAGAAGAATATAATTTTCCGTGGTGGATTATCGTGTTTGTCTTCACTGGTATCGCTTTGACTCTTTGGTGGTTCGTTCCGTCCAAAAGACGCTCTTAAAACAGATTAAAAACGGTATTTTCGGGATTTTTCAAAAAAAGTCCCGAAAAACCCTTGACAAAAAAACTACAGTGATATAAACTAATATTAGTCTAAAGCTGCGAGATAGATTATTTTAGGAGTCTTTAGAGACTGTTTAACAATTTAGTTGTGCAATTATCATCGTCAGTTCATTTTTAATTTGAGTTAATCAAATTTTACCAAAATGGAGAGTTTGATCCTGGCTCAGGATGAATGCTGGCGGCGTGCCTAATACATGCAAGTCGAGCGGTAACAGGGGGTCTCACCGTGCTCTTGACACACCTAGCGCCGATGTCGTAGGTTTGTGAAACTTCGAGAGTACAGTGAGACCCCGCTGACGAGCGGCGGACGGCTGAGTAACGCGTGGGAACGGACCCCAAACTGAGGGATAACTACTCGAAAGAGTGGCTAATACCGCATGTGATCTTCGGATTAAAGGATTTATCCGGTTTGGGACTGGCCTGCGTAGGATTAGATAGTTGGTGAGGTAATGGCTCACCAAGTCGACGATCCTTAGATGGTTTGAGAAGATGATCATCCAGACTGGGACTGAGACACGGCCCAGACTCCTACGGGAGGCAGCAGTAGGGAATCTTTCACAATGGGCGAAAGCCTGATGGAGCAACGCCGCGTGCAGGATGACGGCCTTCGGGT
>JAZRPQ010000020.1:0-56993 GCA_045649325.1 Candidatus Nanosyncoccus sp.
CGGCACGCTAACTTCAGACGCCAATAATACAGTATTCGCTCCAAACTCTAATAATGCTACTATCACAGTTACCAGCTGCATCAAGACTATTACTGGTACTATGCAGACTTATACTACGCCACTAGCTCAACTTTGTGATGACGCAACTGGGACATTGACGGATAGCCGCGACAGCCATTCCTATACAGTAGCTAAGATTGTTGCGAATAACGGTGGCGCTACTAGGCTTTGGATGACGCAGAACCTTTCCGTTGGCTGTAATGGTAGTAGTAGGTCTAACGTGAATCTCGATAGTTCTAACTCTAATCTTAGTAGTGACTCTACTTGGAGTACTAGCTCGGCTGGAGCATTAACGGAAGGAAATAGTCTTACAATACCTAGAATGCAGTGTGATGCTACTTATGGCGCATGGTACAACTATGTGGCAGCTACAGCCGGCACTATTACTGGGGATTCGTCTGTGGTTGCTAGCTATAGCGTTTGCCCATCTGGTTGGGGTCTTCCGAATCTGAGCTCATTGTCCGCAGTAGTTGGTAACAGGGCGCGCTTTAATCCGGTCGTCGGCGGTCGTTATGGCGATGGTAATATTATAAATAGCGATAGCGCGTTTTGGTGGGCATCGCCTGCCCCATCCTCGTATTACAGATGGTCTCTGCTTAACGTTAGTGGTATATATTTATATACGGAATACATTGGTTCCTCTTATGGCTACTACGTCCGGTGTGTTAAAAAATAACCTTCTAGCCAGCGAGGCGGGCGGATTTGGCCGCCTCGTCGGCGAGCTCGTTTAGTTCATTAAAAGCGTGACCTTTGACCCATTGAAGTTTGACATCATGGGTAGTATAAAGCTCGTATAATTCCTTGACAAGGTCGAGATTCTTAATCTCGCCTTGTTTTTTTTGCCAGTTGTTGCGTTCCCAGACGGGAGCCCATTTGGTAAGGACGTTGATCCAAAATTCTGAGTCGGTGTAAATCTCGACTGGTTCGTGAGCGAGCAGGGCAAGCTTGATAGCTTCTCTTATTGCAGTACCTTCCATGCGGATGTTGGTACTGTGCTTCTCGGAACCAGTGAGAATTACATCTTCGTTGGCAGCGTCAATGACGGCCCAGCCGCCAGGACCGGGATTGGGGTCGGCGCTACCGTCGGTATAAAAAATTTTCATTAGTTAACTCCTATTTTACGATGGCGAATTTGTTTTTGCCTTTTTTGATAATGGCGACTTCGTTGATATCAATATCTGAAGTGATTTTGGTGCCGCTGACTGAGATAGCACCGCCGGCGATGAACTCGCGAGCCTTTTTCTTGGAATCGGCGAGGCCGGTACTAACCAAAATGTCTACGAGGCTGGCACCTTTTGCGATGACGGGAAGATATGCGGAGAACTCGGTGAGCTCGTCTGCGCTAAAATCAGAGAAATCTGTATCTCGATTAAAGAGAGTCTCGGAGAGATTCTCAATAGCTTCGGCGCTGGCGGCGCCGTGAACTACGGTGGTAGCGCCACGGGCGAGAGCCTTTTGGGCGATCCGAAGCTCTGGGTGTTCGCGGTGGCGTACTAGGATGTCTTCAATCTCGGCAGGGTCTAGCAAAGTGTAAATCTTGAGTAAATATTCGACGGCTTCGTCAGACTGACTGAGCCAGAACTGGTAGAAGTCAAAGATGCTTGTGTAGTTGCCGGAGTCATTGTCAGAACTAGCGAGCCAAATAGCGTTGCCCTCGGATTTGCCGAATTTGCGACCGGTGGCTGGGTCGATGATGAGTGGAGTGGACCAGACGTCGGCTTCGGCATCTTCGAGACGTTTGATGAGGTGAATACCAGATGTACAGTTGCCGTATTGGTCGGCACCGCAGAGCTGCAGGGAAACGCCATATTCACGATATAAGTGAAGAAAATCGTAACCTTGAATCAAAGTGTAAGAAAACTCGGCATAAGAAATACCAGAACCGCCCTCTCCGATACGATTTTGGACGAACTGACGGTCTAGAAGCTGAGTCATGGAGAAGTTTTTGCCGATTTCGCGGAGAAAATCTAGGTAATTGATGTCTTTGAACCAATCGTAATTGTCTACTAAACGAAGGCCTGGGGTCTCGTGATCTTTGACATTACCATCGCCGGCATTGATAATACGCTCAATCTGCTCTTTGATACAGGTTTTGTTGTGCTCGACTTCTTCCTTACTTTTGAGATCGCGCTCACCGTTTTCTTTGGGGTCGCCAATTTGGCCGGTGGCACCACCGACAAGGAGATATGGCTCATAACCATGACGGACAAAACAGGCACACATCATCAGGGCGGCAAGATTTCCGATGGTGAGGGAATCGGCAGAAGGATCGGCGCCCCAATAGAATTTTTTGGACTCTCTCTCGTCTAGGTCAGTTGGGTCTTTGATAGTGGTCTCGGCTTTGAAGCCACGGTAAATTAGTTCTTCAGATAATTTCATATCATTATTATACCACAAAAATAGCCCCTGATGGGGCTACTCGTAATAAAAATACCTATCTGACTTCTACTCTGACTCGTGGCATAGATTTGCCGGAGAAGTGAGTTTTCTTGGTCTTCACGAAGGTGACTACGCCATCTTTGGCTGCGTGAATGGTGAAGTTCCTGGACATATAAGTGCCTGGGCCGGCAATCTTGGTAGAACCAGTCTGACGGACGATGGCTTCGCCGTTCTTGACTTTCTGACCACCAAAACGCTTGACGCCAAGGCGCTGACCGGGGTTGTTGTGTATATTCTTGGCGGTACCGCCAGCTTTTACGTGTGACATTTATTTCTTCCTTAATATTATTATATCTCTCGCCACAATTTGACCTTCTCTAAAATAGAGAAGTCCACCGCGCGATTTATTATTAACATTATACCCCAGTTCGCTCAAATTGTCAACGATTTCTAATCTAGAATACTTACCGTCTTTTCTTAGCCAGGCGGGGACGGCGATGACTACTGGGGTGCCAGGGGCGATTTGTGAGGCGAGATTTTTTAAAAATCCCATGATGATGTCGGTACAAATCTGTTTTTGCTCCTTTAATTTGATTTCTGCAGGAGGGGCTGACATAGGTGCGCCAAGATAACTTTCGCAGGCAACGGCGCTGAACTTATCCCATTTGTAGCTGGTGGCATCGCCAACTGCTAGTTTGAAATTTTTGAAATTGAAATATTCTAGATTCTTTTTGCTGTATTCGATCATGCGGTCGGATGCGTCGGTGCCGTAAGCGTGGTAGCCCATGAGTAAGGCCTCTTGGAGGAGTACGCCGGTGCCACAGAAAGGATCTAGAATGGTGCTGCCGGGCTCTAATGGACCACAAAGATTGATGAGGATCTGGGCGAGCTTGGGCGGGAGCATGCCAACTTTGGCGTCGCGAGCAGGTCTTTTTTGGTCTCTTCTGGTGTAGGCGTCGATATCTTGGACGCCGATGACTTTGTACCAATCGTTATTTACCTTGATGAGCTCGTATTTGCGGGAATTTTTGCCGGAGAGACCGTTATGTAAAGAGGTGGCGGAAGAAAGGACGGCGCTTCTTCCTTCTACGATGCGGACTGAACGGCCGTGACGAGTGAGGATTTTTTTGAGTTTCATGGCTTCGTCTGTGGCGGATTTTTTGCTGGCATTTTTTGAATAATCGCTGATACCGAAGGTGATTTTGCCTGCTTCTAGATTGGCTAGAAAATCTAGGGGGGCAGTTTCTAACTTTTCGGCTAGTTTGAGACTGCCACCGAGGCGACTAATGTCTGGCTTTGAGTCGGAATCAAAAACGGCCAGAAGATTCGAAATTTTGGTGACGTTCTGAAACAAAGCTTCTAGTTCTGCTAGAGAGATTTCTGCTTGTCGGCCAAGAATTGCTAAATACATAAGATAATTATATCATATTGTGCTATAATCTATTTATGGCTAAACGAAAAAAAAGCTTTAAATTCCCATGGCGGGCAGCGATTTCGATAGCAACTTTTGTGCTGGTGGGGTATGTGGTTTATCAAAACCGTGAAGGGTTTGTCCAGACTTTTGAGAATTTGAATCAGGCGAATATCTTTATCATTCTGCTTCTGGTCCCGGAGCAACTATTTATGTATTATGCGTGTGGACAGATATTTTTTTCGTATCTTCAGTCTAAATACCACAAGATATTTGGCCGGAAAGAGAAGTTGAAAATCTCGACGGAGCTAAACTTCGTAAACCGGGCGGTGCCGGCGGGGAGCCTGGGAGGACTAGCGTATCTGACTTATCGGTTGAGACCATATGGGGTGACGGCGGGGCAGGCGAGTTTTCTTTATATTTTTAGATTTGCAATCACGACGGTGGTAAATTATGTACAAGCTCTGATTGCTATCTTGATTCTTTTGGCGCTTGGGGCGATCCCGGAGGAAGCGAACTGGATTATCTGGGTGTCGCTTTTGATGAACGCAGGAGTCTTTACGGTGCTCGGGCTGATTATATATGTAGCAAGTAGTAAGAAGAGGATTGAATGGTTTGCAAAGATTATAGGGAATTTGCAGGCTTTTTTGGCGAAGACGGTAACTTTTGGACACAAGAAATCCTTTGTACGGCGTGAGCAGATGCAAGATTATTTTCTTAGTATCCATGAGTGTGTGACAACGGTAAAAAAGGACAAAAAATCTTTGATTCGCCCGACGCTGTGGGGGTTTATTTATAGTCTTTGTGAAATCGGGGTGTATTATATAGTGGCGTGTGCGCTGGGACGGCCGGATATTTTGCCAGTGATCATGGTGGGGGAGGCGATCGGATCGGTGTTTGATGGGATTGTGCCTTATGGACCGTATGAGCTGGGGATGTCTGGGGTGATGAGTCTGCTTCTCGGTGGGACAGAGGAAGCAGTGGCGATTTCTCTGATTGTGGTGGTAATGGCAAGAGCACTATCTCTAATGTTTACGATCGGAACGGGGTGGTGGCCATACCAGCAAGCGATCAGAAAGAAGTCTGATGAATAAGCGGTCGACGGGTCCTGCCGCCGCATCTTCCCCCACGTCGGCTAAGGCCTCCGCGGGGGTCCCCCAAGCGGCGTCACCCGTCGACGGATTTACTCCTTCGGAGCTAGTTTGCTACATTAATCAAACTTTGGAATATGCTTACTCCTCTGTGACGATGGTGGGGGAGGTTTCTGAGTTTAAGGTGAATCAGGGGAAATGGGTGTTTTTTAATATCAAAGACGAAGAGACGAGCGTGCCGTGTTTTATGACTTTGTGGTCTCTTACTACGCCGATTGAGGATGGAATGAAAGTGGTGGTAAGAGGAGCGCCGAAGATTACAAAGTGGGGCAAATTTTCCTTTACGGTGTCTAAAGTGGCGCCGGTAGGGGAAGGCTCGCTCAAAAAAGCTTTTGAAATGCTAAAGAAAAAGTTGACCTCAGAGGGGCTATTTGACGCTTCTCGGAAGCGGAGCTTGCCGGAGGAACTAAATGAAATTGGAGTGATTTCTTCGACGCAAGCGGCGGGATATCACGATTTTGTAAAAATCATCAATGCTAGGTGGGGTGGACTAAAGGTTCTGACTGCACACGTGCAAGTGCAGGGGCTAGATGCGCCAGAGCAGATTATCCGGGCGATTAAATATTTTAATGAACATACGCATGTACAAGTGATTGCTCTGATACGGGGTGGGGGTTCGAAAGACGACCTGGCTTGTTTTAATGACGAAGCGCTAACTCGAGCGGTGGCCGCCTCAAAGATACCGATAATCTGCGGAATTGGACATGAGGTGGATGAATCTTTGTGTGATCTGGCCTGCGACGTACGAGCGTCTACGCCGTCGAACGCAGCGGAACTTCTGACTAGAGATAGGAAGTCGGAGAAAATTTCGGAAAAAATGCGGCTGATAAGAGAAAGGATTTTTAATGAAATCAGGCTACTTGAAAGTGAATTAACGCAAAAGAAACGGCTACTTAGTGTGCTTGATCCTGAGAATATTTTGAGACAGGGCTATGCGATAGTTAGTGGCGAATTAAAAGTAGGGAGTGTTGTAAAAATTACAACACTTGATAAAAAAATAGAAGCGGAGGTAAAAAAATGTCAGAAAAGAATCTAAACCAAAAAATCAAAGAGCTAGACAAGGAAGTGGCGTGGTTTTCTTCGGAAGAATTTGAGTTGGAAAAGGCTGTAGAAAAATACAAGGAAGCTTTGAAGCTGTCGCAGGAGATCGAAGAAGATTTGAAAAATTTGAAAAACGAAATTGAAGTTTTGGACAAAGATTTTTCAAAAGATGTGATATAATGAGATTATGGATAGTAAACAGTCTAAGCCATATACGGCGGTGTTTAGCCAGCCAATTACTTCGCCGGGGGCAGCGGATAATAGTCAGCCGATGCAGCCAGTTTCGATGGCGCAGCCGATTCAATCGCAGCCGGTTCAGCCAGGAGGAATGGGGCCGCAGGGGATGGGCTCACAGACGATGGGGCCTAATCAGGTAGAACAAAATCCTTTGACAGGTGCGCCGATGATGATGCAAGCACCAGTGGCACCGATAATCAAACCAAGAAAGGATATTAGTTCCCTTGTTAAGACTATTGCGATAGTGGCTTTGTCTCTGATATCTTTGACTTTTATTGGGTTGTTTATCTGGATGTTTATCCAGTATGATGACAAACGGACGGATGTGGACGGGCAGATCACTGCGGCGGTAGTTGCAGCGGTGGACGCTAATACAGCTAAGTTAGAAAATGAATTTGCTGAGCGCGAAAAATATCCGTATCAGACTTTTGCAGGTCCGGCGGATTATGGTGAACTAACCTTTGAATATCCTAAGACTTGGAGTGTATACGTAGCGAAGGATGCGCATAATGGTGGGGATTTTGAAGCGTACTTCAATCCTTTGGAAGTAAATGAGGTGAGCAGCGAAGTAATAGCTGCACTGAGACTAAAGATTCTTGACACGCCGTTTGATGAAGTGTCGGAAGTTTATCAGAATGAGTTGCAGGGTGAGGAAGCAAAAATGCGCCTGGACTCTGTGACGATTGGGCTAAATAACGATATCACCGCAAACCGTTATACTGGTGTGATTCCAGATACAGAGTTCAATGGAATTGTGATACTATTTAAGATTCGTGACAAGACTGTGTTGATGGAAACTGATTCGGTGCTATTTGAGGGAGATTTCAATACTTTGCTCTCGACAGTGCGATTCAATTCGTGATATAATTTAGTCAATGTATCAGGAGGTAAACGGAGTCCAAGTGGTGGCGCGGGAGCTCAAGCGCCCGCTGCTGGAACTCAGACAGTTGGCGCTGGGGTTTGACGGTAATGGTGCAGAAGACGAGAAAATGCGGTCTGAAATGGTGGGGGTGGCAGAAAGAGCGATGCGGCAAGTAGATGATTTGATGAAAATCCAAAATTTGTCGCGGTATGGTCTGGAGCCAGTGGCGGTGAGAGCGGTTTGTGATGAAGTGTTAGAGGAGATTGCTGGGATGTTCCGGCCGAATAAATGCAAGATGCAAGTGAAATATTCGAACCGGCAGAGGTTAGTGAGGGCAAATTCGGAGCTTTTGAAGAGCGTGGTTTATAATTTTTTGCTGGATGCGGTGCATTATGCTACGGCGGAGCTAAAAATTCACGAGGTAGGGGGGAGAGTAGCAATAGAAGTAAGAGATTTTGGACCGGCATTACCGATGAAAGTCTGGCAAGAAGTGCAAGCGGGATTAGCAAAAACTCCTGATGATATCGCCATGCGGCCAGGGTCGTCGGTGCTGGGGCTTTTTATTGCGTCGAAATTTTCTAAATATATGAAGGCGGAGATTTCGGCGGTGAGACATGCGGATGGAGCAAGTTTCGTGGTGAAGATTCCGGCGGCGAGACAGATGTCGATATGGGGGGCGATGTGATTTTGGTACTAGACAATGACGAAGTAGTGGGAAGGTGTGTGCTAAAAGCGCTAAAAAAACAGGGAGCTTCTGGACAGTTGTTTAACAACGTAATTGATGCGATCGAAGCGGTGAATGAGTGGGTGCCAGAAATGATTTTTATGGATGTGTTTTTGACTGGGCCGGATGGATTTACGTTTCTAAACGAGATGGCGTCTTATGCAGACACGATGGAAGTACCGGTAGTAATGATGAGTGAAAAAGATTTTTCTTCTTACGACCTTTCGGCTTACAATGTGGTGGGGTTCCTTGACAAAAATACAATGACGCCGGCGGAGATAGTAAAATATGTTGGATTGTAATCCTAAAGATTTAAAAACTCGGGCGTTGGTACTGAGAAGGACGAATTATGGGGAAGCAGATAGAATTATCAATTTGATTACGCCGTCTGGTAAGGTATCGGCGATAGCAAAGGGAGTAAGGCGCTCCAAATCAAAGCTTGCGGGTGGGATAGAAATGTTTACTCTTTCGGAAGTGAATTTGCATTTTGGTAAAAGCGGGATGGCGACGCTTACGGGAGCAAAGATGGTGAGATTTTATGGTGGACTGCTAAAAGACTTGACACGAATGGAAAAGGCGACGGAATTTTTGAAAGAAATTAATCGGGCGGCGGAGACAGTGGATTCGCCAGAATTTTTTGAGATACTGGATAAAAGTTTGATGAAAATGTCTGATGGGGCGGAGATGAAGATGGTGGAGGCTTGGTTTCTTTTGAATTTGGCACGGGCGATGGGTGAGCAAATAAATTTATATACTGATGTGAACGGGGAAAAGTTGGAGTCTGGTAAATGGTATCGGTGGGATGAACAGGAAATGGGGCTTTCTTTTTATGAAAATGGGCCGATTGACGAAAATGCGATAAAGCTGATGAGACTGATGTGGACGATGGATCTTGACGTAGCATCCAGAGTAAAAAATGTGAACGAATATATGCCGGAAATTTTAAAAATAGCACAAGCGGTGAAAAAAGTGGTAAAATGATAGTATGAAAGAAAAGGCTAGCAAAAAGAAACCAAAGGCAAAACTTAAAGCGAATGTCAAAGTAGATACTAAGATTGATGCTAAAATTAATGCTAAGGCTGAGGTGGCGAGAGCGAGGACTGGCACGATTGATCATAAGACTTGGATTATGGTAGGATTTGCAATAATCGCTCTAGTCTTTGTGATAATTGCGATTGTGAAATTTACTAAAAACGAGAAGTATGATAGTGCGTATTTTCATGATGATGAAGGCAAAATTGTCCTGACGATGGATAAAGAGGCGGCGGCACTGGACGACAGTAAATACGAACCAAATATCACGCATATAGTGTATTATTACAGAGATGGCGTGGTAGATAATGTAAAGGCGTTTTATGAGTATGCGACAGAGAAGGAAGCAGAAAAGGCGTATCCTAATCTAGGTCTCGGGGACTTTGCGGATTCGAAATATCGGAGCGGGAGATTTGTGATTTTCCAGGTGAAAAAATCTAATTATGAGAATCTGACCGTGGAGAGTTTGAAGGCCGACATAGAAAATCTTAAAGACATCAATGCTTTGATTCTTGATTACGAGGACGGATATATCAATAGATATGCCACACTAGAGTTTTAGTGTGCTATAATAGATATATGAGCAAATTAGAGGATATTGTAAGTTTATGTAAAAGACGAGGGTTCGTATTCCCGGGGTCAGAGGTATATGGCGGTTTTGCTGGGACATGGGACTTTGGCCCACTCGGTGTGGCTTTGAAAAAGAAAATCATGGATGCTTGGTGGTCGTTTTTCGTAGAAAAGCGTGATGATATGTATGGCATCGATGCGGCGATCTTGATGAATCCTTTGGTCTGGAAAGCTTCGGGGCATACTGCTACCTTTGCTGATCCTCTTGTGGAATGTAAAGAATGTAAATCTAGATTTCGGGCAGACAAAATTGCTGACGGAATAACTGAGAGTGTTTCCTCGGAAGAATTTTGGGATTTGCATGTCAAATGTCCAGTTTGTGGTAAGGAAAATTGGGGTCCGATCCGTAAGTTCAACATGATGTTTTCTACGCACGTAGGGGCGGTGTTGCCAGATGATACTGGTGAAATCGCTGAGAAGTCGATCGCTTATCTTCGACCAGAGACGGCGCAAGGGATTTTTACTAATTACAAGAATGTGGTGGATACGATTTATCCATCTTTGCCGTTTGGCTTGGCGCAGCAAGGGAAAGCATTTAGGAATGAAATTTCTCCGCGTGATTTTGTCTTAAGGGACCGTGAATGTTCGCAGATGGAAATCGAGTATTTTGTAAAGCCAGACACTTGGGAAGAGAATTTTGAAAAAATGCGCGTTTTGTTCCATGAGTTTTTGGAAGAAAAAATGGGTCTTCCGGCTGAAAAAATCCACGAGCTAGAGGTTCCAGCAGAAGACAGAGCGCATTATTCTAAGCGTACAATCGACTTTATGTTTGATTATTTGAATGGTACTGAAGAATTGATGGGTCTAGCCTACCGGACAGATTTTGACCTTTCAAACATTCAGCGTGAATCCGGTAAATCTATGGAATATCGCGACAAAGTGACTGGCGAGACTTTTATTCCGCACGTGATTGAACCATCGATTGGGGTAGAGAGATTGTTTTTGGCTATTTTGTCATCGGCATATACCGAAGATGAAGTGAATGGCGAAAAGCGTGTGGTCTTAAAACTCGCAGAAAATTTGGCGCCATATAGGTTTTGTGTTTCGCCACTACTCAAAAATAAGCCAGAATTAGTAGAGAAAGCTCGGGAAGTTTACGAACTTTTGCGCGAAAAATATGGGAATGTAACTTGGGATGATTCTGGAAATATCGGTAAGAGGTATAGGAAGCAAGACGAGGTTGGTACGCCAAAGTGTGTGGTAGTAGATTTTGATTCGCTTTCGGATGATTCTGTGACGGTACGAGATCGCGATACTACTAAGCAAGTACGAGTAAAAATTAGCGAGCTATAAAAAATCCCCGGCACGAGGCCGGGGTAATTTAATAGGTTAGTATGCGTTCTTTTTGGACATAAATGTCGTAGATTGTTTTTGACACCTTGGTTTCACCTTTTAGATTGGTGTATTCTTTGGTGCTGACGGTGACGTATGGCTTTATGTCGTCATTGATTAGATGGATTACTGTTTCCTTTCCATTGTCATAGTACAGGATTCCGAGTAGGTTGGGCTCACCGATATTGAGATATACTCCAGTATTCACTGCAGAATCTCGATTGGGATTTGCAGCGTAGTCTATCAGGTAGATCTGATCATTAATATCAATGCAATCCCTTATATTACTCGGTAAATCTTTTGCATAATCATAGCGTTCGCTGATGGGTAGCATCTCGCCGCAAATCTCGGGCTCGCTGCTAAAAGTAGTGTACCTAGCAAGCTTAGAGTCTATAGTATTATATACGCCATATGCAATCAGGAACACGATGACATTTAAAAGAAGTACCATAAAAGCAGCTACCGCCGCGTCTGTACCGTTAAATGAGTTAATCGCTCTGGGCGAATCGCTGGATTCTGAAGCAATCCAAAAATTGATACATACGATACTAAGAGACGTCATGAAAAGTAACCAATTTTTTGTATAAAAAGGAAACAAGAGCACCGGTCTAATCAGTATCAGCATAATCGTACAGATAGAAAAAACGTAATACGTTAATTTTTTCATTTGCTTGATTGTGCTTTTAGTGACTTCTATGTCTCCACGTCTAAAAGGTACGGAGATCAGAGCTGTGCATTCGTCTACAGTAATATGTTTGCTTTTGTTGATTATTTCTACGTTGGCGTAAGCATAAATAGTGGCGATTAGTGAAAAAATTATCATTACTTGAAAGATGATAAGTTCAATAAGGCCGAGCATGAAATTTTTTTCAGATACAATTAGTACTCCGGTCACTATTTCGTAAACCAAGACTGTACGCTTAGCGCGAGCCTCGACCACTGTAGAATAAGCCGCTAGAAGCATCAAAATAGTAGTCGCAAATATTAGTAGCAAAATTTTTACGATTGTAATAACCAATAGAAACATCCCCCTTTCATTTTTAAAGAACAGAATACTTAACCTTTTACTATTTTATCATGTTTGTGCTAAAAAGTCAAGTTTGAGGGTAAAAAAACACCCTGATTCCAGGGTGTTTTGGCTAGAACTAGAAGAGACTACATCTCTTCTAACTTGGCTTTGACGTCTTTGACGAATTTTTCGGCGCCTTTTTTCATGGCTACTTCTGGGTGAGCTTCTTCGTAGCGAGCGATGGAATCTTTGATAACCTGCTTGGCCTCTTTGATGTCGCCGAATTTCTCAACCTTGGTAGTGCCTGGTTTTTTCAGATCTTTGTAATGGTTGAAGTGGAATTTGATTTGCTCTAGAGTCCTCTTTGGCAAATCTTCTAAGGTCTTGTAGCAGTCGCCGTTATTGCGGTCGTCTTCTGGGACGCAGATGATTTTGTCGTCGACTTCACCGTCATCGACAAATTTCATTACACCGAGGATTTTGGCCTTCATCCAGATGCCGGTGGTGAGAGGCTGGTCGGTAATCACGAGGACATCTAGCTCGTCGCCATCTTCGTCAATAGTCTGTGGAATGAAGCCGTAATTACAAGGCTTGGCAAAAGCGATTGGCTCGACGCGGTCTAGCATGAAGCAAGCGCGTTCGCGGTCCCATTCGATTTTGTGGTTGGAACCAGTCGGGATTTCGATAACGACGTTGAGCTCGCCATTTTCGTAATCGCCTGGGTCTAAAACTTTGTTAAAATCTGCCATTTTTACTCCTTTATCTTATGTTTTATATTATACCACATATCTAGGCTTTTAACGTTGTGACGATTTTTTAGTAATTTAAAAAATGTGTGATATAATGGGGTTATGAATATATTGGTTGTGGGCAATGTCTTAAAAGATGTGTATTTAAATCTAGATTCTCGGACTGAGGGTTTTGAACAGGATAAAACAGGGGTAGAATGGCTGGATTTTGGCTTTAACTCTTCTGAACATCATTATTATGGGCGGACTTCAAGCTATGGTGGGGCGGCGATTACGCTGGAAGTTTTGCAAAAAATGGGGTTAGACGCAACTATTTCTGATACGAGTTTCCATTTTGACGAAAATGGCCCGGTAATGAATGGCCCGGTAATGAATGGGCCGGCAAGTGTGTACCGATATATTTTGACCTCTGATACAGGGGTGGCCTATATGACGCCAAGTGTAGAGCAAAGTACTGGGTTTACAACTCCGACGGAGACGGTGGATTATATCTTTGTAGACCGGTCGGCATGTTTGACGCCAAAGGTGATCGACAGGATTATAGCATATCTGGATTATTCGAAAAAGACACGTCTAGTACTCTACCTTAAAGATTTGACTGTAGAAAAAGTAGGAAGCTTGGTAAAACGAGCAGATTTGATGTTTCTTGAGGATGGACAGAAGAAATTAGATGACTATCCAGAAGAGAGAATTGTATGGGTGTCGGAAGATCATCTAAAGTATATGGACTATACTGAAAATGTAGCGGTGGGGCGGATTGATAGATTGACGCATTTGTCAGCGTTTTCGATTGTGGCGGCGACAGTGCTGGGCGGATTTATCTTGGGTAAAACCGTAGAATATTCGCTCAAGATGGCGCGAATCAATGTAGAAAACGCGACACTTGATTCGACTCTAGAGATAGACGAGCTAGAAAATATTGCAACTTCTACCTCCGAGAGTAATCTAGAGATGATCGCGGCGACTCTGATGAGTAAAGGCAAGGGTATCTTGGCGGCAGATGAGTCTGATAAGTCGATCAAAAAGAAATTTGAAAAATTGGAAATCCCTGATACGGCAGAAAATCGTCATGATTATCGGAGGATTTTGCTTTCTACCCCTGGGATTGAAGAATTTTTGAATGGGGTGATACTGTTTGACGAGACGGCTAGAGACACGATGGATGATGGCGTTTTGGTGCCGGATTATTTGATCTCTAAAGGAATTATCCCTGGGATTAAAGTAGATAAGGGGCTGGCTCCTCTGATAGAACTTCCCGGGGTGGACTCTGAGGCACTTTCGGAAGAAACTTATACTAAGGGGCTATCTGATCTTCCTTCTAGACTCCGAGAATACTATCAGATGGGACTGAGGTTTGCTAAATGGCGAGCAGCTTTTGAAGTGAAATTACGCAAAGATGGGACGATCTTGACTCCGACTAACACCGCTATCTCTGAAAATTGCCGGATTATGGCACAATATGCCGTTTACGCACAATCTGCGGGCTTGGTGCCAATTGTAGAACCAGAAGTGGTATATGACGGCGCTTATTCGATAGAACAGTGTTCTAGGGTCACTGGTAAAGTCCTAGACGAACTATTTAAGGCCCTCGTGAAACAGGGAGTAAATTTGAAAGCTTGCATACTGAAGTGCAATATGATTATCTCTGGTAAGAAATATGAAGGGAATGCGGCTGGGGGTGGATTTACCTCTGAAGAGGTGGGTCGAGCCACTTCTAGGCTTCTTTATGAATATGTACCAGCGGAGTTAGCTGGGGTAGTGTTCCTCTCTGGTGGACAAACACCAGAACAAGCGACGGAAAATCTAGCTTCTATTGTAAGAAGAGGGCCGTATCCTTGGCCGGTGTCGTTTTCTTTTGCACGTGCTCTTCAGGACCCGGCGCTTGAGGCCTGGGGTGGGGACGACAAGAATGAGGAGCTCGCAAAGGTAGCACTATCTGAGCGGCTACTAGAGAATTGTAGGGTGATTAGATAACCCCTAAAATACCACGCAAGGCGTAGGCAGTATCTTCGTGAGATTTTACTGTGATGGTGTCGATGCCCATCTGGACTACTGGGTAATCATTGCCGCCAGGTTGGGTCATATCGCCGAAGTAGAGAACATCTTCTTTTTTGACATTTAACTCTTCTAAGAGGTGGGTCATGCCAAATTCTTTGTTCATACCAGGGGTGATGGCGTTGATAGAAGTGGTACCGCCGATTTCGTAATCGAATTCTGGGGCATATTCTTTGCACTTTTTGACGATAGCTTCGCGTTTTTTGCAGTCTGGATCCCATTTGTATTTTTCCTCTGTACCGGCTTTTTGGCCGAGAGCAGAGAAGGTGACCTGAGAAAGGCGGTTTTCGATGATTTCGTCGCCTTCTTTTAGTTTGTCCTCTTCCCAGTAGCCGAGTTCACGAGCGGCGCGCTCGATAGTCTGGCTGATTTTTGCTACCTGCTCATCTGTTAATGGGTAATTGTAAACTAGCTCCCAGTCGTTTTTTTCTTTATTAAATCTGTAATATTGGGTGCCTTGAGCGACAAAAAGATGCAAATGTGAAAGTTGTTCAGGGGTGGCGCCGTCTAGTCTATTTACGATTTGGATCAAAAATTGGTCAAATTTTTGGCCGGAAATTGGGCAAATCTCAAAATGGTCGAGACATTTTTTTAATAAATCGGCGATTTCATCTGGAATTGGAGTTTTGGCGATGTTTAGGGTTTGATCGATGTCGAATGATAATACTTTTTTCATAATAATTTTAGTATAACATATTTTGAGATTTTTATCGCCGTGATAAATCAGAGGCTCAAAAAATCTCAAAATATGTTATAATGAGACTATCATGAAAAGCTATATTGTGGGCAACTGGAAGTTGAATTTTAATGTGGGGGAGGCTTCGATTTATTTGCATAAAATACAGAGAAAAATACCAAATTACAGAGACATAGAAGTGGTGGTGGCGCCGACGTCGCTATGTTTGCAGCCGCTATCTTTGCAACTTGAGCGTTCTAAGATCAAGTTGGCTGCGCAAAATGCGTATTATCGAGATTTTGGAGCATATACAGGGGAGATTTCGTTTGCGGAGCTTAATGGGCTGGTGGATTATTGTATTATTGGACATTCGGAGAGGCGATATATTTTTCATGAAGATGACAAGATGATAGCAAAAAAGGTGGCGGCAGCTATCCGGAATAAGATTCGACCGATTCTTTGTATCGGTGAAACAGAGAGCGAAAGAGCTTTTGGAGAGACGGGAGACGTAATTCGCGATCAGTTATTTGGCGGTTTGTCTGAGGTGGGCAAGGAAGATATTTCTAAAGTTTTGATTGCATATGAGCCGGTCTGGGCGATTTCTTCGACAAAAGACGCTAAAACCGCGACCCCTGATGAGATTGCAGAGGTAGTGGAGCTTATACGGAAAAATTTGAAAGAAATTTACGGTGCTAAAATAGCGGAAGAAACTCCGATACTCTTTGGAGGGAGTGTAAAACCGACCAATGCGGGGGCGTATTTGACGGTACCGGGGGTAAATGGACTACTGATTGGTGGGGCGAGCTTGATACTTCAACAGTTTGTTGATATAATAGACACAGCAAAGAGAGTAAAACAGTAAAGTTATGAACAAACGTTACATCGATTTTGTACCGGTGGATAAGAGGACGGTGAAAAAACCGGCCCCTAGTAATGCTGCGCCTCGGGTGAAGGCTGCGGCTGGGGGAGCTGCGGGAGTTGCGGTTGCTAGGGTTGCGACTGCTAGGGCTGCGACTGCTAGGGTTGCGACTGGGGCAAAAACGGTGGCTGCCGTGAAAAAACCAGCGCCTTTGCAGGTGAGAAAAGGCGCGCCAAGGCGGATGACGCCATCTAAACCTACTAGGACCGGTGTAGCTTCTGATGTACCTTTGGGGCAGATTTTTGAAGAAAAACCATTCTCAGCTGGAGTGACGGTGACAAAAATGAGGCCGAAGACTAAGACAGTGGGGCCAGATGGACCGCTGATTACAAAGTATCTGAACACGGACAAGATAGAAAAGAGGCCTCTTTCGAACACTTACAAAAAGAGAGCGGCGGTAACTCCTAGAGAAGCTGTAAAAACTCAGATTAAGGAGACCCAGAAAAAGACCAAGACTCCAGAGCGGATTATCTTGAAACCAGAGAAAGATTCAAAAGCGGGGATGATTATTGCGGTGATTTTGACGATTATTCTAGGTGCGGCGGCGGGGACGGTGGCATTTTTGCTTTTACCGAAGTAGGATTTTTGTAACAAGGAGGTAAAATGATACAAAAAAATCCATTTCTTAAATACGTAATGAAGGATAAGAAAGAGGATGTGTTTCATTCTTCGGCTTATGCAAAGGCGCAAAGTGGTGACTCTATAGGGGCGGCTTCTGCTCAGGGGTATCAGTCGAGGATGGTGGTAGACAAAAATCGGACGACGGTGCGGGGGTATGGCGAGTCAGGGATAATGACAGGGGCAAAGATGAATGGGCCGAGGCCAAAGACATATACGCCGCCAACTGGAAGTGGCATAAAAAAATAGCCTTAATAGGCTTTGGTGCGGGTAGAGAGAAAGTCTTCTCTCGGCCCCACCCCAAAAAAACTTAAAACAAGCATAAATGCTTGTTTTAACTTTTCTTGGTGCGGGTAGAGAGAATCGAACTCTCATCTCAAGTTTGGAAAACTTGCATACTAACCACTGTACTATACCCGCAAATTTTAAAAATGGGGTGGGATACCAGGATTGAACTGGTGACCTTCTGGACCACAATCAGACGCTCTAACCATCTGAGCTAATCCCACCATGTTTTTAAAGATATCTCGATTATACACTAAAAGAAGAAAAAATTCAACATATGTTGTAGCTATTGACATTTTGGCATAAGTGTGATATAATGGGGTCATGTAGCTTAAAAAGGCCATTTGTTTAAGAATAAATAATATATTTAAGGAGGGTGAGCTATGGCAAAAAAGAAAGAACTTGAGGCATTAGGAAAGAAGGTTTCTGTGGGTGATGATCCTATAGCTAGATTAGCTGAGAAGCTTTCGCCAAGGAAGAAAAAGAAAGTCATCAAGAAAAAGAAGGTCGTTAAGGATGATCAGGATGATCTGGTAAAACAGAGTCAGATTGATCAGGATGACCAAGACGATCAGGATCCGGTAGACCAGGATTTGGCGAACCAGGATCAGGATGATGATTCTAGACAGCCTGCTGACTACTGTGATGATTGCGGTGGTTGTGACGGATGTGATGGTTGTGATGGTTGTGATGGTTGTGATGGATATTCATCTGTACCCGATGATTATTACTACGGTGATAGTTATTCGGTTGAACCTGATGATACTGCTGGCGCTGATGCCGATCCCGACGATGACCCTGACGACGATGACGATGATTCTTGTCAGTTGAATATTAGTGTACCATTTCCACCGAAGAAGTCTGGTTCCAAAAAAGCTGGCTTCATTCCATCTGTGGATGCTCTCAAGAGAAGTGGGCCGGGTAAGGCTTACAAGTATTGGGATTATACCAACAGAGTATGGATTATTACTCAGAATTTCTGGGTAGCTAAACAGGCATCCGATCTTTGGGATGTGGTTTGGCTCTGGTACGAAAACGGTCGGATCAAACGTCCTTTGACTAAGGACGAAATGATAAGGTATCTGCCTTAAAGCTACAATTTGTTCTTTTGAATTTCCCCTGATATTTATATCAGGGGAATTTTTTTACATAACCGCAACAAAGTGGTAATGCTATTGACAAATATGGCAATGTGTGATATAATGGAAGTAGTCTGAGTTTTGGGTAGAGTTGTGAAACTTCGAAGACCCTTAACAACCGAATCATCTCAGGTTTCAAATAAGAAACCTGTTTGCCTATATAAAAAGTCCCTGTTACATTAATGTCAACGGGGGCGAGGCCCCCATATTTTTAAAGGAGGTCGTAGTATGTTTATAGCTGCATTGATTATTGGACTCGCAGAAGCTTGTCTTGTTTTGACAGCTGCCGCAAAATTTGAAGAGAGCAAAAAGCTTGCTTGGCTTAAAGCTGGAATTGCTGGGGTATTAGTGACACTGATCGCTTTTATCTCGTCAAAGGTACCAGCTTGGGCTAGCATGATACTGTTTGTTGTGACGCTTGCTATGATGGGTTACCTGATATGGTGGTGGCGCGAAAACGGAAGCACCAAAAAGGAACTGCTTATTTTCGTTCTGATGATGGCTTTTCTATCAATAGTGTCTAAAGGTGCTATCTCTAGGATATGGGACATCACCAGTATTAAGGTATTGATTGCTATTTTGGAGTCAATACCTGGAATTTGTTTCTTTCTATCTGTTGGCTATATGATAGCCAATATGATATGGTTTCATGCTGAATTAGAAAAGGAGGGGGGTGAGGATGCATGAAAAAAGCTGCAAAATCCGTGATGGTAATCGCGGTGCTATGCTCTATTCTGGTTTTAATATACCACTTTTCTATGGTGGAAATTGAACTGGAATATGGGAGCTTTGGCGGATTCATTGCACAGTCTTTGGGGTTTAACCCGACTAGCACTAATGGATTTAGCCTTGGGAAGTTGTTTGCTCCTAAGAATAAGGAAGTACCTCAAGAGACTGAGGAGAGTGCAGGTAAGAGCGCAAATATTAAGACAGTTGAAAGAGAGTATATCTCGGTGACTGAAGATGCAAATGCGCTAGAACCAGATTCTTACCAGGAGCCAGAGGCTCCGCAGGAGGAGATGCCTCAAGAAGAATTGACCCAGGAGATGATTTGGCACTTCTATAATCTTGATCTTCAAGATAATGAAGATAAGCTCAATGATTACAACTTCGGGCCTAATCCTATTCTTGAGAATGTTTCTCTTGAAAAGGTGAAGGAAGCTATCAAAGGAAAGAAAGTTACTGACACTATCAAGATAGAGACTATTATCGACATGCTGGACGCATATCAAGTTAAGGAAGATCAGCTTCAGAGAATGCATGCTGATCCAAAGCTTGGTGCTGCAGACATGGCATGGATGGACTCTATCGCTGGTACTAGGTATCTCGGTACCTTTTATAGTGCTGCTAAAGAGCAATGGGACGTGGCGATGAACGATGCTGCTGATGCTTGGATAGAGGATGAAGAGTCCTACTATCAGACACTTTTGGCATACGAGAAATGGCTTGACTCAGCCACGGATGTACGGATTGAATATAGAAAGTCTGGTTTGACAGATCAGATGTATATGAATCCTTACACGGTAAGTGGAATCCCTGATATTATTGTCATGGAAACTACAAATCACGATGGCTGGTTTATCGTTTATGAGTTTACAATCAAAACGAAAACCATTGAGGTGGCTTATAGGATTGATTGCGGCTATCAGCCGACAAACGTATCAAAAATTATGAAGATTACGCCAAAGGCTAATCCTAATAATAAGACGAAGAAGAGTACTTATACTCCGACTCCTTCGCCAGCTCCGGTAGTGGTACAGACTCCGACACCGACTCCGACTAATCCGGAGCCAGAGCCAGACATAAGGCCACATCCACATCCTGATCCAGATCCGGACCCATGGCCATGGCCGTGGCCAGATCCAAAACCAGATCCAGAGCCTGAGCCAAAGCCCGAGCCGCAGCCCGAGCCGCAGCCTGAGCCAAAGCCTGAACCGCAGCCTGAGCCAAAGCCTGAACCGCAGCCTGAGCCGCAGCCTGAGCCAAAGCCTGAACCAAAGCCTGAGCCTGAACCAGATCCAGATCCAGTGAAGGATCCAACTCAGGGAACACAAGTGCTCCCGAATGATGATCCTGGTCCAGGACCGGATACTAATAATGGCGTGGGCGCTACAACTTCTACAGAGGAGAAGCCAACTAACTCTACCAATATGTCTCAAGAGGAATACAAAGAGACTATTGAGGAGCTAAAGGAAGCGAACGAGATATCTCGTGAGGCTGGTGAGCCAAATACGCCAAGCTACGATCCTAAGGTAGAGGAGATTCAGGTAACTGAAGAGACATCTGGCCAGTCATCAACTACAATTACCGTAGATAATAACGCCGATACCGGCAATCCGGATAGTCCGGGAAGCACTAGCATCGACACACCGACGCCGGTGCAAGACTCGTCTGTTGCAGACGATTCGCCTGGAGAGGCTTGGGACGGTCCTCCAGACGCATAATCGTTTATATATAGGCAAAAGGGTGGGGCCCCGTGAGCGGGACAGCTCAAGTACTTTTTTAGTCCGGCGGTTTTTACCGCCGGGCTTCACCCAAATAAATGTTGATTTGAAATTTGAGACGATTCGGTTGTTTAAAACTAGATGGATTTTAACAATTCGGTTAGCAAAAGGAAAGTTTTCTGAAGTTTTTACAAAAACTCTAATTTTTATTAATTTGAAAGGACTTAATATGAATAAATTTGCTAAAACTGTGTTTAGCGTGTCGGCAGCTACAATTGTAGCAACTGCTACGCTTACTCCAGTGGTAGTAAACGCTTGGGGCGATTCTAACAATGGCCGCAAGACTTATACTATCGCTGATATTAATAATGGTGCTCTCTCTGACGGTACCATTACCTTTAACTCAATTACTGATGGTAAAATCGGTGATGAACGTAACTTCGTTGGTGCTAGACTTACTACTGGTAACTCTAGTGTCTATAACGCTAACGAAATTAATGTGGAAGATGATCAAATCTATACGATTAGACTTTATGTCCACAACAACAGCCCTAAGGGCACTAATGCAGTAGCCAAAGATGTCTCGGTAGAGTTTTCTTTGCCTACTACTGTTTCTACTGAACATACCGTGATTGGTTACATCAACTCTTCTAATGCTACCCCAACTCGTTACTGGGATGAGGTAAAATTGAAGTCTGATGATAACTTCTACATGGAATATGTTTCTGGTTCTGCACAATATCGTAACGCGAATGGCGTATTCGCTCTTCCTGATACGATTATTAATCAGGACACCAAGATTGGTTATACTTCTATGAATGGTGAGATTCCTGGCTGTTTTGAATATGACGGCGAGGTGACCATCCAGGTGAAGGTACACAAATCTGTGTCAGCAAAACTTTCTAAGACTGTACGTATCAAAGGTTCTGGTGAAAAGTTTGGCGAAGCTGTAACTGCTAAGGTTGGTGATGAAGTAGAGTTTCAGATCGAGTATGTAAACTTGCTCGCTGACTCTGTCAAAGACGTGATGATTCGTGACGTACTTCCTACCAACATGGAATATGTTGCTGGTTCGACTGTGCTTTATAACTCGAACTACAAAACTGGCAAAGCTTTACCAGAAGATACTTTGACTACTACTGGTCTTAATATCGGTAGCTACAATTCTAAGGGTAACGCTTACATTCGCTTCACTGCGAAGGTAGTGGATAAAACTCTTGCTTGTGGTACTAACCAACTAGTGAACTGGGCTTCTTCTACGGCTGCCTCTAAGACAACCAAAGATGACGCTTCGGTGATGGTGGAAAAGGCTGGTGAAGTTTGTGAAAACAAACCAACTCCAACCCCAACTCCAACCCCAACCCCAACTCCAGAGACTCCAAAGGAAGTTGTAAAAACTGGTCCAGAAGGCGTCGTGGCAGTGGCACTAGGTGCTGGTGGTGTAACTACACTTGTAGGCTATACTATTGCTAGCCGGAGAAAATTCTAAGTCTAGACCGCTTCTTGCAAAAGGACTCAGATCAAATGAACCCCATAGAAATATGGGGTTCATTTTTGTGTTTTTTGCTGCGGTTTGATTGCGTTTATGGTATAATGGGGATATGAATCCGTCATACGATAGTGGTGGAGCTAATAATGCTAGTGGTATTCCTGGTGTGAGACCTGGGGTGATTAGTAGTGGGCCAGGGCCAAATGCTGGAGCTGGGTCTAGTATGGGGCCTAGCATGAGTTCGGGGCCTAGTATGACTCCTATGCCAAGTTTGAAAGTTAGTAAAAATGATGGGGCAAAGCCTAAAAAAGGTTTGGTGATTGCGGGGCTTATTGCTATCGTGTTTTTGATCGTGGCTGGTGTGGTGGCAGTAGTGATGATGAATAATGGTGGCAAGAAAACACAAACAAATGACAGTGTCAAAATGTCCAGTTTTAATCGTTTGATTAATTATATAACTAGTGGCAATGATTCAGAAGCGGCTGTGACTGCAAAGTATAAAGCAAGCGCTGACTATTATTTGAAAGAAATTGGTGCTGCTGAAGATGATGCCAAGAAAATAGAAGTTTATAACAAAGCTAGCGATTTGATGGCAAAATTTGCGAGTGATTATAGAACAAAATATAATGGGGCGAGTGGCGAAAAAAATGAGCGTCTTTTGACGCTAGTAAATTCAACTGATGAAATGGCTGGTTTTATGGCGATAATGACTCCGATGGCCAAACTGACGGGATATGAAATCAAGACGATGGCGGCGACATATGGTACTGAGTCTGCGAGAAGGAGCGCAATAGCTTATTATGATTTTTCGGGACTAAGTAATAATAGTTATGCAACGCAATTTATGGAAGCCTATGAAGAGTGGGTGACGGCCCTATTGTCGAATTCTGATGCGACTAGCGGTCTATATAAAAATGCAGAATCGTATTACGATATGACAGACAATTTTATCATAAGCGTGTATAATATAAATAGTTTGATGGAAAATGGATATGTAACTGGCGTAGAAAACAATGGAGAAGCGAATGAATAAAACACTCAAAAAAGTCGTTTTTGGTTTGATAATTCTAGCAGGGCTTTTGATGCTTCCGACTAACGGAGCGATGGCGGCGGATAAAAATAAAATTGCTTCAAAAGCGGTGTTTGAGGGTGTGTGGCAGTGTGTGTCGGGTGGCGCTGTTAATACTGACAGCTTTATGGCTTCAAAACTAAATAGTAATTTTGTGGTAAATAGTCTTGGTGGCGACACAGTGAAGCTTCCGTATAATTGGACGGACGTATCTGACAACAATATGAACTGCAAAGAATTATTTATGTCTTACAATAATTCTAATAGCGGACTAAAAGGCGGTTTGATACCGTCAAACATTAGAAACGGTTCGGTGACTGACGTGGCGAAGTTTTTTGCTGGCGATACGCTAAATGGTAATGGTGGGCTAGGATACAAAGCGGAGGCGGATAACGCGGATACGACGGGAACAGGGCAAAAATTATCATTCACTATGAATACCGATGCGGACTCGGCGAGGGCTTGTGGTGCTGGTAACATTGTGACACCTAGTATTAATGGTGCTTCGTCGATTGTATTTCCGACTTTGATTAAGAATGCTGATGGTGGGGTGGTGGCGAGTAATACAGAATCTTACAATGTGCCGACTCCTGGATCGGGTGGGATAACGAGATTTGACACCACTTGTGGTATAGGCATAGATATAGAGGATACTGGTTCTAGTGACCGAGTGGCGTATACTATATATATTGATGGGCAATATTATGCAGTGATTCAGGCAAGCGATAGTGGTAGTCAAGCGGCCTATACGGGTTCTTTCAATTGGAACTATATGAATGCGCAAGGTAATGGTATATATTTGACTGGAGCGGCAGAAGAAGCTAGTGGCACCAGTTTGGATAGTTATGTGTCTGACTATACATTGACTTGGAATAATAACGTTTCTGCTTTTTATACTGGGCTGAGCAGAAAAAATACTACAGGATATAGTATGTCTTCTAATGCGGTTTTTTATGATGATTTTGCTTTGAGCCGACAAGAAGTTTTTGATCTATATAAATATTACATAAAAGACGTGTTTGGTGCAAATGTAGCTTGTGAAGGTGATTCGAACTATGAAGCGTATGAAAGCGCTGGTCTTCCGACTATTTCTTGGAGTAGCTGCGGGACTTGTAGAGTGGATGTAAATGGCGCGTCGAATCCAAACCCTGGAAATGTTTATGGTGTAAAGACTTCGGATTACCATTTTACGGAAACAGTTTCTTCTGTACAAGATGCGGTAGACGTGATAAATAGTTTGGGCGATGTAAGCGATCTCACGACTGGCGGGTCTTGCGAAACCAATAATGGTAATTCCTCTAGCGGAGAAAAAAACAATAATAGCACTAACTCGGTGTCTGGTTATGATTCGGAGATCGTGGATTGTAACCAAATTGATGATATCGGTGCGATGCAGTGGATACTTTGTCCGGCAATGAACAACTCGCAGTACACGGCAAGCTGGGTAGATGATTTGGCGAAGAAATATTTGGAAGTAAATACAACGCTTTATGATAATAATTCTGGTACCAAGACGGTATGGGAAGTGATTAGAAATATCGCCAACGTACTAATGATAGTGTTGCTTCTAGTAGTGATATTCTCACAGCTAACTGGGTATGGGATTGATAACTATGGTATTAAAAAGATGTTGCCGAGATTAATTATGATGGCGATACTGATCAACCTTAGCTTTTATATTTGTCAGTTGGCGATAGATTTGTCGAACATTGCTGGTGTGGGACTTAGAAATATGTTTGGTAGTATTGGTGGGGATTCGGGTGCTACGACAGGAACGGGATTTTTGTCGTCGATGATCGTAGGGGTATTCTCGGCAGCGGCGACTGGTGGAACTGCGGCGGTGACGGCAGGGACGACGGCGGTAACTCTAGGAGTTGTTGCACCGGTGGCGATTGTGATAGGCGTGTTGGTACTTCTGTTTATGATAATAGTGGCGGTGGCAACGCTGGTGATTATGCTGGGAGCTAGAGAAGTAATCATCATCGCTTGCATTATTATGGCGCCACTGGCCTTTGCGGCGTTTATCTTGCCAAATACGCAATCATTATTTAAGAAATGGTGGGGGCTATTTAAGGCGGCGATTATTATCTTCCCAATTTGTGGGACACTTTCGGGGATTTCTTATATGTTAAGGTCTCTAGCGATGAATGGTGGAGAATATAGTGCTGGGGGATTTGCGATTTTGATGATTTTGCCATATCTAGGATTCTTCTTACTGCCGATGCTTCTAAAAGGTGCGATTTCGGCGCTTGGTAAGGTGGGCGGGGCGTTGACATCTCTAGGCGGAAGACTCAGAGAGGGCGCTCAGACGATTGGAAGGAGCGGGTTGAGGTTGGCTCAGGATTCGGAGGCATATAAGAATAGGAAAGCCGATGTAGAAAGACAACGACAAGAAAGAAATGCTCAAAGGGCTGTCGACAGAATTAGACAAAAAGAAGCTAATGGTAGATCTGTTTCTGCTGCGGAGAGAAAGAGGCTTTATGATGCGCAGACGCTGCTGAATAAAATGAGAATGGAAGATGAAATGGCCGAACAGGGAGCAGTGGTACCAAGTGATGATGTCGTTAAGGCTAGGGCAACTTCACTAAGAGAAGCTCAAGAGCTAAAGAATTATTCTGATCAATATGCTAATCTTACTAGGGCAGAGATGGGGACTGAGCTTACAAATGCTATAGTCGCTTACAATAATGACAGATCTGATGCGAATGCTTTGAGACTTCAGGCAGTACTTATTTCGGCAGAGGATAAGGGGATGAACAAAGAAATGCTGGCAGGACTAGGTGATGTAAAATTTGATTCGGCTAATGCTAATGACGCAAAAGTCTTGAGTCGTTTGGCGGGGTCTTCGGACAAGGTGCTCTCGCAATATGGTATACAAATGAGTAAATTAGCTGCTCCTGATTATAAACATGCCGATGTGGATGCTAATGGCAATAGAACAGAAAGAAGTCTTACTGACGATGAAAGGAACATATCTTTGGGCGACTTTATTGGCTCTCAGGCTGAGGTAAAATTATCTAAAGTATCTTCTGACAAAGGTCCGAGCTGGCTTAATACGGTTAATGATGATACTTGGGAAGCAATTTTGAGAAGGAACCCTGACGCGATTGATACCCATACGCTTATTACTGTGGCGACTAATACTACAGATGGTAAAGTGCTGGCAAAAGTTAATGAAATATTTGCCGATAGGAAGAGGCGTGGTGTTCAAGAAAACTATAGTATGAGTGCGTCTGAACTAGCGAAGTTGAAGCCTTCTACTGTGTCTGCGCTTGAAGGAACTGGCGTCTATAATAATGCGGTGGCTGGAATCTTGAGTAATCCAAATTCGTCTGCTAATCAACAAATTCTTAACACAATGGAAGATAGCGTGAAAGATACTCTTGGACTTGATAATGCTTCAATAGAAAGAGAGCGGCGTACACCTGGATACTCATATATGCGTAGCATGTCTAACTCTTCCACGAGTGATCTCGTTAGTGCTTTGCAGAGTGGTAAACTGACTAGAAGTATGGCCCATACTATGCTGACTTCTGATGATCAAAATATCCGTAATAATGTGGACGGAAATGCGGAAATGAGGAGAATACTAGAGGCTGGGGCGAGCGGCATGATGCCAACGACGTCTAACCCAACGCCTATTTCTGGTGGCGCACAATTGAATTGGACTGAGTCTACGGATATTGATAGAGCGGCCAGAAATTATCGAGAGCAATCTAATAATATGCAAGGTGATTACGTAGTAAGAGATGCAGAGCAGGTGCGAGCTGAGGCTGAAGCTGAAAATGCTGCTAGAATAAGACAGACAGAACAGGAACAAGCTCGTCAACGTCAAGATGAATTGATTGGTACAATGAGAGATTTGACAGATGCTGTGAGAAATAATGACAGGCCTGATAATAATGGTGGCCCTGATTTTACCGGTGGTGCGGGAATATAGTTGCTTTTAAGTGTTATCTTTTAGCGGCTTGGAGGACGTGGTCGAAGAGGCAGGTGATGGTGAGGGGGCCGACTCCTCCGATTTGTGGGGTGATGGCTGCGAGATCTTTTCTTTCTCGCAGCTTTGGTTCTAAGTCTCCTTTTAAAACGCCGCCTTCTGATGCGGTACCGGCATCGACAAGAATGGCGCCAGGTTTGACGTATTCATCCAAAATCAAACCGGGTTGGCCAGTTGCGCTTATGATTATATCAAAATCTTTAAGTTTTGTCAAGTCTGAGCCGTGATGGAAGAGCTCGACGGAGTAATTTGAATCTGTAAACATCTTGTATAGTGGAGAGCCGACGAGCTTGCCACGACCAACGATGGCGATTTTTTTAGTTTTTAAATCAATGTCGTAGCCGGTGAGGAGCCACAAAATAGCGGTGGCAGTAGCGGAATCATAATCACCGTTTCCGCTTAGACCGTCGACATCTTTTTTCGGAGAAATTAGACTGGTTAATTCGTCGGTTTTTTCTTTTTCTAAAATGGGAAGTTGGAGAATGACGCCATTAATGTCTTGGCTTTCGTTTGCTTCCTTGATTTTTGCTGCTATATCGGCGGAATCTTTGGCCTTAAAATCAATGACTTTGACGCCGATGTCTTCGCCGTATTTGATTTTGAGATCGACGTATTTTTTGATAATGGGATTGTCGGAATCGCGAATAATAAGAAGGGTAGGTTTTTTCTTCATTTGCTTTACTTCTATACTCTGGCGTTCTTTGATAAAACCGGCGAGTTCGCGGCCACTAAGGACTTTAGGGGTTTTCATTGGGCTGCTCCGCGATTTTTGGTGTTGATAATCTCGACAGGCTCTTGTTCGAGCCAGTAGCCGAATTTGTCGTAAACGGTGCTAGTGATTTGACCGCGGGCGCGGGCGAGGTTGGCATAAGTACCGGCGGATTCGTTGATGAGGACTAGGGGAGCAGCGGCGTTGACGCGCATGCCGTAGAGAAGCTGGCCCTTGAAACCGCATTCTTCAATGAGCCAAGCGGAATTGATTTTGTTGCCGTCACGGCCTCGGTGGACTTTCCAACCTTTCATTTCGGCTTTTTCGGTTTCGATCGGGTCTAGATAGACGTTTTTGAAAAATGAACCGGAACTGGCTTTTTCGCGGGGGTCTGGGAGTTTGTCTTTTCTGATGCTACTAACGATTTCGCGGATGCCTTTAGGTGAAAAATCGGTGGCGCCGTAATCTTCGATGTATTTTTCCATGGAATTGTAAAATGGGCGCTGCATCTGGCCTGGCTTCATTTCAAGAGTGACGGAGGTGATGAAAAAGCGGTTTTTCATGGTAGTATTCATGATGCTCTTTCTGTAACTAAACTGAAAATCCTTTTTTTCTAAAGTGATGAAAGAATTGCTGACGGTGTCGTAAGCGCGGGCGGATTTGAAAACGCCAGAGACGTCTTGACCGTAGGCACCGATGTTCTGGACGGGGCTGGCACCGACTAGGCCGGGGATTTTGGATAAAGCTTCGATACCGGTGTAGCCTTTGCTACAGGCATAGTCGACAATAGTATCCCAGTTTTCGCCAGCCATGATGGTGAGTTCGCCATTGTTATCGTTGAAACCACGAAGGCGATTCAAAAGGATGACGCCGTCTAAGCCTTCGTCACGGCCGATGGTATTGGCGCCGCCGCCGATGATATAGGTGGGGTACCAGTAGGCGCTTGCAAATTTGTAAGCCTCGGGAATATCCTTTTCGTTTTCGATTTCAAAGACATGGCGAGCAATGCCGCCGATGCGCATAGTAGTAAGACTAGAAATAAAAACGTTTTCGTAGGATTTCATAAATATAGTATAACATATTTTGTGCGAATTTTAAGCATAAGCGAGGGGTGGGGGGTTGATTTTGTTTTTTCTTCGTGTTACATAAGAGCACAGGAAATAGGTGCGGGCGTAGTTTAAAGTCAACGGCTATTTCCTATCAAAAACTATGCTATAATAATATTAACTATAGAAAGTGAGGAAAAATGGCGAAAAAAGAGAAAGATACGGGTGCGGAAAAAACTGGTGGGGCTAAGACAGATGATGGCAAAAGCGAGGCTTTGAAACTGGCGATTCAGCAGATTACGAAACAGTTTGGCGATGGGTCGATTATGAAACTAGGCGAGACGCCGAAGATGGACGTGCAACTTTTGCCGTCGGGGTCTTTGTCTTTAGATTTGGCGCTGGGTGGTGGCTGGCCTAAGGGTAGGATTATTGAGATTTATGGTCCGGAATCTTCGGGTAAGACGACTTTGGCGCTTCATGCAATTGCGGAGATTCAGAAACAAGGTGGGCAAGCAGCCTTTATTGATGCGGAACATGCGCTTGATCCGGCTTATGCCAAGAAAATCGGTGTGGATACGGCGAATCTTCTGATTTCACAGCCGGATAACGGGGAACAGGCACTTGAGATTTGTGAGACGCTGGTTAGATCTAATGCAGTGGACTTAATCGTGGTAGACTCGGTGGCGGCTTTGGTGCCACAGGCCGAGATTGACGGTGATATGGGTGATGCGCAGATGGGACTTCAAGCTAGGCTGATGTCGCAGGCGATGCGGAAACTCACGGGGATTATCTCGAAATCTCGTGCGACAGTGATATTTATCAATCAGATCCGGATGAAGATTGGGGTGATGTTTGGCAATCCGGAGACGACGACTGGTGGTAACGCTTTGAAGTTCTACGCTTCGGTGCGAGTGGATATCCGGCGGATTGGGCAGATTAAAGATGGTGACAATATAGCAGGTAACCGCACTAAAATTAAGGTAGTAAAAAATAAGATTGCAGCGCCATTCAGGACGGCAGAGTTTGACATTATGTATAACGAGGGGATTTCAAAGACTGGTGATGTGCTAGATCTTGGCGTGCAGTATGGTGTACTAGAAAAAGCCGGAGCGTTTATAAAATATAAGGGCGAGACTCTAGGTCAGGGCCGAGAGGCAGTGAAGAGATTGTTCGCCGAAAAACCGGAGCTTCTATCTGAGATTGAGGCACAGGTAAGAGAGAAGGCTGGGATATAAGTTTGGAGATCATAAAATTAGATGAGAAAGAGGCGCCTGAAGTTCTCAAAATTACGGATTTGAAACAGGGGGTGAGGAACAGGGATCGGGTGAATGTGTATGTAAATAATGAGTTCTCTTTTTCTTTGGATATTTCGCAAGTGGTAGATCTGAAGATAAAAGTGGGGAGGGTGATTTCTGATTCGGAATTTGAGGAGTTTAAAAGGGCTTCGGAATTTGGGAAATTGTATCAGAGGGCTCTTGAGTGGGTACTTGTGAGGCCGCGAAGCGAAAAAGAGGTGCGGGATTATTTGTATAAAAAGATTTTTGAAAAAAAGTTAGATAAAAAATATATTGATCTTATTATAGAGAAGCTAAGGGCGAAGAAATATTTGGATGATTACAGATTTTCGGAATATTATGTAGAAAATCGGTTTTTGAAGAAAGGAATTTCGAAAAAACGTCTTCAGATGGAGCTTTTTAAAAAAGGTATAAAAAAGGAGATTGTTGAAGAAGTTTTAAGTGGTTCAGACAGAAATGATATAGATGAAATCAAAAAAATCATTGCAAAAAAGCGTGATAAATATACGGACGAAAAACTTATTCAATATTTATGTCGTCAGGGTTTTTTATTTGAGCTTTCGCAGGAGCTTGTTCGGTCTTACGGAAAGGATTGACGAAATTCGGGACGAAATCCTCTTTTAAGGCACGCTCTCTGATTTTCTTTTCTTCGTCTTTTACGATAATCTTGTCATCTGTAACTTCGATGATTTCGGCGCGAGGAATAGTAAGTTTGGGATCGAGGAAACTTTTTAAGGTTGGGCGCTTCACGATGACTTGCTGGACGGTAAAATTGTCAGTAGTGACAGTATAATCGATGATTTTGCCTAGCTTGGTGCCTTTTTTGGTTTCGACTTTGAGACCTTCTAGATCAAAATTCAACTCGAGGACTTTTTCGATTTTGATGATGTCGGTATCGCCAACAAATTCATCGCGAGAATCAATCACCATACCGAGGTTGGAATATTCACGAATGGAATTTACATCTAGGATGTTGCCGCCATTTTCACCGATGGCGCCAAAAGCACGAAAAGCAATAATTTTGAGAGAATCGGGATCAACGATAGACTTGGTAATGGTAGCGACGCGACCGGAATCCTGGACACTTAGAATTGGAAAATTTTGTAGATTCGAATTCTTGATTAACATTATATTTTTATTATATCAAAAAACTCACCTTGTGGTGAGTTTTTTGGGTTATTTCCGAAGGCCTAACTTGGCAACAGTTTTCTTGTATAGCTCAAAATCGGTG
The DNA here is from genome assembly GCA_045649325.1 of Candidatus Nanosyncoccus sp. Lineage (GTDB taxonomy): Bacteria > Patescibacteriota > Saccharimonadia > Saccharimonadales > Saccharimonadaceae > Nanosyncoccus. Next base: position 31,590 of record JAZRPQ010000020.1, read on the forward strand.
TCTTCGAGATATTTGAGGAGCTTTTTGCGCTTCCCAACCATCTGGATTAGACCTCTTTTGGCCATAAAGTCATGTTTATTATTCTTGACATGCTCGGTCACTTCTTTGATACGAGCGGTCAGAATAGCCACTTGAACTTCAGGAGAACCAACATCTGCCTTGCTTCTAGCGACGCTGGCAATAGCCTTAGTTTTATTCTCTTTTGTTATCATAGTAGCTCTATTATAGCACATCTTACACCTATAGTCAACGGGTCCTGCCGCGCTCTCTTCCCCCATCCTCGCAAGGCTGCGGGTGGGGGTCCCCCTTCGAGCGCGTCACCCGTTGATGTGGTATAATAGCCCTATGGAGAATCAAATAATTCTGATAGATAAGCCGGCGGGGTGCTCGTCCTTTCATGTGGTGGCGAAGGTGAGGGGGGTTCTCAAGCGGGAATTCGGGCATAAGGTGAAAGTGGGGCATACGGGGACGCTGGATCCCTTTGCGACGGGGCTTTTGATTTTATTATCTGGTTCTAATACAAAAAAATCAAGGGAATTTTTGAAGCTGGATAAAGTATACGAGGCTACTTTGAAGCTGGGGTCTGTCTCATCTACTGGGGATCCGGAAGGTGAAATTACTCTAAAAAGTGATAAAAAAGTTAGTTTAGATGAAATTGAAAAGGTTTTGACTGGATTTATGGGGGAGATTGAGCAAAAACCACCGAAGTTTAGCGCGATTAAGATTAATGGGCAGAGGGCATATAAGCTGGCACGGAAAGGGGTGGAATTTGAGGTGCCGACTCGTAAGGTGACGATTTATAAATTAGAGATTTTGGAATATGAATATCCATATTTGAAACTTCGGTGTTTTGTTTCTTCGGGTACATATATTCGGACCTTGGCGGAAGATATAGGGGAGGCCTTAGGGGTGGGGGCATACTGCACAGAGCTTCGGAGGACTGAAATAGGGGAATATAACGTCTCTGATGCGTATAAATTAGAGGAATTTGTAGAAAAATAGGGTAGAAAAAAGCCCCGAATTAATCGGAGCTTATAGTAGATCTGGTGTCACGAAGCGCCATAGCTTCCTTCTCGACTTCGTCGAGAATCTTGGCTATGTGAAGAAACTTTTCTTCCATCTCGGGGATGGGAGTGTGTTTCTTGTAATTGATGTCGTGATCCAGGCTAGCCCAGAGATTCATCGTTTTAGTACGAATTTGAATCTCTAGTGGTCTCATCCGGAGACCGCTGAACGGATCGTAGACACCGACCTGACAGCTTAGATGGACGGATTTGTAACCATTTTCCTTGGGATTGGTTACATAATCCTTTATCGATACGATGTTGATTTCCGGAATCTGAATTATCATATCTTTGACGAGAGCAATTTCGTCTAGATACTTGGTGATGATTCTGATTCCAGCCACATCTTTGACATTCTCGCGAATGCTTTCTGACGTGAAATCATAGCCGCGGTCACGGCATTTACCTCTGACGCTTTTGAAAGTTTTGATGCGGCTTTCGATGCGGTCGAAAGGATTGTTTTTGCCGGCGCGGTCAAAAGCTGCGCTGAGACCATTGATACTAAGGAGTGCTTTCCTCATAGCGGCTTCGCACTCGATAGCGTATCTTTCGTACTCTGTTTCTAGAGTGTCAAGAAAATCTTCAGTTGTCTGTTCGGCTACATTTTCATCGAGATCTACCTCGATATTTGCATTAAAACGCTCTGTCTCCATTAATCTACCCCCTATGGTAAGATACTAACTTATTTATAGTTCCATTGTTAATTATATCACACTTATGATAATTTGTCAATGTTAAGGGGTGATTTTGGAACTAAAAAATGCCGAAAGTATGGTATAATAGAGGTAGAAAGTAAATTAATTTGAGGAAGACGGCAGATACAGTATCACTAGGGGTGTAGTGGCCCTATATCTGATGTTTTCCTCTAGAAGAAAGGATTTTTATGGAAATTATAAACCCTAATGGTAAGAAGACTACTCATGTTTCCTGTGAGTGGCTAGGGCGAGAGTTGACTATTGAGGTTAACAGAGTAGGGTTTCGGACTACTTCCTCTGTTCTTGTAACCTATGGTGACACTGTGGTACTGGGGTCGGTAGTAGTAGGAACGAAACCAGTGGTACAGGACTTTTTCCCACTTTCGATTGACTACGAAGAGAAGTTTTATGCGGCGGGGAAGATTTCGGCGTCACGTTTTATCAAGAGAGAGGGCAAACCGGCAGATGAGGCGGTGCTCGTTGGGCGGTTGATTGACCGGCCGATTCGTCCACTTTTCCCTAAGGGGTATCGGCAGGAGATTCAGGTGGTTTGTACAGTGCTTTCGATGGACCCTTCGTTTAGACCAGATTGTGTGGCGATGATTGCGGCTTCGTCTGCTCTGATGAATGCGGGAGTACCGTTTGATGGGCCAATTGCCGGGATTCGAATTGGTAGAATCGGCGGTGAATTTAAAGGGTTTTTGTCGCCTTCGGAGCGTGAGCAATCGCCACTTGATCTCGTGGTGGCCTGTAAGGATGGCAAGGTGGTAATGGTAGAAGCCGGGGCAAATGAAGTGCTAGAAGATACAATTATCGAAGCGATGCATTGGGCAGTAGAAAAAGTCCAGCCGGTTTTGGATTTGCAAAGGCAACTAGCCAAAATGGTGAATGCACCAGAGCAGGAATACGAGCTGGTCTTGCCTTCTGATGAAGTGATTGAAGAGGTAGCTAAATGGACGGAGGGGAAGTTTGGCTCGAAAATTCGTGGCAACGTGATGGAACGAGCGCAGATGCTCGATGATATGAAGTACGCTATGCACGACGAATTTGCTCTATCTAAGGGTGAAGGCGAGACGGATAACGACAAGGTGAAATGGTATGATGAGAATCTGCGGGATGTGTACGATCAGGCGTTTGAACTTGCGGTGCATAAAGAGGTACGTAGAGGAATTCTAGAAGAAGGCGTGCGGCCAGATGGGCGCAAATTAACTGAGGTGCGTCCTTTGTCGTCACAAGTTGGGATTTTGCCAAGAGTACACGGGTCGTCTCTGTTTACGCGGGGTGTAACTCAAGCTATGAACATTGTGACTTTGGCGCCACTCTCTTATGCTCAAGAGGTAGACACAATGGAAGTGACCGATGGGAAACGTCGTTATATGCATCATTACAACGCACCTTCCTATACGGTAGGTGAGCCGGGGCGGATGGGTTCTCCTGGCCGGCGTGAAATCGGTCACGGCTATCTTGCTGAAAGGGCTTTGATCCCAGTTCTTCCATCTGAGGAAGAGTTCCCTTATGCTATTCGGAGTGTGACTGAGATTATGTCTCAAAACGGTTCGACTTCGATGGCGGCGACTTGTTCATCTTGTATGGCACTAATGGATGCAGGTGTGCCGCTTAAGCGCCCAGTGTCAGGGGTAGCAATGGGGTTAATGGTAGATGTGCCAAAGGGACAGCCGATTGAAGCGTCAGATATTGACAAGGCTTATGTGCTGACCGATTTGATGGACGCGGAGGATTTTGCTGGAGATATGGACTTTAAGGTGACTGGTACAACTGAGGGAATTACGGCACTACAAATGGACATGAAAGTACATGGGCTGCCGGTAGAGATTCTGGAAAAGGCGATCAAACAGAGTCATGAAGGGCGGATGTTTATTCTCGATCACTTGGTATCAGTGATTTCTGAGCCGAGGAAAAAGATTTCTAAATATGCGCCACGCATCGAAAAGATTAAAATTTCTAAGGATAAAATCGGTGCGGTGATTGGTAAAGGTGGTGAGATGATCAATAAAATCACCTCTGAAACTGGCGCAGGAGTGGATATTGCTGAGGATGGCTTAGTGACGATTTCGGGGAACAATGCGGATTCGATTCAGAAGGCTCTAGATTGGGTGAGAGGTCTTACTGAGGAACCAGAAGTTGGCAAAATTTACAATGGTACAGTGGTGACGATTAAAGATTTTGGCGCATTTGTGAATATTCTCCCTGGCGTGGACGGAATGGTACATATTTCGCAAATCGTGGAAGGGCGTCGGCTTAAATCGGTGGACGAAGTACTTCATGTAGGCGACAAAGTCCGTGTGCGACTGGTCGCGATTGAGAAGGGCAGACTTAGCCTTTCGATGCTAGGATTATAACAATAAAACGCCCCAATTTTATCGCCGTGGCAAGCTAGAGGTTCAGAAATTGGGGTATTTTATGTTATAATATATAAAATGAATAAAATTCGGAATTTTTGTATTATTGCGCATATTGACCACGGGAAGTCGACGATTGCTGATCGGATGATGGAAATCACGGGGACGGTGTCTAAACGTGAGATGAAATCACAGCTGCTTGATTCGATGGAGCTGGAGCGAGAAAAAGGTATTACTATCAAGCTTGCTCCAGTGACGATGCAGTGGAAGGGGTATACTCTGAATCTGATCGATACTCCGGGGCACGTTGATTTTTCGTACGAAGTGAGTCGGAGTTTGCAGGCGGTGGAAACGGCGGTTCTCGTAGTAGATGCGACACAAGGGATTCAGGCGCAAACACTTGCGAATGTATATTTGGCTTTAGAACAAGATCTAAATATTATTCCGGTGATCAACAAAATTGATTTACCGGCAGCGGATGTAGAAGGGGTGGCTGCGCAGATTATAAATCTTCTAGGATGTTCACGCGATGATATCATCGAAGTGTCAGGGAAAACTGGGCAAAATATAGATTTGATTTTAGATAGATTGATTGAGCAAGACATTAAGATAGATGCTGACAGTAATGCTAAGACTCGGGCGCTGATATTTGACTCATATTTTGATGACTACCGAGGGGTGGTGTTATATGTGAGGGTTTTTGAGGGGGAGATTGATAAAAATTCTGAAATTCTGATGATGGCGGCGGAGACGAAAGGTTTGGCTCTCGAGGTCGGGGTGCTTACGCCAAAGATGACGCCGCGGAATTCTCTCAAGGCGGGTGAAATTGGTTATATTGTGACGAATCTCAAGACGACGCGAGAGGCAAAAGTAGGCGATACGGTGACTTTGACAAAAGAGCCGGCGGACGAACCTTTGCCAGGTTATAAAAATGTGTTACCGTTTGTGTATGCAGGGTTTTTTCCAGTTTCGAATGATCAATATAAGGAACTAAAAGAGGCAATCGAAAAATTATCTTTGTCGGACTCGGCGCTCAAATATCAGCCAGAAAATTCGCCAATTCTGGGGTTTGGCCTTAGAATTGGATTTCTCGGGCTTCTTCATATGGATATCATTAAAGAGAGGTTGGAGCGAGAGTTTGGGCTGGATCTTATTGTAACGAATCCGTCGACAAACTATGAGGTTTTGTTAAATTCTGGTGAACTTCTGGAAATCAAATCAGCATCGGAGCTTCCAGATATGACGGAGATCGCAGAGATTAGAGAGCCATGGGTGAAGGGTGAAATTATTGTGCCGCGCGAGATGATCGGAAATGTTTTGAATTTGATTAACGAAAAACGGGGACTTCAGACGAATTTGTCTTATATTGAAGGGCGAGCAGTGATTGATTTTGATGCGCCGATGGCGAACCTTTTGACGGATTTTTATGATGAACTAAAGTCTGTGACGAGTGGATACGCGTCGTTTAATTATGAATTAAATGGTTACCGGGCGGAAGATTTGGTGCGAGTAGACTTCCTCGTGGCGGGACACAAGATGGATGCGCTTTCGGTGATGGCGCATAAAACAGAGGCTGATGCGATTGGTCGAGAAGTAACTAAGAAACTCAAAGAGGTGATTCCTCGTCAAAATTTTGAGGTGGCACTTCAGGCGGCGATTGGTGCGAGAATTATCGCGCGAGAAACTATTGGCGCTTATAGAAAGGATGTGTTGGTAAAAATTCATACCGGGGATAGAGACAGAAAAGCCAAACTGCTTGAAAAACAAAAACGGGGAAAAGCTAGGATGAAGAGGTTCGGAAAAATTGATATACCACCGGAAGCATTTACAGTTATGTTAAAGAAGAACTAGCATTTCGTTCTTGCTTTTTAAAAACTTTGTATGCTATAATGGTGTAAACATAAGCGGAGCATTTTCATTCAATGAGAAGAAGACGGGCTATTCCGATGCCTACGGAAGAAGAAAAAAGGAGAGCAAAACTCAAGGCGACGAGTGCAGACCCTTTGGTGTGGGCAATGAAGTCGGTAGACGAGAGATTTCCGGACACCCGCGAGAAAAGTGCTGAAATAGTAAAAGCTGAAAGTGAAATTGAAAACAAAATGGGGCCAGTCGAGACTGGAGATGAAGTGGTGGAGGAGCCACAAGTGAATGTGAATCCTCAGATGGTGGCTGAACCTTCGATGATGACTGAGTCTTCAGTAGATGATTCGGAGGCATTTGACGATGTTTTTGATGACGATTTTGGTGATGATGATTTGCTTGATGATGAAATTTTGAATGAACCAACAGCAGAGAATAGCGCGGAGATGATTAACGCTCTGAGTGAGTCTAAAAAAGCTGAAAAAGCGGCTGCAGTTGAAGAAGTCAAGAAGGAAACAGAAGTGGTGGATCCAAATACACCACTTGAGATTAAGGCTGAAGACAAGTTGACTATGCCAACTCAGGATGGAGTGGTGACAATGGAAGTGACTTCGATGCGTCAAAACGTCAGTGGGGTTTCTCCTGAAGAAGTGAGAAAGACTCCAGTAAACGAAGAACCGACTCTTTCTGAAGAAGATGCTCATTCTAAGGTTAAGGATAAGGCCAAGATTAATAAACCAAAGCGGATGAATTTGGACTTTAAACAAAAGAAAATGATGATAGGACTTGCGGCGCTGTCTATTGTGGCGGTGGTTGGGGTGTGCTTTGGCGTGGTAGCCACAGTGAAGCAGAGCCAAGCGACAGAGGAGCTGAAAAATCAAATTGCAGCTGCAAATAATGGATCTACTCAGAGTGGAGAGACGGACGAAGAGTATATCAACTTAAAGGATTGGAATGTAAAAATTAAAATCGTGGATGGTCTTAACAATGTAAGTTATAACACCATAATGGATGACTATGCGGAAGTGCAGATTTGGGGCTCTAGACGAGACGCAGGAGCAAATTATGTACCAGATTTTGTCAAACAATCTAAAAATAGCAGTCCGCTCGGTACAATGGTAAGAGTGCCACGGTATGAGCGAGCAGCGGCGGGGCGGTTGATCTGGTATGATGATTACTACAACTACTATTATCAAGGCCCTTCAGGAGTGCCAAAAGTTTCGGAAGACGAGATGAGCTGGTGGGTGGAAAGCTATTTGCTTATTAAGGAAATGTTGACGAACGCGGACAACTACACGACAGGCAACTAAACAAAAATAATTCGATTTTACGCCGTGATAAATCAGAGGCTTAAAAATCGAATTATTTTTATCTTTACATGTTATAATATATTTATGAAGAAAATTCGTCTGTCTTCTTATTATATCATACTTTTCATTTTTTTGCAAGTATTGGTGGGATTTACAGGGGTTTTTTCTGCATGGGCTGAAGGGGAGGAAATACAAGTTACTGACGAACAAAAGAATGTGATCGTAGATCATTGTGACACGATAAAAGATAATTTGAAAACTTTACAGAGGACGGATTCTAGGGCGAGAGTATATTTAGGTCGGTACTACGAAACTATTTTGATGAGCTTTATTACGCCGCTAAATTTGAGGTTGGTAGAAAATAATATTTCTGATACAAGGTTGATCGAAAATCAGGCGAGCTTTGTGGCACAAAGAAATAGTTTTATAAATGATTATATTGTGTATCAGCAAGCTTTGGAAGAATTGGTGAATACAAATTGCAAGACAGAACCAGTGAAATTTTATTCTAAATTGGTGGCGGCAAGGACGAAACGGGCAATAGTGAATCAAGATGTAAAAAAAATGAGAGGTTTGACTGATGAGCAAAGAAAATTGGTGGAGGAATTAAGGAATGGACTCTAAAGAACCGCAGGAAAAAAAGCGTGGTGCGAGGAATTTGACGATTCTTCTTCTGGTATCGGTTTTTATTTCGCTTTCTCTTACTACTGTTTCGCTTGCGATCTATCATTATTCGGGCGATATTTATCTGGATCGTTCTAGGCCGGGATATTTGCCGGATACGGAAGAGATATTGGATGACGAGGAGGACGAGGAAGGTGACTACGTTTTTGACAAGAGTGGGGCAATAACGAAAGAGATCCTTGATGAATATCTGGAAAAGCTAGACGTAGAAGTCGAGGCTTTGGATGATTATAGGGATCCGTTCGATGATGAAGCATTGTCGGATGCACATTTTGGTTTGTAAAACTTAAACTTTTTTTATTGACTTTTCTTTTTATGTTTTTTATAATGGTTGGTAAGGAAAGGTTATACAATGAAAGAGCAAAAGGGGATATTGGGAAAATTGTTGTCAGTTACGGGGGTAATTTTGGTAGTAGTAGGTGTGTTTGTGTTTCAGAGTTTTTCGCACGCAGAAGACACTACCGAAAATACCGGTGGTAATGGTAATGTGGGGGTAACAATAATACCTGGAGCTTCTGATGAGGAAGGCGAAGAAGAGGGCGAGGCGGAAGATTGTGTGCCGGTGGTATGCGAGGAAGACGATGAGGATTGTGTGCCAAAAGAATGTGAAGAAGAATGCGTGCCGGTAGTTTGCGAAGAGGATGACGAGGAATGTGAACCAAAAGCTTGCGAAGAAGAGGAAGAAGAGGAAGAAGAGGAAGAATGCGTGCCGGTAGTTTGTGAAGAAGATGACGATGAGTGCGAGCCAAAGGAATGCGAAGAAGAAAAAGAAAAGGTCCTCCAGATTTTTACTTTGAGATATAACGCTAATGGTGGTACTGGTGCTCCAAGCGCGCAGGTTTGCGAGAGCTATGACGGGAAATGTGGCTTTGTGGTGGCAGATTCGGTGCCAGTGAGGGAAGGCTATGAATTCCGCGGCTGGGCAAAAGATGGTGATACTAACGATGTCTATCAACCGCGAGCTACAGTAGTGAATGATGATGCCAAGGAGCCTTTGACGCTTTATGCGGTGTGGGCAGAGATTAAGACTTATACTCTTATGTACGAAGTAAATGGTGGCTCAGGTGCACCTGAGGTGCAATCCTGCAAGAGTGCGAGTGGCAAATGTAGCTTCGTTGTGTCTGGTGTGATGCCAACTCGGAATGGTTTTGAATTCTTGAACTGGATTCATGGTGATGTTACTTACACTGGTGGCTCGGAATTTATCGCAACAGAAGCAGTGACGATATTGATTGCAAACTGGAACCCGATTTATAGCTTTAGTCTAAATTATGTTTCGGATGAAGGTACGGAAAATTTGCCAGAACCACAAAAGTGTGAAACTACAATGGGGACTTGTACATTTATAGTCTCCACGAAGGAACCGACTCGGGCTGGATACGAGTTCTTGGGCTGGTATTGGGAAGATCAACCAGATATGCGCGCAAAAGCTGGTGATGAGCTCGTAGTGGGAGTAGAAGGAGCGCTGGAGCTAAAAATTCATGCGGCATGGTCTAGAGTATATGCGGTGCTAAATTCTGGTGAGGTATTTGGTGCAGGTGAAAGGGTGATCCTTAGAAGTGCAGCAACTTACGAGTGGTTTAAGGGGCTTTCGATTGACTCGGTAGAGGTGCCAGCAGAGTATTATACGGTGAGTGAAGGTGAAACTACCTCGGTGGTGCTATCAAACGCATTCTCGCAGTCGCTCGCTACTGGCGAACACGCCTTTGTGATCGACTGGGCAGACGGTAAAGCTGGCGGTGTGATTTCGGTATCACAAAATGAAGATGGCACTAAGAGATTCGTAGTGGTAGATGCTAATGGTAATGCAGATAGCATTGATCTGATGTATCGTCCAAAAGCTGGTGCGGTGTCAAAAGAGTCTACTAGCGCAGCGACGGATGCAGCTACAGAGAACAAAGAATCAGGTTTTGACGCAATCAAGGTTTTGATTTTGGTAGCAGCGGGCACATTTGTCATAGTCTTTATTGTAAATAAAGTTTACATCAAGAAGCGCATGAACTTTATTGATGAATTATAAAGAAAATGTGATATAATTGACGCATGATGAAAATTTCTAAAGCGATTGTTCCGGTAGCCGGATGGGGGACTAGGCGGCTTCCAATTACTAAAATTATCGAAAAATCAATGCTACCAGTGGGGAATCGACCTCTAGTTGATTATTCAGTACAAGAACTGATCAAGGCGGGCGTAAAAGATATTTATATGATTGTTTCGAATGTAGAGCCTTGCCAGGTGAGAGCGTTTTACCGAGATAATCTAGCTTTGAATTTGTATCTAAGAGAGCGTGGCAAAGAAGATAAGCTAAAAAAGGCAATTACTTTGCCACCAGATGTAAAAATCCACTATATTGCACAGGATCCATCTTCTAAATATGGGACTGCGGTGCCGGTAGCAATGGCAGTAGAAGAATACAATATCGATGAACCGGTTTTTGTGTATATGGGTGATGATTTCATTTGGAATCCAGAGGGGAAATCTTCGGCAGAAGCTTTGCTCGAAGCAGTGCAGAATGAAGATGAGTCGGCACTTTTTGCAATTGACCACCCTTACGAGGCACTTCTGAATGGTGGGGCTCTCACCGTGGAAGATGGTAAGATTTTGAAAATTACGGAAAAACCATCGCCAGAGCAGGTGACTGGGCTGACTTCGGTATCTAAATATATCCTTTCGCCAAGGATGCTAAAAGAGATTGTGAAATACGTACACGAAAATGATTTTGGGCCAACAGATCAAGAATACATGATTACTGATCCGTTTGCTACCTATATTGAAAATGGTGGTGTGATGCGTGTGGCGCAGACAGATGGTGAATATCTAGATGGGGGAACTGTAGAAGGTTGGTTGCACGCCAACAATGTGGTCTTAGACAAATAGCAAAAAATAAATACTTTTCTGAGCCTCTGGCTCGCCACGGCGATGAAAAGTATTTATTTTTTGCATTAAACTAGCACTCTTGACATGGGAGTGCTAATTGTGTATAATCAGGGGTATGAATGGTGAATTTAGCGAAATAATGAATCATTTGTCGGAAAATGCCAGATTTGGTATTCAGAAGGCAGACTATTATAGTAAAAGATATAATAATGGCTATATGGGGACGGAGCATTTGCTTTTAGGCCTACTTTCGATTGACACATCGACGGCATCGGAGATAGTGCGTCGGCAAGGCGTCACGATCGACGATGTAGAAAAGGCTTTGAATAAAGCAGCGGTAGAGGTGCCGGGTTCTGATATGGCAATGATGTCTTTGTCTGAGGCGGTAGTTTTGACGCTTCGGATGGCGCAGAATTTTATTGATGAGTCAGGTCTAGCTGTGATTGGGACTGAGCATATATTATATGCACTTCTTTCTCAGGCTAACTCTCGGGCGTCTTTGATTTTGGATGGTCTTGGGGCCGATCACGACAAGATGATGGATGAAATAGAAGAATTGGTGGAGAAACAAACCGAAGATGAAAAGGCTGAGGCAGAAAAGGCGAAATATGTAAAAACTTCGAACCTAAGATTTTTGAAAAAGTTTGGCAAGAATTTGACTGAAGAAGCTAAGCTTGGACATCTGGACACAGTGATTGGGCGAGATCAAGAAATCGAGAGGATTGTAACAGTGCTTTCGCGTAGAACTAAATCAAACCCTGTGCTTATCGGTGAGGCAGGGGTTGGTAAGACTGCAATTGTGGAAGGTTTGGCTTCGAGAATCGTAGCAAAGAATGTACCGGGAAATTTGGTGGGTAAACAAATTTATCAAGTAGATTTATCTTCGGTGGTGGCGGGGACAAAATTCCGTGGGGATTTTGAAGAGAGAATTAAAGGTATTATTGACGAAGCAATTAGTGATGAATCTGTGCTACTCTTTATTGATGAAATCCATCTGCTTTGTGGGGCTGGTAGTGGCAGTGACGGTGTGATGGATGCAGCGAATATTTTGAAACCAGCGCTCGCGCGTAATTCTTTGAAACTGATTGGCGCGACGACTTTAGACGAATATCGCAAAACCATCGAAAAGGACAAGGCTCTTTCTCGGCGTTTTCAAACGGTGATGGTGGAGGAGCCAAGTGCGGCAATTACACTTAGAATTTTGAAGGGTATTAAGAAACATTACGAAAATCATCATGGTGTGGTGATCCCGGATAACGTAATTGAGACGGCGATAGTAATGAGCCAGAGATATATTAACGATAGATTTATGCCGGACAAGGTGATTGATATAATCGATGAGGCTTCGGCGATTTGCAAAGTTGCGGCAGACAAAAATGGTGGTGGCAAGTACAAAAAACTCAAAATTATGAAATCTGATTTGGAGGAAAAAGTAACAGAAGCAGCGGAAGCGGAAGATTTTAAAAAGGCAGCACTAGTCAAAACTCAACTTTCGCGTGTAGAAGATGAGATTTCTAAACTCGAAAAATCTGGTAAGAAAAATTTGGAAAAAGCGCCGGTCTTGACTGAGGAAAATTTGGCGACAGCAATTTCTCTTAAGACTGGAATTCCGGTGTCTAAAGTGCACGGATCGGAGATGAAGATGTTGCTAGATTTGGAGTCGCATATCAAGGAGTCGATCGTGGGGCAAGATGAAGCGGTGGCAGCGGTGTCTAAAGCGATTCGTCGGGGCCGGAGTGGAATTGCGGATTCGAGAAGGCCGATTGGTTCATTTATCTTTATGGGGCCGACAGGTGTGGGTAAGACGGAGCTAGCACGGGTGATTGCGCGTGAAGTATTTGGTGGAGAAAATGCTCTTATCAAAATCGACATGAGTGAATTTGGCGAAAAACATAATGTGTCTAGACTGGTGGGTGCACCGGCTGGCTATATTGGTTACGATGATGGTGGGAAGCTTACTGAAGCAGTGCGACGCAAGCCATATTCAGTAATTTTGTTCGATGAGATTGAAAAGGCACATCCGGATGTATTTAATTTGCTTCTTCAGATTCTTGAAGATGGAGTGCTGACGGATGGGCAGGGCAACAAAATTAAATTTAATAATACAATTGTAATTTTGACATCAAATCTTGGTTCATCGGATATGCTTCGGGAAGCGGAAATTGGTTTCACAGCAAAAACAGCGAAAGACAAAAAAGCTTTGAAAGAAGAATATGAAGAAAATAAATCATATGCGATGAAAGCTCTCAAAAAAGTAATGCGTCCAGAGCTAATCAATCGACTAGATTCGATATTGGTATTTCATGCTTTGACGAAAAAAGATGTAGAAAAGATTTTTGACAATTTGATTGATGATTTAAGAAAACGCCTTGCGACAAAAGGCATCGGTTTAAAAATTGAAGACAAAGCTAAAGAATATTTGATTAATACTGGATATGATGCAAAAAATGGCGCAAGACCTCTCAGGCGCAAAATTGAAGATGAAGTGGAATCGCTACTTTCGGAGCAAATCATTGCAGGGGATTTGAAGAAAGGTGATATTTCGATTCTGAAATTAGTAAAAGGTAAACTAAAATTAGTAAAGGAGTTAAATGACTAAAAATTATTTAGTACCTACAGTGGTAGAAGAAACTAATAAAGGTGAAAGAGCCTACGATATTTATTCGAGACTTTTGAACGATCGAATTGTGTTTTTGGGCGAAGATGTGAATTCGCATACGGCAAATCTAGTAGTGGCGCAGCTATTATATTTAGCACATGAAGACCCAAAGAAGCCGATTAAACTTTACATTAACTCGCCGGGTGGTTCGGTCTATGATGGTCTCGCGATTATCGACACAATGAATTATATTGAGCCGGATGTAGAAACGATTGGGATTGGGTTGCAAGCGAGCATGGGTGCGATGTTGCTCTCTTCGGGCGCGAAAGGCAAGAGATATTGTCTGCCTAATAGTAGAGTGATGATTCACCAACCGTCGTCTGGTACGGAGGGTAAAATCACGGATCAAGAGATTATGCTTAGAGAAGGAGTATTTCTCAAAAAACGGCTGGCCGAGATTTTTGCTAAAAATACCGGAAAGTCTTTAGCGCAAGTTGAGAAAGATATGGATAGAGATAATTGGATGAGTGCTGAGGAAGCCAAAAAATACGGAATTATTGACGAGATAATAAAGTAACCGGATAAAATAACTGAATAAAATAAAAACAGCGGATTTAATCGCCGTGACAAGTCAGAGGCTCATAAATCCGCTGTTTTTATTTTTTTGGGGTTTTATCACCGTTGCGAGCAAGAGGTTCAAAAATTGGAATGTTTTTATTTCTTCGGTTCTGTAATATTTGCGTTTTTACCGTAGTCTGGTATGATAAGGGGTTGGTTTAGGTTTAGTTCGTGAATTAACGTGTTGACAATAGAAGCGCCGATGCGAAGGCCGGTGAATGATCCGGGGCCTTTTTCGAATTCGATTTTGGTGATGTCTTTAAAATCGGCATCGTTTTCTTGCAATTTTTCGTGGATAAATTCAAGTAACTTTTCGGCCATGTCGTGACCAAGATCTTTTTCGTAACAAATGTCGTCTAATTTTAGTTTGGCGACATTAGTAGAAGTGTCTAAATACATTTTCATGACAAAATAACCTCGCGAGTATCGTCGTCGTTATATTTGATATTAATGACGGTATGGCTTTTTGGCAAAATATCTTTGACGGAATCGGACCATTCGATGATGACGATGTTGTTTTTGTCGTTGATATTTTCTTCTAAATCTTCTAACATGATACCAGGATCGTTTAGACGATAAAAATCATAGTGGATTAGAGTCTGGCCGTTTTTGCAAGCGTATGATTTGGAAATGGTGAAACTTGGGCTGGTGATATTCTCTTTGACGCCTAGCTTCTGGCCGAGACCGCGAACAAAAGTAGTTTTGCCGGCACCAACGTCGCCGATAAGTTCGATAACATTTGATCTTAAATCAAAATTTTTACCGAAGTCAATCATCTCTTGTTCTGAAGTTATTTTCATTGTATAATTAATTATATCATGAAAATCTATATTTCGGGAATAACTGGTACAGGGATGGGGCCGCTGGCTTTGATGGCTTCTAAGGCTGGACTTGATGTGTGCGGTTCTGATTTACACGAGGGGGCGATTTATAAGGAGCTAGTAAAGGCAGGGATTGAAGTCAAAATCGGTGAGCAAGACGGAGAATTCCTGAAGGAAAAAATCAAAGATGGAGTGGAGTGGTTTGTACATACTTCGGCTCTACCTGAGACGGCGCCGGAACTTTTAGTCGCCAAAGAAGCAGGAATCCGGGTATCAAAAAGGGATAATTTGACAGAGTTTTTGGTACAAAAAGAAGGACTCAAAATGGTGGCAGTGGCGGGGACACATGGAAAGACTACGACGACGTCAATGATTGTCTGGACGTGCTTAAAATTGGGGCTACCTGCAGCGTATATTGTGGGGACGACGTTGGGATTCGCACCTGCGGGAGCATATGAAACGAACGACAAATATTTTATTTATGAAGCGGATGAGTACGATCGGAATTTTTTGAAATTTCATCCGTGGCTGAGCGTAATTACGACGGTGAGCTATGACCATCCGGATATTTATAAGACGCCAGAAGATTATAAAAAGGCCTTTGAAGAATTTGAGTCTCAGAGTGAAAAAGTGATTAAAAATGCAGATTTTGATGATTTTGAATTGGCGGGTGAGGCGAGAAGAATGGATGCTGGATTTGCGTTTGAGGCAGTAAAAGAGATAATAAAAAACGAGAACTTGGAAATTTCGGATACAGAAATTAAGGAAATTTTGAATAAATTTCCGGGTGTGGGGCGGAGATTCGAAAAGATTTCTGAGGGGATTTATACGGATTATGCACATCATCCAGAAGAGATCAAAGCAACAATGGGGGTGGCTTTGGAGCAAGCAGAAATTGATGGCAAAAAAGGCGTGGTGGTGGTGTATCAACCGCATCAAAATACTAGGCAACATGAAGTGCAGGATCTTTATTATGATGCGTTTGTGGGGGCGGATAAAGTGTGGTGGTTGCCGACGTATTTGACTCGAGAGGATGAGAGTTTGCCGATTCTCCTGCCAATTGATTTTATTAATCAGCTAAACAATGCGGAGGTGGCGGAAGCGGCGGAACTTAATGACGAGCTACGGGATGAAATTCGTAAATATCGAGACGATGGGTATTTGGTGATTTTGATGACGGCAGGGCCAGCTGACGAATGGCTAAGAAAAATAGCATAAAAATATTGCCAAAATGATTTTTCTTGTGCTAAAATAGAAATATGGAGAAGAGTGGTGTGGAGGTAAATGCTGCAGGCGTTGGTTTGCCTGGTAAAGGTGCAGGCCTTAGCTCTAAACAGCAGAAAGTGTGGCTGAGTGTGATATTCGCACTAGTAGTGGTTATTGTGGGGCTAGGGATTGCAATTGCGGTGGTTCTGACTACACGTTCTAATACTAATAAAAATAGTTGTGGAACGGATACTGATATGACAAAAGAAGAAAGAGAAGAGGCTGAAGAAGAAAAAAATCTAGAAATATATCATGAGGTGCAGGGATATATCAATGAGATTATTCTTAGTACTAATGAGCTTGAAGAAAGCGACGTAGTATCGGCTTATCAGTATTATATTTCTGAAGTTAATAATACCGTAGTAAGCAATATGCTGAGAGCAGATCTTCTCTTGATTGAGATGGGCTATGATACAGAAAAGACGAGAGGAGATGAGTTGATAGCGGTAGCAATAGAGCTCGATGATGAAGATAAGACGATGAATTCGGCGGCACTGGTAATGACTTTGGCGGATTATTACGGCAAGACAGAAGTATATGATAAATATAGTGTGATTTTGGCTGAGCGTGAAAGAGAGGCAGGAGTTACAGATATGGGAGGTGAAGGATGATTAGAAATATGAACAAACCTCTTAGAATTTTTACGGTGGCAATACTATCTTTTGTTGTAGGGATGATAATGGCATCGCAATGCTATGCGGACTCAAAATATGCCGGTAATTACGAAAAATGTATGTCGGCGGTGGGTAGTGCTTCGAGTATTGAAGCAGTACAACAAGCTTGTCAATACGCAGCTAATGATAATGTGAATGGTTGTGGTCTTTGGATTGGTTCGGCGGCTAGTGCTACTATCCCAGAGATTACGGTATATTCTAAAACTGGTACGGCTTCAATTAAGTTTTGGGGACTTTGTACTGATAAGGTTGATACGACGCTAAATATAAATGTGACTAATGATGGCGATTCGATTAATGACAATATGAACCTGACGCGTACGGTGCTGCGTCCTAGTGGTAAAGCTTCGACGCTGGATGTAGCTAAATTTATTAGCGGTGCTAGCGAGCAAAAGGTGAGCAAGTGTGAGACAAAATACACAAGAACCGTAACAGTACATCGTACTCACAGTGATGGTAGAACTACTAACCAAATGGATCAGCAAATAACGCTCATCGTGATAGAAGGCGATGGCTGCGGTGATACAGGTAAACAAACTTGTGACGGTTGGGCGCCAGCATCGTATTCGTCTTCAAACATGTATCGTGGTACGACTACGCTAGATTTTAGAATTAAAAATATGGCTAGTAGATTTGGTGGGGTAGGACTTGGTGCTTGGAATAAGACGGGCCCTATTTATGCGATGCCGACTGATGCGGTTGCTTGGACTGCCTGTTATTATCCAGGCGTACAAAAAACGTCTGATACGCCGGTGACTAGTTTGAATAATTCTGACTTTGGTTATACAATCAAGCCGTGGGAACTTCCGACTGATCGATGTTTGCCGGAATTAATATCGGTGGCATATGAGCCATTATATGTAAAAGTAAATAAAGTGAGTAATTGGCAGAATCAGTTCAAAATGTATGGCGATGCGGGTACTTATTCTGGAACTTGGACGCGAGGAGACAGTACGATACGACAAAATACCTTGACCAAGCAGACTTTTGAAGGCGATGCGGGGAAGACCTTTACAGAAACAGCAGAGACGGGTACTCCGGAGACTGCAGTGATTACGCAAAGTTGGCCAGCTACGGATTTCTTTGGATGTACGTGCGTAAACAGGTGGTGTGCAGATGAGGGGTCTAGTAGCGATAGTGATGATGACGATGATGACGACAACAATTCGAATGAGGGATGTCGTGATCCTAGAGAGGAATTTTATGAGTGTTCGTGTTGTACATCATATAATATTTATTCTGGGCCGGCTTATTCTACCGGACACTTAAACACTTATGTAAGCAGATTGGCTGATGCAACGGTGACTTTTGGCCCGATCAAAAAATCTTTGTCGGTGGATGTGCCATATAACTTTACTACTGACACAATGGTGGAAATTGATAGGGAATTGGTGTACTCTGGCTCACAGGATGCGATTACGGTAAATAGCGTAAAAGATTTTGTGAATACACGTTATAACTCTGTAACAATTGCAGACTATGCTACGCAGGTGCCTAGCGCAGAGACTTATCTTTATGCATATGTAACTGCAGATGAAACTGGTGGTGGGCTCGCTAGCGAAGCGGAGACTAATAATATCTGTGATATATTAAGGGATGCTGCTAAACAGTGCGTAGAACTAGAACATGACAGTGGCAGAACCCTGAATAGTAACGGAAGTCTTGGCGGTGGTTCTGATACGATTTGGCCGGACCTTACTTATAATGCCTTTGATGCTAGCGCGGGTGACTGGATGTGCTTTGCGTCGTCAGTGTCTCCGTCTGAAGTAGATGGCGATAAGGATATGAGTGGTAACAATAGAAATTCATGGAGTATTTCAGTGCCGGCATGTGCGGTTATTGCGAAAAAACCGATTTTCCAGGTGTGGGGTGGGAGTATGTATTCGGTAGGAAATATTATAGCTGGCTATAATTCTAAGGTTAATATTTATAGCGAATATAGTTCTGATCCGCAGTCTCTATGGAAACCAAATGGTGGTACTCTAATTTCCTTTATGTCATGGGTGGAAGAAAGCTTGGTAATGAAGAACGGCTTGACTAACTCATTAGCTTCGGGAGCGGCTTCAGCACTTAATAATAATGCAGCCCACGTGGGGACTTCGGTGGCATTTTGTAATGAGGGTGCGGCTCTAAGCTTTGCTAATTACTCGAACATGATAGGCAGTTTTTGTAATGGCGTAGGTGGGGTAGGTCAATCCGGTATTGATAGTGGTATTACTAACCGAGAAGATTTGATTCAATATTGGGTGGGGACAGGAGCTAGTGCTACAATGAATACTATGCCAGGTGCGTCCCTTAATTTGTCGAATCCAAATTCGGTGGGACAGGCTATTTCTAGTGCGACGGGGACAACGGTACGCTATGCATATTCTGCTGGTGATATTAATCTTTCTGGCGCAATCCCACAAGGTACTACTTATCTGATCAAATCTGATGGCTCGGTAAATATTACAGGCAATTTGGTGTACAATGATAGTAACATCTCGTTTGCGCAGATTCCAAAAGTAATTATTTATGCGCGTGATGTAAGGATCTCTTGCTTAGTACAGGAAGTAGACGCCATTATTGTAACAAAGAATGGTGGGAGTGTAGATACTTGCGCAGAGTCTCCATATGATGGTAGTCCGTATGCGGGTTTGTCTCAATTAAAGATCTTTGGGCTAGTAATTGCAGACTCGGTTAATTTGAAACGGACTTATGGTGCGGCGGCGAATGAGGACGGACAAAGAACGGATTCGCACGGCATACCTTCTGATGGAGCTGCGGCAGAAATCTTTGACTATGATTCTTCAATCCTGATGTGGTCAGAATTTATGGCGGGTTCGGCGGAATCCGATACTCTCCAAACTGTGTACCAACATGAACTTGCACCTCGCTATTAATTAGTATACAATATATACAATATGGTGAAAAATAGTAGTGTGTTTGTTTGCCAGCAATGTGGTAATACTTATAAGAAATGGGTAGGGCAATGTAGCAATTGTGGGTCTTGGAACTCTTTGGTTGAGCAAATGCCAGAAGAAGCTAGTGGCGGAAAAACGGCGCTTTCTAAAGGTGCGGTATCGGGTAAGAAATTAGATTTTGTAAAACTAAAAACGATAGTGCCTTCAGATGCTAAGGCGAGACTTTTGACACATTTTAAAGATCTTGACATGGTGCTTGGCGGGGGGATTTTGATGGGGTCGGTGTCTCTTCTTGCGGGTCAGCCGGGGATTGGGAAATCTACGCTTCTGATGCAGATTTGTGCAAGGGTGGCAAAAGAGCACGATGTATTATATATATCTGGTGAGGAATCGGCGGGGCAAGTGAAGCTTCGAGCAGAGAGACTGGGGGCGGATTCGGAGAGATTGAATTTTGCGGCTTCGACTTCGGCTAATGATATTGCCAAAACTATAGAATCTGGTGAATTTGAGCTAGTGATTGTGGATTCGATTCAGACTTTGGCTTTGAATGAAATTTCGTCGGCGCCAGGAACGGCGTCTCAGGTGACAAATTCGGGCAATTTGATTATTCGGGCGGCCAAGCAGACTGATACGGCAGTGGTAATAGTGGGACATGTGACAAAAGAAGGAACTCTCGCTGGGCCAAAGGTGCTAGAACATCTTGTGGATGTGGTATTAAATTTTGAAGGAGACAGATACGGTGGGTTTAAGACAGTGCGTGCGGTAAAAAATCGGTTTGGTTCGACTAACGAAGTGGCGATTTTTGAAATGATTGATTCGGGACTAAAAGAGGTGGAAAATCCGTCAGCGGCGCTTCTGGCTGAACGAACTAATACGGACGGCTCGGTAATACTTGCGACCTTGAATGGAAATCGGCCGATTTTGGTAGAGATTCAGGCGCTAGTAAATTCATCTAATTATGGTTATCCAAAGCGTACGGCGAGTGGTTTTGATCTTAATCGTTTGAATCTTTTGATTGCGGTTTTGGAAAAAAGGACTAAGCTGAGGCTTTCGGATAAAGATATTTTTGTGAATGTAGTAGGCGGGATGAAGTTGAATGATTCGGCGGCGGATCTCGCAGTGGCAATGGCGATTGCTTCGGCTATGGCGGGGCGAAAATTAGGCGAAGAATATGTGGTATTTGGTGAGATTGGACTGGGAGGTGAGATTCGCTCGGCTTTTCGGGCGGATCAGAGAATTGCGGAGGCCAAAAAACTAGGATTCCTACATGCGATTGGGCCTGCTACGGTGCGAGATAAATTTGTAGTGCCAATGAAAGATTTGCGCGAAACTTTGATAAGGTTTGTGAAATGAAAATATTAGGGATTGATCCAGGGATTGGGATTTGTGGGTTTGGTTTGATTGAGACTGGGGACACAGGATTTCAAGCGCGAGCGTTAGACTTTGGTGCAGTGACAACGGTAGTAGATGCGCCGATGCCGGAACGTCTTAAAGAATTATATGAATCTCTTATTTTGGTTTTTGAACAGACAAAACCAGAAATGATAGCAGTAGAAAAATTGTTTTTTTCTAAAAATATTACGACGGGGATTGCGGTGGCGGAAGCGCGTGGAGTAGTGCTTCTGGTAGCGGCTCAAAAGGATTTGCCGGTGTATGAATATTCGCCGAATGAAATCAAGAAAGCTTTGACTGGATATGGGGCAGCGACCAAAACTCAAATGCAGGAAATGGTGCGAAAGACTTTGAATCTTGAAAAAAAGCCAAAACCAGACGATGCGGCAGATGCGCTGGCCGCAGCGATTACTTGTGCGTTTTTGTATAGAAACGGAAAAAACGATGAGTATGTGTTCTCTAATAATCGGGGAGTGATATAATATAGACATGATTGCGCATATTTTTGGAAAAATTGAAGAAAAATTTAATAATTCTTTGATCGTAGATGTAAATGGCGTGGGGTACGAGATAATGGTGCCAATGCCGGATTTTGACGATGTGAGACTTGGAGAAATGCGAAAATTTTTTACTTATCATGCAGTGAGAGAACAGTCTGAGGATTTGTATGGATTTTCGTCGCTTCTGGCTAAAAAATTATTCGAAATGCTGATTTCGGTGCAAGGAATTGGACCGAAGGCGGGGATTGCGATTTTGTCGCTTGCGGATGTGGAAGATGTGAGAAATGCGATTGCAAATGCAGATACAGCCTTTATATCTAAGGCCTCGGGTGTGGGTAAAAAATCAGCTGAACGGGTGATTGTGGATCTTGCTGATAAGGTAGGAGCGCCATCTAAGTATGGTGCGACAGAGGTGAAATTTGGGTCTTCGTCTGCTCCAGCAGAGAAAGATGATGCGCTTGATGCTCTGATAGCGCTTGGATTTAATCTAAAAGAAGCGACAGAAGCCCTTTCTGGTGTAGATCCGAGCTTGTCCGTCGAGGAAAGAGTAAAATTGGCCTTGAAAAGATAAACAGAGTATGATATAATTTATACAGTTGTAATAATATAAAGGTAAAATATGAGTTTTTCGATTTTAAAGCAGATTGGTGACGCTCAGAAAAAGAAGAAAGTCGTAGATGTCCGTTCTGGTGACACTGTGAAGGTGACTCAGAAGATTAAGGAAGGCGACAAGTTTCGTTTGCAGGTGTTTGAAGGCGTGGTGATTCGTGCTGATAGAAAAGAATCACACACTGCTCGGATTGTGGTTCGTAAGGTGACTTCTGGCGTGGGCGTAGAAAAGTCGTTTCTCATTCATTCGCCTTTGGTCGAAAAGATTGAGGTGACGAAGCGTTCTAAAGTACGTCGCAATAATTTGTCTTATCTTCGCGATCGCTCTGGTAAGTCGGCGAGACTTGTTTCTCGTGATTTTGACCGCGCCAAGATTAATGACGTGACAGTAAAAGAAGAAGCAGTAGAAACGAAGGAAGAAAAAGTTGAGGCTACAGAAAGTGAAGAGAAGCCAGCTGAAACTAAAGAACCAGCTGAGGAAACTAAAGAAGCTTAATGGCTATTCTTGGTATAGATGAGGTGGGACGCGGACCCTTAGCGGGTCCGCTTGTTGTGGGGGCGGTAATTTTGCCAGATTCTAGGCCAGAATGGGTGGCGGACTTGAGAGATTCCAAAAAATTGTCTGCCAAAAAACGAGAAAAATTGTCGGAAATTATTTTGAAGGAGGCGGTGGCGACGGGGCTTGGCTTTGTGGAGGCTCATGAGCTAGACGAAGTGGGGATTTCGGAGGCTTTGCGGCTCGCGACGAGGCAGGCTGTGAAGTCGGTACAAGAACTTCACGCGCCTTTTTCTCAGATAGTGATAGACGGAAAAGTGAATTTTCTTGATGGTACTAGTTTGGCTGATTTTGTGTCTACAATGCCAAAGGCAGATGATTTGGTAAAGGAAGTTTCGGCGGCATCGATCATCGCAAAAGTGGCGAGAGATCACTATATGTATGAGCTTGATGCTAAATATCCGGGGTATGGGTTTTCTGCTCATGTGGGGTATGGGACGGCTAAACATATGGCGGCGATTCATGAGCTTGGGGTTTGTCCGGAACACCGGAAAAGTTTTGAGCCGATTAAAAGTATGGTGGGGTTTGAGAAACCTACCGACAAAAGAAGTGTTGTAAAAAATACAACGGTTGTAGGTAGTAAAGGTGAGGAAGCGGTGTGCGAATATTTAGTTTCTAGTGGTCATAAAATTATAGAGCGAAATTTTAAAACTAAATTTTGTGAGATTGATATTGTGTCCCTTTGTGATGATAAAATATATTTTACAGAGGTAAAAACGCGTAAATGCAAAGATTTTGGTGGGGGATTTGGGGCGGTAGATAAGAAAAAGTTGGATAAGATGAAAATTGGTTCTGAGGTGTTTTTGAAAACACGGCCTTTATATCAAAAACACGATCCGCTGCTCGCGGTAGCTTCGGTGGATGGGTGTTATCAAGTCCTAGATTGGATAATTATACGTTGAATTTGAACTCGACGACGTCGCCGTCTTGCATGATGTAGGTTTTGCCTTCGGTTCTAAGTTTGCCAGCGGCTTTTACGGCTTGCTCGTTACCTAGCTCTTTTAGATCTGCGTAATTACAAATGTTGGCAGCGATGAAACCACGCTGAAAATCGGTGTGGATGGTACCGGCGGCTTCGGGAGCGGTGGCGCCTTTTTTGATGGTCCAGGCGCGGCATTCTTTCTTGCCGGCGGTAAGGAAGGATTGTAATCCTAAGGTCTCGTAGGCGGCTTTGATAAGTTCGCCCAAGGCATCATCTTTTACGCCATAGCTTTCGAGAAATTCTTTTCTCTCTTTTCGATCCATGCCGGACATTTCTTCTTCTAATTTGGCGTTTACAAAAATTGCTTGAGCTGGCTTTACTAAGTCCTGTAGTTTATTTTGTAAATCTTGGTCGGTGAGGCCGTTTTCATCTACATTGAACATATAGATGACAGGCTTGTCGGTGAGATACGGAATATTCTCATCGGCTGGGTCTTTTTTGCGTTTGGCCGCTGCTTTTTCTTTAGTCTCTTCATCGGCGAGCTGCAATTCTAGATTGATGATGTCGATATCGTCTTTGGCCTGTTTTAAAATGTCTTCTTCGGGCTTTTGGTCGGCGCGGACGATGTCGTCATTGATAAAAGCTCTTACTACGTGACAAATGGCTTGGCACTCGCGGATATGGGCGAGGAATTTGTTGCCAAGGCCTTCGCCTTTAGAGGCGCCTGCGACTAACCCTGCAATATCGACAAATTCTATGGTGGCAGGGACGACTTTATCCGTCTCGTACATTTTGGCTAGTACATCTAGGCGTTCATCTGGAACAGGTACGATGCCGACATTTGGCTCGATGGTAGCAAAAGGATAATTGGCGGCAAGAGCGCCAGCGTTTGTAAGTGCGTTAAACAATGTGGATTTTCCGACATTCGGCAAGCCCACGATTCCGATCTTTAAGTTCAAAACCAACCTTTCTATCTGTTATTATGGGTATAATTATATCATTTTCCGAGTTTAAAATCTAGATAGACATAGTTATCCATATCATAAGAAAGGTTTTTATTGATAGCATTCTTGGCAATTTTACATATTTCTGACATGCGTTTACCGTTGCACAGTGGGTCTATGTAGCGGACTTTGGATTTTTGATGAACGTAGTAAACATTTTTGGGCCGAGTTTTTGAAATATTGACTTTTTTGGCTTTTCGCCAAGTGCTCCAGATATCTTTATATTTTGAACTTTCGATTATTTTGATAATATCAGATTCCTTATCGTCGTATAAATCTTCTATCGTAATCTTGCCACTTTCTTTTAGTCTTTTTAATATATCGGCAATAAATTGCATAGAAAAGCGAGTTCTATCATCACGATAAATGACGGACATTCTACTGGTAACTTGGACAAATTTTCTAGCGATGGATTTAGTTTTGAAACCGAGTTCCGGCTCCCTTGATTCATTTTGCTCGATTTCTATATCATTGTATATTTCTTTGACTTCTTCTAGACTTAATAGCTTGTAAGTAAATAGCGCATTGGATAATGAATATTCTAATCTGTCAGCAGATAGTTTTGGCGTATCGTTGTCAGCGATTGGATAAATATGATAATTATCGATTTCCTCAATTCTAATGTCATCTTTTTCAAGTAGGTCCATCACGTCTTGAGATTTTTTGATAAATTCGGTAGTTAGATCTTCT
>JAZRPQ010000021.1:0-37953 GCA_045649325.1 Candidatus Nanosyncoccus sp.
GTGAAGATTCGTACAAACGATGGAGAGTTGATGCGCCGTCGTTTGCGCAGATTACTTAAAGATGACCAGGTGGTGTTTATTGATCCTCGCTTAGTGGATGAGCTAATTGATGATCTAGACTTCACTCTAAATGATATGCTCTATCCGTGGGCGTATGAGTTGCTGGAATTAAAATGTGGCTCAGATCTTGCTCTAGTGAGAGAGCTACGTTCTAAATTGAGTTCTGAGGCATCTTTAAGGACATGTAACGCCGTGCAATATGCTAAAATTTGCTTTACCTGTAGAGATATTTTTCAAAAGGCGCAGAACGAGGTCAAGGACTTAAAAATCGTAAAAGAATATTGGTCTTGCCTTACTAAGTATGAAGATTTAGAAAAGGAATATAAACTAATTAAGCATTGGTATGATCTCGCAATTAAGGATAGCGAATCCCTGCATAGCGATTACAAGAATCTTTGCGATGAAAATCGTTTCTTGGCGAAGGAGCTAGCGAAGAATTAACCACTATATCTTACACAAAACCCCGTTTAGAAAAACGGGGTTTACTTTTCTTCTGAACTCTGATATAATTATCGCTAATTATGAGTAAAAAAGATTTACATCCTAAAGATTACCGTTTTGTGGTGTTTTCTGACGAGGCTGCTGGATTTAGCTTTTTGACTAAATCTACCGCTAAGAGTGAAGAAACTATCAAATGGGAAGATGGCAAGGAATATCCACTAGTTAAGGTACAGATTTCTTCCGCTTCACATCCATTCTTTACTGGCGAAGAAAAGATTATCGATACCGAAGGTCGTGTCGACCGCTTCAAGGCTCGCGCCGAACGTGCCGCCAAACTTCGTGAGACTCTTGGCAATAAGGCTAAAAAAGCCGCCAAGGAAGAAGCCAAAAAAGAAGCCAAAGCTTCGTCAGAAATTAATAAATAATCAAAAAATAGCCGGAAACCGCGCTTTTCGGCTATTTTTCATCCTGTTTTCTTTCGTTGGGACTTTCTTTTAAAAAAGAAAGTCCCATTAAAGTTCGGCGCCCTCGCAGTTTACGGCGCCGAACTTTTTTTATCAAACTTTTATCAAACAAATCCCCACTGAATTCCCCCTTTTTTTTCTTCTCCCCAGGCTTCGTAGGCACACACACTTCCTACGAAGCCTGGCTACTTTTAACGGCGGTTCCGTCCGTTAATCTTACCGCTACGCTTGCTAGCGTTAACTCCATGTGCTCTTCTCACTACCCCAAATGCTACTACACCAATTACCATAAATGCAATCAAACCTGTAATTAGATAATCTTCTCTCGAGATATTCAATCCTTGGAAGAAGCTACCAGTATCTGGCACGATAATTTCTTTGCCCTTGTGGTCAATTCTTACCAAGATAACACCACCTACCTGTTTTCCTAAGTTATTCCTAAAGACAATTTTGGCGTTATAACCATCCGCATACGGAAGTCCTTCCATTGGGATGATTAATTTGCCGTCTTTATATCCGTCCGTCACCGTGAAAAGTAAATTGCCAGATGGATCATAAACGCTGGTTATCCCAGTTGCTATATCGGTTTTTAGTACCCGAGCCAAAGTCCCATCTGGGCTGTAGATATTTGTGTCGATCTGTGTAGCTGTATCATCTGGCACGGTTGCGTCAACTGTCGCTTCACCGTTGTCTGGATTAGTCGTGGCGTTTTCGTTAGCTACTATGTACGAAAAAGACATATTTTGTTCCATCTCTACCCCAGTTGCAGTTCTACCTCTTGCTACGATCAAGAAATTCCCATATCCACCATAGTCCGCCAAATTAATGGAGAAAGGCTTTGCTCCCTCAGAACCATCCAAATCTTCGCTCCAAATTATGCCGCGATACAGCTCTTCCCCGTCCTCATTGTAATTCACTAACTCCACTTCATAATGAGCTAGACCGCTATATCGTATCCCGAAGTCATATGTAGGACTAGTTACTATATCGCTAGACTCCACTACGATCGAAATATCTGGGTTTGATGGAACAACCCGTATTTGTATTACATCGGTGCCAGCTGCCACCGCTGCGGCTATCGGAGAAGGTATAGTTGCCGCTACCGCTGTGGTAGCCGCAACCAAACCAAGTCCAGCAAAGCCGAGTATTTTTTTGTGTGCTTTTCTCATACACTCTACTTTCTTTTTATTTTATATTTTTATTTTGGTTTTGCAAAGATCCTACTCCACTAGGATTGTCGGGCTAAACCATGAATTTGGACCGACGTTCTTTGCGCTTCCTAAGCACTATTATAATCCACACAATTACGATTGTCAATAGTAAAATCATAACAATTATCAAAATTGGCGGAATAATCGCGACAAACTTGGTGATAGTCTCACTAGGTTGGCCATTCGCATAGACTGTCCATTCTACGTTAAATAATCCAAAGAACGGGGTTTCGCGCCAGGTATCCGAAACAACCAACTCAGTATCAGGGATCACCGAAATCCGTGCCCCGGAAGATTCAGGAGTACTCTCGTAGTAAACGTTGCCAAATATACCAGTAATCTTCATTAGTCCAGCCGCCATAAAATCAACGTTGCCAGAATTTTTGACCTTAGCCGAAGCGTTAATCATGGTTCTCTCTACGCCGTCTACTATGGCGTTCTGCCCAATTTTGAGGTCTGATACTTGGCTCTCGATCACGGTGTCACCATCTGCACGTCCATATACGACTAGTCCTGGGCTAGCCTCAGTTTTGATACCACTAGAGCCAGTAGAGTCTGAAAGAGTATGCGCAAAGAGCACTGCGTATTGTCCACCGGCCGGAATGCTCTCTGGCGTAGAAATTTTGTAATCGATGGTCACGCTAGCGCCTGGCTCAACGGTAAAGGTAGGTTTTTCTGCATAATTTCCGTCCGCACCTTTGAAAGAAATCCATCTAGTAATCTGTGTGTAGACACTCTCTCTGTCAAAACCAAGCTTGTAAGCATCTTCGGCATCAGAATAAGTATAAGCATAAGGCGCTGCATATACTTCAAATTTTAACGCCCCACCGCCGTTGTTGGTGATGGTGAAACTGTCCTCGTAAGTCGAATTCGGCGCCAGTTGCAAAATCTTGCTAACCGGACTAATACTGATGCTGGTAGCGATATTGCTATTATCGTTCTCTTCATCTGCATAAATATTTCCGCTGCTTACTACAATTCCAAGCAACGCGACTGCGACGAAAACTGCCAATTTTTTTATGAAACTCTTCATCTACCTCCTTATTTATTCTATCATTATACATGGCCAAGATGATTTTGTAAACTCTTTTAAAATTTTAAAAGTGTGATATAATAATATATACAAGCGCGCGTGGTGGAATTGGTAGACACGCTACCTTGAGGTGGTAGTGGCCACATTCACGGCTGTGCTGGTTCAAGTCCAGTCGCGCGCACCATTTTTCGAATTAGAGCCCGCTGATGCGGCATTTTTTACGGCGTTTGATTTTTGAGTCCTTTATTAACTGCCCAATCTTCCACGTTGGAAAAACGATCTAGTGCTGTGGTCAGCGTGTTTGATTCGTCATAAGTCTGGACATTTTTACTATATATATAAGTCATATTTGACTGATAAAGTCCAATTGCTGGCACATCGGTTGCCCAATATTCCAAAAACTTTTCATACTTCCTTGCTCTTAAGGTTTCATCCATCGTTCCTCGCGCCCCAATCAGAAGATCATCTACCAGGCTATTGTGATAATTAGACAAATTCATACCCGAGGCCTTGGCTTGAGAAGAGTGATAATATGCAAGCGGGTCAGGGTCCGCACCAAGCTCTACCCCATAGACTAGGATATCGTAATTTCTTTTAGAAACTATGTTGGCTACAAATTCTTGACTCTCCGCATAGACAGAAACGCTGCATTTGATGCCAAGTGCTTCAAGATTTTCTGCTAATTTTGCGGTTACCTCTGGTAGATAGCCAGAATTGACCGTAACGATTTCTAGATTAATCGTCTCGCCGCCGCTAAGTTCGGTAATTTTTTCTTGTGCCGTTGCCGCATCGCCAGTCGGGATTGAAGGCAAATTCGAAAGCTGAATCTGAGAATCCAAAATTGGAAAATCCAGCGCCGTCGTGTCTGGCGCTGCCGCGCGGATTTCAGGCAAATTTAGCCCAAGGCGAATCGCCCGGCGCATATCGGCACTAGCTAGGGTGCCTCGTGAATTATTAAGAAACGCAAAAACTCCCGAGCTAATCTTGGAATAGCGTTTGTTGTAATTTTCGGAAACCACTTGGACCGCTTCTTTGCCATCGATCTCGGCTGTCGCCGTCACCTCGCCGGCATTGACTGCAGCGACTACGTTTTCTTCGTTTTCATAGGTATGTACTGCAAAACTACTCACCATCGGTTTACCGAGGAAATAGTTTTGATTGGCGGTTAGGTAGTATACTCTTTCGTCTTCTTTTGCCCCCTGTACTGCATTGAAGGAAAACGCCCCGCTCGTCACTGGTGTTTTAGAGAAATTAGCTTCTACTAGAGTTTTTAGAGGTGTATCCTTCAAAATGTGTTCTGGCACTAGTGGAAATGCCAACGCCGACTCAAAGTCCGCATAGGCTGAAGGAAGCTCAAACACGATGTCGCCATTTTCTTCTTCGTGGACTTTTACCCCCTCAAGGTTAGCAGTAAAAATCGTGCTTACTGCCGGGTTCTGAATCAATTCAACTGTAAACATTACGTCCCTATTTGTAATTGGCTCGCCGTCCGACCAGAGCAGGCCATCACGCAGGTGTATCCGCCAAATCTTGCCCTCACTGTCATATCTTACGGTATTAGCTAATTCTGGCCCAGGATGGCCCGAATAATCATCGGCCACCAGCGTCGCAAACATTAATTTAGATAGCACCTTCTCACTGCTGGTCGTCGCGAAAAGTGGGTTCATCGAGCTGACTCGCCCAATCGTCGCTTCAATATAAGTTCCCCCGTCCACATAGGTATTTACTGCATAAGATTCGCCAAACCAAAACGCTTGCGCCACCGAGAGCAAAATCAAAACTACGACCAAAAGCCCCCATTCTAGTACTAGCAAACGAATTTTTTTGACATTTCCAAGCCTCGCGATGAAATTCTCTTTGATGTGTTCTTTGCCTTCGGCACTCGCTTTCAAAGAAGCCCGCGAAAACTTTCGGATGATTTTTTGCCCACGTTTTTTGATTAAATCTGCCATTTTACTCCATTGGAACCAGTAGTAATGCTAAAATCGAAGCTACAAAAATTATTGCAAAAATAACTGTTGCCACAAAAAGTGATTTTTCTAACCCTCGCCGGGTAGTATATAATTCTCCAGAGCTACCAAACCCAGCGCCAAGCGATGCTCCCCGCTGCTGAAGTAAAATCAAAAGAATTGTCAGAATCGCGGAAATTAGTGTAGTTGCCTGTAAAAAAGTTCCTATCTGCATAAAATAACTCCTATATATCTATTTTAGCATAGATTTTCGTTTTAGCAAGGAGTGATACGTAATCGCAAACCGATGCGACTCCTCGTCAATCCGCGCTATTAGTCGCGCGATATGTGAAGAATTACTGAGTGGTATAATTTTGTCGTTATAAACAATTTTTACTTCCGCCGATTTTGAATGATCTCCAGATTTATCGCGCCCAATCACTGGGATATGAAATGGTTCGAGCAGCGGCAAAATCGCCCTCACCTGTCCCACTCCCCCATCCAGCACAATCAAATCCGGAAAATCCCATTCTGTATGTTCCAGTCTTCGCGTAATTACCTCGGTCAGACTTTTTAAATCATCGTTTTTTGAAGTTCGTACCTTGAACTTCCGGTATTCACTCCTAGCTGAAGCGCCATTAATAAAAACTACCATACTCCCCACGGTATTTTCTCCAGACTGGTGTGAAATATCATACCCCTCGATCCTTCGCGGTGGTTTAGAAAGTCCCAGCAGTTTTTGTAAATCCATTAATGCTTGGTCCGAGGAAATATCGAGAAATTCTTTGTCCGAAAAAACGATTTTTTTCTTGAGCTCCTTGAGGCCAAATAACTGATCACGCGCTTCCGCCGCGAGTTCATAATCCCCACGGGAAGAAGCCTCTTTCATGGTCTTTTCCAGCTCTTTTAATAGCTTTTCCCTGCCGCCTTCTAGATATTTGATTAGTTTTCTTAGATTTCTTTTATAATCAGCCGGCGTGGATCTGTCTACTTCGATTCCTGGCGTCAAACCAAGGTCGGTATCCAGGGTCTTCCGACCAGTATAAGGCTTGTTGTAATATGGAAAAATCTTCCGAAGACTCCGAACTGCCTTTTCTACTGCCAATTTGCCATAAAAAGGCCCAATATAAGTAGCACCATCATCTACTGGGTTGCGAGTAAAAGAAATATCCGGCACTTTGAGCTTCATCGGAATCCTTACATACGACACAGTCTTATCGTCTCTAAGCAAGATATTCCATTTTGGCATATATCTCTTGATCATTTCGGACTCGAGAAATAGCGCATCCATCTCGGTATCCACTACGATCCAATCCGTGTCGGCAATTTCTGCTACTAATGCCGCGGTCTTGGCGTCACGATTCGCAGGATTTTGAAAATACTGGCGCACTCGGTTTTTGAGAACCGCCGCTTTCCCCACATAAATAATCTCGCCGTCCGCGTTTTTATGAAAATAAACTCCCGGACTAGCCGGGAGTTTTTTTAGTTTTTGTTTCAGCTTCTCGTCCATAAGACCATTATATCACACTTATGGCAAAAAGTCAAGGAGTACCTCTGTTATTTATATGGATTGATTCGCAAATAGTATTGTAAATACTGTAGAGGCGTTTTGATAATCATCTGGTAAAGCGACTTTTAGAGAGGCCGGATAGGAAATATTGATGTCAGCCTTAGTGCTAGTCGAAATACCATTTACTTCAATCGTACTCGCAAAATATAGACGAGTGAAATTGTTGTCGTTATCAACTTCTACGTACATGGTCGGTAGATTCGCAAAGATTTCTTCAAACAAGCTTGAGCTGTCTTTGCTATTTGTTGTGTCACTACCCGCACATTCGTTAAAGGCGGTTACGAACCCGTTGCTACCCACCGAATTCATGAAGGCGTTTAACTTCTCTTTGTCAAATCCAAGCCGATAAAGCTCGTTGGACTTTTGGGCGATACCGAGGTTATCTTTCGACGAAGTGATGAATGGATTTGCTCGGTACTTGCTCGCTAAATCGGTCCCATATTTGGATAAACTGCTAAGTGCATTGACCATACAAAGCGAAGCATTGTCAAAGAATCCCAGGTCATCTACGGTCTCGCTCATATCGTCAGTAATTAGTAACCATTGGTCTTCTACTTTGCTCATCAAATTATTATAGAGTGTGGTGAGTCCGCTTGCGGCTGAGCTACTAGCGTCTGTAGTTGTTGCATTGCAATTAGTGCCGTCGCTAGCTTCTGCGCAATTAGTGGTATTGGTGGTAGAAACTTCTCCGGTCTGAAGAGTTGGTGTAATGAAATTTTTGAGAATACTGCTAAGCCCGGAAATCTTAAAATAAGTGTCGCCATTTTTATTGGAAACTTCATTGATCTCCAGTTCTGCAGTAGTAGTGCTACCAGAATTTGCAATCACAGAAGCTTCTAGCTTGCTAATGCCAGAAATTGTGTCGACTGCACCATCAAAGCTTATCGCCGTTGTAGAGGTATCGTTGTTGCTTGAACTATTTGTGGACGCACTGGTAGTATTGATCGTCCCTTTCCCTGCTATGATGCTGGATGTCTGTCCGCTGAGTAATTTGTCGATCGCCATACCTACGCGGTTATTATTAGAAACCACCACAATCGCTATCGCGGCCGCACCGCAAATAATTGCGACGATGGCTAGTATGATTGTACAAATAATAAAGATTTTTTTCTTCTTGCCCTTACCAGATTTTGGCTCTACCACGGAATCTCTAGCCACCAAAGTGTCTACTTCAGTAATTTGGACATTAGCTGGTTCTACGTCCACCTCGGAGAGTTCTTCCATGCTAAAAGTATCAAAGTTGTTTTCTGTCCTCGACATTGCTGGCGTCTCTGTAGAAGCTGGCTCAGCAGTAGAATGAGAAACTGGACGCATCATCGGGTCTACTACGTTGTGCGAAGGACGCACTGGTCTAGGCGCAGCTGTCTGCATGCGCGGCATCGACGACTTTTGCGCAGGCTCGCTCATGCCTGCCGGCCTCACCGTCGGCTCAGCAAAGCTCGCCGGCTTTACAGAACCAAAATTACTGGTAGTCGTGCTACCACTATCGTGATTTTCCAAAGTCCCTGCGCCCGTCGCCGCATCCGTGCTCGGTTCAGGCTTGCTTACGCCTTGCACAGGATTGAGGGGATTTGGCGTCCCTTCAGGGTTCCCATCCATATAAAAAACCTCCTTTTAATTGTATTAACACCATTTTATCATAAGCTTTCTAAAATTTCCATATTTAAAATCAAAAAATGAAACGGAATTCACTTTCGTTTCATTTTTCTTACTGGTTTCTTTCGCTCAGGCTTTCTTTCCGAAAGAAAGCCCCACATGGTATAATATAGTTATGGATAATTTTACAATTTCAAACATTAGAGCAAGACAAATCCTCGATTCTCGCGGTAATCCTACTGTTGAAGCCGAAGTTTTCTTATCAAATGGCGCTTCTGGTCGCGCCGCCGTGCCGTCTGGCGCTTCCACTGGTTCTGGTGAAGCTTTGGAGCTCCGCGACAAAGATCCGAAAAGATTTAACGGCAAAGGCGTCGAGAAGGCCGTTTGGAATGTAAACAACAAAATCAAAGAAGTCTTAGTAGACAATTCTTCCGACCAAAAACAAGTCGACCAACTGATGTTGGAGCTAGACGGTACCGACAATAAATCTAGTCTTGGTGCCAACGCAATTCTTGCGGTTTCTCTAGCAAATGCCAAGGCTACCGCTCGGGCTAAAAAACTCCCGTTTTATCAGTATATTGCCGAGCTTGCTGGTACCACCAAGGAAATGTCTATCCCGATGCCAATGATGAACGTGATGAACGGTGGCGAGCATGCCGCCTGGGCCACTGATTTTCAAGAATACATGATCATCCCTGCTTCTGCTGGCACTATTGCAGAGGCTGTCCGTATGGGGTCAGAAATTTTTCATGCCCTTAAAGACATTTTGAAAGAAAGAGGCTATCCTACTACTGTCGGCGATGAAGGCGGCTACGCTCCGAGAGTCAAGGATGGCAACAACGAGCCGCTCGATTGCATCAAGCTCGCCACCAAAAAAGCCGGCTACCGTTTCGGCAAAGACATCAAGATCGCTCTAGATATTGCCGCTAGCGAATTTTATCAAAATACTCCAGCCGACCCGCCGTATAAAGACGGTCACTACGAGCTAAAAACCAACGGCGATTGGAAAACCGCCGATGATATGATCAACTGGTACCAATACCTTGTCGAAAATTACTCTGTCGTCTCGATTGAAGACGGTCTCGACGAAAACGATTGGAAAAATTGGCAAATCTTGACCGAAAGATTAGGCAAAATCCAACTAGTCGGCGACGATCTATTCGTTACTAATACCAAATTGCTAAAACGCGGTATCGAGTCCAAAGTCGCCAACGCAATTTTGATTAAACCAAACCAAATTGGCTCCCTCACCGAAACTATCGAAGCTGTCAAAATGGCCAAAAAGGCCGGGTACAAGACCATTATGTCACATCGTTCCGGCGAAACCGAAGACGTTTCTATCGCGCATCTCGCTGTCGGTCTTGGCACCGGCCAAATCAAAACTGGTTCCCTTTCTCGTTCCGAAAGAATTGCCAAATATAATGAGCTAGTCAGAATTTCAGAGGCTAATCCATCTCTGCAATTTCGCGGGCTTCTTTAAACCCGTCGTAGAAGTTTTCTGAAATCTTTGGATGACCGATTTTGTTGGCGGCCTCTACGACCTTCATAATGTCGTCAGTAATCTCAAAAATCTTCGCATCGTCTGGATTGATTACTGAAAGCTCTACCATTTCTTGGATCACCGCATCAAATGCTGACCAATAATCCGCTCCGATAAGAAATACCGGCATTTTTGGCATTTTGTTTTCTTGCATCAAACAAAGAATTTCGGAAATTTCGTCCATAGTCCCAAAGCCACCTGGGAAAAATACGAATACTTTGGCTGCCATCGCGAGTGATACTTTTCTTGCAAAAAAGTATTCAAAAGTATAACAATCCGTGAGGTATTTGTTGGGAAATTGCTCATGCGCCAGTTTGATATTGAATCCAATGGTGCGCCCGCCAATCTCATAAGAACCTTTAGAGACTG
Source organism: Candidatus Nanosyncoccus sp. (assembly GCA_045649325.1). Lineage (GTDB taxonomy): Bacteria > Patescibacteriota > Saccharimonadia > Saccharimonadales > Saccharimonadaceae > Nanosyncoccus. The sequence goes on from JAZRPQ010000021.1 coordinate 10,234, forward strand.
CTTCCATAATCCCCGGGCCACCGCCAGTAATCACGGCGTGTCCGTTCTTAGCAAGTTCCTCCCCGAGCTGCTCTGCCATTTTGCAATATTTATTATCTTCAGCTAATCTTGCTGAACCAAAAATCGTCACGCCCTGCGGAAAAGTTCTTACCATTCTAAGCCCTGCAGCCAAATCCTTGGAGTAGGCATTAATCCTCTCCAAATCTTCAATCGTCATTTTTTTAATCAGCTCTTCTTCGCTTCCTAACATAGACTCTCCTTTTTAATTATTATACTATATTTTCTGAATCGGCATTGGGTGAAGCTTGACTTTCTTTGGCAAAATTCCTCGGTTTGCTCCAATCTTAGAAATTACTGCTGTAGAATTGGCAGAAGCAAAAGAAAGGGCATATTTAAAATCTTTATTATCAGCCATCGTGGCGAGAAAGCCCGAGCCAAAGGCATCGCCTGCCCCAGTCGCATCCTTAGTCTTGACGTCTTCATACAAACCAAAACGATAAGTTTCTTTGCCGTTCGTCGCAATCCCTCCCATTGGTCCATCGGTGATGATTGTGATTTTGGAATAATTTTTCAAATGATATAGCAATTCCTCAAGGGTAGTCCCCGGCACTAATTTAGAAGCTTCTTCTTTGTTTACTAATAATACCTCGGTGTATTTTAGTAGGCTTAAGACTTTTTCGGAATTCTCTAATTCCTTTACGCCAGGGTTGAACATCACTTTGATCCCCATTTCAAAAGCTTTTTTTAGGAATTTTTCTAGAGTTTCTAAATCTCCCCGGAGCGTAGTAATATATAGCCAATCCGGCCGGATAATTTCGAGTACTTCGGCGTCAAAATTATTAAAAATTTTGCTCGCTCCCCGGTAGGTCAAAATGGTTCTTTCCCCTCCTTTAGAATCCAATAGAATCACCGATGATCCAGTCGCATGTCTAGGCGAATATTTGATATAAGCCGTGTCTATTCCTTCTGCGTCAAGAACGCTCAAAATTGCGTCGCCTGCCGTATCTCTAGCAATGTTTGACATTACGACCGCCTCGTGTCCGTGCCTTGCAAAGGTTACAGCCGAGTTTACTCCGCCTCCACCAACTTCATAGCTCAATTTATCAATATCAACTTTAGACCCTACCAAAATTTTGCCAAAAATTGACTCTTCGCCAATCTCTGTGGGTGTCAGATCGTCGTGATCAATTAAATAGATATCATTCAAGGCTGAGCCTAAGGATAGAATTTTTGCCATTAGATCACTACTCCATTCTTGTCGATTTCCGCCACCAGCTCGTGATAAACTTCCGTCGGATTCTCGGCCGTCGAAAGCGCCGAGCCTACATTGATCACGTCGAGATCGGCGTGTGAGAGAGCTCGTATTGTGTATTGATTTGCTCCGCCATCCCAGCCAATCTCTAATTCTGGCTTCAAACTCCTTACGATACCGATTTTTTCCATTTGCATCATGTCGGCCGGGCTCCCTTGCATTCCGATTTGCCCTGCAAAAATCAGCACATGATCCACAAAATCAATATATGGTTTGACTAGCCCCGGGTAAGTAGTAGGTAGCAGTGCTAGCCCTGTCCTAATGTCATTTTGCTTTAAGGTTTCAAAAATTGGCATTAGATCTTCGCTTGCTTCTGCGTGCAAAATACAAAGAGATGGCTTTAACTTCAAAATCGTTGCAAGATGTTGTGATGGATAAGCAGACATTAGATGGATGTCAGCTTTCCAATCTTTTGGCCACCACACGCTAGCCATATCTAGCGTAATAGTCGAAACAAAGCTTCCGTCCGACACGTCAATATGCACACGCCGACTAAAATTATTAATCCGTTCAAGTTGCTGGCGATACACAGCTTTGTCGTCTGTGAGCACCGCCGGTACTACAGTAACTGTTCTAATCATAGTCTTCCCTTTCGTCTAAACGATTAATGCGCCTAACTCGGCGTTCCTTGTTTTCAAAATCCGTAGAAAGAAAAGTCAGAGCGATTTCTTCCATTAGATTTTTATCTACAAAATGTGCAGACATACATAAAACATTGGCGTCGTCGTGTTCTCTCGCAAGTATCGCTGACTCTACTGTATCGCAATGAGCTGCCCGAATCCCTTTAAAACGGTTAGCTTGCATCGTCACACCGTGAGCAGAATCGCAAATCAAAATCCCTCTTGCAGTCGGCTCTTCTAAAAGGTTCTTAGCTACTTTTATCGCCGGATCATTAAAATCGTCACCTTCTATATATTCGTATGCGCCTACATCTACTACCTCATAATTTTTTTCGACCAAAAACTTCTGTAGCTCGTTTTTGCGTTCAAACCCTCGATAATCTGCTCCGACAAATATTTTCATTATGCTCTCCCGTAGTCTACGGCTAGCTCTGCTAGACGATTGGAATACCCCCATTCGTTGTCATACCAAGCCACGATTTTGATCATATTGCCACCCACTACATCAGTTAGTGGCAAATCTACGATACAAGAGTGTGGATCGCCGACAAAATCCTTAGAAACTAGCTCCTCGTTTGTTACTCCGATAATGCCTCGGTAATTTGGCTCATCAGAAACTTTTGTAAATAGCTCATTTAATTCTTCTTTGGTGGTGTCTCTTTTGACGATAGCAGTAATATCCGACAAAGACACTACCGGAGTCGGTACGCGTATAGAAAGGCCGTTAAATTTGTCTTTAAGAGCCGGCACCGTTAGTGCTGCAGCTTTTGATGCTCCTGTTGAAGTTGGTACGATATTCTCGGCTGCACTGCGCGCTTCTCGGAGATCTTTGGCTGGCGCATCTAGAATCCGCTGAGATCCAGTGTAGGAATGCACCGTTGTCATCATGGCTTTTTCGATACCGAGATTGTCTTCTAGTACCTTCATGATTGGTGCGATGCAATTAGTAGTGCAAGATGCATTAGAAAGAATCTCGTCAGAATCTTCGATAATCTCATCATTTACTCCAATCACGATAGTCTTAGCGCCTTCGCCTTTGGCTGGCGCAGAGATAATTACGCGCTTTGCTCCAGCTTCGATATGTTTTCTGGCGTCTTCTGGTTTAGTAAAAAATCCCGTTGACTCAATTACTACATCTACGCCCAAATCTTTCCATGGCAACGCCGCCGGGTCTTTTTCGGCTAGAATCTGGATCTTTTTGCCATCCACAATAATCGCATCTTCTTCAGCTTCTACAGATTTATTATAAGTGCCATAAGATGAATCGTATTTGAGTAAATGTGCCAAAGTTTTGCTATCGGTAATATCATTAATTGCTACGATTTCTACGCCGTCTCTCTCCATCAAAATCTTTAGTACATTTCTGCCAATCCGCCCAAACCCATTTATTGCTAATCTCATTTCACCTCCTATACTACTTATGAATATTATATCATAGATTTGGCTGATAGCGAGATAAAAACAAGTTTTTTGAAACATAAATGAGATTTAGACCAGATTTGTTTGCGTAAAATTTACAACCTAACAATGAAAAAATGTCCCTAGCGTAGCGACTAAAGACATTTTTTCTTGACTTTATGTTGTAAATTTTACAAGCAAACAAGTCCAAGTTTCAAAAAACTTGTTTTTATCTCGCAAAATGCGCGAAGGCTCTGTTGGCCTCTGCCATTCTATGGCAGTCCTCTTTCTTCTTAAAGGCTGCGCCTTGCTCATTGTACGCATCTACAATTTCTGCTTCCAGACGCTTTGCATAAGGCATACCTGAACGGTCGCGTGCACTCTGTACTAGCCATGAGAAAGCAAAGTGAAGTTGTCTGTGTCCCGAAATTGGGAATGGGATCTGGTAGTTTGCGCCACCAACCCGGCGAGACTTCACTTCAAAATCTGGCGAAATATTCGCGATAGCTTTTTCTAGTACCTCTACTGGGTTTTCTGACTTCAATTTCTTAGCGGCACCTTCGATAGCGGTATAAACTGCACGCTCAGCTACCTGCTTTTTGCCATCTAGCATAGACTTGTTGATGAGTCTTTGTACTAGAATAGACTGATATTTGCGATCTGGAGAAACTTTGCGCTCCAAAGATTTAGTAGTTTTACGTGGCATAATTACTTACCCTCCTTCTTGGCACCGTATTTAGAACGGCCTTGCTTGCGGCCCTGTACGCCTTGGAGATCCAAAGTTCCACGCACTACGTGATAACGCACACCTGGAAGATCTGGTACACGACCACCTCTTACTAGCACTACTGCGTGCTCCTGCAAGTTGTGGCCTTCCCCACCAATGTAAGCCCAAACTTCTTGACCGTTAGTAAGACGGACACGAGCGACTTTCCGCATAGCGGAGTTTGGCTTCTTTGGGGTCTTGGTAGTTACCTTGATACAGACACCACGCTTCAAAGGCGCAGCCTTCTCATAGCGCTTGGTTTTAAGAGTATTGATAATAGAACCAAGAGCTGGAGATTTGGATTTCTTGGCAGCCTTTTTGCGAGGCTTCCTAATCAACTGGTTAATAGTTGGCATTAAAATTCCCTCTTAATTATTGTATTATATTTGGTCCTTGCTCATTTTACAGCAATAAATAAACAAGATGAAACTCTTTAGTATATTATATCACGAATGCTGTCAAAAAACAAGATTAATCTAAGAATTAGCCTTTACGAGGAAGTCCATGGTCTTTTCGTTGATCAGCTGGCCTTTGATATTCATCTTTACGTTTGGATTTTTGAGTCCCTTAATCGCTTCTGGCGATTTTTTGTAAACATCTCTTAACTCTGCGATCTTGGCTTCCACTGCTTCGTCTGATACGGTGATTTTTTCCTTCACTGCAATCTCTTGCAAAGCAAGAAGCACCTTTACTCTAGTCTCAGCGACTTTGCGAGCTTCTTTTTTCCATTGCTCCATAGTTTCGCCAGAGCGCTTGACGAATTCTTCAAGTGTAGGTACGCCATAAGAATTGGCATTTCTGGTCATGTCGTCGCGGATGAGCTTCATCTGGTCTTCAATCAAAATATCTGGTGCTGGGACTTTTGAGGCCTTTATTAGTTCCTGGATCAAATCGTCTTTGAACTTTTCGTTCAAGCGATGCTCTTCCTGCGTCTCTAGGTTCTTTTTGATGTCAGCTTTTAGCTCTTTCAGAGTTTTGAAGCCACCAATTTTCTTGGCTAGTTCATCATTAATCTCTGGCTCGGTAACCTCATTAATTTGCTTGACTAAAGTTTCAAATACCACTTTGGCTCCGGCCAAATCCTTTACTCCGTAGTCTTTTGGAAAAGTCAGCTTGAGATCAAATTTATCGCCTGGTTCATGGCCAACGATGCCCTCTTCAAAACCAGGGATAAAAGTCTTAGAACCGAGTACCAATTTGTAATCTTTGGCCGAACCGCCAGGAAAAGCTTCTCCTCCCTTTTTGCCTACAAAATCGATGATCACTTCGTCACTCATTTTGGCAGCGCGCTTGACTGGCTTCTTCTCAGCAAAGGACTTAGATATATTGTCCAAAACTTCCTTGATCTGTGTTTCAGAAATCTTTGCTTCTTCACGCTTGGTCTTTAATTTTTTATAGTCCGCCAATTTGATCTCTGGCACAATGTCTGCCGTCGCGGTGTATTCTGCTATTTCGCCCGGCACATATTTAGTCACATTGACGTTTGGCGCTACTAGCGGCATTTTTTCGTGTTCACGAAAAGCCGGCCACACGCTCATTCGGATCGCAATGTCGACTGTCTCAGCATTTAGATCGTTTTCTGGGATAAACTTCCGTGCGATATTGACCGGTACTTTGCCCTTACGAAAACCTTCTACTTTTACATCTTTAACCAATTTTTCTAATGCCTTTTTCTCGGCTTCTTGCAAATCTTTAGCCTCTAGAGTCACGGTGAGTTCTACCCGTGAGTCAGAAATCTTCTTGAATTTAGTTTTCATAAATCAACTCCTATTTGTTATATTATAACATATTATCTCTAAAAACTTAGCAATTTTAGATATAATTATGACTATACTATAATTCTTGGAGAGCCACTATCTCTAAAATGAGTGATGGTGAATCTATTGTCAGCCCCCAGCTTTACTCCTGGGTTCAAAAGCTCATAGCGATCAAACAAAATCTTCACTACTTGATACAACTTCTTCTCGTTCTCTAGCATCGCATCATTTGTAACGATTGCCTTGACTCGACCTTCTGGGTTTCCGCCAGTGATCGACCCGCCTTCATGTTCAACAATATAAGCGCCTGCTCTGAGGAAAGCTACTGCTTTTCTGCTAAAATCTTCATCTGTTATCTTAAAACGCGGACGCAAATTATAATTAGATGACGAATACGAACCATAAATTGCGAGGTCTAATTTGAGGCTTTTTTCTAGCAAAGCCAAATCTGTAATAAACCTAGAAAGTCTGGACGATGGCATATAAAAGTCGGTTATTAGTGGTACTCGTTCGCCCGTACGGGTGCTGTTCAAGAAAGAAGTCAAAGAATTCTCGAATTCGTCTAGTTTTGCGACGTTTTTGCTGTCTTCCACGAGTAGCTGAGTAGAACTTGGTAAAACTTTCTTCACGCTCATGATTTTGCGAATTGCAGAATTGGCTTTTCCGTCAAATTTTGCAAATACTACATAGCCTTTATCAAGTTTACGAGTAATTTCACTTAGCCTCTTGCCAGACTCCTCTGCAATCTTAATGATTTTAATATCGTAAACATTCAGCTCTTTTGGTTTCAGTGAATTAGCTAAATCCAAAAACTTCTGTGCTACTTCAAAATCTTCAAATGTCGCCACTACGCGTCGAATGCTCGATTTAACCGGTACGGCCCTAAGGATTACTTCTGTAATGATCCCAAGTGTCCCCTGTGCACCAAAGAACAATGGAGCGATATCTATCGAATTGCCACGTTTGACCTGCGCAATAGTCGGATAACCTGCCGAACCATTGTTATTGGCGTGAATATCATCAATCAAAGCCTTGTTGGTCTTAATCAATTCTGGTAACTTTCGATAAATCGTCCCCTCAAGGGTCTTCTCCTTACTCTTCTTAGACACCATCCGTCCAGCCATTCGATTGGTCTGTAGTACATCACCGTTTGCCAGTATCACTTCAATCCGCTCTACATAATTCATGATGCCACCATACTTGCCGGCGTAATCATCACTCGGACAATTCGAAATAATCCCACCAATCGTATCACTACTGTGGCCTCCTACTGGTATAGTCAGACCGTTAATGGAAAGTGCCGTATTTAGCTCTTTTAGCGTAATGCCAGCTTGAACCCGAACTAATCTTTCACGTTTGTCAGATTCAAGTAATCTATTTAATTTCTCGGTGGATATGAGAAGGCTGTTAGTCAAATCCGCCCCCATCTCGTCTAGACCAGAACCACGTACTGTTACCGGAATCTTGATGCCTTTTTGCGCTAATTGATAGCAAAAACGCATCACCTTTCGTATGTCCTCGGTCGATTCAGGAAGTGCTACTAACTTCGGTTTTATTTTGAGCGCCGAACAATCCACAGCGTATGTCTCAAGTACATCCGGAGTGTCGAAGACATTCCCAATTGTCAACTGATTTAAATATTTCGCAACCTTGCCCATCCTGTTTATGATTATAGCATACAAAAATCGGAAATGGTAGTGATTTTTGACGCGGATTTTTTAAAAAATCAAAAATGTGGAAAACATGAAAAAGTGACCCTAGAAGGGTCACTTGGATAAAATAAAGAGCTTTTCATTTTTTGAGACCTTCATCAATTACTTCAAGTATTGCGTCAATCATACGAAGTACGTCTAAGACCTTGTCTTTTTGCATTCTAAAGACCTCCATGTCCTGTGTTTTAACGCTAGCGTATGACGGTTCTTCTTTCCTCAAGGCTTCATGAAAATTTTCCTTGCTATCAAGCGCCCAGTGATTAATTTCCACCATTCTGATCCGTATATCCTCGCAAGTTGTCGTTGTGCTCTCCGTAGACCAAAGTTTGACATAGCGAAAATTCGATAAAAAATCAGCTGTCCCTTTAACTTCCGAGGAAAGGTCATCTAGCTCTTCCTCGATGTAATGATTGCGGTTAGCGTTTTCGCCGTCCTCATTCTTTATGAATGAGATTGCTTCTTTGGTCAAACCACGAAGCCTCAAGACTTCCCTACCAAAAAGGTTTTTTAGTACTACTTCAAATCCTTTTTGGTCACTCGCCAGTAGTTTGTAAAGTTCGATAATGTTTGTTAGTTCCATAAAATTTCCCCCTTTCAATACTTCATTATCAGTCACAAAAAATGGTGCCCGAGACAGGACTTGAACCTGCACACCAAATGGCATATGCTCCTAAGGCATACGTGTATACCAATTTCACCACTCGGGCATAATCTAATTATAGCATAATTTGAAGTTTTCAAAAACTTCAAATTATGCTTTTGTTTGTTTGCGCGACATCACGTATGCTGTACCCGCAGTGGTCATGCTGCCGAGGCTAAGTGCCAAAGGCAACAAATCTTCTGGACCGGTCTCCGGCACTTTGTTTGCTGTAGTGCTGGTGTTGTTGGTTTTGGTCGATACGGTGATAGTGGTTTTTTCGGCAGTTTCTTCCTTGGTTTCCTCTTTCTTTTCTTCTTCCTTATTGTCTTCTACAAAAGCCGTATTGTTCTCACCACCGGCGTTCTCACCGCCAGTTTTACGAGTGGCTACCACGATAATCGACACTACCAAAACTAGTACAACCGCTACGATAGCCGTAGCAATCATAACGACTTTTTGGCGATCCTTCTTTTCGATTTCTCCCTGATAATACATTTAATAAACTCCTTATACTTCTATTATATCACACTTTTGCTAAAAGTGCAAGTATTATCACCTAAAATCATCAAAAGCGCTATTCTTTATTATAAATTGAAATATGCGCCCCGGCGTATTTTTTGGTTTTTTCTAGCGTCAACCCTGGCAAAACTAGTGCTTCTTCAGGGTGTGACAAAACCAAAATTCCTTCTGCTTTTATCAAATCGGAAATTGCAGTAAGATCGGCTTCTTTGAAATTGTCATAAGGTGGGTCCGCCAAAACTATCGTATATTTCTCTGGATCTACCTTTTTGCAAAAACTTTGAACGGAACCAAGATAAAACGAGAACTTTTCTTCTGGAATACCTAGCGTCAGACAATTATTTCTAATTACTTTCATAGCGGCTGGATTTTTTTCTACAAACACACATTTTTCTGCCCCACGAGAAAGTGCCTCGATTCCAAGTGCTCCTGACCCAGCATAAAGATCGGCTACCGAAGCCCCCTGTATATTATCCATAGTCATATTAAACAGCGCGTTTCTTTCTCTCTCGCCCATCGGATGCGTCCCCTCGCCTGGCGTCGCCAACTTCCTTTGCCGGTAAATCCCTGAAATCACGCTAATCATTCTATTCAAAACCTTCTCCTAATTCAATGTTGTTATCTGTTGGTACTTAGAAATACCATCCATCAGCTCTTCATATTTTAGCATAAAAGACCCAAGTTTTATAAAATTTTCTGCATCTTTTCCTGCTTTTGCAATTAATTTGGTGTCCGAAAGTGAGGCAATCCTGAGATCTAGCGCCCCATGCTGCAAAGCCCCATAAATCTCACCCGGTCCCCGTAACTTTAGGTCCACTTCGGCCAGATGGAAGCCATCAGAGGACTTTTCGAGCTCTTTTAAACGTCTCGACGGTGGATTGTCAGAAGAGGTGAGCAAAAAACAATCCGACTTCGCCGACCCTCGCCCGACTCGCCCGCGCAACTGATGTAACTGTGCCAAACCATATCCCTCTGCGTTTTCAATCACGATAAGCGTTGCATTTGGTACATCCACCCCCACTTCTACCACCGTAGTAGAAACCAAAATGTCAATCTTCCCCTCCGAAAATCTCCCCATCACCTCATCTTTTTCTGTTGGTTTCATTTTGCCATGCAAGAATTCAATTTTGAGCCTAGGGAAAACTTCTTGAAGCCGCCTAGTGCGAGCTTTTACCGAAGTAATATCAGCCTTATTCGCTCCAGGATTATCGCCATTAGGGCTTTCTTCGATAGCTTTGCAGATCCAATAAACCTGCTGCTTAGCCTCCACAGTTTTTGAAATCTTAGGGTACAGTTTTTCCGTAATCTCAATTTCAGGCAAAATCCGTGTCTCAATCGGCTGCCTCCCCTTAGGTAGCTCGTCCAAAATCGAAACGTCAAGATCTCCAAAAACCGTCAGCTGCAAAGACCTTGGTATCGGTGTCGCCGTCATCGAGAGAAGATGCGGAGCTTTGCCCTTTGGAGATTTGAGCACTAGTTTCTGTCTCTGTTCCACCCCAAAACGGTGTTGCTCATCAATTACTACCAAGGTCAGATTAGAAAACTCAGTATCATCGGTTAGTAGCGCGTGTGTTCCCACCACCACATTGACCTCGCCAGAAGAAATCTGCTTTTTGAGCTCTGACTTTTTCTTGGTCGCCCCAGTGAGAAGCGCCGTTTTGACTCCAAATTTAGAAAGTAGTGGCCCGACACCCTCATAGTGCTGGGTGGCCAAAATCGCTGTTGGCGCCAGAATCGCTATCTGTCCACCAGAGAGAAACGTCTCATAAGCCGAAAGCGCCGCCACCATAGTTTTACCCGACCCTACATCCCCCTGAAGCAGCCGGTTCATCGGGGTGGATTTTTCCATATCTAAAAAGATTTCCCAGGCCGCTCTTCTCTGAGCGTTGGTCAGCTTAAAAGGCAATTTAGAGACAAAGTCCCGAATCTTGTCGGCTTTAAATTCTACTGGTGTAGCCCGCAGTTTTTCATTTTCGCGCCGATTCAGCTTGGCTGCCAAAATTAACTCAAACAGCTCTTCGTAGGCCAAATATTCTCTCGCCTCAGTAATAGCCTTCAAAGAATCAGGAAAATGCGCGACAAATAGCGCCTCTTTTCTCACCCCTGTTTTTACAGATGGCAGTAAGTCCGGGATTTCGGCGAATTTATCCTTAGAAGCCGTGAGTAGTCTCCTAAAATCTGCCGATTTTAAGCCTCCGTGGGCCACGTAGATCGGCGCCAGACCGCTTTTTATGTCGACATCGGATGCTAGGGCGCTTGATGGCGAAGTCAGCTGAAAACGCCCATTTTTAAACTCAAAAGTGCCAGAAAACAGGTATTCCTTATCTGGTGCAAACTGTTTTAAACGGTAGTTTTGATTAAACCAAATCACCTTGACCGCCCCTGTATTGTCTCTAACTACCCCCTCAATAATTGATAGATTTCGTTTTCTTGCTCTTCTAGAGGTTAGACTATCGATTTTTCCCTTTACTACCACCTTCCCCGGTCGCAACTCCGCAATAGAGGTGGCCGCCTGGAAATTCTCATAATCTCTGGGGAGATTATAAAAAAAATCCCTTACCGTCTTGATTCCGGCTTTTTTTAGAGTTTCGGCGGTTTTTGGTCCAATCCCTTTTAACGTCTCAACAGGGGCAGAGAGTATCATGCGCTTTTGCTATGCTCCTCTCGCCACTTGTCCACCTCTCCGTGGTTCCCTGAGAGCAAAACATCTGGGACCTTCATTCCTCGAAAATCGTATGGTTTGGTGTATTGCGGATATTCCAAATTGTCTCCGTCCGAAAACGACTCAATAATCGCCGAGTTTTCTCCCCCTAGTACTCCTGGAATCAGTCTCACTATAGAGTCAATAATTACCAGCGCCGGCAGCTCCCCACCTGTTAGCACGAACTTCCCCAGCGAAATCTTATAATCTACAATCGAAAGTATTCTCTCGTCGTACCCCTCGTAGTGGGGGCAAAGGATAATGTAGTGAGAGTTTGCGAAAGGCGTTTCGAGACCGTTGCGGTGAGCGGGGAGCTTCAAAGCTCCTGAGCCCCGTAACGACGGGCGCGAAGGAGCGGGTCGAGAAACGCCTTTAGCAAATTCCCTCGCCTTCTCTTGATTCCAAATCTCCCCTACCGGGGTTGGCAAAATCACTTTAGCCTCCGGATCTTTATCCTTGACGGATTCTATCGCGTTAAATACCGGCTCGCACCTTAGCAGCATCCCGTCTCCACCGCCATACGGCGTGTCATCTACCGACTTGTGCGGCCCCAATCCAAAATCCCGGAGATTCACAAAATCAAACTGGGCTAGCCCCTTATCTACGGCCTTCCACATCATGGAAGTCTTGAGATATGGCTCTAGAGCCTCCTGAAACAATGTAATGATAGTAAACTTTATCATATCTTATATTTTACAACATTCTTCCAAAAATTAAAAATTTTCCACTAGTCAGGGTCAAAAAAGTTAAAAAATCTCCAAAAAATGTATTGACACGGCCGCGCTTATGCTTTATTATTAAATTAAGCTGGTACGCTTCACAGGGTTCCACTGAAAGTTAGTGGAGTGTGGAGACTTACATTAATAACAAAAACAAACAGCGGATTAAAACAAACCAATGTGCCCTTAGGGTGGGCGCGCATCAGCTAGAAAAGGCGGTCATCTGACCGCCTTTTCAGATTATTAAAATTATGGTATAATATTAGATATGTTTGTAGACAAAGCCGAAGTAAATTTAAAAGCTGGCAAAGGCGGTGACGGAGCCGTCTCTTTTCGCCATGAAATTTATATTCCTAAAGGTGGCCCAGATGGCGGCGACGGTGGCAAAGGCGGCTCGATCATCTTTAAAGCCGACAAAGACACCGACACTTTGATTGATTTTCGCTTTACTCCAATTTTGACCGCCGAAGACGGCAAAAACGGCTCCGGTCAACGCTCTGCCGGCAGAAGCGGCAAAGACTTGCTCGTTGATGTGCCGATTGGTACTACCGTATATAAAGATGATTCTCTTATCGCCGATCTTACTAAAGACGGTCAAACTGCCATCATCGCGAAGGGTGGTGACGGAGGCTTTGGTAATGCTCATTTTAAAAGCTCGACTCGCCAAGCTCCTATTATCGCCGAGGTTGGCGAACCAGGCGAAGAATTTATCGCCAAAATCGAGCTCAAAATGCTTGCTGATGTCGGCCTAGTTGGCCTTCCAAACGCAGGCAAATCCACCTTTCTTTCGGTCGTCTCTAATGCCAAGCCAGAAATTGCTGATTATCCATTTACTACTATTACTCCTCAGCTTGGTGTCGCCACAGTTGATGGTCACGATATTCTGATTGCCGATATTCCAGGCTTGATCGAGGGTGCCTCCGAGGGTAAGGGCCTCGGGCACGATTTTCTTCGTCACGTCGAACGCACGGCGGTTCTGCTTCATCTTGTTGATGTTTATAATGATGACGCCGGCGAAGCCTATCAGACCATCAGAAATGAGCTAAAAAAATACAGCAACCTCGCTTCTCGTCCTGAAATCGTCGCTCTGACCAAGTGTGAAGGTGTAGACGAGGATATCATCAAAATGCAAATGTCTTCAATCCTTGCCAAAAATCCTGATGCCATGATTTTTGCTATTTCTAGCACCGCTCACACCGGACTTACTGAAGTTCTGAGAGAACTCCAAAAAATCATTCAAAATAATTCTATAAAAATAGAAAAAGATGCACCTAGCAAATCCCCTGAAGACATTCCTACTATTTCTCTAAATCAAGACTCCATGAAAGATGCTTGGAATATAGAGAGAATGGATGATAAGTTCGTAGTGACCGGCGAAAAAATCGAAAAATTCGCCCGCCGTACTGATTTAAACAACTACGCCTCTGTCAATAGGTTAAGAGACATCATGAAGAAAATGGGTATCCGCGGCGAACTAACCTCTCTCGGCGCCCAGCCCGATTCAATCATCTCTATTGCCGGTAAAGAGTTTACACTGGTAGAGGATTATTAATGATCAAAAACAAAGTCAGGACATGCGCCTGACTTTGTTTTCAAACTTGCTTTCTTCGTTGGGGCTTCTTTCTTGAAAGAAGCCCTACTTCTTAGTGTATGTAGTAGAAGTTTCCGACTGCGCTGGCTGGGATGGTCGCGCGGATCACTAGGTATGGCGAGTAACCATAGTTCATTTCGGTTACCGTGATGGACCCATCTGCATTGACCGCCTCAACATAACCTACGTGTCCATACCAACCGGACGAAGTCTGGAATACTGCCCCAGCTGAAGGTGTCCTGTTTACTACGTAGCCAGCCGCTGCTGCTCTTCTGGCCCAAGTGTTGGCGTTGCCAAGCGTAGAAGGCAAATCTTGTCTCTTGCTCCAGGCCCATTGTGTACACTGACCAGCGCCATATGGGCCACCAAGCCCATAAAAACGTCCTAGCACGGTGATATTTTGCCTTTCTGAGGTGTTACCTAGATAAGAGTAGCTATAGGTGGTGGTACGATAAGTAGTAGTTGGTCTTGGTGCTACATATTCTGGGCGTTCTGTCTCTGGGAGTGTACCATTTTTGATTACGATTTTATCGCCCTCTTTGATACCGCTGACCTCGAGGTCGTTTAGAGCGGTGATCTCGGCTACTGTCGAACCATATTTAGAAGCAATCGACTCCAAAGTATCGCCAGACTTCACCGTATAAACTATCCCAGGCACACTAGGCAGAGCTAGCATATTTCCAGGGTTAATCGCGGTAGTTTTGAGTCCGTTCGACCAACGAATTTGGTCGGTAGTAAGACCGTATTTTGCCGCAATCGACTCCATTGTGTCCCCTTCTTGGACAGTATAGACTATCACGCCACGAGATACTACTATATTGGTAATTGCTGGCTTTTCAAGCTTCCCCGTGGCGGTCTGCCCAGCATCGTACATAGAAGTCGTCACTACGTAGTTTGAAGCCACGTCTGATGCCGAAGCTAGCCCCAAAGCATCAGAAAGGTCTGCCACTATGTACATTTCGGAGAGCTGATCAACCGAAATATCATAATCGGCCTTCGCGAAGGTATCTAGGTTAAGTGTGGTTCCAGATTGGGTCTTGTCGATTGAGCCAAAAATCACCACAAGTAGCGTCAAAACTGCTGCCAAAAAATACGGGGCGATTTTCTTTAAATCTTCTTTAAATTTATTAGGTTTCTTTGTCATAGTGAAATATTACAGAGTGTCCGGCAATGTAGGTAAGCGTTCTGATTATGCTCAGCCTCTGTATAACTATAATACATCAAACCATCGTCCCCTGTCAAGAAAAACAGATAGGAAGTGTCCGAAGGTTCGGCTACCGCGAGAAGCGCCGCGAGGTTTGGATTGGAAATCGGCCCACAAGGAAGCCCTGTATAAAGACGCGTGTTGTAGCAGGAATCAATCGCGAGTGCCGCCGCATTATCTTTGTAAATATTCCGCTCAGGATCGACCACATCTAGAGCGTATGATACTGTCACATCACTTCCTAGTCTCCAGCCATAGTTCAGTCTAGACAAAAAGACTTGCGCTATTTTCGCCTGTTCTCCGGCTGGTGATTCTTTTTGCACGATCGAAGCTAACGTCACCCCCTCATGCAAAGTCAGGCCTTGATTCTTGTATCTGGCCTCAAGATTATTTTCAGAAATTATCTTCCCCATCCCCTCAAGGAATTTGGTTAAAATTTCCTTTACCGTGGCTGTTTCGTAAAATTCATAAGTTTCACCATACAAATATCCCTCAAGCGATGCTCCCGCCGGCCGCTTCTTCAAAAAATCAAAATCATAATCCGCACTAAAAGCTTCTTCTATCTCAGAAGCTCCGTAGCCTTTTTCGGCTAAAGATTTTTTGATGTCAAAAATCGTTTCTCCCGGCCTGATCGTAAAATTAAAAACTTCTGCTGTCTGTGATTCTATCCATTTAACGTATTCTTCGTATTCGCGTCTGGCTTGTTCACGTTTTTGCCAGAGCACTACTCCAACAGTCCCGGCTGCCAATATTATTACTGTTACCAACATAAACGGCCACTTCTTCATCTTGTGTTTAGTCTTTTTCGCGGTCATCTTTACCTTCTCCGTCTCTTTCTTTGCCACCCCTTTTGCGTTTTCGATATTTGATATTAAAATATTGTCATTCTTTTCTTCAACTTTTTCCGTCTCCAAGTCGTTTTTTCTAAAATTTTCTAGGAAATCTTGCAGAATGATTGCTGCCGCTTCTGCGTCGATATCGCCCTTTTCGTATTGTTTTTTGCGACTTTTTAAGCGGTTTTCTGCCTCTACCGAGGTCAGAGATTCGTCTTGGAATCGAATTCTTGCGCCCGGAATTTTTTCGGTCAATTTTTTGGCAAATTGTCTCACGTAGAGAGTCTGCTGAGTTTCGTTTCCCTCATTGCTTCGCGGCAAACCTAGTACAAACCAATTGGTATTAGTCAGGCTAGCGATTTTGGCGATTTTTTGCCATTCTGAGCCGTCTACTTGTAGGTATCCTACTGGCACAGCTATCCTTGTAGCCGAATCAGCTTTGGCCACACCAATACGTTTCGTCCCTATATCTAGTCCGATGATTTTCAAAATTTACTCCTCAGTATTGATTTTTACGGTGATTTTTTCGGTGTTACCCGGTATAGAAGTCACCCAAGGCACCGAAGTATCAATCGTGATAGTTTTAATTCCGCTAAAATTGTCAGAAAGGTCGCGCTTGGCCGTACCAATTCCCTTGCCTTTGACGGTTTCAACTACTTCATTTTCGGTGATAGTAGAACCAGCCACATAAGAAGTCTTGAGTTTGCCAATGTAGCCAGCATCGGTCTTCATGAAGTTTTCAATAAACGGGTCGTTCATTGTATAAATCTTGTAGCCTTCCGAAAGTTTGGCCTTTTCTTTGATAAATTCTTTTAGCTTGGTTTCATCCATCACGAAGATAGTGCTGGTGGTAGTGACCGTGAGCTTGGCTTTCTTGCCAGCAGTCACCTCTTCGCCTATTGCAGGAGTAGACACTGGGTCGCTAGCAGTCTGTTTAAAGCTCGAATCAATCGCAAATTTCCCATCTTCAAGTGTGGCTAGCATTCTGTCTTTGTTCTCGGTGGTGCTTTCGGAAGTGATAGATCCCATTGCCTTGTCGATATCCGACTGTTGTACCACCGTGACAGTCTTGTCTGTGCCGCCCGCCATAGGCTCGCTAGCGATCACGTCGAGACCAGCCACCGAAGAAGCCCATCCCGAAGAAGTCGAAGCGATATTGTATTTGGTGCCAGCGTCAGCCGCTGTTACCGTAATGGTTGTTGATACTGCACAGCCCCTTTGCTTCCAGCCAGCAGTAGCAAAGTTCTCACAATCCTTCTCTGCGTCGGCGATATTGCCATCCCAAGAAATCTTTGCTCCGCTAGTTACGGTGTAAGACAATCCAGAGTTGGTGAAAGTAGCGCCATTGTCAATCGCGACCGAACCGTTTTCTTGGACCAATGGGAAATAATGCGTCACTTTGATCTTGCCAGTGGCCTTTTCGCCTACGTTTTTGGTGCCAGTAGCCTCAAATTCTACCTCCGATTTGTTTTCTAATTTTTTCTCCTCGATGTAGAATTTGCCTTCTGAAACCTTTTCCTCAGCTAAATTCTGAGTGAAGGTAACATTTTCGGAAAAATTACCCGTCACGGTCTCAAGCTTCAAAGTAATGGTGACCGCCGGAGCGATTGCAAACGCCCAAATAGCTACCAAAATCAATGCTACAAGGCCTATAGCTATACCGATATCGGCTTTTTTGTGGGTGCCAATCCATCTCAAAATCTTATTATTGCTATTTGCTAACTTCCCAGCGGATTTCTTGGCAGGCTCTTTAGCTTCTTTGTCTTCTTTATTTTCTTTGGACTTTTTATCGGACTTTTTGTCCTCTTTTTCTTCCTTTTCGTCCTCTTCCTCGACTTCTTCAATCTCTTCGACTTCTTCAGTTTCTTCTACTTTGATCTCTTCGTCTTTTTCTTTTTCGTCGTCTTCTTCTTCCTTTTTCTCGTCGTCAGAATCATCTTCCTTTTCTTCTTTTTCTGATATATCTTCAGCCTCGTCGTCTACATCTACAGTTTCACTTTCTTCGATCTCTTCCTCGGCTTCTGGAATTACCGGCGCGGTTTTGAGATCTTTAGTTACCGGCATCTTGGTCGCCGCAGCTAGTTTTACGATCGACGGATCAGTCGTCACCAGGACTACTACTTTATTTGCTCCTGCGGCTGACTTAGTGATTAGTTTGATATTAACAATACTCCGGAATACTCCAGCTTTTTTGGGCGGCACTAAAGCGACCACCTTAGATTTAGCGCCCTCGATTTTGGCGATGATATCAGTGATATCCTCTTCAGGCTCAATATAAAAGACGTCTTTATTCATACTACCATCATAACACATTATTTTGATAACCGCTACCATTTTTTGCTCATCTATGCTAAAATAAAACTACATGTTCGATATTTTTCATAAGAAAAAACCCGAAGCTTCCCCAGACCCCACTCCAGCGGTGATGTCTGCCATTATGCCAGATGCCAGTACCGACGAACAAATCGCCACGATGGCCTTAAATCATATTCACGATGGCGTTGTGGTGTTAGACCGTAGCAATATAATACGTTTTATTAATCCTTCGGCCGCCACCATGGCAGGTTACGGTGCTCCAAATCTCGCTACTGGTCTCGACTATCAACTAGTCCTAAAAATCGAAGCAAAGGACGGGGGCGAGCTCCCTCCTGCCGAAAATCCTCTGATTCGCTCCATTAGTCAGAATCAGCCTCTCGAAGATTACGACTGCCAGCTCCTTTCTGGGAATTCTGGCAAACGTATTCCTGTCTGTTTCAATATCCTCCCGACCGCTACCGGCGAAAAAATCATCACCTTCAGAAACATAGAAAAAGAGCTTGCCGAAGAAAACGAGCACACTGAGTTTATTTCTACTGCTTCTCACGAAATGCGTACCCCAGTCGCTACGATTGATGGCTATATCACTCTGTGCCTCAACCCAGAGACTGCTACTATCGATGAACGTGCCAAAGGCTATCTCGAATCGGCGTCTAAAGCTTCCAAGCACCTTGGCAAACTCTTTCAAGATTTACTTGACGTCACCAAAATGGACGACGGTCGGATTCTACCAGACTTTAAGCCTATCGAAATGTCTAGTTTTGTCAAACAGATTGTCGCCGACCACGAGCCTGGCGCCAGAGAAAAGGGCCTGTCGCTGATTTTTGGCACTAATACTCCCGCCGCCCCAGCAGAGCATCGCCTTGAGCAGACCGTTTATGGCTCAGCTGATCCTAATTTTCTCCGTGAGGTCATGGACAATTTGATCGACAACGCAATCAAATATACTCCAAACGGCGGTTCAATTTCTGTCAACGTAGTAGGCGACGAGGAACATATTATTATTAACGTGACCGATACGGGGATTGGTATTTCCGCGGTAGATTTAGCTCATATTTTTCAAAAATTTTACCGCGCGGACAATACTGACACTCGCGAAATCGGCGGGACTGGTCTCGGCCTTTATATTGTCAAAGAACGTGTCGAAGCTATGGGCGGCCGAGTATGGGCCGAATCATTCGTTGGTCAAGGGACGACTTTTTATATTTCTTTGCCACGTATTTCGGCCGAAGAGTACCAAAAACGTATGATTAGTGTTCAAAACAATTTTAATATAGAAGGAGGAATAATATGACAAAAGTGATGGTGGTAGAAGACGACGCAGCGCTTCGCGAGATTTATAGCATTAGGATTACCGCTGAAGGCTATGAAGTAATTTCGGCCGGAGACGGCGAAGAAGCCCTAGCTATGGCGGGCCGCGAAAAGCCAGATTTGATTTTATCCGACGTCATGATGCCAAAAATTTCTGGGTTTGACATGCTAGATATTTTGCGCAATACCCCTGAGACTGCCAATATCAAGGTGATTATGATGACTGCTCTTTCTGCCGATGATCAACGCCTCCGTGGCGAGCGTCTCGGCTGCGACCGTTATCTTGTCAAATCTCAAGTCGGCATCGAGGATGTCGTCAATGCGATACATGAAGTTTTGGGCGACAAGCAAGCTCCAGCGCCAGCTAGTTCTGCACCAGACACGACTCCAGCCACACCAGCAGCTCCAGTACCAGTACAACCGCAGGTAAACAATGGAACAAATCCGGCTCAATAAGTTCCTGGCTGAACGCATCGGTGTCTCTCGCCGCGAAGCAGATATTTTGATTCAAAATAAAAAAGTCAAAATCAACGATAAAATTGCCGAGCTAGGCGCTCACATTGACAAAAATGACAAAGTATGGTATAATGGAAAGATAATCCCGTTTGATACGGACTACTTATATATTGCGTTCAATAAGCCAGTGGGCTACGTTTGCTCTCGTCGCGCCCAAGGTTCTGCCCCTACTATTTATGATTTGCTTCCCAAGGAATATAATAAATTAAAAAGCGTCGGTCGTCTCGACAAAGACAGCTCTGGTTTGATTCTACTCACCAACGACGGCGATTTTGCTTTTGAAATGACTCACCCAAAGTTCCACAAGGAAAAAATCTACGAAGTTGAATTGGACCGGCCTTTAGAGCCGCTTCACCAGCAAATGATTTCTGACTACGGCATCATGCTGGATGATGGCCCCAGTAAGTTTATAGTGGTAACATCGACGGGTGACGCCGCTTGGGGGACCCCTACCCTTAAGCCTGCGAGGATGGGGGAAAATGCGGCGGCAGGACCCGTCGAGAGGACGCGCTTCATAGTTAAATTGTCTGAAGGTAGAAACCGCCAAATCAGAAGAACTTTCGCCGCATTAGGCTATAAAGTCAAAAAGCTCCACCGAACCAGCTTTGGCGTGTATCAACTTTCTGGACTAAAACCAGGTGAGTGTGTTAAAATAAAAGTATGAGCACTATTTTGGGCCTAGATATCGGTACAGAATTTGTCAAAGCGGTCCTAGCAAAGCCCGCTAAAAAAGGTAATATCGAAATTCTCGGTGTTGCCAAAGTCAGACAAAAGGACGGCAATATGTATAACGGCGCTATCGCTGATATTCCTGCCGTGGTCGCTACTTGCGAAGAAGCTTTGGTCAAAGTCGAGGATGATTCTGGTGAACGCGCCGATCTCACTGTTGTCGGCATCGCCGGCGAGCTTATTAAGGGCAACACTACCACCGTCCACTACGTCAGGAAAAACCCCAACAAGCCTATTTCCGAAGAAGAAATGCAAAATATCATATCCAAAGTTCAACAAAAATCCGGCGAAGTCGCCAAAAAAACCGTTGCTCTCGAGACCGGTAACAAAAATGTCGAAGTTCGCTTGATTAATTCTGCCATTGTTTCCCTAATGATTGATGGTTACAAAATCTCTAATCCTATCGGCTTCAATGGCACAGACGTAGTGATCCAGTTTTATACCGCCTTTGCTCCAATGATTCACGTTTCCGCCATTGAGAAGGTTTGCGCCGAGCTCAATCTAGACTTGCTCACTGTGGCGGTCGAGCCATTTGCGGTTTGTCGCGCCTGTCTTGGCGATGATCTTGATTCAAACTTCTCTGGCGTAGTCATGGACATCGGTGGCGGCACGACTGATATTGCAGTTATAGACGATGGTGGTGTCGAAGGCACCAAAATGTTTAGCATTGGCGGCAAAAGCTTCACTCATCAGATCGAAGAATCCCTTGGCGTCGACTACGATACCGCCGAAAAATACAAATTAAATTACGATTCTGGCAAACTCGATGACGCCAAAAAAGCCAAAATCGAAACCGCGCTCTCGCGCAATCTCTCTGTTTGGTTTACTGGTGTAGAAGTCGCCCTCGAAGATTTTGAAACTATCGGCACGCTTCCTCGCAATGTTATGCTCTGTGGTGGCGGCGCCGGTCTCTCTCTGCTCCAAGAAAAGCTTGCTACTTCGGATTGGTATGAAGGCCTACCGTTCTCTCGTCGCCCGATTATTAACCTTCTAGACATCAACGGCTTACCGAACCTTATCCTTGGCAACCACGCCAAAGAATTAGACCACTCTTTTGCTACCGCACTTGGGCTTCTTCGCGTTGGCACCGATACATTAGAAGGCGCCCCAGAAGAAAAGGGCCTGAAGGCCAAATTTGCCAAACTTCTCCAAAATTAATCGCCCATGAAAAATCCCACCCTTATATGAAAGGTGGGATTTAAGGTTCTGTGGTGTTAAGCGTCGCCTTGGTAAGGTCCAGGACCTTGGTCGTCATTCGGTGTAATTTTGACTCCTGCATCTGGATCTTTTGGGCCTAAGTCTTCAGGGTACGGTTCGGGCGGATCTGGATTCGGCGGAATCGGACTAGGATCACTATTATCCAGACTTGGACTCGGAGTTGGAGTTGGGCTCGGATTCGGTTTTTCAGTTTTTTCAGTATTCGATGTATCAGTTGAATCAAGGCGTGTTGTCATTTTATATAGCGCCAACTCTTCCTGAAGCTCTGCGATTAGTTCGTCATCCTCCTCTATGCGAGTTTTATAATTTTTGGCTGCTTCTTGATAAAAAGTCGCCAAATCTATAGTCGCCTGTAAGTCCTTCTTAGCCTGTTTTATTTGACGAGCATTGTAATAATTGCCTATACTAAAGAGAATTAGCAGCACTGTATATATACATACCATTGCTCTATACAGTCTTCGAGAGACCACAGGCGCATCTTTTTCCCTTGTCGGTTCCTCATCAGGGCGATAATCGCCGAATTTTCCTTTAGACTCTTTGCTAAGGTATTCCTCTGGAGAAAATCCTTTACGCTCTTCCTCTGTTGCCGTAGAGTTCTCTGCTTTGCTAGCATAGTACTCCGCAAACATATCATCATCTTTTCTGTTAAAATTAAACATATTTCCACCCCCTATTCTATGGAAAAATTGTTTATAGTTGCGATAACCCCACCACAAGGCTATGCTTACATTATATCACACTTATGCTTTTCTGTCAAGTATAAAACAGCCAAAACCACCTCTGTGGACCTAATAATCTACCCCTGTTATTCCAAAATCGCCTTAATTCGCCGGATTCCGGCCGCAGACGACTCTTCTTTGACAATCTTAAAATGTCCAATCACCCCTGTATGCTCGACGTGTGGGCCACCGCAAACCTCGCGCGAGACTGGGCTATCAAAATCCCCAATCGTATAAACTTTCAAAGTCTCTGGATATTTATCCCAGAACTGCCCGTGCGCTTTCAGGGTATCTCTCGCGTAAGCCTTTTCGTATTCATCGAATACCACTGGAAGGTCTGCGGCGATCCATTCGTTCACCTGGCTTTCAACGGCAGAAATTTCCTCTGGCGTCAGCTTATGGTCACAGTTGAAATCAAATCTTGTCCTCTCAGAAGTCGTGTTCGACCCCTTCTGTACAATATCAGGAGAAACATGCTTTTTGAGAGCTGCAAGTAGTAGGTGTGTAGCAGTATGATATTTTACTGTCTGTTCACCGTGATCCTCGAGCCCTCCTTTAAACATTCCCTTAGAGGCCGTCTGCGAGCGCTCTCTCTGTTCCTTGAGGGCCGCATCAAACTCTTCGCGGTATTTTGGCGTCAGCTCAATCCCCTCTCTATAGCACTCTTCTACGGATAGCTCAAACGGGAACCCATAAGTATCCTGAAGCGTAAAAATGTCTCGGCCAGTCAAAACTTTGTCGCCCCGCGCCATCTTATCGAGCTCTTTCAACCCTCTATTTAAGGTTTTTCTAAAGGTATTTTCTTCCTTCAGGAGTACTTCCAGAGCACTTTCTCTGTGGGTCAAAATCGAGTCCGGTAAATCCGCATAATTTTCAGAAACAATCGGCACAATTTCTGATAAGAAGTTTGCCGAAATCCCGAGGTCTAGCGCGCGGAGAATCGCCCGGCGCACCAAGCGCCTCATCGCATAACCTTGAGTCTTATTAGACGGCGTGAGTCCTTGAGCCGCCAAAAGATATGCTCCTCTAATGTGGTCGGCAATCACTCGCATCTCGTCGGTGTTATTATCATAGGACTTCCCCGAAATCTCTTCGAGCTTCTCAATAATCGGCTTCATTAGAGAAATTTTGAACACATCAAACGAGCCAATTGCCGCTGCCGCGATTCTCTCTAGCCCCCCACCAAAGTCCACATTTTTCTTTTCGAGCTCAGAAAACGAGCCGTCTTCCTCGCGACGATATTGCATAAAAACTTGGTTGCCGATTTCCATAAACCTTGCCCCATCCGAGGCTGGATGCGCCAAGCCATACTTAGAAACATCCTGTTTGTCTTCGCCAAAATCGTAAAATACCTCAGAATCCGGCCCGCACGGGTCGCCAATCGGGGTAGATTCGCAACCACCACCTCGGCTCCACCAGTTTTCCTTGTCGTCATAAAAGAAAATTCTTTCATTTGGTTTAATCCCCCGCTTATCACCATTGGCAGCCGACCCAATCTCCGCGATCTTCGCTTCCACCCCGGCTTTTTTGAAAACTTCTTGCCAAATTTCAGCCGCCTCGGTGTCTTTGGGGATGCCATATTTTTCGTTGCCAATAAAACAGGTTACATAGATTTTTGACGGGTCTAGTCCGACTATAGAAGTCAAAAATTCAAAAAAGTTTTCGATTTGTTCGCGCTTGAAATAATCTCCAAGAGACCAGTTTCCTAGCATTTCGAACACGGTAGTATGTCTAGGGTCACCCACGTCTTCGATATCTTGAAGCCGCATCGACGGCTGCGCATCGCAAAGCCGCTTCCCTTCCGGATGCTCTTTGCCTAGTAGGTACGGAAGTAGTGGCTGCATCCCCGAGCCAGTAAACAGCGTGGTCGGATCGCCCTCGAGCACTAGTGGCGCCGGCTGAATCACCTTATGGCCCTTAGAAATCTGAAACTCCAAAAACTTTTGCCTAATTTCATTCGCGTTCATAGAGATAATTATACCACAAATCAAAAAGATATGTTATAATAGAGAAAAATAAGCATAAAGGAGTTATATGCCTACAACCAAAAAGAAAAAATCTACCAAAACTGCGAAGAATAAAGTCGTAAACAAAACCCACAAAAAAGCAGCATCTAAAACCTGCTGCAAGAAATGTCCAAAAGAGCTCACCAACGCTGAACGGATGCATATCTACATCGTGACCGCTCTTGGTTTTATCACCGCCATCTTGCTTTGTATGAATGTGGCGATGATCAACGTATCATAAAATAATTCCGCCCCCTAGACAAAATTCTCCGTCATAAAACACTGCCGATTGCCCAGCCGCCGGCTTTTTGATTTTTTGTGCAAATTTGACCGTATCTCCGTTTAACTCCGCCGGGATTAACTCACCAAGATGCCTAAGCCGCACTCGACATGGACGGGTGACTCCCGTCCTGAGGAATACATCTTTCAACCTTAGTTCGTCCGTCCAAATATTTGCGTTGTTCAAATTTCTCGAGACATATATAATATTATTTTTGAGGTCTTTTTTTACTACATAATACGGCAAACCCGAGTTTATTTCGCCCTTATTTCCAGAAATATACAGTCCGTGTCTCTGTCCAATTGTATAAAACACCGCTCCGTCATGATGCCCTACGACCTTATCAGTCTCAATCTCACGAATTTCTCCAGGTTTCATGTCAATATATTCTTTGAGAAAATCTTTCATCGATACTTCCCCTACAAAACACACTCCCATCGACTCTTTTTTGTAGGCATTATGAAGCCCCTTCTCTTCCGCCAGTTTTTTTACGTCTTTTTTTAGCATCCCGCCAATCGGGAAAATCGTGTGTTCGAGTGCTTCATTAGAAATACGGTAGAGGAAATACGTCTGATCCTTTTTCTCGTCCACGGCCTGCAATAGGACAGGTTCGAGCCCTACCCTCGCATAATGCCCCGTGGCGATAAAATCGGCACCTTTCTCCATCGCTTTTTCATAAAAAAGCTTAAATTTGATCTCCTCATTACACATAATGTCAGGATTGGGCGTATTGCCTTTTTTAAATTCGGATAGCATATAATCTACCACCTTGTCGTGGTAAGCTTTTTCAAAATCCCAGACCTCAAAATCAATTCCGAGTTTTACCGCTACTCTTTTTGCATCGGCGAGGTCCTCCGCCCACGGGCATTTCATGCCAGGAAGGTTTCTTGACCAGTTTTTCATGTAAACCCCCACAACTTTGTAGCCCTGCTCTTTTAAAAGTAGAGCCGAAACGGAAGAATCCACCCCGCCAGACATTCCTGCATAAACGGTTTTACTCACTTCGCCCCCTTTCTATTTTTACCGCTTCATTGATCAGCCTCGCGGCTTCATGGATTTGCTCTTCAGTGTTGGTTTCGCCCAGAGTTAATCGTAAAGACCCATTAACTTCTGAGTCAGAAAGGCCAATCGCTTTTAAGACGTGCGATTTCACGCCTTTAGAAGCTGCACAGGCCGCCCCGGTCGATACGTATACACCCCTGTCTTCAAGAAGAAAGATCAACCTTTCTGCATCAATCCCGTTATAACTGAGAACTACAAAATTGTCAAGTGTGTGCTTTTTGTTGACCAGTTCGTACCCCTGCAGCTCAGAAAGCAAAATCTTTTTAAGACCAGCATATTTTTTACGGTTGCCATTTAGATGTTTCACTGCTTCTTCTACTGCCTTGGCGAATCCGACTACTCCTGGCACATTTTCCGTCCCAGAGCGAAGTCCCATTTCTTGCCCACCACCGTAGTTTAGCGGCTTTAGCCTCACCTCGTGCGACGCATATAGTGCTCCTACTCCTTTCGGGCCATAAATTTTCGCCGCGTTCAAGGTGAGAAGGTCCACTCCGAGCCGTGCCACGTTGACGTTCAAAAGATTCATCGCCTGCGAAGCGTCCGAGTGCAGATAAAGTGGCGTCTTCACCCCACGCGCGAGTCTATCAAGTCGCACTTCGCGGATGATGGCGGCGATTTCGGAGAGTGGCTGAATTGTCCCGAGCTCATTATTGACCAGCGCCACGGAGATTAGCTGTGTTTCATCGGTAATCTTCGCTTTCAAATCGTCAAGAATAATCCGCCCGTTTTTGTCGACTTCAATAGAGTCGCCACCATGCTGCTCGGCCACTTTGCGTACCGAATCATGCTCTGTGACGAGGTACAATACGGACCCGTCCGGAGTTATACACGAAAAGGCAAGATTATTTGCTTCGGTCGCCCCAGCGGTAATCACAAGATCAGAGGCTTTGGCTCCAATGGTGTGCGCGATCACTCCCTTGGCCTTTTCGTATTCGCTTGCCACCTTTTTGGCTGGCAAATACGCCGCACTCGGGTTAAAAAACTCCTCATCAAAATACGGCATCATCGCTTCAAGTACTTTTTTGTTTACTGGCGTCGCCGCCGCATGGTCCAAATAAATCATAACTATATTATACAATTTTTCCCCAAAAAATCAAGACTTGCGGGCAAAGGAAAAGCATAATATAATTAAAGTGCTACAATTATACATATTTACAAAAAAGGCGACCAATTTTTATTAGAATTGGCACAATCCATAAAACATAAAAATGGCATCATGAGGAATCATGCGTTTTATGGGTTAGCGCCTGTAAGTGTGTATGATTGTAGCACCCTCGTGGTGCCATTTTTAGTATGAAATGGCTCCCGAAGATTAAAATAATCAAAGGAGCAAATATGCAGGTCATGCGACAAAATCTCAAATCAAAATTAATTAAAAAATCAATAATAGGAATTTCTGGTTTGGCTGGTCTTAGTTCCCTCCTTATCCTACCGCTTATTTCCGTTTCTTCCGCCTCCGCCTCAGAATCTCTAGACTACAACGTGAATGTCAGAAACTCACTTAATATCACGGTATCATCAGATAATGTATCACTTAATCTCAATCCTGGTAGTCAGCCATATGATTCTACAGACCTTAATGTGTCAGTAGGTACTAATAACGCATGGGGATATAGACTATACTTAAAGGCAGATACTACTGACCTTACTAATACTACTTATACTGATCCTGCTTATATTAATACACTTTCTGGTACTGCTACTGGTACCTCTACTCTATTTCCAGTAAACAAATGGGGTTATAGGATTAGTAGTCTATCTTCTGGTAATACTGCAGACAGTAGTGTAGTA
>JAZRPQ010000022.1:0-28233 GCA_045649325.1 Candidatus Nanosyncoccus sp.
TTTTTTGCAAAGTCGCATGACACAAACTAAAAAATCAGACTCCAATTGGAGTCTGATTTCTCGTATAACCTAGCTTATTGATTCGCCCACTCTCTATTGAATCGCTATTCGCTTTGGCGCTTCCACCTTTTCCTTCTCAAAGGTGATAGTTAGAACACCATCTTTGAGTTCTGCTTTGACGCTGTTCTCGTCTTCACGCACTTGCACCGGAAGTGCGATCATACGAGAAAACTCACCCCAATAACATTCCTGGATGTGCCAACGAGTTGTCTGCTCGTCCTCACCACCAGAAAGCACGCCAGAAATGGTCAAAATATTGTCCGCAATACTCACATCGAGATCAGACTTCGAGATACCAGCAGTCCTTGCTTTAACTACTAATTTATCGGCGGTTTCGTAGACATCTACAGCTAGCTGCCCAGGAAAATCGTCGGTTTCGTTTGCCCACTCGTCTTCGGTTTGTTCTTCGACGCCAGAGGTGATTTCCTCAGCTATATCCTTAGCCGCAGGAGTTGATGATGCATCCTCACCTAGAAATACCGCAGCGATATCGTCGTCTAACAAATCTTCGTTATTGTTACGAGCCATATTTCCTCCACTTATATTGTTATGCTTTATTATAAACCACTTTTATAGTAAAATCAAGAGAAATATGCCAAATATTGTGAAAAATACAACATTCATTGGACCTTTAGACCTCATTTTTCCCCACTCTTGTAGGGGTTGCGGGCATACCGGTGAGGTCTTATGCGAACGTTGTAAAAATTACATTAAAATGCATCGTCAGGACCTTTGCCCGCAATGCAAAAACCCAAGATCTTCCAGCATTTGCAAAAATTGTCCTGATTTACCGCCTATCTATGCAGTTTCAAATCGAGATGGACTGCTCGGGGAACTCGTCCATGATTACAAGTACCACTCCATCCGCGCCCTCGCCCTTCCGCTCGCCGAGCTGTTAAGCTCTGTTCTACCAGCAAATTTACCAAATAATGCCAAACTTATTCCTCTCCCTACCGCCACTCACCACATTAGAAGTCGCGGTTTCGACCATACCTTACTACTCGCCAAAAAATTATCAAAGCTTCGTAATCTCCCAGTAGAAAGGCTCCTTGAAAGAGACAAAAACACCGTCCAGGTCGGCTCCGACCGCTCCACCCGTCTTTCTCAAGCCGACTCTGCTTACAAAATAAACCCCAAATTTAAAATTGATCAAAACGCCACCTATATCCTACTAGACGACGTTTGGACCACCGGTGCCTCCACTCTCTCCGCCATGAAAAAATTAAAACAAAAAGGCGCTCAAAATATCATGATCTGCCTATTAGCCTACTCAGTTTAATTTGCTGTCGGTAGAGTTGTAATCACAAAGTTCACGATTGCGAATGCGAGAAATGCAATAATCAGACCAATGATTGCGTATAGTACAGTGTTTTTAGCATCGGTCACTTTCTTAGCATCACCACCAGACACTACATATTTAATACCACCGATAATCAGCATAATCACCGCAATCACACCCACAATATAGAGCACTACGTTAGTAATCTGCTTGAATACGCCTGCATCACCAAACAAATTCTCTGGGCATCCATCGCATCGAGCCGCCTCTGCACCCTCTCTAAGAGTGATAGCAAAAGCCCCTGTTGAAACGCCCAAGCTTACTCCAATCATAATTCCACAAATAAGCAGTGGTAAAAATATCTTTGCAATCTTTTTCATACTCTGATTATACCACATTTTTTAATTTTTGATATACTTTTACACCAGCATATTCCCCACCATCATTATAATAAATCAATGCGTACTTACCCTCATCTACGGAATCATACAATAAATCATCTTCGGTAATCACTAAATAGTCAAAATCATATTTTTCCAAAAACGCCTCTCTGTCCATCGCTCCGTGCTGCAAATCATAAAATTCCAAGAAAATATCCGCCTTACCATTATTAGACAAAAGAAAGACCTCCATTCGCGGATCTATATAAGATTTGTATCCCCGATATTCCACATATCCGCCCTCATTAAAATTACCATATACCTTCAAATTATTTTTATCTACACCTCCTACATAAACATCCACCACATTCATCGCTTCTATCATCATATCACTCGGCCCAGCCGCATTTGCATTTTTTACTACTACTGGCGCACTTGCAACTATCACCAAAATCGCAAGCATCCCAGCCCACACCAAAGCAGCCGCCCTCTGCTTACGCCATTTTACAATCTTTACATCTCTGTACACTTCCGCCATCGGGAATAATAACACCAAGATCAAATGGCTCATCCCCTTTACTGTATTTAGTCCCAAAGCTAAAAATCCCAATAAAAGGAGCAGATATCTAAAACGTATATTCTTATTTTTCCCAAAGATGTAAAGAATTATCACCGTCGCAATTACCCCATAAAGCAAAATGTTATAACCCGTTCCAAGATCAAAAGATTGTAATTCGTTTATATAAACGTTCGCCTCCCACACACCATAACTTGTAAAAATAAAAGTCATCATCTTCAGTCCGTATGGATTCAAAAATCCCACTAAAAGAGAGGCTATTCCCACCAAAATCAGCGGCTTTATCTTGTAACCTTTATATTTAAACCTTGGCTGCCTCACACCATCAATCATATATACCGCTATCACAATCAAAATCATTGGCCAAAGCGAGGCATGCAAATTTATCTGCAAAAGCGACAGCACTGGTATCCACCACAAAGCTTTTTTATTCCCCTTCCTTACATAAAGTTCCAAAATGTATATTAAAAGCATCAATATCACGTAGCTCACCATCTGCGCTCTTGTTGCAATAAATCCATGAGAAAGTAATAGATCCGTCAAAACCATCAGAACTAAAGACAAATTCACATTCTTATTACTGATTAACATACAAATCTTATAAATCAAAAACATCAGTACTCCATTAAGAATCAACATTATAAGATAAATCCCCACTCCACCAAACGCCGAATATAATAGATAAAAAATCGCTGCAAACCCATAATTTTGCACTGTCACAGAAAGCCCCTCATGCATCGAAAGTGGATCCTCATAATATATACCCTTTTCTACAATCTCCCGCCCCTCTGCCAGCACATACCATGAATCATTATCAATTCCCTGGTTAAACACCATTACCGCTGCCACCGGTATTAAAAACGCAACTAAAAACTTCAGTCGATTTGACCATTTTGTCAGATTCATACTTTTATTATATCATGAGATGTGTTAAAATATTTCTAACGGAGGGATACCCAAGTGGCTGAAGGGGACGGTTTGCTAAATCGTTAGTCTGGGGCAACCTGGAGCGGGAGTTCGAATCTCCCTCCCTCCGCCAAATTCTTTTGAATAGGAAACTCCACGATAGTGGAGTTTTAAAATTAGCTAGTGAAGAACCTAGAAAAATTTATTTTTCTAGGGCTTTGCTAGTTAATTTTAAAAACCATTGTATGGTTTCCTATTCAAAAGAATTTGCGCGCTCTGAGCGGAGGCGAGATTATCTTTCTCCCATTTTTTTGTGCTATAATCAAATTATGACACAAGCACAAATCACCTGGACCGCCGAGGAATACATTATCAAGTCTCACAATGGCTGGTGGTATTTTGGTCTCGTCCTTGTAACCGCTGGGCTCAGCGCCATCGCCGTCTGGCTCCAGGGTTGGACTTTTCTTGCTCTAATTTTTGTCAGCGCTATCACCGTATTAGTTTTTAACCTTCGCCCTCCACGCAAAATTCACTATAGCATCACCTCCACTAGTCTCGTCGAAGGCAAACAAAAACACCCCTTCACCGATTACCGTGCCTTCGGCATTGTCAAGGAAGGCTCACATTACAGCGCCGTCCTCATTCCCAAAAAACGCTTCGGCCTCAGCACCAAAGTCTACTTTCCTGAAGGCAGTGGCGAAGCCATCGTCGATGCTCTAGGTGCTCGTCTCCCGATGGAAGAAGTCAAACCAGACCTTCTAGACAAACTCGTTAATTTCCTTAGAATCTAACATAAAATCCTTGCCTTTTTTTAAGCATATGTGTTATAATAGATATAAATAATTTTATTAAAGGTGGGTAAATGAACCAAAATGTATCAGTAGACAACGATCTACAAAAAGCAATAGATGACATTACTAAATCAACTGGCAGTGATCCGCTTTTCTCAGATCCAGTAGCGGCTCCAGCTCCAGCCCCAGCTAAACCATTCATGGCTCCAGCTCCGGCTCCAATCCCAACACCAGCACCGATGCCGACACCAATGCCTATGCCAATGCCAGAGCCAGTCAAAGCAGCCGCACCAGCAAAAGAAGAAAAAGCAAAAGAAGCTCCTGTCAGTCACAAAGAAGAAGAAAAAGAGCCAGTCTCTAAGCCAAAGACCCCATTCATGGAAAATGGCAACCTCGGTATCAGCCAAGTTAAGGAAGCCGCTCTCCGCGAACTCGCTCCGATTCTTTCCAAACTAGATGTTCCTGCTGAGCAAAAATTCGATATTTACAAAACCGTCATCGACAATTATCACGATTCCAGCGTTATCGAAGCAGCTTATTATGCCGCTTCCAAGATCAAAGACGATCGCGATCGTGGCGAAGCTCTGCTTTACCTCATCGACTCGATCGACAAAATGTAATCAGATAACAAAAACAAACCAAAATCTGCGTGCCCACCTCACGCAGATTTTTCATCCCCCCCAGGCAAGCTACAAGCTCCGTCCTCTTACCTCTCTAGCTGCCCTTATCACCTCATCCCGATCAGCCGTCAAAAGCTCTAATCTAGCCCTAATTTCGTTCTCGCCAATTTCAATCGCACGCTTAAGCGCCGGATTCTCCTTCATCGGCCCAAAGAATTTTCGATATCCTTCGTACTCTTTTTTCGTTTTGACCGACCCTGCCATATATCTAGGGTAATTATCTAGTGATTTATCCCCTGATATCTTTTTTACGTATTCCCAATGCTTTTTCAACCACTCGAAAGCCCACTTTTTTGAAACTGGATTACGATAAAGATACAAATATAAATAAAATTGATCCTGAGGCTTCACTATATCCGGGCGCTCCAAAAGCCCCATTGTCTTTTCTAACGCATCATATTCTTTCGTCAAAGTCATCGCTACCATCAAATCAAATTTGATTTCCGGATCTGTTATTTTTTGATATTTGTCTAGATATTCATTGATATAATTAGGCTCTATATATAGCTTCGCATCGAGCACATCCGCCCTCACTTCTGCGTCTATCTTCTCATAGTCAGAAGAATACATACTAGCAAGCTTATACAAATTTTCTTTATTCTCTGCATAAAAATCTAGCGCCAGAAGAATTGACCTAAACCTCAAAATGTTTTCGTCATCACCATCACGAGTAGCTATTCCCACATTTCTAATTCCCGGAGTAACCAACCTTTGCACAAAATCCTTAAATACCGCCTCTTCTTCTGAGCCATACTTAAAGAACATTTTGAGCCCAGACACGATCGAAAGAATAATATTCCAGACCGCCGCACTGGTTTCCGTACGAAATTCCCAAATCAGAGGAATAAGTGAGGCAGAGCTCACCAAGTTAGTTTTAGCAAGTAACTCCCTGTCAATCAAAAGCCTCAATTTTTCTTCCAAATTTAGTGTATCAAATTTTGCTAATCTTTTTTCAAATTCCTCATCTGACAAATTCAAAATATAATGCCCACTCATATCTTCCAAAATCTCAGGCAAAACCCAATCCGATTCTTCCATCTCTCCATCGATCAAAAACCTCTTTTGCGAAATTTTCTTGAAATCTCCTGTCCCCATATCAAACACTACTGGATATCCTGGCTGATCGATAAAACCGTGCATCATTTCTTTTACATCAAAATCCGCATATTTATTTAGAGAAGCCCAAAGATCGTCAGAAGTAGTATTCTTATACTTAAACTTTTCGAAATAATCCCTCACTCCCTCAGTAAATTTACTCCATCCCATCAGTCGAATTGTCATTAGCATTAGTCTCGCCCCCTTCGCATAAACAATTGCCGGATCAAATAGCGTCGCAATTTCTTCTGGGCTAGATACGTCTTGATGCACCGACTGCACCCCCATAAGAGAATCGCGTTTCAAAGCCGCCACCGCATCCCCAGTAAAGAAACTTTCCCAAATCTTATATTCTGGAAATTCGGCATCCACCGCAAAATATTCCATCACGCTTGCAAACGATTCGTTTAACCACAAATCATCCCACCATTTCATCGTCACCAAATCCCCGAACCACTGATGCGAAAGTTCGTGCGCCACAGTAAGCGCCACTGATTTCTTAGTAGAAAGTGTCGCTGCTTTAGTTACGAGTAGCATCGATTCTCGATATGTCACTAATCCCCAGTTTTCCATCGCCCCCGCTTCAAAATCCGGCAAAGCCACCTGGTCAAGTTTTGATAAAGGATACTTCACCCCAAAATTATCATCATAAAATTCCAAACTTCTTGCCGCTACTTCATTCGCAAAATCTACTGCCTCCACTTCTTGATTCAAAGCCGCATAAGTCGTAATTTTCACCCCATGCTTATTTACTACGCTCCGACTATTAAACTTCCCGATCACCCATGCCAAAAGATATGTACTCATTCTCGGCGTCGGCTCAAAAATTGTCTTATTATTTTTCACTTCTTTTACCGGCATATTGGCAAGAATAATGTCATCAGAATTTTCTGAAATCGTAATCGAAAGCTCGAATACCGCCTTCCCCTCCGGCTCGTCAATACAGGGAAATGCTTCTCTCGCATAATGACTCTCAAATTGTGTCGCCACAATTGTCTCTATCTTACCTTTGTATTTATAAGTCGAAAGATAAGCCCCCTGCATATTCTCATTCAAAGTCCCAGTATAAAAAATCTCAATTTCATTTTTGCCCAGTTCAAGATCAAAAACCGTCAAAACTTTTCCGTCCGTCTCGTATTTTAGTTTTTCTCCATTCATCATCACGTCCGACACTTCAAGATCCACCGCATGGAGCTTCACTACTTCATCTTTTACTTCACCACTAACTCTTACCACCCCACTAATCGTTTTTTGAGACTTATCAATATTCAAATCCAAAACATATTTTTCCGGCACAAAATATTCTAAAAATCTTTCCATCAAAACCTCCTTTTTTAATAATTATTTATAAAGTTTGGCGACTTCTGGCATTTTTGCGTCCTTCAGAATCAGCTCAAGTTCTTTTTCTTCCAAAGTTTCTTGCTTCAAAAGTTCTTCAGCAAGAGCATCTAGCACCTTACGATTAGCCTTCAAAACTTGCTCCGCTCTCATCGCTGCTTCATCCGACAATTTCTTAATTTCTGCGTCGATTAATTCTGCAGTTTTTTCGGAATATGGTTTACCTGTCGTAATCGTATAATATCCCGTCTCTTCGCCAGGGAAGACTAAGTTACGCGTAGAAGCTCCCATCCCTTCTTCTACAATCATCGATTTAGAAAGTTCCGCTACATTCTTCAGGTCCGAAGATGCTCCAGTCGTCACCGCATCTGTTCCAAACACAATTTTTTCTGCAATTCTACCACCCATTGCTCGCGCCAAAATATCTTTTAGTTCATAAATGTTCTTATAACTTCTATCCTCCGGCGGCAAAAACCACGTCACTCCACCAGTTTGCCCTCTTGGAATAATCGTCACTTTATGTACTGGATCCGAATCCGGCAACACATGCCCCACAATCGCATGCCCCGCTTCATGATATGCCGTAATCCTACGCTCTTTTTCGTTCATTACTTTGCTCTTTCGCTCTGGACCAATCGCTACTCTCTCAAAGGCCGATGTAAGATCGGCATTCGAAATCGCTTTATGCCCCTCACGCGCCGCCGTAATCGCCGCTTCGTTTGCTATATTTGCAAGATCTGCCCCAGACGAGCCAGCCGTTTTCTTGGCTAAAGCTTCCAAATCTACATCCGAAGATACCGGTTTGCCTTTAAAATGAACTTTTAGTATCTCCAAACGATCTTTTCTCTCCGGCAAAGCTACATTCACATGTCGATCAAACCGCCCAGGTCGAAGCAAAGCTTTATCTAGCATATCTACTCGGTTAGTCGCGGCCATCACAATCACCCCCGAATCATTATCAAACCCATCCATTTCCACAAGAATCTGGTTCAAAGTCTGTTCATCTTCTCGCCCTGCTCCGCCTCTCGCATCACGCTTGTGTGCTACCGCGTCAATCTCATCGATAAAGATAATAGACGGTGCATTTTTCTTTGCCTTAGAGAACAAATCTCGCACACGAGACGCACCTACCCCCACAAACATTTCCGCAAATTCCGAACCCGAAATCGAAAAGAACGGTACATCGGCTTCCCCCGCTACTGCTCTCGCCATCAAAGTTTTACCAGTCCCCGGATCACCAGCCAGCAGTACGCCACGCGGAATCTTTGCGCCCAATTTTTCGTATTTCTTTGGATTTTTCAAAAAATCTACAATTTCCGTCAAATCTTGCTTCGCGGATTCGTTCCCCGCCACATCCTTAAAGGTCACTTTCTTTTTGTCTGGACCATAAAGTTTAGCTCTAGATTTACCAAACGAAAGCGACTGGCTATTTGCCGCCGTAGCTTGCTTCATCATCCACGACAAGAAAATTACAATCGCAATAATCGGCAATATCGTCAACCCCACGTCAAGCACAATCCCCCAAGTATTAACATTTTCTTTGTATTCAATCACAGGATAAGTTTCATTACACTTTTTTAACTCATCGCCTTCTAAATCCTCACAGTGGTTAATTATTCCTTGTTCATACAAAGTCCCCGAACTATCTTTTCTAGAAGTCTCTGTCGGTTGGTCTTTACCTTTCAAAGTAATATCTAGCGTATCCCCAGTCACAGTGATTTTGGCGATATCACCATTCGCATCATTCGCTCTTTTTACCACTTCCGAAAAAGGTACTTCCACCTTCTTTGGCCCATTATTAGTCCAATTCACAATCAACATCGCCGAAAGACAAATTAATACTACCGTAAACAGCGCACTCCGAATCATATTAGAACGATTCATCACATTATTGCCACCCTTACCATTTACCGAATTTTTGGGATTTTCACTTGCCACTGGTTTCTCCTTTTATATATATTATTCTATCATAAATCTCCCTATTTTTTATAAAAATGTGCTATAATATATAGTAGATCTGGGTGTAGCACAGTTATAAGCGTCGCGACTTTTGGGAAGTCGAGGTCCAGAGTAGAAGCACATTGTTAATCCGTCTGGGTGTAGCACAGTTGGTAGCGCGCGACTTTTGGGAAGTCGAGGTCGCAGGTTCAAGTCCTGTCACCCAGACCATTTTTTCAGGGTGTGGCGCAGCTGGTAGCGCGCGGCGTTCGGGACGCCGAGGTCGTCGGGTCAAGTCCGATCACCCTGACCATTTTTTTATTCCGCATGTCCCCCTAGACTATCGCCCGACAAATCTTCATATCTAAGTTCCACCCCTGTCATGTCCATCCCCATTTCCGTAAGTTTAGAGATTGCAGAAGAAACACCCGCATTGGTATAATCTTTCATAATAAAATAAAATCCTCTATTACTGTCATCCAGTCCATAACTTATTATATATTTTGTATATTCACTATAATCGCCTGAATAATATTCTACCGTTACCGGCAACTGTTTCAAGACCGGCTCTTTTTCAAGTAACGCATTTACTCGTTTCAAAGCTTCCGCATTTTCAATCTCCCCCACAATCAAAGCGTCCCCTGCATGCGTTTCGTACCAATTTGCCGTAGATTCACTATTAGAAATTAGATACAGACTAAGCTCCGATTTAGTATCCGCTTTCAAAGAAATTTTTCCTGTCTTTGTTTCAAATCCTTCTGCTTCAATCTCTACCGTATATTCACCTGGTTTCATTTTAAAATTCCCTGAAGGCGGAAATTCCATATCTCCCAATTTCACTTTAGAAATCATCGGCGCCACCATAATCTCTAGCTCAGCCGAATAAATTCGTCCATGGATCAAAAACCCTAACGAAATCGCCAAAATCAAAACCA
This sequence comes from Candidatus Nanosyncoccus sp., assembly GCA_045649325.1. Taxonomy (GTDB): domain Bacteria; phylum Patescibacteriota; class Saccharimonadia; order Saccharimonadales; family Saccharimonadaceae; genus Nanosyncoccus. The sequence goes on from JAZRPQ010000022.1 coordinate 9,980, forward strand.
AAACAGCCATCCCGCCACCAAACAATATTATCCGATTTCTTTTATATTTTTCCATCTCAATTCTAGCAGTAAAATTCTATCTATATTATACCACTAATTTTCATCCACATAATCATCCGTCGAAAGCCCATTCTCGAGTTCACCCTCTCCAGCTACCAGCACTCCCTCAAAATGCCTTTTAATCATCGTCGGTCTAATCATCATTGTTTTATAACACGCCGAACTCACTGCCTTATTTACTCTATCCGAAAAGCAAATATACCTCACTTTCGTCCAATGCCTCCGTGCTTTTTGATATACCGGACAAAGATCCACATCCGAAGAAATCACTGCTATTTCATCAGAGTTTGGATTCAGACACTCCTCAAAAATATCTAGGGCCATCCTCACATCTACTCCTTTTTCTTGCAATATCTCTTCTTCTAGACCACAGTTTCTACATGGCTTAGCCATTTTTGGCTTCAAATTTCCTGCTCGTATATACCTAATACCTTGTTCTTTCAATATCGGTATCCATCGCGCTGCCTTTTTCTCAATCTTTCGCATTTGTTTTACTATCGCCGGTTCTGGCTCATAGTCTTTTGGCATTTTTACTTCAGAAGCATAATACCAAATTTCCAAATCATCTACCTGCAAAGCTTCTCGGATTAACCCTACCACGTCATACTTATACAAAGTATCGTAGTTTTTGATACATTGTTTTTCGATTAATTCTCTCGTCAAATTCTGTCGAAAATTTTCCCCATCCACGAAAACTTTCATTTTTACCTAATCCTCTTCTGGCAAAATCGCAAGATGCGCCTCGTCAAGTTGTTCTGCATCCACAATAGACGGCGAGTCCATCATCAAATCTACACCATTTCCGTTCTTTGGAAATGCCACCACATCACGAATATTATCTTCGTCTTCTAAAATCATAAAAATCCTATCAAGCCCCGGTGCACAACCAGCATGTGGTGGCGCGCCAAACTTAAAGGCATTCAGCATTCCACCAAATCTTGCCTCCACATATTCATTGTTATAACCCAAAATATTAAACACTTTATACATAATCTCTGGATTATAATTTCTTACTGCGCCCGACGCACATTCGTACCCATTCATCACCATATCATACTGATCAGCCTTAATTGCTAATTTAAGAGCATCGGTCTTAGCCGCTTCAAGAGCAGAAAGTCCACCCTTTGGCATCGAAAACGGATTATGTCCAAAATCGATTTTCTTTCTGGTCTCATCCCATTCATAAAATGGAAAATCTATTACCCAAGTCAGCGCCACTTCATCCGATTTTTTCAACCCAAACCTATCTGCAAATAAAATCCTCAGTTGTCCGAGCACTTTATTTACCAAGTCGCATGTATCTGCCCCAAAGAACACTGCATCCCCATCAGTAGCCCCCATTCTTTCGCGCACCGCACCAATCTCTGCCTCACTCATAAATTTAAGAATTGGCGATTTTTCTTCCCCGTCACTATATAATATATATGCAAGCCCACCAGCACCAAGCTTACGTGCCTTTTCCGTAAACTCATCAATCTCGCGCCGAGTTAATTCCGCCCCACCTTTCACGCACAAAGCTTTCACACATGGCTGCTTAAATACTTTGAAGTCCGTTTCTGAGAACACATCCGTAAGGTCAACTAGTTCCATCCCATAGCGAAGATCTGGTTTATCCACACCATAATTGTTCATCGCCACTTCATACGGAAGTCTAGGCACTATTCCGTCCTCAACAATATATGCTTTTGCAATCTCGCTTCTACAAACCAACTTTTTCCCAGCAAACTCCGTCACCAATTTCAGATACAAAGGTTCAATCTCTTTTCGCACCATTTCCCCGTCATCCACAAACGACATTTCAAAATCCAATTGATAAAAATCTCCGTATAGTCTATCCGCCCGCGGGTCCTCATCACGAAAACACGGTGCAATCTGAAAATACTTTTCTACTCCACCCACCATCAAAAGCTGTTTGAACTGTTGTGGCGCCTGTGGCAAAGCATAAAATTTCCCAGGATGAAGCCGACTCGGCACAAGAAAATCTCTTGCACCTTCCGGCGATGAATTTGCCAAAATCGGCGTCGTAATCTCCGTAAATCCATGCTCATACATATAATCACGCACTACCCTGTAATATTCCGAACGACGCTTCAGTCTCTTCTGCATCTTTGGCCGACGAAGATCTAGATATCGATACTTTAGTCGCATCTCCTCCGAAGAAGCATCACCATCATCATGTGTATTTACTGGCAAAGGTTCACTTCGGTTTAATAGCTTTAACTCTGACACTACTAGCTCAATCTCACCAGTCGGAATATTTGGATTAATAAGTTCTGGCTCCCGTTTTCTCATCACACCGCGAGCTAAAAGAACGAACTCGTCTCTCACCGTCTCTGCTAATTCAAAAGCTTCTTTAGTTTCTGGTGTCACCACTAATTGAATGATTCCATCAAAATCCCTCAAGTCAATAAAAATTAATCCACCATGGTCGCGCCTCGAATTCACCCAACCAGCCACCTCTACTTCTTTGCCCAAATATTCAGATAATTTAGAACTCCTAATCATAAAAGTAATTATATCATCTTTACCATAAAAAATCAAAAAGAAATTTCCAAATGTTTTTTGCTTGCAAAGCCCCATTTTTTTTGATAGAATAGATACCATGCGTATCAAAAAACCTAAACATAAAGAGCAAAAAACCAAAATTGCTCCTGCAGAATGGCAAGAATTTATCGAAATTTAATCTGCTTATTTACCGAGCTTTGCTTCTACAATTTTTTCTAAAATATGTACAAGGTCAGATCCAGTCAGCGCTGAGTCCCAAGTGATAGTTTTTCCATCGATTGTTACCGAACCACCTTCCTGCGAACTCCAAGCTATAAACTGACCGTCTACATAAAACGCCGGCGTACCACTTATACTTATTCGCTTGCCAATCCCCATGTCGAAACTCAGCTTCTTTGACACTGCGTCCGAAGCCATGTCACTTCGGAATTTATCCATATCCGCTTTTTCTCCAGCTACTTCAATGAAATACTTTTCAAACGTTGTCGTCCTCTCCGATCCAGTCAGATATTGCCACTCACTCTGGTTAGCAAATAGCAAATCTCCGTATTCTTTCCAATATCCTTGCAGCCCCGCCGCTTCCGCTGCCGACGCCGCCGCTGTCGCATTTGAGTGATAAGATAGCAAATAGTTCCGATATACTACAGCGAGCTTCCCATCTAGCGCATCCACCGCTTCATTCACTTTTTTATTTAGTGATGCACAACCAGGACATTGAAAGTCCGCATACTCAAACACATAAACCGGTGTGCCAGTATAGGTTCCGTCCTTATCCGTCTTTACGTGGTCGCCAATGTTTCCATTATGTTCATCCGGTTCGATCACCGAATAAAAATCGTATTTAGTGAAATCTGTGGCTTTGTTATTACCTTCAATCACAAGACAAGTCGCCAGTATTATACAAGCCAACACCATAATAAAAATCGTCACTCCCGCCTTAGAAAAACCTCTTGTTTTTATCATATTACTCCTTTGTGCTATAATTATTATAGCATGCTAAGAGAGTTTTTATCAAAAATTACCGACATTAAAAATTCCGATCATAGTTATGACGTACCAGCAAAACCCCCAGTTGTTCCTCCAAAACCAGAACCTTATGTTCCTAAAACCATCCAGGATTTTATCGGCGTCATCAAACGCACTCCACTTGATGTTTTGAGCAAAAAAGACCGCGCCCGCATCTCTGCCGTCATGAGTTTTGACACCCGTATCGTTGCCGACCTCATGGTTGAAAAATCCGAAATGGTCTTCGTCAACAGCAAAGATTTACTCGGCCCCCTCATGCTCGACAAATTGTACAAATCTGGCTTCACTAATTTTCCAGTCGTAGACAACAAAAACCATGTCAAAGGCGTCATTCATACCGAAGCCTTGAACGCTCTCGAAGTCAAAAAGACCGACCGCGCCGAAAAATATATGGACAAAACTGTTTCGTATTTACACATCACCGATTCATTAGAACATGCCGTCACCGAGATCGAACGCACCAATTCTTATTATTTTCTCGTTTTAAACAATGACGACGAGCTCGCCGGCTTTTTCACCGCCAAAATGCTCTTAGATTTTTTGCTTAGTTAATTCACACAATACTCAAATTCTACCGGATAGGAAATTCCATTATTATTCAAATAATTTCTTACTTGTTCTTCTGCCGAATCCGTTTGATAATCCGTGCATCCAGGAAGATCCGCTTTGATAAATTTTACACTCCCATTCTCATCTACCACTGGATAAACATAAAAAACATTTGGCACAAAATATGGCAATTTTTCGTTCACATTTAAGTCAGCCGTAGTACTATGATTTAGTTGAATATATTTTCCTACTGCCGCGTATAGCAAATAATCATCCGGATTAAACCCAATTGAGCTCATCCACTTTTTTGCAGCTACAACTGCCTCATCGATGTCGCCATTTGTTTTTATTTCTAAATACAACTCTCCACCACTATATTTCCCTGATACCTTATAATCACTACCCGACTCAGTCTTTCCTATATATGGCAAATAGTCCATGATATTATCAGTAGAGTTTACTTCCGTCACACAAGGTGTTTCCGGATAATCTCCGTCCATCAAAGCACAAGAGATCACCACATTCGGAGACTCTTTATCGCGTTCCGGCCACGTCACCATCACTTGGTATGATTGCTTAAGTTCATCAAAATTCACCACAAAATCTGCCACCGTATCATTATCTTCAGGAGTCTCTTTATAGTCTCGAACTTTCCCCACATACACCACTGAATCATCAAAATCTTTTGTATTGTCTTTCACTACATTCCAAAGTCTTTGACGAACTTTTTTAAGTTCACTCGCCGGAATATTATTACTACTAGCAAATTCCAATTTTATTTTTGGATCATTATTTGTTAGAACCACCACCAGAATCACCGCAACCGCAACCATAAGCAAAGCGACAAAAATCACTCCACCCTTTTGCCAATTTTTTAAATTTTTCCAAAATTCTTTCATCAAGGCCTCCTATACCAAGTATATCTACTTAAATCTCTATCTGCCCCCGCCATCGGAGCTCGTTCCGATTGCGAAGCCGACGCCGTGTTAGATTCAAAACCCGAAATATTCCCCACATACAAAATCACGTGTCCAGTTCTAATCCCTACATCACCAAGCTTGAGCGACCCTTCATCAACTCTCTGCCAATTATTTTTGAGATAAGACATTTGCGAGCTAGTACCACTCTGTACGTAATTCGTATCCCATCCACTTGCTTTCATAATATTTGCCACAAACGCCCCACAGTCCACACCATTACTAGCGCCTTTATACGTAGCCACATTATCTATATATTCAGCATAGTCCGGCATCCTTTTAGTATAAACTGGCTTGTGATAAGTCGGCCATGCCCATTTTTTTACCAGCTCCGCCAAATCGCCCGCATCCTCTTCCGAGTCTGTATCTTTTTCATTATCCTCTAAATCACTATCATACCCCACCCATCCATTCTTGCCACAATACCCTGCGCCTGTTCCGTTTTCGAGTTCGACTTCTTCCTCTACCACCGTCACTTCATCCTTAGTCGAATCAGAAGTAGAATTAGAATTAGATTTGGAGTTCGCAATATAATCACTCCACGAAACTCCCGAAATAGCAATCCCCTCACTCATTGCCCATTTTTGAATACCGCAGATAATCGAAGATACACTATTCACATATCCCGGAGTCGGTTCCCCCATATGCCCCACACATTGCGAATAGCTTTCGCTATCGCACGAAGCATAAGCCGACGAAGAACCATATTGAATATAAGACACCGCAGAATACGGATCATTTGGATATTTGTTTTTCAAATTCCTAATCGGAATTATACTATCCATATAATATTGAAAGGCCTCATTATAACTATTAAATTTAGCAAAACCATTCGCGCATCTAGCCTGTCCGCCTCCAGCTTTTAACCCTAATGGATTATAATCACAAGCTTCCTGTTTCCCGCCTCCAGATTCCTGGAATGTTTGCCCCGCTATTAACTCCCATGGTATCCCATTTTTTGACGCCGTCGACTGCAACGCATCCACATATTTACTCAACCAAGCCGCTCGCGCCGCCGTCATGCTCGAACAATTTCCATCCCATACTTCCTCCCCAGAAAACGTTCCATTCGGACTTTCGCCCATTTTAGTCGTTCCTTCTTCACAATCATATGGATCATAAAAAAACACACTGTTCTGTGCACGCAAATTCAGCTCCTTCTCGCTAAGCGACCCCGCCGCGATTACCCTCATCGGCTGTAGGCCCATTAGAGCCAAAAACAAAAAACCTAGTGCTGCCCGCCCCAAAGCTTTGCCGCCTTTCATCTTGCTCATGTTTTCATTTTATCACAAAATGTGTTACAATGACACCAATTAAGGTTGGCTATATGGGTAAATTCATCGTCAAATACCGGAAGTTCATTTTAGCGCTCGCAATTATTTTGCTAGTACCTTCTCTTATTGGCTTTTTCAATACTCGCGTCAACTACGATATGCTTTCCTATCTCCCTGACAGCATGGAGACCGTCCAAGGGCAAAAGGAACTCCTAGAGAGTTTTCATAAAGGTGCATTTACTTTAGTTATTGTCAAAGATTTACCAGAATCCGAACAAGCCAAACTAGAAGAAAAATTCAGAACCGTTAGTCACGTCGATACCGTTATCGGTTTTGGCGATCTATACAGTAGTAACATCCCCACCCAAATTATCCCTTCTGAGTTTTATGACAAATTTCAAAAAGGCAATGAATCCATCATTGCCATATTTTTTGACACTTCTACTTCAGCCGACGAGACCTTAGAAGCCATTGTCAATCTAAAAGCTATAGCCGACGGCCACGCTTATATTTCTGGCATGTCCGCCTTCTCTGCCGATCTCAAATATCTCAGCAATTCCGAAGAAGTCCTCTACGTAGTTGTTGCTGTTTCTCTAGCGCTTATTGTTATGCTCGCTTTTCTCGACAACTGGCTCGCCCCGTTTATTTTCCTTGCTAGCATCGGCATTATGATTTTAATCAACCTCGGCAGTAATATCATCTTCGGCGAAATTTCCTATATCACCAAAGCTCTTTCTGCCATTTTGCAACTCGCCGTCACTATGGATTACTCGATTTTCCTCTGGCACGCTTATCGTGAACACTTGTCAAAAGAACACAATCACGAACGCGCCATGGAAAACGCTATAAAAGATGCCATGAGTTCCGTTTTTGGTGGTTCTGCCACTACTGTCGCCGGTTTCATTGCTCTCTGCTTTATGACCTTTGGACTCGGCCTCGATCTCGGTCTCGTCATGGCCAAAGGCGTCATCCTCGGCGTTATCGGTTCAGTTACCGTCCTTCCGGCCCTCATTTTAATTTTCAAAAATATCCTCGAAAAACTAGATCATAAAAGCCTCCTACCAGACTTCACCAAACTAAGCCGTGGCATCGTCAAATTGGTTCCTGCTCTTCTCATTATTTTTGTAGCTATACTCCCGCCAGCCATCTTTGGCTACCAAAAAACCAACGACGATGTTTACTATACCATCGCCGACAGTCTTCCATCCGACATGGATTTCGCCGTCGCCAACAAAAAGCTCAGCGAAACTTTCGGCATGGCCAACGTCCATATGATTCTAACTTCGTCCAGCCTCACCCAAGAAGAAGCGCTCAATCTTTCTAGAGAACTCCAAAACATTTCTGGCATCAAAAACGTCTTAAATCTCGAGGCCTTACTCGGAGACCGCATCCCTCTTTCGGCCTTACCTGACGAAGTTGTCAATATCGCAAGAAGCGACAAATGGGAATTATCTCTCCTTGTCTCAGAATACAAAACTGCCTCAGAAGAAATCGCCGAGCAAATCAAAAGCATCAATAGTGTCATCAAAAAATACGACTCTCATGCTCTCCTTGTCAGCGAGTCCTCCTCTACTCAAGACATGATCAACCTTACTTCTGTCGATTTCCAGGTCGTCAACACTATTTCTATCGTCGCTATTTTTATCATCATTGCCATCACCACCAGAAGCATCTCTCTTCCATTCATTCTTATCGCCGTCATCGAATCTGCCATTTTCATCAATCTCGGTCTCAGCTTCTACACCGGTCAGCGGCTCTCCTTCATTACACCAATTTGCATCAGCACCATCCAGCTCGGCGCCACTATTGACTACGCAATCCTCATGACCAGCCGCTACAAAAGCGAACGGTTGAGCGATCACGACAAAAAAGCCGCTGCCGTTATTGCACTCAAAACCTCCATTCCTTCCATCATCGTCTCTGGTTCAGTCTTATTTGCTGCCACCATCGGCGTCGCCATCTACTCTCGTGCCGACATGATTAGCTCGATGTGCCTCTTGATGGCTCGCGGCGCTATCATCTCTATCGTTACTGTACCAGTCTTCCTCGCCCCTATGCTGATTCTAGCCGATCCAGTCATTATTCGCACCACTCTCGATATGAAAAAATTAGTCAAAAAAGTTAAGTAAAGGAGTTATATGAAAAAACAAATTATTATTTCAAGTCTTATCGCCACCTGTATTTTAGGTAGCACCACCGCCGTCGTTTTAAATAACGCCAGCGCAGAAGAGCCTCAAACTGGTCTAATCGCTGCAACCTCTACTTTAGAAACTCCAACCAAAATCAGCACCTCAAAAGACGAAACCGTCTATGTCATTACTGATGCCTCTGGCGAAATTAAAAGCAAATTCATTGGCAACACTCTTTATACTGGTAACAAAGACTTACCATTCACTTTTAAAACTACTTATTATCTAGACGGCGCCGAAATTTCCGCCCCAGAATTATCAGGCAAATCCGGCCACATCAAAATCGTTTACCAAATGACCCCTACTGTCAAATTCCAAAACCAATTTGTGCCTTTCCTCGCAGTCACCGGTCTAACTTTAGATCGTACAAACTTTTCTAATCTCAAACTCACAAACGGCAAAGTCGTCACCGAAACCACCGACAATTATATCATCACCGGTTATGCTACTCTCGGCCTCAACGAGAACCTTGGCACCGATTTTTTGCCAGATTCCTTTGCGCTCGAAGCCGACACTACTAATTTCAAACTCGGCAATACTTATACCATACTCCTCAACGAAATCTTTGCCGACCTTGACGTCTCCAAACTAACTAGCATCGATAGCCTGATCAATTCCGTCTGTGAATTATCCAATGCATTCGATCAAATCATTAGCGGCACCAGTCAACTTTCAAATGGTATCAAACAATTATCTGATGGTTTAAACCAAATCGTCACACATAATAGCGAAATACAAAATGGCGCCAATACTCTCATCAATACAATTCTAAATGTCGCAAACGACGCACTCGACACTCTCCATTCTTTTGATGTTGCCACCGAATACGACAAATTTACCATCGAAAACTACCAAACCATTTTTGACGATTTAACCAGCAAAGTTACTGAATACAAAGAAACCGTCAAACAATACTTAGACGAGTCCAACCTCCCAGAAAAACAAAAAACCGTTATCTTAGGCCTATTTGACACCACCACCAAAATTCTAATCGGCATCAAAAACGTTATTGAATTAAATAGCGGCATTATCGCCTATACTGACGCAGTCGCTCTTGCCGCAAACGGCGCCGAAGAACTCTACACTGGCTCCGTCACCCTAAAAAACGGCCTCACCACTTTTAAAACCGCCGGCATTGACAAACTCGTCAGCTTCGCTGAAAAAGATTTGAGCAATTTCCTAAAAAACCTCCGCGCCACCGTCACCGCCGCCGGAAGCTACAAGAACTTTGATAGCGAAAGCGCCAAATCCGTCAAATTCATTATTAAGACACAGTCTATATAAAGAAAATAAAGTGAATTCCAGAGACTCTTACTTATAAATATGGTTAATATAAAATATAAGTGGTTTTCTAAGCCTCTTGCTTGCAACGGCGATGAAAACCACTTATATTTTATATATAAGAGATGTATGCTATAATAATGATATGGCAAATAAAGTAGTTTCAGACTATAACGGATACGATTACAAGAAAATTTTCTGGGAAGATGCCGATCGCGAATACGAAGATCAGGCCGACCGCATGGCCATCAGAAAGTTATTACCAAAACGCATGGAAAAATTCGCCGATATTGGCGGCGGTTATGGTCGTCTTGCTAATGAATACTTAAAACGTGCTCGCAAAGTCTATCTTTTTGACTATTCCAAATCTGAGCTCGAACAAGCCAAAGAAATCTACGGCGATAAACTAGACACCAAAGCCGGCGATATTTACAAACTTCCTTTCCGTGACAACGAATTAGACGGCCTCATGATGGTACGCGTCACTCACCATTTGGAGCATCTCGACGAAGCTTTAGAAGAACTCTACCGCGTCTTGAAACCTGGTGGTGTTGCTGTTATCGAAGTTGCTAACAAACGCACCTTGCCAAAAATGGCTCGCTACGTTACCTTCCGTTCCAAAGAAAACCCTTGGAGCAAAGAGCCATCCAACTACACTGAGATTTGTGAAACTGGTTTTTATAATTATCATCCTAAGTATGTCGAAGAGCTTTTCAAGCGCATCGGCTTCAAACAAGAGAAGGTTCTCTCTGTTTCCAACTTCCGAAGCAAGACCTTAAAAAAGATTTTTAGAACCAAAGGTCTCGTCAAAATGGAAAACACCGCCCAGGAAGCTCTCGCACCAATTCGCTTCGCCCCTTCGATTTATTATAAGTTGAGAAAACCAGAAAAATAGTGTATAATATATAAGTATGGGGCAGTCGTTCAACGGATAGGACATATCCCCTCTAAGGATACAATGCTGGTTCGATTCCAACCTGCCCTACCAATCTTATATCACCCTAGATACTTCAGCTAGGGTTGTTTCACCTCTGAGTGCTGCTAGCACTCCTTTTTGTTCTAGCGTTAGCATACCGTTGCCCTTAGCAACCTTTTCAATATCCTCAGCATTAATGTCTGTTACATCACCACGAATAAATGCTTGTATATCATCTGAGACAATTAGCTGTTCCATTAGAACCATCCGGCCATTATAACCAAACGGATCCTTAGCAGTCGGCATTGGATCGTATAATACTAAGTTACTAAAGTCAAAATCTTCCAGATCCGACTCAGAAAGTACCGCATTTCCATCCATCGCTTCTAGCGCTTTGTCTAATTTTGTTGCTGTCATCGCCGTATCATTAAATACTGGCCCACTTCCACGAGTAGCTAAAGCCTCGCTCGCATCCTTGATTCCCTTAAACCACTTTGGACTTACTCCAGTTAGCACTTTACGGATATACTTAGCCTCTGCTTCTGTGATGCGTCGTGCTTTCTTAGAATTAGAGAGCTTTCGCACCAATCTCTGCGCAATTACCAACCGAATCGACGACGAGAAAATCGGGTTCACACCGATAAGGTCAATCATTCTCGAAAACGCCGCACTTGTCGAATTAGCATGAAACGACGAAAGCACCAAATGCCCCGTAATCGAAGCTTGGATCGCCGTCTTCGCCGTATCCGCATCACGAATCTCACCAACCATCACTACATCTGGGTCTAGACGAAGCACCGAGCGTAACCCCTCAGCAAAAGACCCGCCATCATTAGTATGAATCGGTATCTGTGAAATCCCTGTAATTCCATATTCAATCGGGTCCTCTAGAGTGATAATCTTTCTATCGGTTGTATTGAGAGCATTCAAAATCGAGTACAGAGTCGTCGACTTACCAGAACCGGTAGGTCCCACCATTAATACCAATCCTCGCGGGTGCGAAACTACTTCTTTGATCTGAGCCAGTTCATCATCCGAAAGACCTAAAAGATCCAAGTTTAGAAGCGATTCATCGAAGTTGAAGAGACGTAACACCGCATCTTGCCCATACATCGTCGGAATTGTCTCTACACGGATATTGAGCAAGTGTGACGATTTACCTCTCACGATTTCTTTTTGCATATGACCAGACTGTGGCTTATTTGATGCCATCGAAACATCTGCTCGAGAAGATAGTTCTCCCATAAAAATTCTGTATCTATCTCGGTCGATCTTTGCTACTGGATGCAGTAAACCATCTACCCGCATCCGAATCCTGATTTCATCTCGCAAATTCTCAATATGGATATCCGAAGCCCCTAGTTTATCTGCTTGTTCGATCAAAAAGTCAAATACCTTTTCTGTTGACACGCTAGCAAGCGTCTTCGATACTGACGCAATCGTCTCCGAGTCGCCTTCACCCGCAATCTTAATATCATTATATTTGACTTCTTTTGGTGGATCATAGCGCAGCATCAACACTCGATACGCCGACAGGGAAATTAAGAAGAAATCTGCTCTTTCACCTTTATCTAGATATTCTTGACGCATCTTCTCGATCACTGATTTTGGTGTCTGACTCGTCACCAAGAATTGATAATGCTTTTCATCGCCACCCATAGAAAGCGGCAAAATCGAATCCTTATGCATCTGCTCTACGTCAAGAAGCCCTTTCACCAATGGCACTGTATCTTCAAACTCTCTTGCATCTACGTATGTCAGACCCAAGATTTTCGCACGCTCACGAGTGGCCTGTTCCTCATTGTCGCGCCTTTTATTCTGTATCTCCCTTTCGTCCATAATGTCATTATACCATAAGAGTTGATTTTTTTCTATTTTACCCGTTTCTTGATATTTTTAATAAAATGATAAAATAGTGGATGTACCGCGAGCGGCCGCGATTTAAACTCTGGATGCGCCTGTGTCGCCACAAAGAAATCGCATTCCGGCGCCTCGATAAATTCTACCAACTTCCCATCCGGCGAAGTCCCCGATACAACAATTCCACCTTTCTTTATTTCTGGTAAAAATTTCTGGTTCACTTCATAACGGTGGCGATGTCTTTCAATCACATTCACATCTCCATTTTTTAGAACTTTCGTACCGTATATATATTCGCCACATTCTTCCGCTTCTTCACGATAAATCTCCGCGGTGAGAGTACCTTTTTTTAGCTTAGCTGGATAGTCTCCTAGCCTCATTGTCCCACCAGTCGATTCTTTCCCCTTTTGACCATCCATGATATAAATCACATTGTTCTTGTCATTTGCGCCCAGTTCTTCAGAGCTAGCGTCCTTAGCGCCACCTCGCCTAGCCGCCGCGATACATGCTACCTGCATCCCGAGGCATAGCCCTAGATATGGCAAATTATGTGACAGCGCATAGTCTGCTGCCTTGATTTTGCCTTCCACCCCACGCGAGCCAAATCCGCCTGGCACCACAATTCCATCTAGCCCTTCCAACATTTGCTCTGCTGGATTTTCTTCCAAATCTTCCGCATTTACCCATTTAATATCTAGATTTACTTTATTGTGCGCCGCCGACGCCTTGAGCGCTTCCGTCACACAGATGTAAGTATCTTCATTCCCCACATATTTTGCCACCAATCCAACGTGCACAGTTTTACTAAAGTCTGTCGCTCGCCACGCCGAAAAATCCGCCCACTTAGACATATCCGGCTCAGAATCATCATTCACAAAATCATTCAAAATATCTAACACCCCAGATTTCAGTACATTAAACGGCACATCATACACCGAATGAATATCTGGCAAATTTACTACTGCATCGCTCGAAATCCCCGAAAACGCCGCGATTTTTTCACAAATCGACCTAGGGCACGGCTTTTCCGTCCTCACACATACGATATCTGGAATAATCCCAAATCCACGCAGGTCTTTCAAAGCGTTCTGCGCTGGCTTGGTCTTGAGCTCCTTCGAAGTATTAATCCACGGCACATACACTACTGATAAGTACAAACAATTTTGCCGCCCCACTTTGTTGGCAAACAATCTAATCGCTTCCACAAACGGCAACCCCTCATAGTCTCCTACCGTCCCCCCAATTTCCACAATATGCACATCCGAATCTTTCGAAGCTAGTGCAATCTTTTCTTGTACCAAATCCGTAAAATGTGGCACCAGCTGCACAGTCTTGCCATGAAATCCCCCCGCTCGTTCTCTCTCAATCAATTCTTTATAAATCGACCCCGACAGCGTAATCGAATATTTCGAAGTTTCAAAATCAAGAAATCTCTCATAATGCCCGAGGTCCAGATCCGTTTCCACTCCATCATGAGTCACAAAGCATTCCCCATGCTCCACTGGATTTAGTAACCCTGCATCTACATTGAGATACGGATCACATTTTTGCATAGTCACCCGGAACCCTTTAGCCTTTAAAATCGCCCCCATACTTGCAGCCGTGATACCTTTACCGACACCCGACAACACCCCACCAGTCACGAAAATATATTTACACCTCTTCATACTCCCATTATATCAAAAAATCACCCATATGGGCGATTTTGGCGGAAGAGGCGAGATTCGCATCGAGCGTAGCGAGATTCAAATCCCAACTAGAAAATGCTCTCTAGAGCGGGCAAATTTTACTGGCGGAAGAGGCGAGATTCGAACTCGCGGTAGGTTTGAGCCTACGCTGGTTTTCAAGACCAGTGCCTTAAACCACTCGGCCACCCTTCCACTATTTATTATACCACATTTTTCACTATTCTGCATTAGTATAGACGTTTGTCACATCATCAAGGTCGTCAATCGCCGAAAGCAGATTCTCTAGCTTTTCTGCGCTCTCTCCCTCTACCGGCACATAAGAGTTTGGTACATACTGAAGCTCTGCCGAAGTTACCGTCATCCCCGCATCCACTAGCGCCTGCCTTACCTTCATCAAATCAGACGAATCAGTATATATTACAGTATATTCGTCCTCATCCACCACGTCAGACGCTCCCGCCTCCAGCGCCGCCATCATCGCATCATCACCCTTCTCAGAGATTTCAATCACCCCTTTGCGTGTAAATTGGAACATCACGCTTCCCGGGTCCGCCATCCGTCCACCGTTTTTATCTAGCGTATGCCTTACTTCTGGCATTGTCCGATTCTTATTATCTGTCGCGACTTCAATGATAATGCCCACTCCCCCTGGCCCATAAGCTTCATATACTTCTTCAATCAAAGCCGCCGCCGACTTATCGGCCACCCGAGCAATCGCCCGCTCAATATTTGCTTTTGGCATATTTGCAAGCCGTGCTTTTTCCAGCACCATCGCGAGTGACGGATTCATATTTGGATCCGTCCCCGCTCTTGCTGCTATCGCAATCTGATTTCCAATCTTTGTGAAAAGCGCCCCCCTCTTGGCATCCACTACCGCCTTCTGGCGTTTCGTTGTTGCCCATTTACTATGTCCAGACATTTTTTAACTCCAAAATATTAACTAGTATTATCTCTTCAGCCTATTTTACCACTTTTCCCCAGATTTTACCAGTAACACGCGCTTTAATACATCTCAGGAGCACCGCCAGCAGATTTTTCTTCTGGAATTGTGCAAATCAAAGCTCCCATCGTAATCGCCGTCGCCGCAATCGAAGTCGCATTCTTTACCGCTTCTTTTGTCACCTTGGCTGGATCAATCACCCCTGCTTTTTTGAGATCTACTAAACCTTTTTCTGGTACCATCACATTCACCCCATAGCCAGGCTTCCCTGCCTCTACCTGAGCAAGCAGTGCCTGCGCATTTAGCCCAGCATTTTCCATGATATGAATAAACGGAGCTTTGAGCGCATTCTTCACAATCCTAGTCCCATCATCCGAAGCATCAAGAGAAGATGCCAAGTTCACCAGTGTCACCCCACCACCAGTCACAATACCTTCAGATAGTGCCGCTTTGGTCGCCGCCACCGCATCATCCACACGGAATTTCTTTTCATCAATCTCTGTTTCGGTCGCACCACCTACCTTGATCACTGCCACCTTACCAGAAAGCGCCGCTGCTCGTTTTTCAAACTCTTCTTTCTCGTAATCAGACTTTGCATTTTCTGCTAGATTATGAATTAGCTCAATCCTCGCCTCTACCTCAGCTCTCGCTCCTGCGCCTTTGACGATAGTAGTCTCATCTTTCGTTGCGATCACTTTTCCTGCCGAGCCTAGCACTTCTAGACCAGCCTCTTCTAGTTTCAGGCCTTTATCAGCAGACACCACCGTCGCATCAGTGAGGATTGCGATGTCTTCCATGATTTCTTTACGTCTATCACCAAATGATGGCGCCTTTAGCACTAGGGAATTAAACACACCCTTTAGTTTATTCAGTACGAGTAGCGACAAGGCCTCGCCTTCCACTTCCTCAGCAATGATTACGAGATCTTTTTTGCCTGCCTGTGCACATTTTTCGAGCAGTGGCAAAATCTCATTCGCCGAAGAAATCTTTTTGTCGGTCACGAGTAGAAGCGGCTTATCAAACACTGCTTCTTGCCGATTTACGTCCGTGATAAAGAATGCCGAAGCATACCCCTTATCGTAGGTAAAGCCTTCCACGATCTCATTCTCCATCTCGAGTCCTTGTCCAGCTTCTACCGTTACCACGCCGTCCTTACCAATCTTAGAAATCACTTCAGCGATCAGCTCACCAATCTGTGCATCACCCGCCGAAATCGTCGCAACCTCAGCTACCTTCTTCGAATTCCCCTCAATCTTCTCCGCTGTTTTTTCGATCTCTTTCACAATCTCTGCGCCAGCCTTCTCTATCCCGCGCCTTAGCTCCATTGGATTCACTCCGGCTGCGATCAATTTATTTGCTTCCGCAAGTATATTATACGTCAGCACCGTCACCGTAGTAGTACCATCCCCTGCCACCTTGTTGAGCTTTTGCGCTGCAGATTTGATCAGTCTGACCCCCACTGCCTCGCCCATCGTTTCTTCAGTAGAAGGCAGATCCACCGCCTCAGCCACCGTCACGCCATCATGCGTAATCACCGGTGCACCGTAATCTTTCTCGATAATCACATTCTGCCCCTTTGGTCCAAAGGTCACTTTTACTGCATCATAAAGTTGTTTTGCACCAGAGAGCACTTTCTCTCGAGCTTCCGCTTCGTAATAAATCTTTTTTGCCATTTTAATCTCCTTTAATTATCTTACAAAGTCGCTAGTACATCTTCTTCGTTTACGATGATGTAATCTTTGCCATCTACCTTGATATCTGTAGTAGAATATTCTTTATAAACAATTTTGTCACCCTTTTTCACACCTTTTACTTCTGGACCAACCGACTCCACTACCGCATAAGCCGGCTTTTCCTTCGCCTCGCCAAGAAGAATCCCCGATTTAGTCTTTTCTAGTGGCTTTTCCACCACCGCCACAATTCTTTTGTTTAATGGTTTGAGCGCCATATCTATTACTCCTTATTTGACTTCTATTATAGCACAGGTATCTAGCACCTGCAACCCCCGAGTGCCAATCAATTCGTCCACCGCTTTTTTCACTCCCGGAAGAGCCGGGTTGTTATAGTCATGTACAATAATCATCCCTCCAGCGCTCATCAGTGGCCCCACCAGTTTCAAAGAATCTCTGATCGACTCATAAAAATCTCCGTCGAGGAAGGCAAAGGCGATTTTTTCGGGCATATCAGAAGAAGTTAACTCATCAAACCACGCCTTTTTAATTATCGGCACTTTCAGCCCCGCCCGGAGAAACCTTTCCTTCACCTCTCTCTTTGAAACCGTCAGCGCCCCAGGCACAAAGTCTTTCCCAAGTATTGATTCATCACTACCAGTTTTTTCCGGCAACCCTTCAAAGGAATCATAAATCCACAATCTTTTCTTAGGGTTTTCCACAGACTTTTCCACAACCTCTGCAAGCATTAGAGAAGTATCACCTTTATAGCATCCCATCTCTACAAAGTCTCCTTCTACACCCATTACAGAGATAGCACTATATATTATATGTTCTGTTTCTTCCTCCGAAACCTGATCGTTTTTCCATGTCATTTGCCCTATTATATCATAGAAGCTCTAATTGCGGACACACCGGACGTAGAAGCCGTAGTAGCGGCTATTGTAGCCCGTATACAGGTAGGAACTATTGTATTCCAAGTCCCAGCGATTAGTACCCCCATTCGCGTTGCTAGACCACCAGAGCCCATACCCGGTATCGTACAGCGTACCGCCGTAGTAGTAGCCGCCTGCGACTGGGCTAAACGCTGTTTTGTTAGATGCCGCTGCGGAAATCTGTGAGTGGCTTGGCAGTTTCCAACCGCTAGGACAGACCGAGTAAGCGGCTTCAGTAGAATTATCTGCTGTGTTAATAGTATTTGCGGTGGCAGCTACATAATTATACCAAGCACCATAAGTATTAGAGCAAGTCATAAATGGAGCTGTATAACTATTACTGCTCGTGTTATCCTTGAGTTCACCTGCTGAGCTTGTTCTCCA